>JBKBPL010000045.1:0-30872 GCA_046293075.1 Hyphomicrobiaceae bacterium | reverse complement strand
TACACGCACCGCGGCGCTCATGGTCGACGCGGCGAACGGCTTTGCCTACCCCGCCTTTGACCTCGCCATTGCCGAGCTGCCAGCAATCGCTGCCGAGACGGGCATCGCTGCGGCCGGCTTCTTGCGTTCGCACCACTTTGGCGTTGCGGGACGGCATGTCGAGCGGTTGGCCGAGCTGGGGCTCGTCGCGCTCACAGTCTCGAACACGCCGCAGGCCATGGCCGCCTGGGGCGGCAAGCGCGCGGTTTTCGGCACCAATCCGATTGCTTTTGCCGCACCGCGTCGCGGCGCGCCGCCGCTGGTCATCGATATGGCCCTCTCCGAGGTTGCGCGCGGCAAGATCGTCACGGCGGCACAAAAAGGCGAGCCGATCCCGCTCGGCTGGGCGGTCGATGCCAACGGTCAGCCGACGACCGATCCCAAAGCCGCCCTCGCCGGCACGCTCGTTCCCGCCGGCGGGGCCAAAGGCGCAGCACTCGCGCTGATGGTGGAGACGCTCGCCGTGGCGCTGACCGGGGCCAATCTCGCGTTCGAGGCAAGCTCGTTCCTCGATGCGGAAGGGCTGCCGCCGGGCGCTGGACAATTCCTCATCGCGATCGATCCGGCGGGTTTCGCAGGCGCAGAACATTTCGCAAATCGCCTGACGGCGCTACTCAGCACGATCGAGGCGGACGCAGGCGCGCGCGTACCGGGCACGAGGCGTCTCGCCCTCCGCGCGCAGGCCACGGCCACTGGCGTCAGGGTTGATGCGAAGCTGCTCGCTGATGTATCAGCGCTCGCGGCGCAGTAGGAAGCAGTTCCTCAGCCGAGCGCCCTTCACCCTGCGGGCATTTGAGCGGTTGCAATGCGCCGCCCAATGGAACTAGTTTGCCTGCAACACAGAAATACGTGCCTGCACTAGGGAGGAAGACGAATGACCCGAAAACTTGCCGCCTCGCTCGCCGCGGGGTCGTTTGTTGCTTTGTTTGCGACCGGCGTGGCCGCCCAGACGATCGATGGCCCGGCGGTGAATTGGAATTTCTCCACCTGGGGCAAACAGCGCGCCTTCACGGTCGGCATAGAGACGGTTGCCAAGCTGGTCGCCGAGCGCACGGGCAACAAGTTCCAGATCAAGATCCACTACGGAGAAGCGCTGTCGAAGGACCGTGAGAACCTCGACGGCATCAAGATCGGCGCCTTCCAGATGGCGCACTTCTGCAACTTCTACCATCCCGGCAAGAACCCCGCCTGGATGGTCTTCACGATGCCTTTCCTCGACCTTGGCGACTGGGACGTCCAGCTCAAGGTCCGCACGGCGATGATGAAGCACCCGGCGTTCGTCGCCGACATGGACCAGTGGAATGCCATTGCCTACATGTCGGGCCAGTTGCCGCAGTACGAGTTCATGGGCAAGGGCGCGCCACCACTGAAGCTTGAAGACTGGAAGGGCCGCCGCGTGCGTGCGGGTGGCGGCCTTGGCGACGCCATGCGCATTCTTGGCGCAGTGCTGACAACTGTGCCGGCGACGGAAGTCTACACCGGCATGGAGCGCGGCACGATGGATGCGGCCTCCTTCCCGCACACCTACTCCCACGCAGCCTACCAGCTCCACACCATCTCGAACTGGTTCACGAACAACATGTCCCCGGGCACGGCTGAGTGCGCCGCGGTGATCAATAAGGATGCGTACGCCAAGCTGCCGCCCCAGTATCAGAAGCTGCTCCAGGACGTGCTGCCCGAGGCCAACGCGGCTCAGATCAAGGCCTACGTGGACATCGACAAGGTCAACCTGCCGATGTTCAAGGCCAAGCTGACCGAGGTGCTCTACTCGGAGGCGGAGTTGAAACGCTTCCGCGAAATCGCCGGCAAGCCGGTCTGGGAGAAGTGGGTCGCCGACAACAAGGGCAAGTTCGACGCGCAAGGCGTGCTCAACGCCGTTCTTGCCGAGATCGAGAAGGCCAAGAAAGAGAAGAAGTAGTTCTGCGGAAGCGAACAGGAGCCAGGGCAGCGTGCTCGCCGCGTTGCCCTGGTGCTTTTCGTCCGCCGGTGTGCCATGCGCCCATCGCGGACTGATTTAAACAGCGGGGGTGAGCTCAATGGCAGGTGGCTCGGCAACAGGTCCAGCGCCCGAAGGTGGTGGCATCCTCGGCACGCTCGATCGTCTCATCTTCCGCATTGAGCGCGCCTTCGCGCTCATAGCCGCGCTTTGCATCTTCGCCCTGATGTTGATCGCCGTGGGGCAGATCACGGCCCGCAAGCTCTTCAATGCGCCGCTCTACGGCTACATCGACATGGTCGAGATCGCGATGACGACGTTTGCCTTCCTCGGCATCGCGTACGCCGAGCGGCTCGGCGGCCACATCCGCATGGAGCTGCTCATAGGCAAGCTCAAGGGCCGCGGCCAGTGGATCGCGGAGCTGATTGGCGTCCTGCTCGCACTCGTCGTTATGGGCGTACTCATCTATTATGGATACGAGCACGCCATGCGTGCCTACCTGAGCGGCGACAGCACCATCGACGCCCAGTATCCGTGGTGGCCATCCAAGATGATGGTTCCGATCGCCTTCTCGCTGCTATGGCTGAGGCTCCTGCTCAGCGCCGTGGCCTACACACGGCTGATCATCTGGCCCGATGCGGAGCCTGTTGCCGTGCACGTCCCTGAGACGCTGGAGCAGATGGCCGAGCGCGAGGCCCGCGAGGCCGTTCACGAGATTGGTTCGCCAGAAAGCCGGGGGGAGAGATAGCCGATGGAACTCACCAACCAGGCCATCGGCCTCATCGGCGTCATTGCCCTGCTCCTTCTCGTCGTAATCGGTGTGCGCGTCTATATCGCCGCGACGATCGTCGGCCTTGTTGGCCTCGTCGCCATGCTCGGCTGGAGCGCAGGCGCAGGCATCGTCGGAACGATCCCGCATTCGAAGTCCGTCCAGTACACGCTCTCGGTTCTGCCGATGTTCATTCTCATCGGCTATCTGGCGTTCTATGCCGGCCTGACGCGCGCGCTCTTCGATGCCGCACGCAAGTGGCTCGGATGGCTGCCCGGGGGCCTTGCGGTCTCGACCATCATGGCAACCGCCGGCTTTGCTGCCGTCTCGGGCGCATCGACCGCGACCGCCGCGGTGTTCGCCCGCGTTGCCATCCCCGAGATGCTCAAGGCCGGCTATGCAAAGCATCTCGCGGCGGGCTCGGTTGCCGTCGGCGGCACGCTTGCCGCCCTGATCCCGCCGAGCGCGCTGATGGTGATCTATGCCATCATCGTCGAGACATCCGTTGGCAAGCTCCTCCTGGCCGGCTTCATCCCGGGCTTGCTCTCCGCGATCGTCTACAGCCTGATCGTCGTGGTGTGGAGCACCATCGATCCCACAGTGGGCAGGCCGATCCGCGGCTTCTCATGGGCCGAGCGCTTCAAGGCCGTGCCGGGGACGCTCCCGGTTATCTCTGTCGTCGTCATCATTTTTTCCGCTATGTACCTCGGCTGGGCGACGCCGACGGAGGCTGGGGCGCTCGGCGCGTTCGTCGTGTTCGTGCTCGCACTGGCCCGCGGCATGAAATACCAGGCGCTTCACATGGCGCTGCTGGAGACGGCGAAGCTGACGGTGATGATCTTCTCTCTGATCTGGGGCATTCTCGTCTTCGTCCGGTTCCTCGGTTTCGCCGGCCTGCCTGAGCTCTTCACGCAGTGGATCGTCTCGCTGCCGCTGTCGCCGACCATGATCATCATCCTGATCCTGTGCGGCTACTTCATCCTCGGGATGTTCATGGACGCGATCGGCATGATGCTGCTGACGCTGCCCGTGGTCTTTCCCGCGGTCATGGCGCTCGGTTACGACCCCATCTGGTTCGGCATCGTCGTCGTCAAGATGGCGGAGGTCTGCCTTGTGACGCCGCCGATCGGCTTGAATTGCTTCGTCGTGGCGTCAGTGAGACCGGATATCCCGCTATCAAACGTCTTCCGGGGCATCGGGCCGTTCCTGATCGCCGACGTCATCACGCTCGCGATCTTCATCCTCTTCCCCGAGGTCATCACTTGGCTGCCCAACCAAATGCTCAACTAGTGTGGTGATTCCGAAGCCCGCCACCACTTCGCGGTAGGTGTCGGAGGCGGACTTCGGCATCTGAACCACACTAGAAACATAGGCTTGCTCGTGTCCTTTCGATCGCGAAGTTCGTTCGAGAACCCGCTGCAGATGGTGACGAACTTCGCGATCGGGACACTAGGTCCGCGCCAACTGAAACCCAGCCCATCGCGGCAGCGCATTTACTTGGTGCGGTGTTCGCTCTTCAGATGATCTCGGGCCGTCCGGCAAGCGGATCGTCCGTGCCGGTGCGCCGGAAGGAGCGCGACGTTGAGCGAGGATCCGCATGGCCACGTGAACGAAGGTGAGGCCACGCGCACCTTCCTTGCCGTGATCCTCGTTCTCACATTCGTCATGAACACCGTCGGGCGCGGGGTAACGGAGACGTTCGCCGTGTTCCTGCTTCCCGTGCAGGAAGGGCTCGCTGTCTCGCGCTCTGAGATCACGCTCACCTACTCGATCTACATGCTGGCGAACGGCGGTGCGGCTCCCTTCGCCGGCCAGCTCATCGACCGGCTCGGCGCCCGCGCTACCTACGGCCTCGGCATCCTCTCCCTCGGAGTCGGCTACTTCCTGGCAAGTTACGCCACGCACATCGCGCACTATTACATCTGCGTCGGCCTGCTTGGCGGCATCGGTGCCGCGTCGCTCGGCATGGTAACCGCGTCGAGCCTGCTCAGCCGGTGGTTCGTCAATCGCATCGGCTCGGTCATGTCGCTGCCGTACGCAGCCGTGGGCGCAGGGATGATCGCGCTGCCGCCGTTCGCCCAGCTTCTCGTTCAATGGTACGGCTGGCGCACCAGCCATCAGTTGATTGGCGCCGGCGTGCTTGCGCTGTTTCCCTGCGTCATGCTGCTGCCGCTCGGCCGCATCACCGCCGGATCGCCCGAGTGGCAGGCTCGGCGCACGGCCCAGACCGGTGCTGCCAGCCGCAATCCCTGGCCGGTTTCGGTCGCTATGCGCACCGGTGCGTTTTGGGGGCTCTTCGCGGCCTACTGTTTCACGTCGTTCTCAGCTTATGCGGTGCTGCCGCAGTCCGTCGCGGCGCTTGTCGAGAGCGGCTTCGCGCCGCTTTTGGCCGCGAGCGCGTTCGGCATGATGGGCCTCCTCTCCACGCTCGGCATCGTCGCGATCGGATGGATGTCCGACCGCTTTGGCCGCCTCATCACGGTCACGATCTCCTACCTTGTCACGATCCTCGGCGTGCTGGCGCTCATCGCGACCGTTCATGCCCCCTCGCTCGTCTTGATGTACGCCTTCGTCATCTGCTTCGGCCTCATGCAGGGGGCGCGCGGGCCGATCCTGGTCGCACTCGTTTCACTGCTCTATCCCGGCGGCGGGGTCGGCAGCATCTTCGGGGCGCTATCGCTCGGGCTTGGCATCGGCGCGGCGCTCGGTTCCTGGGCGTCCGGCCTGCTACACGAGATCGTGGGAGGCTATACGGCGTCCTTTGGGCTCGCCGTGCTGAGCTCGACGGCCGGCATGCTGGTCTTCCTGCTGGTGCCCAGCCTACGCCATGAGCGGTTAAACCCCTCAGCGGGCCGCACGCGCACCAGCAGTGGCTCCTGATACATCAGCCTCACGCGCGTCCCGCGCTGCCGCCCCCCTTGCAATCTGGCACACGGCACACCAGTTGATGGGAGACGGCGCCTGCAGGTGGACTGCGGACGTCGCCGTGCCCTTCGGGCATTTCCTCCCTGGACTTGGGCCGCCCCTTCGTGAGCGGCCCTTTTTTCTAACGCGCGCCATGCGCGCTCAGCGGAAGATCGAGCCGCTCGAGGCGAAGAAGTCGTTAATGGCCGCCGTGATTGCGGCGGCGACCTTACGCTGCCACTCCTCGGACAGCATCTCGCGCTCCTCCTCGACGTGACTGATGTAGCCGAGCTCGATGAGCACGGCTGGCGTCTCTGCCTGCCGCAGGACGAGGAAATTCGCTGCACGCTGCGGGTCCCGGCTGAGATGGATATTGCCGCGCAGGCGTTTGGCGGCAAGCTGGCGAAAATTGAGCGACAGCCCCGCCGTCTCGCGCGCCATCAGATCGAAGAGAATGCTCTTCACGTCATCCTGGAAGACCTCGGCCGTCAAGTGGGCACCAGCGAGCAGATCCGCTGCGTTCTCCTTGTCAGCGAGCTGGCGCGCGCGCTCGTCGGACGCGCTCTGCGAGAGCGTGTAAATCGTGGCACCGCGGACGGAATGCGCGAGATCGCGGGCCTCGAGCGAGTCGGCATGAAGCGAGACGAAGAGCTGCGCCTCATGCTCGCGTGCGATACGGATGCGCCGCTCGAGCGGAACAAATGCATCCCCCGCGCGCGTCATGACCACGCGGTAGCGGCCGGCCGCGACAAGCGCGCGCTCGAGTTCGCGTCCTACTGCGAGAACAATGTCTTTCTCGACGGCCACCGCCCCCTGGGCGCCCGGATCGACGCCGCCGTGACCGGGATCGATGACGATCACCGGCAGCCGCGGCGCTGCGGGTGCGCGTTTCTGTGCGGGCTCCGGGGGCGCCGATGCCGCATCGCCGAGTCTCAGCCGCGCCGCACTTTCGCGGGCGGCGGCGACCTCGTGCTCGCTGAGCTGCACCGAGCGCGATGGCAGGAGATCCAGCTCGAGGCGATGGCGACCGCGCGCGCCTTCGCGAATGAGCCGGGTTGCCTCGACCCGGACCGGGCCGGCCGTCTCGACCACCACGCGCGCCTTGCCCGGCGCGAAAGCGCCAAAACGGAAGGCCCGCACCAGGCCGGCACCGTTGCGGCCGACGGCTGCCGGCATGGAGAATTCCACGTTACTGACATCGATCACGACCCGATCAGGCGCCGGGAGGCGGAAAACCTGATACTCGACCGGTCCCGTCAGCTCGAGCGCGAAGCGGGTCAGGGCATGATCACCGGTGGCGGATGCGCCGTCCGCGACAACTGGTCCCACCGGGGCCGCGTAGGGGTGGGGCGACGGCGCATCTGAACGCGGATCAGATATCGTCGCCGGTGCCGGCACTTCCGGCGGCGGCGCCGGCATGGTCTTGACGTGCGTCGACCCCTGGGCGCCGGCCGGCACGGACGCCGTGCCGACCCCGCCGAAAATGACTGCACAAACAACGATCAGACGGCACACTAGTGAACGCATGATCTTGGCTCGCCAGCGACTGCTTTCCCCCTTGCCGTCGGCCGAAGTTAACCCATTCTTCGGCCGAATCGGCGCCACCTGTGTCTGCGAGCACATGCAAAGTGATCGCCGCTACCAGGATATGCCCTCCATGGGCCTTGCCTCGCTAGGGGCAAGGTCGTAGAGATGTTTGAGTGTGTCGTTCTTGCCGCGACGAGTTGCTGCTGGGACCTGTCCGTTTCCCGCCAAGCCGTTGAGCGCGAGCTGCATGAAGCGCCCCGCTTCCCTTGCGGAGGAGGCTTCAGGAAAAATGTGGCCCAATTTACAGGGCGCATCGCAAAGCTCATCGCTGAGCGCGGGGCCCAGGCCGCAGTTACGATGTCGTTTCAGCTCGTTATGCCGCCAACACTGCTTCGGCGACATGACCGCCCAGGGGCGATCCCGACGGCGCGAGCATGGCGGCGCCTACGACACATGGCGTGCAGGAGCTTCGTCTCCCTGATGCATTGCGGCCCCGCTGCCTGCCGGCTTCGGGACGCCGATTGTGAGCAGTTTCGAACCGATGCGCCTCGCAAGAGACCGAGGGTCGGAACGTACTAAGAACAATGGGGCGCCCAGCCCCTTCGAGGACCAATGACACACCGGAGTTCCACTCTAGCGACCCCGTCCGTTCCCCGGTTCCGGAGACGGCACGGCGCTGCGCGTGTCAGAGCGGCTGCTGTTCACGCGGCCGCGTCCTGCGCGTCGAGCGTGCGGAGGTGGCTTGCTCCGTTCCCGATCACGTTATCAGCCAACCCGCGCCGCCTGCCCGCGCACTCGCTGAGCCGCCATTGCTCTGGCGACAGGACGACGGGCCTTGGGCGGCGCGCCCAGGATCAAGGACCATGGAAAAGAACAAAATGCTTATTGATGCCACCCACCCGGAGGAAACCCGGGTGGTGGTGCTCAGAGGAGGCCGGGTAGAGGAGTTCGATTACGAATCGGCGTCGCGTAAGCCACTGCGTGGCAACATCTACCTAGCTAAAGTGACGCGGGTCGAGCCCTCGCTGCAGGCCGCATTCGTCGAATATGGCGGCAACCGTCACGGCTTCCTCGCATTCAGCGAAATCCATCCCGACTACTATCAGATCCCGTTTGCCGATCGGCAGGCACTCATCGACGAGGAAGTTGAGGAGGAAGCGCGGGCCGAACGCGAAGCCGACGCACGCGCCGAGCGGCGTGAACGCCGCGGTCGCGGGCGCAATCGCCACCGGCTCGCCGCCGACGCGAAGGCCGAAGATGCCCTTGCAGTGTCCGGGCCGGAGGCTGGCGAGGACGAGGACGTGCTCCACGACGCCGCCGAGGCCGACGAGCGCGGCGAATATGTCGAGTTCGAAACCGAAGCCGCCGCCGCGGAGCCCATCGACGCCAGTCCGCCGCCCGCCGCTCCGCTTGCCCATCCACGCGAGGACAAGCTGAGCGCGGAGGCCGAGATCGCGATCGAAACGATCGAAGTCGGCCACGCCCAGGCCCATGAGTTTCCGGCCGAGCCGCCGCCAGCCGACGAGCCTGCTGGCGAAGATGATGCACCGAGACCGATCGGCCTCGTCGAGGAGATCGGTGTCACCGAGATCGACGGCAATGGCGCGACACCCGAGGTCGTCGAGCAGGTCGGCGCGGAGGATGCGCTTGAGGAGCTGCCCGAGCGTCCGCAGCGCCGGCGCGCCCGGCAGTACAAGATCCAGGAGGTGATCAAGCGCCGCCAGATCATCCTCGTGCAGGTCGTCAAGGAAGAGCGCGGCAACAAGGGCGCAGCGCTGACCACCTATCTTTCACTCGCGGGGCGCTACACCGTCCTCATGCCCAACACAGGCCGTGGCGGTGGCATCTCGCGCAAAATCACCAACGCCCAAGACAGAAAGCGCCTCAAGGCCATCGCCGAGGAGCTCGAGGTTCCGGAGGGCATGGGTCTCATCATCCGCACCGCCGGGGCCGCACGGACCAAGCAGGAGATCCGCCGCGACTTCGAGTATCTGCTGCGGCTCTGGGAGAGCGTCCGCGATCTCACGCTGCGCTCGACTGCGCCCTGCCTGGTCTACGAGGAAGGCAACCTCATCAAGCGCTCGCTGCGCGACCTCTACTCCAAGGATATCGATCAGGTGCTCGTCGCCGGCGAGGAGGCCTACGAGGAGGCGCACGGCTTCCTGAGCATGCTCATGCCGGGCCATGCCGATAGCGTCGTTCTTTATCGCGAGCCCGAGCCGCTCTTCTCGCGCTTCCAGATCGAGCGCCAGCTCAATGCCATGTTCAGCCCGTACGTGACTCTGCGCTCGGGCGGATACCTCGTCATCAACCAGACCGAAGCTCTCGTTGCCATCGACGTGAACTCGGGCAAGTCGACCCGTGAGTTCTCAATCGAGGAGACGGCACTCAGCACGAACCTCGAAGCCGCGGACGAGATCGCGCGCCAGCTCAAGCTGCGCGATCTGGCCGGCCTCATCGTCGTCGACTTCATCGATATGGAGGAGAAGCGCAACAACCGCGCGGTCGAGCGCCGCCTAAAGGATGCCCTGCGCCACGACCGGGCACGCATCCAGGTCGGCCACATCTCCCACTTCGGCCTCCTCGAAATGTCGCGCCAGCGGCTGAGAACCGGCGTGCTCGAGGGCTCGACCTCGCAGTGCCCGCATTGCCAGGGCACGGGCATCATCCGCTCGACGGAGTCGATCGCGCTCGCCGTGCTGCGCGGCATCGAGGACCACCTTATGAAAGGCCCGGTCACCTCGATCTCGGTCCTCACAACGGCGAGCGTCGCACTTTACATCCTCAACCACAAGCGCGGCTTCATCGCCGAGATCGAGCAGCGCTACGGCATCTTCGTCAGCATCCAGGCCAGCGAGCGGATGCAGGGTGCGAACTTCGCCATCGAGCGCACCAGCGAGCCGACCACCAGCGCGCCGCGCCGCGATGAGCGCAATGTCGTCAGCATGGACTGGGGCTTTGACGGCAGCGAGGCCGAAGGTGAAGCCGAGGAGCGGACTGACGCTCGGGAGAGTGGCGCCGGCGAGGAAGACGTGGGCGAGCCGCGTTCACGCCGTCGCCGTCGCCGCGGGCGCGGACGCCGTGATCGGCAAGAGGCTGCCGGTGAGCCCCAGGAGCCGCGTGGCCCAGAGCACGAGGTCGCCGCATCCGCCGATAGGATCGAAGCCGGTGATGCTGAAGCAGAGAGCGCCCAGCCCGGCGAAGCGGAGGAGCTGGCTGGTGAGGCGCCGGTCGCCGGACGCGGGCCCGAGGAGGGCGATGGCGGAGGACGCAGCCGTCGCCGGCGGCGCGGCCGCAGGGGCGGTCGCTCGCGTCATCGCGAGGGGGCCCTCTCGCCCGATGGCCGCGTGATCGCTGGTTCGCCTGCGGACCCGTCGGCCCAGCAGCCCGAGGTGGATCCGTCTTACCATCCGCATACCGGATGGGGTGGCATGGCAGTACGCCGGCGAGACGAAGTGGCCTTCGAGATCCCCGACCACGGCGTCACGTCACAGGGCATTGCCTGGGAGATCGTGGGCGCGGCTCAGGAGCCGGAGCCGGCGGCAACAGAGGCGCTGGCGCCGGCCAAGCGCGATGCCGAGCCCGTCACGGCGGCCCCGGTGGCACCAGCACCAGCAGTGGCCGAACCCGCACCGGCCGAGAGCACGCCCGTGCACGAGCCATCGGTCGGAAATGGCAGCATGGCCCTCGCCGAGACGGCGCCGAAAGAAGCTGCACCGCAGGAGCCCCCCGCGCCGGAAGGACCTCCGCGCCGGGGCTGGTGGCAGCGCCGCTTCGGGAGCTGAACGCCTTGAAAGATCTGCCAATGTCCCCGCTTTCCACGAGCTGAAAGCGGGGCATTGGCGCGCCGCCTGTGGACGTCTCAGCGGCGTGGCGCCCATAACGCAGGGCTGGCCATAAATCCTCTCCAGTTGGCTGCAAGCTTGACGTCAGTTGCGCGGCTGGAAGACGGTAGAGACCGGTTTTTCGCGGCCCCCGCATTGGGCCGAGAAGGATGCGCGTGGATCCGAGGGGGGTGCCGCATGTCCGCAGTCGAAGTGCTGACGCCCGCGCCGCGGGACCCGGTCGCGCCGCGCCCCGCTGCGCCTGATCCAACGGCCGAGACGCCACTCGCCGGCACGGCGCCGGCGACCGTGGCGACCGCCGCAGCCGATCCCGATTCGAGCAGCACTGTTATCGAGGAGATCCTTGCGCACGCCGATGAGCGTGAGCGGTTCATTCCGGTGACACGCGCCGCACTGATGGAGCGTCTGACCCGGCCGCAGTTATGGCGTGGCAGCGAAGCCAAGGAGGCCCGCCGCTTCTTCCGCTACCTCGACTATTGGCGCCAAGCCTCCTACTCGGCGCACCTGCTTGAGATGGGCCAGACGTACGAGCCCTTCAACCCCGACAGCGATCTGCTGGTCACGCGCAAGTACACCGACGCGGAGAAAGCCACGCTGCAGCGGCGCCTCATCGAGCAGACCCAGATGCTGCTCGAGCAGGCGAACTATACCCGCATCGACCCCGCCGACGTGAAGCTGATCCTGACGGCCGACAGTCACTATGGCCTCGACCTCCAGGTCGACATGCACGCGTTCGACGAGCTGCTCATCTATTACCGCGGCGCCACCAAGCGGCGTCTCCACCGCCGCGATGCGCGCAAGCTCTACCTTTTCAAGGAGGAGTACGACGCCCCGATCTTCCAGCGGCTGTTCGTGCTGTTCAAGCTCAAGCCCTTCGACCAGCGCGTCGAGGAGGTCATGCAGACACAGCGCTGCGAACGCAAAGCAGCCGAGCGGATCGTGCGCAAGCTGCGCGGCTCGCTCGGGGCCGAGATCAACTCGAACTCGATCTACCTGAAGCTCTTCAAGAACATCCCGCGGTCCGACATCGAGATGTGTTTCCCGAACACGACGGTGCGCTTCCGCCTGTTCGATAAACTGCGGCTCGGCGTGACCGCGGGCGGCGGTCTCGGCATGGGTGTTGTCGGTACGGCGACAAAGCTCGCCGTCGCCGCGAACCCGATCGCGCTCGCAGGCGCCGTCGCCACGCTCGGTGGTCTCGCCTTCCGCCAGGGCATGAAGTTCATCCACAAGCGCAATGAGTACATGGTCACGATGGCGCAGAACCTCTACTTCCATTCGCTGGCCGACAACCGCGGCGTGATGACCTTGCTCGCGGACCGCGCCGCTGAAGAGGACATCAAGGAAGAGATGCTGCTCTACAGCGTGCTTGCCAAGGACATGGTGCATGTCAACGAGCTCGCCGATGTCGACGCGGCCATCGAGCAGCAGCTTTTCAACACCTTCGGCCTGAACCTCAACTTCGACCTCCACGACGCACTCGACCGCCTCATCAATGACGGGATTGCCCAGGTTGGTGAGGATGGATGGATCAGGACGCTCCCGCCGGCCGAGGCCGCCCGGCATATCGACAAGCTGTGGGACAACTACCTCGACGAGCTGCCGGACCCCGCACGCGGCGAAGGCATCGAGTTCGAGGACGAGCCGCTGGATTGAGCGATATTCCGAGCGCCGGAAAGCTTCGCTACCCGTCTTTATTCTCTGCGCAGAGACGATCCATGGCTCGGGTCTCGCCGAATGTCTCTGAGATGCATGGCGCAGCCCTTGTCCTCGGGAGGACACGCGACCTGTCTCACGGCGATCGTTCGGGCCGCCTGATCCAGCCGACAGACGCTGTCGCGGACGTGCACCCGAACGATAACAGCTAACGGCCTGCCCCGCCGGTGTGTCGCCGATCCTCGCCGATCGGAACACACCGCGGGCGCAGGCCATATGCTACAGGTAACCGCCTGCAGCCTGCGCTGCTCCTGCCGCGCCGAGCAGCGCCATACCGGGCATTGACCGCTATTGCTTGATCACCTCGCCATCCTTGATGGCGAGCGAATCACCGAGCTGCGCTGTCACTTCCGCACCGCTAGTGCCCGTCACGCTGCAGCCCTGGCCGCATTTGTCCTGTTCCAGGGTCATCGTCTCGCCCTCGCCGATCTTGAGCTTGAACTCACTGCCGGCGTGCATCACCGTCACCTCCCGCTCGCTCGCATCCTGGTTCGCAATCGTCAGCGACCATGCGGGGCCTGTCATCAGAAGGAGCGCGGCCGCAATACTTAGAATCCTGGCACTCATTGGCTCTCACCCTTGGTGATCAGTTTCCACATTTTGCGAGGCGGATCGTGCCGCCACTGGCTCACAGATGGCATGCGGGCTTGATGGTTTCCAATTGATACGGCGTGGTTGCGCGATAGAGAAAATCGATCGGACACGCACGGCTGGGCGCGCGGGGGGCGGAATTGCGCCAGCGATGCCGGAATCCCATATTCGATAGAACACAACAACGACTCGGCCGAAGGCATGCCCACTGTAAAGCAGCTTCGCTATCTGGCCGCGATCGCCGACACGGCACACTTCGCGCGCGCCGCCCAGCTGTGTCACGTAACCCAACCGACGCTCAGCGCCCAGATCGCGGCCCTGGAGACCCACCTTGGCGCGACGCTCGTCGAGCGCGGGCGGCAGGGGGTCAGTCTTACCCCGGTGGGTCGGCAGGTGCTCGAGCGCGCCACTGTCGTGCTGAGATGCGTCGAGGAGATCAGGGAGCTGTGCAGGACCAACAAGATGGCGATGACCGGCATATTGCGGTTAGGCGTGCTGCCGACCCTTGGTCCTTACCTGCTGCCGGAGCTGCTGCCCGACATCCGCACCCGCTACCCGCTGCTCCAGCTCTATGTTCGCGAGGAGACCTCGGAGGCTCTGCTCTCCAACCTGCATCGTGCCAAGTACGACGCCGTCTTCACGGCTCTGCCGATCCTGGGCCAGTCGCTTCGGGTGCGCCCCCTGTTCTGGGAACCGATCCTGATGGCGATACCGCGCGATCACCCACTCGGCGGCAAGCGTACGCTGTCGGTTGAGGATCTGAGGGGGCAGGCCGTGTTGACCCTCGAGCCGGGCCACGTCATGCACCGGCAGATCCGCGAGATCTGCGAGCAGTACGGCGCTGAGCTGCAGCTCCACTATGAGGGCACAAGCCTCGACACCTTGCGCATCATGGTCAGCGTCGGCATGGGCATCGCCTTGCTTCCCGCGCTCTACGTGCACTCGGAAATGCCGAAGGCAACCAACGTGCGCGTCACCGTGCCGCCCAACGCAAAGCCCGGACGCACCATAGGCCTCGTCTGGCGAAGCAGCTCGCCGCAGTCACACATCTATGAGCAGTTTGCCGACAGCCTGCGGCAGATCATCCGGCGAAAGTTCAACGGCGTCGTGCGGATCCGTGCGTGAGCGCGGCGACGCGCGATCCGCATTGCGGTGCCCGGCGAGGCGCGCCGGTTCTCGCGAAAGATCGAGCAGCAAGGTCGGTCGCGTGAGGTGGGCCGGGCGCGACGCGAGAACGCGCGGCGTAGAAAGCGCGCCTTCCGTCTCCGGAAGGCGCGCGATCTGTCTCATGCCAGTCGCTCGGGCTACCCGATCACGCCGCCTGACGCTGCCGCCGGCGCGCTGCCTTGGCCCTGCCGAACGAGACCGGCTGGCGGGCGGCCGCCAGCCACCGCCGAGGCTCGAGCGCCTCGCCGCGGCAATGCTCCTTCACCTTCACGTCGGTCGCATCGAACGCCGACTTGAGCAGCGGCACGACCAAGTGCGGCTTGGTATCGCCGCACATGAAGACGTCGAGCGCCGCATAGCCAGCCTCGGGCCAAGTATGGATGGTGATGTGCGATTCTGCCAACACCGCCACCCCGGCGACCCCGCCTTTCGGCGAAGTCGGGTGCAGGTGCACATTGAGCAGCGTCGCGCCTGCCGCACGAGCAGAGCGCTCGAGCGTTGTCTTGATGTAGGGCAAGTCGTCCAGACGCTTGCCGCCGAACAGATCTATGATGAGGTGCGTACCCGCAAACCTCACGCCGTCTCGCTCGATGAAGAAATCCTTACGGTCATCGTTCGCGACGGGTGCAGCGTAGATAAGGTCTTCCTTTTGGGCGGGGCTTGAACGAGTCAAGTCCATCCCCAATTGGAAGAGGGCGTCATCGTAGGCCATGTGACCCTCCCCAACCAGCAGACAGATGTGACCCGTCCGCTCCTTACCTTGGGGTTTCAGGAGATCCTTGACCTTTGGGGCAGGTGGACGAACGGAGACGCGTGATATGAGGCCAATCGCCCCCCCACGCAAGACCTTTTGTCCCCCTGGGGGCAAAAAAGTTCCGGCCGTTGCCAGCAGCGAGGAAAGCTGGCCTTCGCGGCAGGTAGCTTGCCTCACTTCTCAAGAAATCGTTTGAGCAGGTCCTTGGCGCGCTTGGCGCCTTCCGCGGCCTCAGGCGTGTCGCCGAGCAGGCGCTTCGCCGCCTTGTCGATATCCTCATCCTTGATGCCGCGGGCCGTCTCGCGCACGCTTTCGATCGCCTTCTGCGGGCTCTTCAGGATGCTCTGGTAATCGCCGCGGAGGTGCGGGCGGTGCCACGGGCCCTGCAGCTGCAGCGGCACCGTCAGCCCGGCTATGCGGCTCGCGCTGCCGCCTGCGGCCGCATCGACGAGCCGCGGGCTGAGCGTCAGATCGAGCGTGCGGGCAGGAAGGTTGATGGTGCCTGCGCTGTCGAGGCTGATCGGCGAGGCCGCAATGCGCATGTCCTTCCCGGTCGCGATGCCGTCCTTGATGGTCAGCGCCGCCGAGAGCCGCGAGAACGGCGTGCGCGCGTGCGCGTTCCGATCGAGGTTCGGCAGTTGTAGCCGCCGCGCACTCGCGATGATCTCCGCGACGCTCCAGCCGAGGATGGCGCCGTCGGCCATCTCAAGCGAGGCAGTGCCGGCAAGCGTGCCGACGATCTCCTGCTCGCTCGCCCCGTGCCCGGCGACCGCGAGACGGATCCGAGCCGGGCCATCCAGAACCTCGAAGCGGCCCGCATTGCCGAGCGTCTCCAGCGCGCTCACCCCGTCAAGCGCAAGATCGATGCCGACGTGGCCGGCCGCCGAGGCGGTGATCACGCCCCGCGCCGTGCCGCCATGCAGGGCGCCTTCGCGGATCTCGATCTTCATGGCGCCATCCGAGAGCGACAGCACCCCGACGGCATCGGTCAGGACTGCACCCCGCCAAACGACTCGGGCGGCGCGCAGCCGCGCCTCGCCGTCCGCACCGCCGAGGTTGGCGAAAGCGATCGGGTCCGTCCGCCATTCGCGCGGGCCCCGTCCCTCGCGCCCCTGCGTCTCCGGACTTGGCTCCCCTGCAGGCTCGCGGGTCTGGGGATTGGCGGGGGGCGGCGGCGCCCCTCGGGAAGTCTCGACGCGCCGCACCTTGCGGCTGCGTTCGCGCTCTTCGCTGCGGCGTGCTCGCATGGTCTCGCGGGCCGCGCTGATGCCGTCGAAATCGAGCTCGGCAAAGACCAGATCGGCGGCAAAGCGCGGGCGCGGCCCGGCCAGCACCACGTCGACTTGTCCGCGGGCCTCGATGCCCGCGAACTTGAGCTGCATCTCCTCGATGCGCGCGCCGTCCTCCCGAGCCTCGATCCGTCCCTGCAGCGCCACAGCCGCGGGCAGACCGGCGACGTCACGCGCGCGCATGCCGAGCCACCGCCCGGCTTCCCCCATCGAGGGCGTCGCAATGTCGAGCCTCCCGCTCAGGAGGGGCCGATCCGCGAGGTCGACCGCGCCCTCGTAGTGGGCGCTGCCGTGGCGTCCGGAGAGCCGCAGCGACACTTTCTCGATCCCGCGCCCGCTCCCCTGGACGCGTTCGGTGCTGACATCGAACTTAACCGTCTCGCCGTTGTAGGCGAGGCTGCCACGCCCCTTGAGCGGCGCCCCCCCGCGGCCATCCCGCCGCGCGAGCCGGACCTGGATCTGATCCGCTTGCGTCAGGCTGCCCGAACGCAAGTCGCGATAGCGCACAATGCCGTCGGAGATCTGGATCTTGAGATCTCCGGCCTCCAAGATCTCTGCGGGCCTGCGCCCGCGGCGTTGGTCGGAGGCGGGCTTTTCGCCATCCACCTGCAGGGCGGGCATCGAGAAGCGGCCGGGACTGCCGTCCGGGACCACCTGCGCAACGCGCAGGGGTTGTGCTGGCGCCGGCTCGTGCGCCGCCCTCAGCCACCTGCGGCGTCCGTCCTCGCCAACGACCAGATCGAGTTGCGGCCGCTTAAGCGCGATCCGGTCGGCCTGCACTTTGCCCCGGAGCAGCGGCCAGAGCGTGGCTTCGATCTGCACCGCCTCGGCACGGAGCACCGGCGCACCGCCGGTCTCGGCGGTCGCGACCACCACGTCACGGAACGCGATGGACGGGGTCGGCAGCAGCCTGAAGGTCGTCGCGCCATTGAGCTCGAGGACATAGCCCGTGCGCGCGTGGAACTCTGCCGTTACACGCTCACGGGCCATATCGACGGGTGGCGCGACGAGCAGAAAAGTGGCGCCCGCGACGAGCAGGAATACGACCGCAAGGCCTGCGTAGATGGCGGCGGTCCACAGGAGCGCCCCCCATCGGCGCGACGGCGGACGGCGGCGCGCGCGCGACGGCCCCGGCGCTGCCTGTGGCAGCGGGGCGCGGCCTGGGGTGGATGTCGCCCGTGCAGTCATGACCTGCCATCCCATGCACCGGGATTGTGGCGCGCGTCGGAGTATTTTGCTGCACTATCGCACAACTTTGCGGCGAAGCTGGCGCAACGCCGCGGCCGCGCCCCACCTCAGATATCGAGGTCCTTCGCGAAAGCCGCCCGTTCCTGAATGAAGCGGAAGCGCAGCTCCGGCTTGGAGCCCATGAGCGCATTCACGGCCTCGGTGACGGCCGGCTTTTCTTCCTCCACAACCTCGACCCGCAGCAACATGCGCCGCTCGGGGTCCATCGTGGTGACCTTCAGATCCTTGAAGTCCATCTCGCCGAGGCCCTTGAACCGGGTGATGTCCACCTTGCCACGGCCTTTGAACTCGCTCTCGAGGAGCTCGTCCTTGTGACGATCGTCACGCGCGTACATCACTTTACCGCCCTGGGTGAGGCGATAGAGCGGTGGCACGGCGAGATGGAGATGGCCGTTCTCAACGAGCTTCGGCATCTCCTGGTAGAAGAACGTAATCAGGAGGGACGCGATATGGGCGCCATCGACGTCCGCGTCGGTCATCACGATCACCCGGTCGTAGCGCAGATCCTCGTCGCGGTACTTCGACCCCGTGCCGACGCCAAGCGCAGTGATCAGATCGGTCAAGAGCTGGTTCTGCGCGAGCTTGGAGCTGGTGGCGTTGGCAACGTTCAGGATCTTGCCGCGTAACGGCAGGACGGCCTGCGTCTTGGGATTGCGCGCCTGCTTGGCCGAGCCGCCGGCCGAATCCCCCTCGACGAGGAAGATCTCGGTGTCGCCACTCGTACTGGCGCAGTCGATCAACTTGCCGGGCAGGCGCAGCTTGCGCGTCGCGTTCTGGCGACCGATCTCCTTTTCGCGGCGTCGCTTGAGACGGTCCTCGGCCTGATCGATGGTCCACTCGAGGAGGCGCGTCGCCTGCTGCGGGCTGTCGGCAAGCCAATGGTCGAAGGCATCGCGCACGGCGCTCTCGACGATGCGGACGGCCTCCTGCGTCGCAAGACGGTCTTTCGTCTGGCCCTGGAACTCCGGCTCGCGAATGAAAACCGAAAGCATCGCGGCCGACGTGCCGAGGATGTCCTCAGCCGTGATCTGGCCTGACTTCTTGTTGCCGACCAGCTCGCCGTAGGCACGCAGGCCTTTCGTCAACGCATTGCGCAGGCCCTGCTCGTGGGTGCCGCCCTCCGGCGTGGGCACGGTATTGCAGTACGAGTTCAGGAAGCCATCCTCGTCGCTGACCCAGCACATGGCCCATTCGACGGAGCCGTGGCCTTCCTTCTTCTCAATGCGGCCAGCGAAGATGTCCTTGGTGACGCGCGTCTGGCCGTTGATGGAGGCCGTCAAATAGTCCTTGAGACCACCTGGAAAATGGAACGTCGCCTCGGCCGGGGTGTCGTCCTTGATGAGCGAGGGATCGCAGAACCAACGGATCTCGACGCCGCCGAAAAGGTACGCCTTCGAGCGCGCCATTTTCAGAAGCCGCGCCGGCTTGAACGTCGCGCCCTTGCCGAAGATCTGCTCGTCCGGGCGGAAGCGGACCTTGGTGCCGCGCCGGTTCATGATCTGGCCGAGCTTCTCGAGCTTGGTCTGCGGGATGCCGCGGCTGAAGACCATGCGGTAGAGCTGCTGGCCGCGCGCCACCTCGACCTCAAGATGGTCGGAGAGTGCGTTGACGACCGAGACGCCAACACCGTGCAGGCCGCCCGATGTCTGGTAGGCCTTGCTGTCGAATTTGCCGCCCGCATGCAGCGTGCACATGACGACTTCGAGCGCCGACTTGTTCTTGAACTTCGGGTGCGGGTCGACCGGAATGCCACGGCCGTTGTCGGCGACGCTCAGGAAGCCGTCGGCATCGAGACGGACCTCGATCCAGGTGGCGTGGCCCGCGACGGCCTCGTCCATCGCGTTGTCGATCACCTCGGCGAAAAGGTGGTGCAGGGCCTTCTCATCGGTGCCGCCGATGTACATGCCGGGGCGGCGGCGGACGGGTTCGAGGCCTTCGAGAACTTCGATCAGATCGGCGCCATAATCATCGGACGCATCACCGTTCTTGCGGGCGCGCAGCGGTTTTTCGGTCAACTCGGCCTCGAGCTTGGCAAACAAATCACGGGAGGATGCCATTGCGTATGGCTCCAATCATTCTGACGACGGGAAGTGTGACGCATCACATGCGATGAGCGGAGGCAGGAGCCGGCCGAATCTCGGGTCGCGCCCGTGGCCAGGGTGGTCGCACGGAGCAGGCCCGATTGGCAAGAGCTGGCGGGGAAATCCGCCCCCTGCACCGCCTGCGGTGGCCAGCCGGCCACGAAGGCTGCCCCTCGCCCGCTCAGAAATCGAGGTCCGCATAGTGCTCGGGCGGCATCAGAGCGGCGATACGGTCGGCGAGCAGCGGGCGGAAGGAGGGCCGCGATTTAACCCGCGCATACCAGACCTTGGCACTTGGGGCCCCATCCCAGGGAACTTCCGCAAGGTAGTCCAGCACCGAGAGGTGTGCGGCAGCGGTGAGGTCGGCAAAGCTCAGCGCATCGCCTGCGAGCCAGCGGCGCGTATCCGCGAGATAGCCGACATACTCGAGGTGCTGGCGCAGGCCGGCGTGCGCGGCCCTGAGCGCGCTTGAGCTCGGGGCACCGCTGGGGGGCCCGGTGAGGAGGCGCGGCCACGCCTTGGCAGCCAGCAGCGGCTGCGTGATCTCCCGGTCGAGCCGGCGGTGAAACCAATCGACGAGGCGGCGGGCCTCGGCCCGGTCCTCCGTCGTGCCGGGAAAAAGGCGGAGGCGGCGGGCGTCGAGCGTACCGCGTTCAGCCTGCTCGTCGAGATACTCGCTAATGGCATAGGCGCCGGCAACGATGCCGCCCTCCTCGAGCTCAAGGAGGGGCAAATCAGCCGGGAGGCCGAGGCCGCGTGCGCCAGGAACGGCCGCATCGGCGCCTTCCGCCACAAGCTCATGGGCAAGACCGAGCTCCTGGAGCGCCAGCCGGATCGAGCGGGAAAAGGGGCACAGCGGGAAATGTCTCAGCCGCAGCATGGTGGCGATCGCCTCGGCGCCGGCTGAGCCGCGGCCGCGCTCAAAGAACCTTGTCTGCGGCCGGGCGCGCGACCGGCGCAACCTTGGCGGGGCTCGCCTCGCGCACCGCGAAGATGAGCTGCAGGGTGGCGGGCTCGCGCTGATCCACAGTGCGCGCGGTCACCAGCTGCAGCCGTACACCTGGCAAGCCAACGACCGGTGCGGCCATGTCCGCGACGTCCTGAACCTCGATCGTCCGCACCCCGGCGCCGACACCGCCGAACTGCACCCGGTCCCCGGCGGCAAGCGGCTCGTTGAGGATGCCGGAGGGCACGGGCTCACCATCCACCACGAGGACCGGCAGGTGCGCGGGCGCTGCGGCCGCCGTCACTCTCGCGGGCGTCACCGCGAGGGCCGATGCGCCGCCATCGCCGGCATCGTCGAGGAAGAGCGTGCCCTGGGGCGTGATGCGTGCGTAGCTCCGCTCGAGCAGGCGCTCAGGACTGGCGACGCCCCAGAGCCATGCGCCGAGGACCACGGCGAAGCCGGAGCCGACCGCAGCGGCAACCAGCCGGCTGCGCCCATCGATCCGTTGAGAGCTTGCCATGGTGAGGCCCCTTGTCCGTTCGCGCATCGGCATCCATCCCACTCAACCGGCCTGACCGTCCATATGGGGCATTCGGACCGATTCGCCAACCTGAGGGCGAGTCTCCCCCGCCCACGTGGCCGAAGCGTGGCAGGCACAGCCGGCGCAGAGGTGTCGCCCTCAGAGCCTGTAAGGTTCCCGCCGCTCGGCCATGATCTGCCCGCGGATGCTGAAAACGATCTCGCCCCGCTGGTTCCGCGCCTGGGAGTCCGTCTGCAGAATACCACGATCGGGGCGCGACTTGAGGTCGATCTTGCCAGCCGTCCGGCCACGGAACATCAAGGTGTCGCCAGGGTAAACAGGCTTCAGCCAGCGCAAGTTGCGGAAGCCGGGCGAAGGGCCATAGCGCGCCACGGGCGCGCCGGCCTCACGGATCCGCCGCTCGATGCCCTGGCGGTAGGCCACGAACTGGCGGATCCAGATCGCCGCCGTATGCCACCCCGAGGCACACAGGCCGCCGAACAGGGATTTGCGTCCGGCTTCCTCATCGAGGTGAAAGGGCTGTGGGTCGAATTGCCTCGCGAAGGCGATGATCTCGTCCCTTGCGAACGTGTGGGACCCGAGATCGTACATCTCACCGATGTGGCGATCCTCGAAATAGTTGCGTGTCGGATCCGGCGCCGGACCTTCGGGACCGTCCCACAGGCTCTCGAGCGGCGGCCGCCCCTCGCTCTTGCCCTCGCTTTTCGGGCCGGGCTTGCGGACCTTGAGGAGCTGGTTGCTGTCCCAGACCATGATGACGTCGCCCGCCGCATCCAGCATCTCGAACCTGACCTTGAGAAGGCCGACCTCGGGCCGTGAGGCGAGCGCACGCTTCTCCGTGCAGACGACGCGCCCGGTCAGGATTTGATCTGGAAACAGCGGCTTGAGCCACCTGCACTCGTCAATGCCGGGCGATCCAAGCGACGTCCAGTTGTCGTTGAGAAGGCCGTCGGCCAGCATCCGCATCATGATCGCGCACGAGTGAAAGCCCGAGGCGCACAGGCCCCCGACAATGCTGGCCTTCGCCGCCTCCTCGTCGAGGTGCATGGGCTGGGGGTCGTAGGCGCGCGCAAAGGAAATGATGTCTTCCTTGCTGACACTGATGCGGCCGAATTCGACGACCCGGCCGACCTCGATGTCCTCGAGGTGAACCCCGTCGGGCGGCGTGGAAACCTTGTCCTGCATGGGCTCTCGCTCACGATCGTTCCGGTAGAATGCGCGCCGCAATAGAGCACGCACCCGCCTGCCGGAGCAAGCGGGGTGCCTCATTGGCGGCTAGCCTGTGAGAGGCGGCGCGCTCAGGCCGCGACGACGTGCGTGCCGCGGGCCAGTTCGCACTCGGTCCAGAGCGTCCCCAGCGCCGCCACCAGCGCGTCGATATCGGCATCGCTGTGCGCCGGCGTTGGTGTGATCCTGAGCCGCTCGGTGCCGCGCGGCACGGTCGGGTAATTGATCGGCTGGACATAGATCGCGAAGCGGTCGAGCAGGGCGTCGCTGACCGCCTTGCAGTGCACGGGATCGCCAACCAGCACCGGCACGATGTGGCTCGGATTGTCCATCACCGGCAGCCCCGCCGCCTTGAGACGACGGTTGACCGTGCGCGCACGCTCCTGGTGGCGGGTGCGCTCGACGTTCGATGTTTTGAGGTGGCGTATGCTCGCACAGGCGCCTGCGGCGATCGCCGGTGCCAGCGAGGTCGTGAAGATGAAGCCCGGCGCATAGGAGCGGATCGCGTCACAGATGTCTGCCGAGGCGGCAATGTAGCCGCCCATGACGCCGAAGCCCTTCGCCAGCGTGCCGTTGATGATATCGACCCGCCCCATGACGCCGTCGCGCTCGGCAATGCCGCCACCGCGCGGCCCGTACATGCCGACGGCGTGGACCTCGTCGAGGTAGGTGAGCGCGTTGTACTTCGCTGCGAGATCGCAGATCGCCCCGATCGGGGCGATCACGCCGTCCATCGAGTAGACGGACTCGAAGGCGATGATCTTCGGCGTCTCGCGGGGCAGTCCGGCGAGCTTGGTTTCGAGATCGACGAGATCGTTGTTCTTCCAGATAAGCTTGGGGCCGCCGCCATTGCGGATGCCCGCGATCATCGAGGCGTGGTTCTTCTCATCGGACAGGATGACACAGCCCGGCAACAGCTTCTGCAGTGTCGAAAGCGTCGCCTCGTTGGCGACGAAGGCCGAGGTAAAGAGCAGCGCCGCCGCCTTGCCGTGGAGGTCGGCGATTTCCGCCTCGAGCTCGACATGGTAGTGCGTCGTGCCTGAAATATTGCGCGTGCCGCCCGAGCCGGCACCGGCCGCGTCGAGCGCCTCGTGCATCGCGGCGAGGACCGTCGGGTGCTGGCCCATGCCCAGGTAGTCGTTGGAGCACCAGACCTTGATCTCGTGCGTGCCAGCGGCGCCGAAGCGGTCAGCCGCCGGGAACGCGCCCCGACGCCGACGGATGTCAGCGAATACGCGATAGCGGCCCTCGTCCTTAAGACGCGAAAGCGCTGCGGCGAAATGTGCGCTGTAGTCCATTGATCGGCTCTGCTCCGTTACGTGCCCCCACCCGCAACCCGGTGGCCCACTTTCCTGCCTCGCAGTGTCAACCTCTAGACCAATTATGGGCATTCCAGGCTGCGACATAGTCGAAATCATGTCGGCGCGGACTGTCGCACCGCCCGTCGGTCGGCCGCCTTGATGTGGCGCAAAGGCGGGCGCGCGGCGTCGCAGCATGAATGCAGCGCCGCAAAAGTACTGTAAGTTAGGTACATGGCACACGCGAAATACGACTGTGAAGTCCTTGTGGTGGGGACAGGGCCGGCGGGTCTTGTTGCGGCTCTCGCCATGGCCCAAGCCGGCCTGACGACGATCGCGGTCGGGCCGACCATCGACCCGGCACGCGACACGCGCACGACGGCTCTCTTCACCGGCAGCGTTGCGCTGCTCCACAATCTTGGCCTCAGCGCGCGGCTCGCGCCGGCGATGGTGCCGATGACCGGGCTGCGGCTCATCGATGATACCGGCGGCATCTGGCGGGCACCCGAGATCCTGTTTCGCGC
The DNA here is from genome assembly GCA_046293075.1 of Hyphomicrobiaceae bacterium. GTDB lineage: Bacteria > Pseudomonadota > Alphaproteobacteria > Rhizobiales > Hyphomicrobiaceae. The sequence goes on along the minus strand of JBKBPL010000045.1, from coordinate 6,470 downwards.
TGAGGAACTGGGCCTCGAGCAATTCGGCATCAACATCGACAATGCCGCGCTCAACACGGCGCTCCTGGCCGCAGCCCAGGACCAGGCCGGCCTTCAACGCGTCGAGGCTACGGTCGCGCCGGGCTTCGCGTTGGACCGGGACATCGCGGCCATCCGGCTGAGCGACGGGGGGACAATCTCCGCCCGCCTGATCATCGGGGCCGATGGCCGCGGCTCGCTCTGTCGCCGCGAGGCGAGGATCGAAGCACACAACAGCCCCTATCCACAGAGTGCTGTCGCCACCCGCTTCCACCATACCCGCCCGCATGACGGCATCTCGAGCGAGTTCTATCGCCCAGCGGGCCCACTCACGACAGTGCCGCTCATCGGCCTTGAGTCGAGTCTTGTCTGGGTTGAGACGCCTGAAGAAGCGCGCCGCCTCATGGACCTCGGCGAGGCCGCCTTCATTCAGACCCTCGATGACAGGCTCCAGGGGCTGCTCGGAGCCGTGACGTCAATCGGTCCGCGCGCCAGCTTCCCGCTGGTTCGAATGGCTGCCGACCGCCTCGGCGCCCATCGCATTGCGCTCATCGGGGAGGCCGCGCACGTCATTCCGCCGATCGGCGCACAGGGCCTCAATCTCAGCCTGCGCGACATCGCCACGCTCGCCGAACTGGTCACGCGCGCGCGAACCCTCGGCGCGGACATTGGCGGCGATGCCGTCCTCAATGCTTATGACACCGAGCGCCACAGCGACATCGCGAGCCGCACGGCCATGGTCGATACGCTCAACCGCTCGCTGATCTCGGACTTCCTGCCCTTGCATCTCGTCCGCGGTGCAAGCCTGCACGCGATCAACACGATCCCCTGGCTGCGCCGTCTCGTCATGCGCGAGGGCCTCCATCCGTCCGGCCGCGTCCCGGCGCTCATGCGCGCCTGAGCGGGTCTCCAAGTGCGTCGCAGCATTCCCGCCGCGCGCGGGCGCGGCTTGACGCGCGCGACTTCTGCGGCACGAATGGCCCCCACCAAATCGGGAGAGGAAACACCGAATGGCTCTGAAACGCATGGTGCTCGAAATCGGCATGGGCACAGACATCCGTGGCGCGGACAGCACCAAGGCTGCCGAACGCGCGGTACGCGACGCACTCTGGCGCAACACGCTCAGCATTGCGACGCTCATGGGCAAGCCGCGTGAGGAAATGCACCTCGAGATCAACATCGGCGTGCCGCGTCCCGGGACCGTGAACAAGGAGGCCGTGCGCGCCGTTGCGCCTTATGGCAAGGGGACTGTCAACGTGACCGAGGGCGGGCTCGAGATCCCAAACGATGATGGCACCGACAGCACGATCCTCGCACACGCGCTGGTCGTCGTGTCGCTCGACGTCTGAGGGGGAGGCTCACATGAAACCGAAGCGCATCATCCTCGAGCTCGGCGCCGGCGCCTCGCTCCATGGCGGCGACTACACGAAAGCCGCGTTGCGCGCCGTCGACGACGCGATCCATCACAGCTCGCTCTCATTCATCCGCAATCTCGGCCTCGACGCGAGGAAGATGGAGGTCACCGTCACGATCGGCGTGCAGAAGCCGGAGCTCGTCGATAAGGCCAAGGTGGCCGCGAAGCTCCCGCACGGCCAAGTGACGGTCGATGTCGTCAAGGGCGGCCTGGATGTGCCCGATCCGGATCACGACGACATCACTGTGCTCGCGAGCGCGGCGATCGCAGTGCGGATGGAACTTCCAAAGCCGGCGTGAGTGGCTAACCGCGCTCAGCCGCTCGACCAGATGATGCGGGCAATCCAGTCGACGCGCGCGCGGTCGAGTTCGACACGATCCCCGTCGCCGCGGAGCGAGACCAACTCCACCCGGCGCGTGGTCTTGCCGACCAGAAGGCGCGGCACGGCCAGCGCACCCTGCGGCTTGATGAGAACGCGATCACCCGCGTTCGCGACGGCGTTCGAGGCGGCAACAAGCGTCAGGCCGCAGCGATAGACGGGCTCAAGGCTGGTGTCTGCGACCTCCACCGCAAATGGCCCACCGCCACCGACGACCAGCTTGGCGTGCGCATCGAGACCTTCATCCAGGGAAACACCACAAGGATGCCAGCCGCCGACTGTGGCATTGGTGATCTGGCCGATCAGGGGCACATTCGCCGGCACGGGTGCCTGCCGCGCGCGTTCGGCCTCGGCGGCAAGAGCGGTGAACTCATCGAGCGTAAAGCCGGTAGCGGCCAGGATCTTCGAGATGCTTTCGGTGCTCGGCCAGCGCGGCCGGCCCTCAGGGGTGAAGCGCTTGGACGGATTGAAGGCCGTTGGATCGAGCCCGGCCAGGCGCGCGAGCCCCGAGGGCGACAGATCCTTGTGGCGCGCGAGCGCATCGATGGCGTTCCAGATCCATTCATGCGTCAGGATCGAGGGCGTCGGGCTCATACAAACACGCCTGAAAGACTTCCCTATTGGGGGCTCTTGCCGGTGCTCGGGCCGGGTGGCCACGAGCGTACGTCGACAAGCCACTGAAAGTTCGCGAAAAGCAAGACCCGTGCCGCAAAACTTGCACCACGTGGGCCTTGCAGGTGTTAAGAGGTGGAGAACTTTGGGCCTATGGTTGACGCTCCAATAATGGCTTACAAAATCTGTACTGGGAATGAATGGCGGCAACTCCAGGAAAACGGGCGTTTTTTGGGCTCCCCGGACGACTTGCGGGACGGCTTCGTCCATCTGATCGGGCCTGGCCAAGTTGCCAGCACGGCCTTCAAGTTCTTTGCCCGCCGCACCGACCTCGTGCTGCTCACCATTGACCCTGAGCGGCTCGGGGCGGCACTCCGTTGGGAGGCCTCCCGCAGCGGCACACTCTACCCGCATCTCTATGGGCCGCTGCCGCTCGATGCCGTCGTCGCTGTGACGCCGCTCCCCCTGGGCACGGGCGGGCGCCACCTCCTGCCGCCGGAGCTCGGCTGATGCTCAATGCGCTTCTGCACCTCGCCCGGCCGGTCCTTCTCGCCCTCGATCCCGAGGCCGCCCATGAGGCGACCCTCAGGGCCCTTGAGCATGGCCTCTATCCAGCCGACCCGGGCCCCGACCCGACCACGCTCGCGTCTCGCCTCGGCGGTCTCGCGCTGAGCAATCCGATTGCGATCGCCGCCGGCTTCGACAAGGACGCCCGCGTGCCGGATGCCGTGCTCGGCCTCGGCTGTGGCTTCGCCGAGGTCGGAACGGTGACACCGCTCCCTCAGCCCGGCAATCCGAAGCCGCGCGTCTTCCGCCTCATCAGCGAGCGTGGCGTGATCAACCGGCTCGGCTTCAATAATGGCGGGCACGAGGCGGCGCTTGCCCGGCTCAGGGCGCGCGCGCGCCGTGGCGGTATCGTCGGCGTGAACATTGGGGCGAACAAGGATACGACCGACCGAGCCGGAGACTATGTCAAAGGCATCGCTGCATTTTACGATGTCGCGAGCTACTTCACGGTGAACATCTCATCGCCCAACACCCCGGGGCTGCGCGACCTGCAGGCGCCGGCGGCACTCGACGAACTGCTCGGCCGCGTCATGGACGCCCGCGCCGAGCAGATGGCCGCTGGCAAACCGCGTCGGCCGATCGTCGTGAAGATCGCGCCGGACATCGCCGAGGAGGATGTGCCCGCGATCGCGGCGCGGCTCATGGCGCACCAAGTCGACGCGATCGCCGCCACCAATACGACCCTGGCGCGCCCCGGCCTCGCCCAGAGCCCGATATCGAAGGAGGCGGGCGGGCTCTCCGGCCGGCCGCTGTTCCATCGTGCGACAGTCATGCTGGCGCGCGTTTATCAGGCGACCGGCGGTGCCATCCCGCTGATCGGCATCGGCGGCATCGATAGCCCGGACCGGGCGCTCCAGAAGATTGAAGCCGGCGCGTCGCTGCTCCAGCTCTATACCGGCCTCATCTACGAGGGCCCGGGACTGATTGGGCGCATCAAGCAGCACCTCGATGCCACCTGCCGGGCGCGCGGCCTCGCAAATATCGCTCAGCTTATCGGCGCCCATGCGGCCGAATGGGCAGCAAAACCGCTTGACGGATGACCTCTGCGCGGGGCCCGGATGGCTCCGCGGCCCTGCCATCCTGGGCCATGGGCGGGACCGGTCATCGGCGGCCATCCTCATCTTTGCGCGTCAACAGGCCGATGAGGCGGGCGATCAGCCAGATGGGGATCACGACCACCGCGCCGAGGAGAAAATAGCCGAAGATATCGTAGACAACCGAAAAGCCGAGCTCCGACAGCCGCTGTAGGAGCAATCTCAGACGGTCAATCAGCTCGTGGGGGCGAATGTTGAGGGCGGAAAGCACCACGCCGACGATGATCGAGAGCACGACCAGCCGGATGATCACGGCGACGGGCCTGCCGCCAAGAAGGCGATACTGATCCATTCGGGCTCTCCCGCAGCTCCGCGAGCGGTCCGCTTCCTGAACGGCGGCCGGCAGAGACATCTAACGTGCTGGACTGGCGAGGCAAGTGCAATTCCCTGGTGCCTGGCCGCGGGGCCGCCCTGCTCCCAGGGGATCGAAAAAACGCCGGAAGAATCGCTTGCTGCGACAGTAATTTGCTTGTTCTGGACAAGCGTTTGTGGCAGGGAACAGCCAGTCGGGCGCAGGGGATCGCATTCATTGATCCCTTTTCTCGACCCAGGTGCCGTTTAATTCGCTCGTTGAACGAGTAGCCCGCTTCCCCCTGCGCTCAAGTGAAATCGCCGCCCTCCGCGGAGGCTGCGGCGCGCTCGAATGCAGTGACGGAGGTTCTTGTTGCACCCCACGACCTTTGCTGAGCTCGGGCTCAGCAGCAAAGTGCTCGCCGCCATCGAGGCCGCGGGCTATACGTCGCCAACGCCGATCCAAGCTCAGGCCATTCCCATCGCCGTTACCGGCAGAGACGTGCTCGGGATCGCCCAGACCGGCACCGGCAAGACGGCTTCGTTCGTCCTGCCGATGATCACACGCCTCGAGACGGGGCGCGCCCGGGCTCGAATGCCGCGCTCGCTTATTCTTGCGCCGACGCGCGAGCTCGCCGCCCAGGTCGCGCAGAGCTTCGAGAAGTACGGCATCAACCACAAGCTCACCGTCGCGCTGCTGATTGGCGGCGTGTCGATGGACGATCAGGTGCGCAAGCTTGATCGCGGCGTCGATGTCCTGATCGCGACGCCGGGACGCCTGCTCGACCACTTCTCGCGCGGCCGCGTCATGCTTATGGGCGTCGAGATCCTGGTCATCGACGAAGCCGACCGGATGCTCGACATGGGCTTCATCCCGGACATCGAGAAGATCTGCAAGCTGCTCCCACCGCGCCGGCAGACGCTCTTCTTCTCGGCGACCATGCCTCCCGAGATTACGCGTCTCGTCGATCAGTTCCTCAAGGACCCGGTGCGCGTCGAGGTCGCGCGCCCCGCCACCACGGCGAAGACGATCACCCAGAGCTTCAAGTTCTGCCCCACAACGGACGACCGGGAGAAGCGCGCCATCCTGCGCGACCTGCTCCGTGAGCTCGACGTCAAGAACGCGATCATCTTCTGCAATCGCAAGCGTGACGTCGCCATCCTGCTGAAGTCCCTCGTGAAGCACGGCTTCAGCGCCGGCGCCATCCACGGCGATCTCGACCAGGCGACCCGCATGGCGACGCTCGACGCCTTCCGCGAGGGCCGCATTCAGCTTCTTGCCGCTTCGGATGTCGCCGCACGCGGCCTCGACATCCCCGATGTCAGCCACGTGTTCAACTATGACGTCCCCTGGCAGCCCGACGACTACGTGCACCGCATCGGCCGCACCGGTCGCGCCGGCAAGCAGGGCCATGCCGTCACGATCGTGACGCCGGACGACATCAAAGCCTTGACCGCGATCACCAAGTTGACGGGCGAAGAGCCCAAGTGGCTTGGCGAAGCACCCGACGAAGCGACGCTCGCCGGCGGCATGAAGCGCCGCGGCCGTCGTGGCGTCAGCTCGGATCGCGGCGCCCGCGATCTGCGCGGACCCGGCGAGAGACGGCCGGATCGCCGCGTCCGCGATGGCCGACAGCGCCCGCCGCACGCCGCAGAAGCTGGCCCGGCTGCTGAAACGGCGCCGGCCCCTCGGCGCCCGCAAGCTGAAGAGCGCGCCCGGGTCGGGCGCGGAGAGGAGCCGCGCGAGGGGCGGCGCGAAGCGCGTCGTGACGAAGGGCGGCAGAGTGGTCGCGGCGACCGCGATGCTCTGCGCGCAGCCCAGCAGCCGGCCCGCGTGCGCCCTGAGGCGGCACCGCGCAAGGAAATGGAGACCTCGCGCAAGGGCGAACCGCGCGAACGCGTACCGTTCGGCCTCGACGAGAACGTGCCCGCATTCCTGCGTCGACCCGTCCGGATCGCAGGACGGTAAGAGAACACCTGATTACGCACCATAGTCCGCCATCTTGAGCCACCAGTAGGGTTGCGGTTTCGTGACTACGGCGGCGCGGGCGAGGGCGGGGATCATTGCGGCGAGATCGAAGCGATGATTGAAGCG
>JBKBPL010000044.1:0-30963 GCA_046293075.1 Hyphomicrobiaceae bacterium | reverse complement strand
GCTCAATTCGGGTTTGGTCACGTCTGCGATCGGCGAGGGGCCGGGTGGCGAGGTGTCGCCGATCACAGTGCGGCACTCCGCCGGCAGGTCGGCCAGCGTGATCTCTGGCTTGGGTTGGGGCTTGGCCCGCGCGACCTTGGGATCGGGCGTCGGCGGCCGCGGCGCAAAGATCCGCTTCATCCGCGTGAGCCACTCGTCGACCTCCTTGCCGCATCCGTCATCATTGCCGACGATCGGTTGCGGTGTGCACGTCGGGCTGTCCTTGGGACAGGCCATGCGGATATGCATGTGGTAGTGGTGTCCCCAGTAGGGGCGAACCTTGTTGAGGTGCGCGCGTGGCAGCGACTTGTTCTCGCAGATGGCCTTCTTGATTGCGGGATGCACGAGCACCCGCTCGACCTGGGGATAGGAGGCAGCGCGCAGAATGATGCGCCCGTGGGCCTCGGTCCACACCTGCGGATTGACGCTCACCCTGTCTTCGGCGAGCATCGACGTCGCCGCGAGTTCCTCACGCTCGCGCGCGGTGAGCCGGCGGTCGGGCATGGGCGTCAGCCAGATGTCGGCATCGAGCCCGATCTGGTGGCTGGCGTGGCCGGTCAGCATCGGGCCGCCGCGCGGCTGCGAGATATCACCGACCAGCAGGCCGGGCCAGCCATCGTGCGCTTTGCCGTCCTGGGCCAGTCGCTCGACCAGTGCAATCAGCGAAGGGTGGCCCCACATGCGGTTACGCGAGAGCCGCATGACCTGCCAGGCCGGTCCATCGACGGCAATGGCCTTGGCGCCCGCGAGACAGCCCTTGGCGTAGAAGCCGATCGCGCGCGCAGCGAGTGGTGCCGGCTGCGTGGCGGCGCCGAACAGCACTTTGGCCGGTGTCGGCGGCGGTCCTTTCTTCGCGGCCTTGCTCTTTTTCCTTACGAGCTTCTTGGCCGCATTCGCGTCGCGCTTGCCGATCGACGCAGTCGCCGCGGGCGCTGTGCCGGCGACTGCATGTGTCTCCCGCCCGCCTTGAGCCGACAGTTTGGCGCTGCCGGGCAGGATCGCCAGCGCAATGACCAGGATCGGGCAGGCCAGACGGCTGGTCGTGAAGTTCATGCGCGCTCCTCTGTAGCTCGCCGACGTGTCTACCATGGTTGGTGCATTGGACCAACGCATGGCGGCTCCGCGAGCGGGCAGTGGGTGCAATGCTGTGTGAACAGGGGATGAATCGCGTTGTGCTCGCCGGCTCAGTAATGCCTCGCAGGGCGGCCACGCGGCGCAGTCATAGGACCCCCGTTCGCCGATATCGGACGGCAACAACTGATGCAGCGGCCAGTGCGGCTGCCCACCGTGGCGATCATGCTGTCCCGGGACCACGCGGTCCCGGGACAGCTGACGTTCCGCAAGCTTAGCTCTCGATCTTCGGCAGATTGCCGACCTGATCCGCCGACAGATCCAGCTGGATCTTGTTGTCGTTCGTCACAGTGAACTGTGACGGCAGGATCCGGACGCGCGTCTGACCGATGCCGAGAAAGCCCCCGACATTGGCGTGCAGCTCAATCACCTTGCCGTCGCTGTCGCGCTGAATAGCTGCGACGGTGCCGACGTTCTTGTTGTCGCGGCTGAGGACGGTGGCATTGATCAGGGCCTTGGCCTGCTCCTCCGTGAGCATGGGCGCTGCCTGAGTGGGCGTTGTCGGCTGCACGCTCGGCGCCGTCACGGCCGGTGGTGGCGTTTCGCTCGGTGGTGTCGTCTGTGCGATGCCTGCCGATGTTGCAACGAGGACCATCGATGTGGCGGCCGGGATAATCCACTTCATGTTCGCATCTCCATGATGTGTTGCGACTGCTGCGCCTGCACGTGTGTGCAGACACTGCCTGAAAAACGCCCGGCGAGGGGTGAGGTTCCGGGGCTATTGCCTGAGACGCTTACGCGGGACGAGGAACCATGGGACGCCCGACGCGTTCGCAGGGCATCGGTTCCCGCCGAGGAAGATCCTGCGGGATTTGACCCGAACTCTCATAGAAGGCAGAGGAGCTCCGCCGATGGATTGGGATCGGATTGAAGGCAATTGGAAGCAGTTTCGCGGCAAGGTGAAGGAGCAGTGGGGCAAGCTCACGGACGACGAGCTCGATCAGGTCGAGGGCCGTCGCGATCAGCTCGAAGGCATGATCCAGGAGCGCTACGGCTACGCGAAGGATCAGACGCGCAAGGAAGTCGACGCGTGGCTGAGGCGCCTCTGAGGCGCGTTGCGCGGCCTTGTTTGCGCACATAGCGCAGCTCGCAGCCCGGGACGGCAATCCGCCTTCCCGGGCTGCATTGCCTCTCGCGTAGGCGTTATCTAAGAGTATGCAGTCCTGACATTCCGTTGTCGTCTCCACCCTTGGGCCATTCCCCAGCCGCCCCATCGAGGTGCCGCCATGTCGCTCGATTTTTCCTCCCTGATCTGGATTCTCATTCTCGTCATGGCGCTGCAGCCCATTCTCATGGGACGGTGGTTCGCCATGCAGCGGATGCGCGCGATCCGCGCCATCGAGCAGGCGCATGGCTCGCGCGTCATCACGATGATCCACCGCCAGGAGCGCCGCAGCCTGCTTGGCTTCTCAGTTTCCCGGCACATCGACCTTGAGGACGCCCAGACGATCATCGCCGCCATCAAGGAAACGCCGCGCGACATGCCGATCGACCTCGTGCTGCACACGCCCGGCGGCATCGTCCTCGCCGCCATGCAGATCGCGCGGGCTGTTGAGGCGCATCCCGCCAAGGTGACTGTGTACGTGCCGGTCTATGCCATGTCGGGCGGCACGCTGATCGCACTTGCCGCGGACGAAATCGTGATGGGCGAGTTCTCGGTACTCGGGCCGATCGATCCGCAGATCGCCGGCTTGCCTGCGGCGAGCATCGCCAAGGTGCCCAAGATCAAACCCCCCGAGCAGGTCTTTGACCTCACCCTCGTGCTCGCCGACGTGAGCGAGAAGGCCCTCGCGCAGGTCAAGCGCGGTGCCGTCGAGCTGCTCACCCCGCAGATGGATGAGGGCGCCGCGCGCGCGCTCGCCGAGAAGCTCGCCGGGGGCCATTGGACACACGACTATGCGCTGACGGCCGAGGAAGCCCGCGCGCTCGGCTTGCCGGTCAGCGTGGACATGCCGAACCGGGTGCTCGATCTGATGAAGCTCTACCCGCAGCCTGTCCAGCAGTCGGGCGTCGAGTTCGCGCCGATTGATTTGCCGCGGCGACGCCAGCTCTGACGCGGCTCCCGGGCCACTGTTCCCGCTCTTTAACCATGACCGGGATGAGACGCGGCGACAGCCGCCGCGCCGGATGCTAAGGGCTGTTGTGGGGACTGGAGGGCAGGCAATCGCGCGCCGGGCGGCAACCACGGCGTGCGAGCATCCAGGAGGGCGAACTGGTTGGATGTCGCAGGATCTTGAGCGACCTGACGCCATTGTCGGGACGCAGATGTTGCGCACGCAAGGCCTAAGCTCTCGCAGGTCCCTCGATGCGATTCCGTGCCTATGTCCCGACGCTGCTGATCCTGCTGCTGCTTCTTGCCGCGACCGCCATCGCATCGCGGCTTCTGTTCGCCGAAGCGACCGACAAGGCGCGCCGGGAGTTCGAGGAGCAGGCGACCGCGTTCGAGGGACTGATGGTGGATGCCATGCGCTCCTATCAGCAGGTGCTGCGCGCGGGCGTTGCCGCGGTGAATGCCAACCCGGCGATGGCGCGCGAGCAGTGGCGGCTGTTCATACGGGACCTCGCGGTCGACGACTTCTATCCGGGCATCCAGGGCATTGGGTACGCCAAGCGTCTGAGGCTCGAGGAGATCGATGCGTTCGTCGAGAAGCAGCGCCAGGAAGGCCGGCCCGACTACACCTTCAATCCACTGGGCAAGCGGGACGAGTACACCGCGATCGTCTACCTTGAGCCTGAGAACTGGCGAAACAGCCGCGCTGTCGGCTACGACATGTTCTCCGAGCCGCGCCGGCGTGCAGCCATGGAGCGGGCGCGCGACACGGGCGGCCCCGCGCTCAGCCGCAAGGTCGCGCTCATGCAGGAGACCGGCGAGGATGTTCAGGCGGGTATCCTCGTCTACATGCCCCTTTACGCCGACGGCACAGTGCCGGACACGGTGGAGGCGCGGCGCGCCGCGCTCATCGGCTACGTCTATGGCGCCTTCCGCATGGGGGATTTCATCCCGCGGGTGATGGACCGCAATCTGCCGGGAACCTTCCGGCGGCTCCACGTTCAGATCTTTGACGGCCGTGAGCCGAGCGAAGCCGACCTGATGTTCGACGACCGCACGCTGACCCATCGCGGCTTGTCGCCGCTTCCGCCGTTGCCCAGAGGCCCGCTCTTCACCAGCAGTCGGGTCATTACCGTTGCCGGCACGGACTGGACGATTGTTCTCGGATCGAAGCCGCCGCTCGAGGCGATGATTGATCATTCGAAGGCCTGGATGGCCCTGTTCGGCGGGATCGTCATCAGCCTGCTCATTGCCGGCATGGTTGGCGCCCTCACCTACGCGGGCGAGCGCTATGCTGTGGCCCAGCGGGAGCTCTCGGATGAGGTCACGGAACGCAAGCGGGCCGAGGAGCGGGTGCAACTCGCCAATCGGGAGCTGATCCATCGGGTCAAGAACATGCTGGCGATCGTCACGGCGATTGCTTCGCAAACGGCCCGATACAGCCCGACTGTCGAGGTCTTCAACAAGTCCTTCCGCGAACGCTTGGCGTCGCTGGCTCGGGTGCACGATCTGCTGCGGCCCGACCCCGCGTATACCCCGGAGTTTGGCGCGTTCGTGCGCGAGATCCTGGCGCCCTTTTGTCATTGGCCGGGTGCGCTTGTTGCCAACGGCCCGCCGATCATGGTGACCCAGAGCGAGGCTGTGCTCCTCAGTCTGCTCATCAACGAGCTGGCCACCAACGCGACCAAATACGGCGCCTGGTCAGTGCCGAGCGGGCAGGTCGCCGTGACATGGCGCGGGGAGCGGCGTGCTGAGGGCGGCGATCAGGACACTGTGCAAATTGTCTGGCAGGAGCGGAACGGGCCGCCGGTGGCGGCCCCCGAAACGAGCGGCTTTGGCACGAACGTGATGAGGTTCTCGATCGAACGCGGCCTGCGCGGCCGGATCACAACGACCTTCGATCCCGCTGGAGTTCGCCATGAGGTTCGCCTGCCGCGGACCGGTTTGTCCCAGGTGGGCGAAAGCCGTCCCGCACTCGATGCCGAGGAGCGCGAGAGTACCGAGGGGAACGCGGATAGGTTGTAAGTGAGCGACGGGGGCCTCGCGGCGGCTCTTCACCATGCCGCGCAGCCAGCGCAGCCGTTTCGGGAACCTAATGGCCATTGGCGTGTTAAGGCGACGTCGGCGACAGTTGGACGCGCCCAGGGGCGTTCAAGCGGGGCTTGAGGACTCTGGCCCTGGCCTCTCAATCATACGGGGAATGGGGGGACGAATGGCGGACGATCGGAAACGAAGCGAAGCAGAAATGCGGCAAGAGGCCAGAGTTGTGACGATGCCATCGCAGACGGTGCCGGAGACGGGTCTGCCGGCCGAGGCGCGCGGGCTCATCGGGCACCAGTTGCGGGAGGCGTATCGGCGGGTTCTGGCCGAGCCCCTCCCGGACAAGTTCACGAAGCTGCTCGAGGAGCTGGCACGATCGGAGAGCCAGTCGGAAAGCAAGCCGGAGAGCAATGAATGACAGCAGGCAGCACGGGGGACCTGCAGGCCCAACTGGCTGCGCTCGTTCCCAATTTGCGCGCCTTTGCGAGGTCGCTTTGTGGTGCCGCCGACCAGGCGGACGATCTGGTCCAGGAGACGCTTGTCAAGGCATGGAAAAGCCGGGCGAGCTTCGATCCCGGCTCCAATCTCAAGGCGTGGCTGTTTACCATCCTGCGCAACACCTATCTGTCGGAGCTGCGCAAGCGTAAGTACGAGGTCCAGGACCATGATGGCGAACTGGCCCAGCAGCTCACCGTCAAGGACAACCAGTCGAGCCACATGGACCTGCTGGATTTCTCGAAGGCGTTCGCGCTGCTTTCGCCGGAGCAGCGGGAGGCGCTGATCCTTATCGGTGCCGAGGGCTTCTCTTATGATGATGCCGCCTTGATGTGCGGTTGCGCGGTCGGCACCATGAAGAGCCGCGTCAACAGGGCGCGCGGCCGACTGGCCGAGCTCATGGGCGTCGAGGGCGCGGAGGAACTGGCGGGCGCGCCCGTACCGCGCCCGCGCGGCATTGCGGTTGGGTGAGCGACGATTTCTGCCGCGCACGCCGGAACCTCACGCCGGACGGCGCGTTAGCTTGTTCGATGATCGCGGTGGGCTGCGCGATTGCCGCGAATGACCTGCGAGCCACGCTAAGGCGTGTGCCCCGAGAACAGGGGGAATTGCTGCACATGACAAGCTCAATTGCCGATCAGATCGCGCCACAGATTCCCTATCTGCGACGCTTCGCTCGGGCCCTGACCGGCTCCCAGGATAGGGGCGACGCCTACGTCGTGGCGACGCTTGAGGCTCTGGTTGCGGATCAGCGCGGTTTTCGCCGCGATCTGACACCCCGGGCGGCGCTTTATCATGCGTTCGTCAAGGTATGGGGTGCGCTCCCCATCAACCACGTGACCGAGCCCGTGGAGGCGGGCGCCACCGCCGTCGCTGACCGCCGCATCGAGACGCTCACGCCCCTGCCACGGCAGGCGTTTCTCCTGGCCGCGCTCGAGGAGTTTCCGACAAGCGAGATTGCCGAGATCCTGGGCACGACCGAGCATGAGGTGCGCCGCCTCATCAATATTGCCGGCGCCGAGATCTCCGAACAGATCACCGCGGATGTTCTCATCATTGAGGACGAGCCGCTGATTGCCCTCGACATCGAGGGCATCGTCGGGGAGCTCGGGCACAACGTCGTCGGCATCGCGGCAACACGCGGGGAAGCCGGCGAGCTGGCGCGGCGCGCGAAGCCGGGCCTCGTGCTTGCCGATATCCAGCTAGCCGACGGCAGCTCGGGCATTGATGCGGTCAACGACATTCTCGCGAGCGCGGAAATGCCCGTGATCTACATTACGGCCTATCCCGAGCGCCTGCTGACCGGTGAGCGCGCCGAGCCGACCTTCCTGATCACCAAGCCATTCAAGCCGGAGATGGTGAAGGCCGTGATCAGCCAAGCCCTGTTTTTTGATGTGCGCGCCGGGGGGCGGAACCGTGGCGCGGCGGCATGAGAGGGGCAGGATCAAATCGGCCGCGGCGGCCTTGCGCCATCGACAACCAGTGCGGTCAGCCCGGAAAAAAAGGGTCTCAGGGATAAGCAACGCGGAGAAACAGACCAGGGCGAAATGTAACCGTCCTGGGGAGCAGCGGCGATCGAGGGAGAGGCCGCCGCGCGCGGGGGCGCAAGGCAGGGCGTGCGGGCAGCAGCGGGGCGCTGAAGCCGCCAGTGCTTGCGCGGTTGGAGCGGGGTTCGGTGTAGAACATGGCACCGTTGAAGCAGCCGGATAAGGGCGGGTTGGCCGAGGGCGAGGCCGGCGCTGTGCGGCAAAGGGAGGCGGCTGGCGGAATGCCGGCCGAGATCCCTGCCGGGCTTGCGGCGACGCTGTTGGAAGCGTGCCCCGATTGCGTGCACCTGATCGATCTCCAGGGTACCATCCGCTACATCAATCCGGCCGGTAGCGCGCTCATGGAGATCGACGCGCCCGACATCGTCGTGGGCAGGCCCTGGGCCGATCTCTGGCCGCAGGCGGTGCGCGCCACGATCGAGCACGCCATCATCGCGGCGGCGCGTGGCCAGGTGGTGCGCTTCAGCGATGCCTGCCCGACGGCCAAGGGTGTCGCGAAGTGGTGGGACGTCATCGTCAGTCCCGTGCGCGCCGCGGACGGCATCATCGGGCACCTGCTCTGTGTCGCCCGCGACGTGACGGCTCAGAAGGCCGCGGAGGTCTCGCTCAAGGCCAGCGAGCAGCGCTTCCGCGCGCTGGCCGACAACATGGCGCAATGCGCCTGGATGGCCTATCCCTCGGGCTATGTCTTCTGGCACAACCAGCGCTGGTTCGAGTACACAGGCATGGACCCTGTGGAGGCCGCCGGCGAAGGTTGGCATGAGGTCAACCATCCCGATTTCGCGGAGCGGGTGATCCGCCAGCTCAAGCGCGCGTTCGAGAGCGGCGAGGCATGGGACGACACGTTCCCTATGCGCAGCGCTGATGGCGCCTATCGCTGGTTTCTGTCACGCGCCATGGCGCTGCGCGACGATCACGGGCGCGTGGTGCTCTGGTGCGGCACGGATACGGATATCACCGATCAGCGGCGCCTGAGTGAGCGCCTTCTCAAGCATCAGCGCGTCATTGAGCTGTCGCACGAGGCCATGCTGGTATGGGAACTCGGCGAGGGCATCATCCTCTTCAACCGGGGCTGTGAGGAGCTTTACGGCTACGGCAAGAGCGAGGCACTCGGCACCGTGCCGGGCGAACTGCTCAAGACGCGCTATCCAATGCCTCTCGACAAACTGCTCGAGCACTTGGAGCGCGAGGGCAAGTGGAGCGGCGAACTCCTCCAGTCGTCGAAGGATGGCGCCGAGATCTGGGTGGACAGTCGCCTCGAGCTGATCCGCACCGGCGGGCGCAGTCTCGTCGTCGAGACGAACCGCGACATCACTGAGCGCCACAAGGCCGATGAACTGCGCAATCTCCTGGTGGGGGAGCTCAATCACCGGGTCAAGAACACGCTTGCGATCGTCCAGGCGATCGCGGCGCAGACCGCGCGCACGTCCGCGACCATCGGACAGTTCGTCGCCGGGCTCAACGGCCGCATCCAGTCCATGTCGAGTGCCCATCACATCCTCACGGAGGCGCACTGGTCAGGCGCCTCGCTGCGCGCGATCGCCACCTCGCAAATTGAAGTGAGCGTTGGGGAGACGCGCAACGTCGAGATCATCGGCGACGATGTTTTCGTGCCGCCACAGACGGCGCTTCAGCTCACCCTCATGGTGCACGAGCTCGCGACCAATGCAGTCAAGCACGGCTCGCTTTCGCGTCCGGGGGGGCGCGTCACCCTCTCCTGGTCGACCGAGGTCCGCGAGACGCCGCGCATTACGCTCCTGTGGACCGAGCGGGGCGGGCCGCCGGTAACGCCGCCCATTGCCCGCGGTTTCGGCACGCTGCTGCTCGAGCGCTCGGGCAAGCTGCCGCATCTTCAGGCGCAGCTCGAGTTCGATCCGGACGGCGTCGTCTGCCGGATCGAGGCCGATCTGGGCACGGCCGGAGGGGACGAGCAGGCCTACTTCAATCCGCGCCGGCGCCAGTTCATCGCTGCCTCCGGCAGCGCCGCATCCTGACGGCCGGCCCTGGAACCAGGTCGCACCCCCGCGCGTTCAATCAAAGGTGTCTGAGGCCTCGTGCGGCAACCTGCACGACTGCCGCGCGGGCTCAGCACGGCCCTCTGAGGGGCACGGGAATGAACGGAGGACAGTGACATGTCTGAGATCATGCGCATTTCGCCGGAGAAGGCGCGCCAGGACCCCGAGGCTGTCTTCGATCGGCCGGCGGACATCGAGAAGGAGGTTGGCCTCACACGTGGACAGAAGCTTGCGACACTGAAGCGCTGGGAGGCTGATGTTGAGCGGCGACTCGCCTCGACCGACGAGGGCATGCCGTCGAATGACCAGAATTCTTATGACGCAGATCTCCTCAAAGAGATCAAGATGGCGATCGACGCCATCCAGAGCGGCGAGGAGCCACGCGAGAACGCGCGCTGAGGCGCCGACCCGCGACTCGAGCGGGCGACGGCCGGAAAACTCCTCCGCAAAGGGCCCGCGCCGACAGCGCGGCGCACCCTGCCGCCGGAGGCGTGATCCTCGCCGAGGCGGGCGCGCGCGTCGGGATTGACCGCCAAGTGGTGCGCCGTTGGCCTCGCACCACGATCGGCGCCCTCACGCAGGCCGATGAGGCATTTGCCATCGCTATTGCGCGGCGCGCACGCGTTTGCCGGCACACGCGATCCTGCACCACTGGACGAGCGCGCTGGCGATGGGTAATCCGTGCCTGCACTCCTGCACCTCCTGCACACCTTGAGACACCGAACGGACGACGATCATGAGCGAAGAACGCGATCAGAAGGTGCGGGCTTTCCTTGAAAGCGAACGCCCGGCACAGGTCCGTTTTCTTGCCGAGCTGGTCAAGATCCCGACCGACAACCCGCCGGGGGACTGCAGTCCGGCGGCGGAGGGCGCGGCCAAGCTCATCGAGCCCTTCGGCTGGACGGTCGAGCGCCATCCTGTTCCCGCCGACATCGTCAAGGCCGCGGGCATGATCTCCTGCACGAACCTGATTGTCCGCCGCACGTTCGGGCCCGGCCCCACCATCGCTCTCAACGCGCATGGCGATGTCGTGCCACCGGGTGCCGGCTGGACACACGGCCCATATGACGCGGAGATCCGCGATGGCTGGATGTATGGGCGCGGGGTTGCCGTCTCGAAGTCCGATTTCGCGACCTACGTCTGGGCGCTGCGTGCGCTTGAGGCGAGCGGCGCGCCACTGCGCGGCACCATCGAGCTGCACCTGACCTACGACGAGGAGACGGGCGGTGAGATCGGCCCCGGCTATCTGCTCGCACAGGGACTGAGTAAGCCCGATCTCGCGATTGGGGCCGGCTTCGCCTATGCCGTCGTGACCGAGCACAATGGCTGCCTGCATCTCGAGGTCGAGACAACCGGCCGCTCTGCGCACGCCGCCAAGCCGTGGACCGGCATTGATGCGCTGGAAGCCGCTACGGCCGTCCTCTCCGCGCTCTACGCATGGCGTCCAACGCTCGCGATGCGAACATCAAACACGCCGGGGATCGGGTCGCCGCAGCTCACGATCGGCCTCATCCATGGCGGCATCAATACCAACGTCGTGCCGGACCGCGTGGTGTTCCGCATCGACCGCCGCATTGTCCCGGAGGAGGACGTCCACGCCGTCGAGGCGGAGCTGCGCGACATCATCGCCAAGGCGAGCTCGGCCGTCCCTGGTGTACGCGTCAACGTGCGCCGGGTTCTGCTCGCGGCGCCACTGCAGCGCCTGCCGGCAGGGGATCGCCTGATCGAAGCGTTCTGCCGGCGCGCGAGCGCGGTCATGGGCGAGCCGATCAGTGCGAGCGGCGTGCCGCTCTACACGGATGCGCGCCACTATGCGGCGCATGGCGTGCCCGTCGTGCTCTATGGCGCGGGGCCTCGCACGATCGAGGCGGCGAACGCGCACCGCGCGGACGAGCGCCTCCCGCTCGCCGACCTCTACAAGGCCACCGAGGTCGTCGCGCTGGCGCTTGCCGACCTGCTGGCGGCGTGAGCGCGTTCTGCCGGCGTCCTTCGCCCGCACTTTCGCGTCGCCACCGGCCCAGTCCTCGAATTGCGTAGTGATGTGCGGCCCGGATCAGAGGCGCGCGGGCGCGTTGGCGAGCGGAGGCGCTGTCGTACCTTCGGTGGCAGCGACGTGTGCGCCGCGCCTGCGGTGGCGGCGCCGGATGACGCCGAGGATGGCTGCGACGAGCGCCACCGGCAGTAGTGCCACCGGGCTTGCCGCCAGCGTCAGGACGATCGCAATGGCCCAGGAGATGGCGAGCGCGTGCTCGACGAGCGCGATCAGCTTGGACTGGGAGTGGCGGCGCAGCATGCCACGGCGATTGCCGGGCATGGGGTGCCAGAAGTTGAGGAGGGCGGTCGACGCGGCTGCCGCCGCAGCGAACAGCGCAGAGAGCATGGCGATGTGCCATGACACGAGTGCGAGCCCTGCGAGCGGGGGTGCGATGATCACGAGCACGGGCAGGCCGACAGCCGTGAGCTTGATCCGGTCAACCTCGGCGGCAGAGACGGGTGCCGTCGCCATCAGCTCGGGCGCATCCTCGCCAGAGACCATGATCCACGAGAGCGAGGCCGAAACCTGCGCCGCGATGACGACAATCGTCGGCGCAAGGGCAAGCGCCGTCGGCAGGGCTTCGCTGCGCAGCAGCACGACAGCGATCGGCACCGTGTAGATGATCTGGAGGCCGAGCTGCGCAAAGAGGCTCGGATCGCGCGCGAGGAGCCGCCACTCCTTCCGTCGGAGCGTGCGCCCGAGACCCGTGTTAAAGCGCCGCGCGCGGTCGGCGCCAGGCGCCCGTGTGCTGCCCGAGGGCGCGCCCGTGGCCGCCAGCGTCGCAGCCGCGAAGCGGTTTGCAAGCACAGTCACCGCAAGAGCGAAGAGCAGCCCCGCGAGGACAACGAGTGCGGTCACCGCTCGCAGGTCGCCCTGCATGGCATGAAGAGGGAGGAACACGACATCGCGGAGCGCTGTGCCGCTGGCCGTGCTTCCGATGGCGCGTGTCAGCTCAGCGCGCATCGTCTCCGGAAGAATGGCGACCGCCTGCGCGGCGAGCACGAATCCGCCGGCGATGAGCGCCCCGGTGAGCTGTGTGTACGTGCGCGCGCGCCGCGGCCCGACGAGAAAGAACAGTGCGATCGAGAGGCCAAGTCCGGCCGCCGTCGCGATCAGGGCCAGCGCGAGCAGTGTCGGATAGGCGGCGAGCCAGGCCGGCTCGCCAAGGAGTGCGCCCATGTTGGCGAGCGGCAGCACCAGGAGCGCGACCGAGCCGAGCGTGCTGGCAGCGATGGCTGTGGCCTTGGCAGCAAGAATGCGCGCCGCGGGCAACGGTGCACCGAGTAGCAGATCGAGGTCGCCGCGGTCGAAAAGCGTACGGGTGGTGGAGAAGAGGCCCTGTGCGATCATCCATGTGAAGATGCAGAGGATCGCAATCGCGAGCGACGCGACAGCGTCATCGGCGCCGTGCACATGCGGTCCGATCATAAGCACGGCGGGCCAGGCGACGAGATGCAGAGCGAGGCTGCCGCACACGAGCAGGCCGAGGAGCCCGCGGATGCTGGTGCCGCCGATCATGTCGGCGAAGCGGCGCCAGTTGAGGCGCACGTCATGCGTCACAAGCCACAGGAAGGAGCCGGCCGCCGGTTTCATGACGTGCATGATGCCAGCGGTGCCATATCCGGGTCGGATCGCATGAGCGCGAGGAAGACGTCCTCGAGCGTCGAGCTGCCGCGCCCGGCGGCGGCCTTGAGCTCGGCGAGCGTGCCCTCGGCGGCGAGGCGGCCGCGATGCACGATGCCGATGCGATCGGCAAGGCGCTCGGCAACTTCGAGGATGTGCGTTGTCAGGATGATCGTGGCCCCGGCGCGAACACGCGCCGTGAGGAGATCCTTCACCTGCCGGGCGATGGCGGCGTCGATGCCGGTCAGCGGCTCGTCGAGCATGATGAGCTTCGGATCGTGGATGAGGGCGCCGGCGAGCGCGACCTTCTGCTTCATGCCGCGCGAGAAGCCTTCGCAGCGCTGATGGCGGTGGGAACCAAGCTCGAGAATGTCGATCAGCTCGGCCGCACGTCGCGCGGCAAGCGCGGCAGGCACAGCCCACAGGCCGGCGACCAGCTCGAGGTATTCGAGCGGCGAGAGCTTGTCGTAGAGCATCGGCTCGTCAGGAAGCCAGGCGGTGATGCGCTTGGCGGCGATCGGCTCGGCAAGGGCGTCAATGCCGAAGATGCGGATCGCACCGGCATCGGGACGGAGCAAGCCTGCGATCATCCTGAGCGTCGTCGTCTTGCCGGCGCCATTCGGGCCGAGCAGGGCGTAGAGCTCGCCCGGCCGGACCGCGAGGTCGATCCGATCGACCGCGACAGCCGTGCCGAAAGTGCGCCGGATGCCGCGCAGCAAAACGGCATCAGTCCCGGTCTCGGGGGCCGCGCGCCAAACCGGGACAACGCTTAAGCCTGCCGTCACATCCCTCTCCCTGGCGCAGCGAGCTGCGCGGGAGCCTAGCCCCATCACCTTACGGTCGTCTTAATCGCCCGCATGGCGGTTGCGCGCGGTGAGCCCTGGACAGCCGGATGGCGATGTCCCTCTATTGCAAAGAAGAACATAGACCTCATGGGGGTGCATAGCATGAGCACAGCGGCAGGGAAGACGGACCTCGAAAAGAAGATTTGTGCGTGGCTGGCCGAGAGCCGCCAGGACATGCTCGATCTGCTCGAGGAGGTCGTCAATATCGACAGCGGCAGCTACGACAAGGCGGGTGTCGATGCCGTGGGCGAGCGCTTCGTGCGCCATTTCGAGGCCCGCGGCCTGCTCACACGCGTCGAGCCGCACGAGACTTACGGCAATGCCATTCACGTCCGCTTGGACGACAGCCCCACCAATGAGAAGCCGATCGTGCTCATGGGGCATCGTGACACGGTCTTCCCCAAGGGCGAGGCCAGCCGGCGGCGCTTCAGGATCGAGGGCGGCCGGGCGTACGGCCCTGGTGTTGCCGACATGAAGGCCGGTCTCGTCATGAATGCCTTCGTGCTCGAGGCCTTCAAGCGCCACGGCGGCGCCCCGGCGCCGCTCGCCGGCCTCATCACTTCGGACGAGGAGATTGCCTCGCCGTCCTCGCGGCCGGTGATCGAGCGCGTGGCACGGGAAGCGCGATGCGTATTCAATTCCGAGCCCGGCCGGCCAACGGGCAATGTCGTGAGCGGGCGCAAGGGCGGCGTTTTCATGCGCTTCGAGGTTCTCGGCAAGGCAGCGCACTCGGGCGGCAACTTCGAGAAGGGCATTTCCGCCATCGGTGAACTCGCGCACAAGATCGTCGCGCTCCACGCGTTGACCGACCTGCCGCGCGGGCTGACGGTCAATGTCGGGCTCGTTTCGGGCGGGCAGAGCGTCAACACGACGGCGCCATCTGCCGAAGGGCGGATCGATCTCCGCTACGTGCAACCTGCCGATCGGCAATATGCGCTCTCGGCCATCCACAAGATCATCGACAGCGCCACCGTTCCCGGGACCTCGGCGGTGCTCGAGATACTTGGCGAGTTCCTGCCGTTGACACCGTCAGCGGAGAGCGGGGCGCTCCTTGAGACCTATGCGGCCGCCTCGCAGGATCTGGGGATGAGCGTCAAGGGCGAGTTCACCGGCGGCTGCGCCGATTCTGGCTTCACCGCGGCCGTCGGCTGCCCGACGCTGTGCGCCGTCGGCCCCGTCGGCGGCAATGCCCACACGGCCGAGGAATATCTCGAAGTCGATTCGATCGTGCCGCGGGCCCAGGCCCTCGCGCTTGCCATTCTTCGCCTGCCGGCTCCGAGCTGACGCATGGCGGCCCGCTGATGGCGCGACGCGCGGTTGCGTCGCGCAGATTTTGGCCGGGTTGGTGTGGGAGCGACGCACATCATCCGATAAGGTCATGATGCAGGCGCTCCCGCCAAGCCCAGGAGCAGGGTTGCGCTGTCGTTGCGCAGCCCAGATCACGAGGCTGGTCCAGGTCGTCGAGATGTAGTGGAGGAGAAACCAGTCCCGTATGCCGCACGCCACTCCGCTCATATCGACGATCGTTATGGGCCTCTCGCTGGCCTTCGTGCTTGGGACGTTGGCACAGCGGTTGCGTTTTTCGCCGCTGGTCGGCTATCTGCTCGCGGGGATCGCGATCGGCCCTTACACGCCAGGTTTCGTCGCCGATCAGGCCCTGGCCGACGAGCTGGCTGAGATCGGCGTCATCCTTCTGATGTTCGGCGTCGGCCTGCACTTCTCGCTCAAGGATCTTTGGGCGGTGCGGATGATTGCCATTCCCGGCGCGCTCGGGCAGATGGCGGTGGCGACCCTCCTCGGCATGGGGCTCGCGCATCTCATGGGCTGGTCGATCGGCGCCGGTCTCGTCTTCGGCCTTGCCCTGTCGGTTGCGAGCACGGTCGTGCTGCTCAGGGCCCTCCAGGAGCGGCGCCTGCTCACCACGGAGAGAGGCCGTATCGCGGTGGGCTGGCTCATCGTCGAGGACATCGCGATGGTCTTCGCGCTGGTGCTCATTCCTGCCGTCGTGCCGCTGCTCGACGGCAGCATCGAGCGCGCCATCGCCTTCGGCTTCGGGTCCTCTCAGGTCCTCGGCACCATCGCACTCACGATCGCCAAGGTCATGGCCTTCGTTGCTATGATGATGGTGGTCGGCCGCAGGCTCATTCCCTGGGTGCTCCACTACATCGCCCATACGGGCTCGCGCGAGCTCTTCCGCCTGGGTGTGCTCGCCATCGCGCTCGGGTTTGCCTTCGGCGCCGCGAAGCTGTTCGGCGTGTCGTTCGCGCTCGGCGCCTTCTTTGCCGGCATGATCCTGAGCGAGTCCGAACTCAGCCAACGGGCCGCGGAGGAGACGCTTCCGCTTCGGGATGCCTTCGCGGTGCTCTTCTTCGTGTCGGTCGGGATGCTGTTCGATCCCTCGAGCATTGTCACAGATACCTGGCCGATACTGGCGACCGTAGCCATCATCATCGTCGGCAAGTCGCTGGCCGCGCTCGCCATCGTGCTGGCCTTCGGGCATCCGCTCAGCACGGGGCTCACGATTTCCGCGAGCCTTGCACAGATTGGCGAGTTCTCCTTCATCCTCGCCGGTCTCGGTGTCGCGCTCGGCGTCCTCGGCTCTGAGGCGCGCGATTTGATCCTCGCCGGGGCCTTGATCTCCATTCTGCTCAACCCTCTGCTTTTCATCGCTCTCGACCAGGCCCGGCCGTGGCTGGATCGCAAGGAGGGCAGCGTGGCCGCCGCAAAGCCGAGAGAGCCGGAGCCGGCGAAGATCGAGGCGACCAAACTCGAGGACCACGCCGTGCTCATTGGCCACGGGCGCGTCGGGCATCGCATTGGCCGGGTGCTGCTCGACAGCGGCGTGCCTCTTTTCGTGATGGACGAGAGCGAGGATGTGGTGAATGCTCTCAAGGAGAGGGGCGTCGAAGCCGTTGCCGCCAATGCAGTGACGAATCTCGCTGCGGCGAACCTGGAGAAGGCGCGCTGCCTGCTCGTCGCCATTCACGAGAACTTCGAGGCCGGTCAGATCGTCGAGCAGGCGCGGGCGATCAATCCCAATCTCGTCATTCTGGCGCGTGGGCATTCGGAGGCGGAGAAGGTGCATCTCGAAAGCTGTGGGGCGACCTCGGTCGTGCTCGGCGCGGAGGAGATCGCAGGCGCGATGCTCAGGTCCTACTGGACGATCGTGACGACCGATTAGTGTGGTTCAGATTCCGAAGTCCGCCGCCGACACCTGCCGCGAAGTGGTGGCGGACTTCGGAATCTGAACCACACGAGAAACATAGGCTTGCTCGTGTCCTTTCGATCGCGAAGTTCGTTCGAGAGCCCGCT
Source organism: Hyphomicrobiaceae bacterium (assembly GCA_046293075.1). GTDB lineage: Bacteria > Pseudomonadota > Alphaproteobacteria > Rhizobiales > Hyphomicrobiaceae. The sequence goes on along the minus strand of JBKBPL010000044.1, from coordinate 13,831 downwards.
ACAGATGGTCACGAACTTCGCGATCGGGACCCTAGCGCGTGGAGTGTGACGATGCCCCTTCCCATCGAGGAAAAGTCGCGACGTTTCGTGGCCTTGCACGAGCGTGAAGGTACCTTTGTCATCCCCAATCCCTGGGATGCCGGCTCGGCGCGCGCCCTTGCGGCCCTCGGCTTTGAGGCGCTCGCGACGTCGAGTGGTGCGTGCGCCGGCGTTCTCGGCCGCACGGACGGGCGCGTGACGCGCCCAGAGGCCATCGCGCACGCCAAGATGATCGTCGAGGCAACGGATCTCCCGGCAGCTGCCGATCTCGAGAACGGGTTCGGCGACGGCGTCGGCGACGTCAGCGAGACCATTCGCGCGGCTGGTGCTGCCGGTCTCGTCGGCGGCTCGATCGAGGATTGCGCGGGACCGGGCAAGCCGATTTATGAGTTCGCGCACGCCGTTGCGCGTGTCGAGGCGGCCGTTGCCGCGGCACGCGCGCTCCCCTTCCGCTTCATGTTCACGGCGCGGGCCGAGAATTTCATCCGCGGCAATCCGGACCTCGACGACACCATCCGCCGCCTCAAGGCGTACGAGCGTGCCGGCGCCGATGTGCTCTTCGCGCCCGGCCTGCCGGACATTGCTGCGGTGCGCGAGGTGTGCGCGAGCCTCGAGCGCCCCTTCAATTTCATGGTCGGCATCGAGGGGCGGTCGTTCAGCGTTGCTGAGCTGGTCGCGGCGGGCGTCAAGCGGATCAGTCTTGCGTCCTCGCTCTATCGCGCAGCCATGACCGGCCTCATCGAGGCCGCGCGCGAGGTTCGCGACCAGGGTACGTTCGGCTATCTCGGCCGCTCGGTTTCGACACCCGACCTGAACAAGATGCTCGAGGGGTGAGCCGAGGCGCGCTGCGTCTAAGCGCCAAGCGCCGCGGCGAGCCGCAGAATGGTCTCGCGATGCTTATCGAGAGGCTGGCCCGCCTTGGCTGCAGCTTCCAGCAGATCGTCGACTGGCGCGCCCGCCGCGGCGCGCACAATCGCCCAGAGCAGCGTCGATCGAAAGCCGCTGGCGCAGAACGCGAGCACAGGCCCGTCCGAGCTATCGAGCACTTTCTTGAGGCGACGCGCGTGCTCGGCCGTCAGCGTCGGGAGGGTGAAGCCAATGTGGTGGCTCGCGATGCCGGCCCTTGCCGCCGCCGCATCGAGGCTCGCCGCGCGCGGCTGGCCCATCCAAGCCTCGCCGTCGGGGCGATTGTTGACGATGGTGCGAAAGCCGCGACCCGCGATGTTCGCGACGTCGGCGGGCTGGAGCTGGTCGCACACGGCAACGTTCGGCTCAAGGAAGGCGGGCTCGCGCAAGGCTCAGGTCTCCAAGGCATTGATTGTTATAGCACTCACGCGCGCGGATCATCCGCAAGGCGCGTCTCGCTGAGGCCCGCACCGTCCCGGTGAGGAGCAATGCCCTGACGGCGGTGCTCTTGGTGAAGTCTCGGGCAGCGGGCGGCCAGAACGTAGGCTTGCCGTGGCCGCGGCGTCAATGATGGCCGCAGGGTCTGCGCGCGCCGGAACCGCATCTCGCAATCGCGCGATTTTCGCGGTTGATGAATGTGTTAGGCGCGCCAGCGCTCTGTGTCCTGAGGGCCTTGCCGCAGCGCAAAATGTGGCTGCGTTTACAATACGATTGCAATGTGTAAGAGTTCCAAAATTCGAGGAGTCTCGCCCGTGCGGTGGGCGGCTTCGAAGACCATGGTCTTCTTTGTGCGACGCGCGTCGACGCCGGACTGCAAATCTCCGCGACGTCGGCGCTACAGACAAGGCGGAGAGGTGTTTCATGAACGTGCAAGTCTCACGACGCCAGTTCCTTAAGGGGACGGGCGCGGGAGTTGCGGGTTCGGCGATCGGAGCCTTCGGCTTCGGCGAAGCTGAGGTCGCGCTCGCGCAGGCGGCGCGCCCCTTCAAGCTCGCGAAAGCGACCGAGACCCGCAACACATGCCCGTACTGCTCGGTCAGCTGCGGCATGATCCTGTACAGCCGCGGGGACGTGAAGAAAGGCGAGAAGGCGGAAATCTTCCACGTCGAGGGCGATGTCGACAACCCGGTGAACCGCGGCACGCTGTGCCCGAAGGGCGCGGGCGTCATCGACTTCATCCACTCGAAGCAGCGCTTCACCCGGCCCATGCACAGGAAGCCGGGCAGCGACAAGTTCGAGCCGGTCACGTGGGACTTCGCGATGGAGCGTATCGCGAAGCTCATGAAGGAGGACCGCGACGCGAATTTCATTGAGAAGACGCGCGACGGCGTCACGGTGAACCGCTGGCCGACCATGGCCTTCCTCGCCGGCTGCGCCACCTCGAACGAGGCGGGCTGGGTGAGCTGGAAGGCCGTGCGCGGTCTCGGCATCGTTCAAGTCGACACACAGGCTCGTATCTGACACGCCCCGACGGTGGCCAGTCTGGCTCCGACATTTGGGCGTGGCGCGATGACGAACTCGTGGACCGACATCAAGAACGCGGATGTCGTGCTCATCATGGGCGGCAACGCGGCTGAGGCGCACCCGTGCGGCTTCAAATGGGTCACGGAGGCGAAGCACCACAACAAGGCCAAGCTTGTCGTGGTCGATCCGCGCTTCACGCGGTCGGCATCGGTGTCGGATTTCTATTGTCCGATCCGTCCCGGCACGGACACCGCGTATCTGCTCGGCGTGATCAACTACCTCCTTGCCAACGACAAGATCCATCGCGATTACGTGGCGAACTACACGGACGTCTCGTTCATCGTGAAGGAAGGCTTCGCGTTCGACGAGCAGGAGGGCGTATTCTCAGGCTTCAATGCCAATAACCGGACGTACAATCGCGAAACCTGGGACTATGAACTGGGGCCGGATGGGTTCGTCGTTCGCGACACGACCCTGCAGCACCCGCGCTGCGTCTACCAGCTCCTGAAGAAGCACGTCGCGCGCTACACGCCGGAAATGGTGGAGCGCATCTGCGGCGCGCCGAAGGACAAGTTCCTGAAGGTCTGCGAGATGATCGCCACGACCGCCAATGGCGAGCGGTCCATGACGATCATGTACGCGCTTGGCTGGACGCAGCACACGCACGGCTCTCAGAACATCCGTGCCGCTGCGATGATCCAGCTTCTGCTCGGCAACCAGGGCGTTCCGGGCGGCGGCGTCAACGCGCTGCGCGGTCACTCGAACGTGCAGGGGCTCACCGACATGGGGCTTCTGTCCCAGTCGACGCCCGGCTATCTTGGGATGCCGCGCGACAGCGAGCCGACGCTCGCGGCCCACATGGCGAACCGGAACTTCCGGCCGCTGATGCAGAACTCCGTCAGCTTCTGGCAGAACTACAAGAAGTTCTACGTCAGCATGCTGAAGGCGATGTACGGCGGCGCGGCGACACCTGAAAACGACTTCGGCTACGACTGGTTGCCAAAGATCGACAAGGTCTACGACACGCTGCAGATGTTCGAGCTGGTCCACCAGGGACAGGTGAACGGCTTCATCTGCCAGGGCTTCAACCCGCTGCTCTCGGTGCCCAACAAGGGCAAGCTGACCGCTGGGCTGTCGAAGCTGAAGTTCCTGGTTTCGATCGATCCGCTGGTGACGGACACGGCCAAGTTCTGGGAGAACCACGGTGAGGCCAATCCGGTCGATCCGTCGAAGATCCAGACGGAAGTGTTCATGCTCCCCTCCACGACATTTGCCGAGGACGAGGGATCGTTCACCAACTCCGCCCGAAACCTCATCTGGCGGTGGAAAGGCGGCAGTGCGCCGGGCGAAGCGCGGACCGACATCGCGATCATGGCGGAGCTGTTCCTCCGTATTCGCGAGATGTACGTGAAGGAGGGCGGCAAGGCACCCGATCCGATCCTCAAGGTCGATTGGAATTACAAGGATCCCAAGCTGCCGACCCCGGATGAGCTCCTCAGGGAGATCAGCGGCAAGGCAGTGACGGACATCCCGGATCCGGCCGATGCGACGAAGACCCTCTACAAGGCGGGCCAGCAGATCGCCTCGTTTGCTCAGCTCCGGGACGACGGCTCGACCATGGCGGCGTGCTGGATCTACACGGGCGCTTACACAGAGCGCGGCAACATGACGGCTCGGAGAGACAACTCCGATCCATCCGGCAAGGGCGTCTACAGCAACTGGGGCTTCACCTGGCCTGCCAACCGACGCATCCTCTACAACCGGGCCTCGGCCGATCCGTCGGGCAAGGCCTGGAGCGAGAGGAAGTCCTACATCACGTGGGACGGCAAGCGGTGGACCGGCCCCGACGTGCCGGACTACGGGCCGACCCTGGCGCCCGAGCGGAACGCCGGCCCGTTCATCATGAACGCTGAAGGCGTTGCGCGCCTCTTTGCGCGGCGGCTTCTCGCGGAGGGACCATTCCCGGAGCACTACGAACCCTTCGAAAGTCCGGTCGCGAATGTTCTCCATCCGAAGATGGCATCGAGCCCGGTTGCCCGCGTCTTCAAGGGCGATCTCGAGGCCTTCGGTACGGTGAAGGACTTCCCCTACGTGGCGACAACCTATCGGCTCACCGAGCATTTCCACTGGTGGACCAAGACCAACAAGCTCAACGCGATCACCCAGCCCGAGTTCTTTGTCGAGATCTCTCCCGAGCTTGCGAAGGAGAAGAAGATCTCGAGCGGGCAATGGGTGCGCGTGTGGTCCAACCGTGGCTCGGTCAAGGGAAAGGCAGTCATCACCAAGCGTATTCCGGCGCTCAAGATCGACGGAAAGACGGTGCACACCGTCGGCCTGCCGATCCATTACGGGTTCGTTGGCGAGACTAAGAAGGCGGTCGGTGTGAACGCCCTGACGCCCTTTGTTGGTGACGCCAACACGAACACGCCGGAGTACAAGGCATTCCTCGTCGACATCGAGCCGCTCAGCGGCCCGGCTGTGAGCTGAGGGAGGGCTGAAATGTCTGTATTGCAACCAGCATTCGACCTCACGATGCGTTCGGCCACGGTTGCGGCTCTGCCCGCGGCCAAGCCGGCGGCCCCCGTTGCCAAGCTGATCGATGTCTCGAAGTGCATCGGGTGCAAGGCGTGCCAGGTGGCCTGTATGGAGTGGAACGATCTGCGCCAGGATATCGAGGAGAACGTGGGCCTCTACGAGAACCCCCACGATCTCAGCCCGAATACCTGGACGCTGATGCGCTACGCCGAGTGGGAGAACCCCGAGCGGGGCCAGCTCGAGTGGCTGATCCGCAAGGACGGCTGCATGCACTGCCAGGATCCGGGCTGCCTCAAGGCCTGTCCGGCGCCCGGCGCGATCGTGCAGTATGCCAACGGCATCGTCGACTTCATTTCGGCGAACTGCATTGGCTGCGGGTACTGCGTGAAGGGCTGTCCCTTCAACATTCCCCGCATCTCGACCGCGGACAATAAGGCCTACAAGTGCACGCTCTGCTCGGACCGCGTCGCTGTCGGTCAGGGCCCGGCATGTGCCAAGGCGTGCCCGACGCGGGCCATCACCTTCGGCACGAAGGAGGAGATGAGAAAGCTCGCCGCGGCGCGCGTCGGGGACCTCAAGGAGCGCGGCTATTCGCAGGCCGGGCTCTATGACCCGCCGGGTGTAAAGGGCACGCACGTCATGTACGTGCTTCACCACGCGGACAAGACGGCGCTCTACGCAGGCCTTCCCCAGCACCCGCAGATCAGCCCCCTCGTGGAACTGTGGAAGGGTGCCGGCAAGTATGCGGGCCTCGCGCTCCTCGGCCTGACGGCGGCCTTTGGCGTCATTCACCATCTGCTTGCTGGCGCCAACCGCGTCACGCGTGAGGATGAGGAGAACGCCGAGAAGCTGAAGGGAGGCAACGCATGAGCGAGCACAGGGAGGGCGAGGCGCACATGCTGGTGCCTCGCTACTCGGGCAGCGCACGCATCAACCACTGGATCGTCGCCGTCAGCTTTGTGCTGCTGATGATCAGTGGTCTCGCGCTGTTCCATCCGAGCCTCTTCTGGCTGACGGGCCTCTTCGGGGGCGGCGTGACGGCGCGCTGGCTCCATCCGTGGCTGGGGGTGGTCCTGCTCATCGGCTTCCTCGGGCTGTTCATCCGCTTCTTCACGGCGAACCTGCCGGAGTCGACGGATTGGGTCTGGCTTGCGCGACTCAAGCATGTCCTGGCGGGGCGCGATGAATATCTGCCCGAGGTCGGGAAGTACAATGCGGGGCAGAAGTTCGTCTTCTGGGCGCAGGCCATTCTGGTGCTGGTCATGTTTGTGACCGGCGTCGGGCTCTGGCCCGCTGGTCTTGCCTACTTCGAGGAGCTTCTGGGCTTCAAGGCGACGCTCGACCAGCGGCGTATGGCGGCGGTGATCCACTCCGGTGCCGCCATCATAACGATCGCGATCTGGATCGTTCACGTCTATGCAGCGATCTGGGTCCGTGGCACGATCAGCGCGATGACGCGCGGCGTCGTGACCGGCGGCTGGGCGTGGCGCCACCACCGCAGGTGGCTGCGCACTGAGATCAGGAAGGAGCCGGGTGGCCCGCAGCCTGCTGAGTAGGCGCCGTGTGCGTGTGATGGAAAGTCGAGGGCTGGATGCCGCGTGACGGTTCACCCAGACGCCCGGCCAGCAGTGCCGTGCCGTTGGCCCCGATGGACATCGGCGAAGTGGCGAACCCGCCCTTCGCCGTGCTCCCCGATTATGGCCGGATCTTCCTCGTCCGCAGCGAGCGCTTTGCGGCGCTCGCGCCCGGTCATGAGCTCGAGCCCTATCTGCACCTCCTCTCGCAGATTGCGCGCGCCCAGCACGATATCCTGGGGGATCTGCCGGAGCCGGTGCTGCCCTCGCCCGAGCGGCTGGCCCTTGCCCGGGAGAACACGATGCCGCCGATCTCGGCCGGTCAGATGGTGCTTGACGCGGCGGCCGATCAGACCTTCGAGGCCCTCCTGACCGCGCTTGCGCGTGCCGACCTCGCCCCATCCGCCCGCGCTGTACTCGACACCGTCGAGAAGGCCGGGCGGGACGCGCGTCGCCTCATGATGCAGGCCGTGATCCTCGACGAGATCCCGGCCGACGCGATCGCCGCGCACGTGCTTGCTGCAGCGGCCGCGCAGGTGCACTTCACGCGCCTCGCAGCCCGGCTCGACGTGACGACCCTCGGGCGGGTCGCTGATGGGGCCTGCCCATCCTGTGGGGGGGCGCCGGTCGCGAGCGCGATTGTTGGCTGGGAGGGCGCGCATGGAACGCGCTTCTGCACCTGCTCGATCTGCGCCACGCAGTGGAACGTGGTCCGGATCAAGTGCCTCATGTGCAGTAGCGAGAAGGGGATCGCCTACCACGCGATCGAGGGGGGGCAGGAAACCGTCATGGGCGAGACGTGCGAGGCTTGTGGTTCCTATGTGAAGATGCTCCATCAACACAAGGACGCCGCGCTCGAGCCGGTCGCCGACGATGTGGCCTCCCTGGCGCTCGACCTCACCCTCAGAAAGGAGGGGTGGACACGCGCCTCGGTAAACCCATTCCTGATGGGATACTGAGACGGGCCTGGAGTCAGCCGTGGGCAAGGCAACTGTACCAATACCCTCCGTCGACGAGGTGCTACGCGGCGAGGCCGGCCGCGTCGTCGTGGCGCGTTTTGGCCATGCGGCGACGCTCGGTGCGGTGCGCGGCGCCCTTGACGAGCTCCGCGCGACGAGGGGCCGATCGAGCCCACCTCATTCATTCAGCCGCGCGGATGCCGCGGCGGCGATCGCCGCGCGTGCCGCCGCGGTGCTGGAGGCGCAGGACGCGCCGCGCTTGCGCCGCGTGCTGAACCTGACGGGCACCATCCTTCACACCAACCTCGGGCGCGCCATCCTGGCCGAGGAAGCGGTGACCGCGGCGGCGGCCGCTATGCGGGCCCCGGCCGCGCTCGAGTTCGATCTCGAGACGGGCAGCCGCGGCGAGCGTGACGACATCGCGCGCGAACTCGTCATGGAGCTGACCGGCGCCGAGGACGCGATCCTCGTCAACAACAATGCCGCTGCCATCCTGCTCGTGCTCAACACGCTGGCGCTCGGCAAGGAGAGCATCGTCTCGCGCGGTGAGTTGATCGAGATTGGCGGCAGCTTCCGCATGCCGGACATCATGGCGCGCGCGGGGACGCGCCTCAAGGAGGTCGGCACCACCAACCGCACGCATCTCCGCGACTACGCCGACGCCATCGGCCCCGAGACGGCGCTGCTGCTCAAGGTCCACACCTCCAACTATCTCATCCAGGGCTTCACCAAGGAGGTCGGCACGAACGAGCTTGCCCCCCTGGCGCGCGACAAGGGGCTGCCGCTCGTCGATGATCTGGGCTCGGGCACGCTCATCGACCTCGCCAGGTACGGCTTGCGTCGCGAACGGACCGTGCAGGATGCGCTGAAGGACGGCGCCGACCTCGTGACGTTCTCCGGCGACAAGCTGCTCGGCGGCCCCCAGGCGGGCTTCATCATCGGGCGCCGCGATCTCGTGCGCGCTTGCGCGAAGAACCCGATCAAACGTGCGGTACGGCTCGACAAGATCCGCCTCGCGGCGCTCGAAGCCACGCTCAAGCTCTATCGCGATCCTGATCGTCTGCCCGAGCGCCTGCCGACGCTCGGCGTTCTGACGCGTCCCCTCGATGCCATCCATGCCCAGGCAGAACGGGTCGCGGGGCCGCTGGCACAGGCCCTCGGCGAGGCCTTCGACGTCGCGTGCTGCGCCTGCGCGAGCCAGATCGGCTCGGGCGCGCTCCCCCTCGAGACGATCCCGAGTGCCGGCCTCGCGATCACGCCGCGGGCAAGAAAGCAATCCGGGCGCCAGCTCGAGGCGCTCGCTAAGGCGTTCCGGCAGTTGCCGGTCCCCGTCATCGGGCACATCGAGAAGGGGGCGCTGGTCTTTGATTGCCGATGCCTGGATGCCGAGGCCATCTTCGTCGAACAGCTCGCGAAACTGGCCCTCGTGCCGGGCGATGGGGAGGCGGGGCCATGAAGCTTCTTGGCCTCAGGTTCGGGCGGGATAGCGCTGCGCCACCGCCGCCGGCGGAAAGCCCTTTGCGCGAAGCCGGCGCGTTCTTCGCCGCCGAAGAATACGAGGCGGCCATTGCCGTGTGGCTGCCGCTGGCACAGGCCGGCAGTGCCGAAGCTCAGCATGGCATCGGCATGTGCCTCATGCAGGGTCTGGGTGCGCCTGCGGACCAGGAGACCGGCGCCAGGTGGCTTCTTGCGGCAGCCGTGCAAGGTCACGTCGCGGCTCAACGCGCCCTCGCCGATGCCTACCTCAAGGGCGCGGGTGTGCCGCAGAGCGACGTCGATGCCGAGCTCTGGTACCGGCGCGCGGCCGAGCAGGGCGACGCGGCGGCACAGGACATGCTTTCGTGGCTGCTCGCCAATGAGGATGGCCGCACGCCTGACTACGCCCAATCCCTCAAGTGGGCTTGCGCCGCTGCCGACCAGGGCATTGCGGCATCGATGACGCGCATTGGCCTCTTCCATCACAATGCGCTCGGCGTCGCGCGCGACCCGGTGGCTGCGGTCGCGTGGTGGCGGAAGGCTGCCCAACTCGGCGATGGCGATGCGCAGGCCATGCTCGGCGCGGCCCATCACGTCGGCCAGGGCGTGCCGCAGGATCGCGTGAAGGCCTATGCATGGCTCATGCGTGCGCGCTGGGCTGGCAGCAAGCTCGCCGAGCGCTACCTGAGCCCCGTCTATGCGACGCTGACGCCCGCCGAAATCGAGGAGGGCAAGGATCTGGCGCGGCGCCTCCCCGCGGCGGAGGCCGACCCATGATCGTCGGCACGGCAGGTCATATCGATCACGGCAAGACGAGCCTCGTGCGAGCGCTGACCGGCGTCGACACCGACCGCCTCAAGGAGGAGCAGCGCCGCGGCATCACCATCGAGCTCGGCTTCGCCTACTTGCCACGCCCCTCAGGTGACATCATCGGCTTTGTCGACGTTCCCGGCCACGAGCGGCTCGTGCACACGATGCTCGCGGGTGCGAGCGGCATTGACTTCGCGCTGCTCGTCATCGCTGCCGACGACGGCGTCATGCCGCAGACACGCGAGCATCTGGCGATCATCGACCTGCTTGGCCTCCGGCGCGGCGCTGTCGCACTCAGCAAGTGCGACCTCGCCACGCCCGCGCGCCTCGCGGAGGTGAGCGCTCAGATACGCGCCACGCTTGCCGGTACCGGGCTTGCCGACGCCGAGATCATCCCCGTCTCGACGGTCACTGATGAGGGCGTCGCCGACCTGCTGGCACGGCTCGATCGGGAAGCGGCGGTGACGGGCCTCAGGCCGGCGGACGGCCGCTTCCGCCTCGCCATTGATCGCAGCTTCTCCTTGCGCGGTGCCGGCACGGTCGTGACAGGAACAGTTCTGTCAGGCCGCGTTGCAGTTGGCGATCGCGTGATGACCTCGCCAAGCGGGCTCGAAGCGCGCGTGCGCTCGGTGCATGCGCAGAATACAGCCGCGACATTTGGTGTCGCGGGGCAGCGCTGTGCCCTCGCGCTCGCCGGTCCGAAGATCGATCCCGAAAGCGTGGGGCGCGGCGATGTCCTCCTCGATCCGACGCTGCACAGCCCGACCAACCGGATTGACGTCACGCTCAAGCTGCTGGCGAGCGAGCGCAAGGCGATCTCGCAGTGGCAGCCTGTGAAGTTCCATCACGGCTCGGCCGAGCGCAATGCACGCGTGCTCGCGCTCAGGTCCGGCGGCATTGCCCCCGGTGACGGCGACTACGCCCAGATCGTGCTCGATCGGCCAACCGCCATGGCTGCGGGCGATCGTTTCGTGCTGCGCGACTCTGCTGCCAGCCGCACGATCGGCGGCGGAACCATCCTCGACCTGCGCCCGCCGGAGCGTCATCGTGCGACGCCAGCGCGTCGCGCCGAGCTCGAAATCCTTGCGGGCCGCGAGCCGATGGCGGTCTTGCGCCGGCTCCTCGACGGCAGCCGCAGCTTCATCGATATCGCCGCCTTCTTCCGTGACCGTGCGGCGGCCGCGGGCCTTGTCGAGGAGGCTCAGCGGGCGCTCGATCTCGTGACGTTCGCCGATGGCGACCGCATCATTGCCCTCACGCAATCGGCCTGGCAGGCTTATGCAACTGATGTTGTCGTGGCTCTCGACCGCCTCCATGCCGAAAAGCCCGACCTCCCGGGTCTCGGTCAGGAGCGCCTGCGGCTCGCGCTCAATCCGCGCCTGCCTGCGCCCACATTCACCCGCGCCCTCCAGCGGCTGGTTGTCGAGGGGCAGGTGGTCCTCGACCGCTCCTGGGTGCGCCGGCCGGGCCATGAGGTCCGCCTCTCGGAAGAAGAGGAGAAGCTTTGGTCGCGGATCGTCCCGCTGCTCGGCGGCGAGGCGCGCTTTCGTCCCCCGCGCGTGCGCGACATCGCCAAGGCGCAGCGCCTCGACGAGGGTCTCATGCGGCGCCTCTTCAGGCTCGCCGCGCGTCGCGGAGACGTGGACGAGATCGCGCAAGATCATTATTTTCTTGGGCCAACCGTGATCGAGATGGCGGACACGGCGCGGGCGCTGGCCGCGGCTGATGCGAATGGCGAGTTCACCGTCATCGCCTTCCGTGACCAGCTCGGCAATGGCCGCAAGGTCGCGATCCAGATCCTGGAATTCTTCGATCGCCAGGGGCTGACCATGCGTCGCGGCGACATTCGCCGCATCAACCCGCACAAGCGGGATCTGTTTTCGCGCGGACCGGCCGGGGCAGAACCGACCGCGCCGTGCAGTGGAGGAGAAACGTCCCCGGTGGGGCGGCCGGACTTCAAATCCGGAGAGGGTCGCGAGACGGCTCTCGGTGGGTTCGACTCCTGCCTCCTCCGCCAGATGCCTGTCGCAGACCGTCGCAGTCAGTAGCAGAACCCCCTTGAAAACCATACTGGATCGCGCTTTTCTTGTCGCACGCTGTCGCAGCCGGTCGCAAGCAAGCGCACGCATATTTGCATACGAACTGCGTATGCCCGGCAGCGGATTTGTGTATCGGGGCGGTGATGCTGACGGACGCGGCCATCCGCAAGACCAAGGTGCGGGAGAGAGGCTACTATCTCGGTGACGGGCGCGGGCTCTGGCTCTACGTCTCGCACACGGGCGGGCGCTACTGGCGCTTCCGCTATCAGTGGCAGGGCCGATCGCGCATCCTCTCGCTCGGCGACTATCCAGCCATGACACTCGAGGCCGCGCGCAGCGCGCGTGACGTTGCGCGCGGGCACGTGCGGGCGGGCCGCGATCCGGCGGTCGTGCGCCAGGCGGAGAGGGCCCGCGCGCAGCAGGCGGCCGGAGAGACCTTCTCGGCCCTTGCCCGCGAGTGGCACGCCCGGCATCTCTCGAGTTGGACGCGCCGGCATGCGGTAGACGTGATCCATAGCCTCGAGCGCGACGTGTTTCCCTCGCTCGGCGACGTGCCCATTCGCGAGATCACGGCGCCGATGGTGCTCGAGACGCTGCGCCTCATCGAGGCGCGCGGGGCAGTCGAGACGGCGCATCGCGTGCGCCAGCGCATGAGCGCCGTGTTCATCTACGCGATCGCGAGCGGGCGCGGCGAGGCCGATCCGGCGGCGATCATCGAGAAGGCGCTGGCGCCCGTCCAGCATGGCCGCCAGCCTGCTGTGCGCACGATCGAGGAAGCGCGCGAAATCCTCGCGCGAACCGAGTCCATCCCCGGGCACCCCGTCACGAAGCTGGCGCTGCGGATCCTCGCGCTCACGGCCGTGCGACCCGGCACGCTGGCGGGGACGCCGTGGACCGAGTTCGCCGATCTCGATCCGGCCGCCCCGACATGGGCGATCCCGGCCAGCCGGCTCAAGCTGACGCTCGCGCGCAAGCGCGATGAGAGCTACGGGCTGCTCGTGCCGCTGGCGCGGCAGACGGTCGAGGCGATCGAGGTGCTGCGCACGATCAGCGGTGAGAGCCCGTTCGCATTTCCGAACGTGCGCGGCTTCCGACGCCCGATGAGCGAGAACGCCATGGGCTACATGCTCAATCGCGCTGGCTATCACGGCCGGCACGTACCGCACGGCTGGCGAGCGACGTTCTCGACGGTGATGAATGAGCGGAACAGGGCGGACCGGGAGATCATCGACCTCATGCTCGGCCACATCCCCCGCGGGTCGGTTGAGGGTGCCTACAATCGCGCCGAGCACATGGCGGAGCGGCGCGCTATCGCCCAGGCGTGGGCGGATCTGCTGATGGCCGGTCGCCCGCCGGCAGCGGCCCTTCTTGCCGGCCGGAGGAAGTAGCCGGCCGCGCCGCGATCCAGGCGTCGATCTCGGAGGCCCTCCACATGACGCAGGTCGGCGATAGAGCGACCGGCGCCGGGAATGCGCCGGCCTTGATCCAGCGGTAGATCGTCGCCCGATGCACCGGGACGCGGCGGCGGACCTCGGCGATGGGCAGCAGCCGCTCGTCCATCAAAGCACCTCGGGTCGCTGGCCGTAGTCGGCGCTGGGATCGAGGAGCGCGTAGGCGGGGTGGCGCAGCATGGGCGGAAGCCACCCGAGATCCTTCGCCTCACGTGCTGCGAGCGCGGCAAGCTCGGCCTTCCTGGCGCCCCGGCCGGTGGCGACGCCCATCTCTGCGAGCGCCTCCTCGATCAGCTCCTTCGGCACGCGTGCGAAGTAGTCGGCGGGGCTGAACAGCTCGCGGGCCGCGGAAAGGTAGGCGCCCGCCGGCAGCCGGTCGACAAGCATGGTGTGCGCGAGCCGATGCGCGAGCGGATTGTAAACCCGCATATCGATCGCCCGCGTGAGCTGTGCGGCTAGGCGGCCGAGCAGCTCGGGGAGGGCTTCGGCCTCGAGGCGCGCGAGCTCGGCATCGAAGCGCGCCGCAGGCCTCGATCCCGGCGCGTAGCCGCTGACGTAGACCTTCATCGGCACGCCGT
>JBKBPL010000043.1:0-32947 GCA_046293075.1 Hyphomicrobiaceae bacterium | reverse complement strand
AGGTGCTCATGGGTATGATGTGTAAAGCAAGCCTGCAGCAACTGCTGCAGGCTGAGTTGACGCCCCGCCAACAACCCAAAGGCCTTCTCCCGCGCGAAGCGATCGTGTGACGTGAGGAGCGTTATTGGAGACCGCGCTTGTCGTCGGGCAGGAACTCGCAAGCCGATTTGGACGTCACAGCGCCGCTCGTCGACTCCTGCGGATCGGCAGGCCGGCAAGGTAGCGAAAGCACGTCGCGGGAGACGACCTCGGCGGCGGTCGAGAGGATTGCCTTCTTCGCGCACGACTCGAGAGAAAGCGTTGTCATCAAGCGTGCGAAGGCATTCCAGTCCGCCGGCACCCCCGTCATCGGCTTCATGTTTCATCGCGAACGGGACAAGCCGCAGCCGGATCCCGTCTGGCAAAACATCGCGCTCGGCGCCACCGTCGACCGGAACTATCTCGCGCGCCTCCCGAAGCTCGGCCGTGGTCTTTGGAAGGTGCTGCGGCATCGCCGCGAGCTGCGCTCATGCGATGTCATCTACGCGCGCAATTTCGACATGATGGCGCTTGCCACGATCGCGAAGTGGCTCACGCGGTCATCGGCGCAATTGGTCTACGAGGTTCTTGATGTCCAGCGCGCCTTTGTCGGGGCCGGAATCTTGAAGTCCCTGTTCCGCTGGTGCGAACGCCGCCTCCTGGCGGCGTGCGACCTGCTCGTCGTCAGCTCGCCAATGTTCATGACACACTACTTCGAGGCCCGGCAGGGATACACCGGTCCCTGGTTCCTGCTCGAGAACAAGGTCTCCGCATCGCAAGGCGCCGCACCGCCAGCGGCAACAGCGCGCGCGCCGGCTCATGGGCCACCCTGGATCATCGGATGGTTCGGCACGCTCAGATGCGCCAGGAGCCTCGATATTCTGAGCCGCGTTGCTGCGGCCTATCCCGACAAGGTGGCGGTTCATATTCGCGGGACACCCTCGCAGGCAGATATCCCGAGAGAGGCCCTACGCGCGGCAACGGCCGGCCGCGCGAACGTCCACTATCTCGGACCCTATGAAAGCCCTCGGGATCTGCCCGAGATCTATGGCCAGATCCACTTTACCTGGGCGATGGACTTTCTCGATGCGGGCTCGAACTCGGATTGGCTGCTGCCGAACCGCCTCTACGAAGGCGGTCTCTTCAATGCGATCTCGATCGCGCGTGAGGGAACGGCGACGGGCGACATGGTAGCGCGCGAAGGCCTCGGCGTGACGCTGAAGGAGCCGATCGACGAGAACCTGTCGGCGTGGCTGTTGGCGATGGATGCGGCCCGTTACGCCGCTCTTGCCGAGAGCGCCTGCCGCGCGCCGCGCTCCATGTTCGTCGACGAGAGGGATACGATCGCTCTACTCGCCTGGCTGGCTGAGAGAAAGGCCAAGCGGGGTGCTGCAAAATGCTGATCGCGAGGTCTCACTTGCCGTTGAGCGCATCCTTGCCGAGCTTGCAGACGAGGGACTCCGGAAATTGGCAGTCGTCGCCGAGCTTGGTGTAGGCGATGTATTCGTAGCTCGCTGTGAGCGGTACGCCCGGGTAGGTGAACTTGCCGAGCCACCCACTCAGTCCGTCGGCGCCGTTCCAAATACTGATGTAGAGCTTGCCCGGAAGCGTTGGAAATGGCTGTCCCTCAACCCGCTTGACCTCACGAACGAGCTTGCCGTTCACGTACCAAGCAATCCTGTCGGGCGTCCAATGATAGGCATAGTCGTTCATTCCCGCGCGCGGATCGAAATCAAGCTGCACGTCGAGGCTTTGCCCCCCACCGCCCTTAGCATGATAAGTCGCGTCGACCGATCTCGGCCGCGTGCTTACGAACTCGAAGTCGATCTCGTCGTGAGGGTTGCCGTGGGCCGCACCCGTGTAGGTGAAGAAGGCCGACACGATTCCAGGATTGAGCGCGGCCGGCTTCATGCGGACCTCGAACGTCCCATGGCCGTACATGGGCCGCGACATCAGCTCGCCGCATGAGAAGCCGCGATCGCCGCGTGGAACATTCGTCAGAGAGAGCTCCAAGCCACCGTCGACGATGCGGACGTTGTGCTTGGACCAGCGGCAGGCGTGCCAGTCGCCGTTCACCCATCCGTCCGAGATCTGCCAACGCCGCGTGTCGATACTCCTGAATCGGTCGACGAAGGACACAGCCTCCGCGAGAGCCGGCGAGAGAGGAACCATGCAAACCAGTAATGCAAAGACGCGCATACGAAATACTCGCGCTGTGTCTGAAGTTCTCATTTGCGAATCACTGAAGCGACAACGAACAGAACCTGCCACAAGCTGTGGTTCCATACCAAAATATTCTCGGCGAAGGTCTGGGCGACGGCCATGATTACGACGAGCAGCGGCCAAATATCGAGCGGGTCAGTCGCTCTGAGAAGTCTGCGAAAGCCGCGCACAAGACCGATGAAGATGCCGAGGCCGAGGAGGATGGGGCCGACAACGCCGAATGCGACAGCGACCTCCAGATAGTTATTGTGAAAATGAAATACCCCGCCGACCACCCTCAGCAACTCAAGCATCTCGGCAGGTACATTGGTCCAGTAGGCCTTATAGCCAAAGCCCAACCACGGCCTGCTGTCGATGGCTTGCTCTGCCATAGTCCAGAGCAGGGTTCGGCCTGTCAGCGTTCGCTCCCGGCCAACCGCGTCGAGCACGATGGTGATCGGATCGATGTTCAGCGCGACCATCGCTGCGTAGAGCGCGAGTGTGCCGACAGATGCGGCCAGAAGCGCTACGCCGAGGGAGGCCATGAACGCAGTGCGGCCGCGTTGGAGAGCGTAGGCGAAAGGTAACAGAGCCAGCGCTATCGCGAGAGACAGGAGAGCCCCAACCGAGTTCGACTTGGCGATCAGGAACAGGCCCAGGATGGCTGCGACAGCCGAGACAATGCGCCATCGACCCTGCAGAAAGAGGCAGCACGCCGTGATCACCATGAGGGACATGGTGGAGCCCATGATGTTCTTGTGCGGAAAGCTCCCCCGCCAGTCCGCCTGATAAAACGGACTCGATGCCAGAATTTCTACCACCAAGGTGATACCTGCTGCCGCCAATAGAGCGCAGAAGACGATGGTGACGAACTGCTCCAGGCGGATTTGGATGCAGATCAGGAACGCGACGAAGATTGTCATCAGGAGCTGGATGCCGTGGTTCAGGCTCAGGGCAGGCGCAATCGACCATGATGCCGAGATGCAGGCCACGACCGGCCAGCTCATAAAGACGAGATTGCTGAGGGCAAGATTGATGAACTGCGATTGATATCGGAGGAACAGGCCGACCGTGATGAGATCCGCGAGCAGCCATGTAATTTGAGCGGGATAATCTCCCACGCTTCGGATGGCGGTGCTGGTGACGAAGATGAAGAGCGTCCACAGCACCAGATTCAGATTGAGGGCGGCAGCCGGCCTCGACGGCAGGCCGTCCATGCTACCACCGGTCATTGGGACTGCGGTCATGGTCTCAATCTACATTGGGCGAAGTGCGGTCGATACGCATGTTGGGGGTAATTCTTGCCGACACCATGAGTCTCGAGGACCGCATCACGCTTCTGGGAGAAGGATCGCGACGAGGATTTGAGACGGCGGTCGGCTGCAGTCTAATCATCTCTCGTTTCCGCCTCTAGAAATTTGCATGGCGCCTCAGGCAGCCTATCCCGGTTCTCGGCAGCGCCTGCGAACGCCAGGAGCTCGCCGTACGTCGCCTCTGGCGCATAGAGATGCCGCGCGACGTCGAGTGCCTGCGTCGCCTTGACGAGGCGCAGCGCACCGTCGGTCAGAAGCTGCACCACGGCATCAGCGAAAGCTCCGGCGTCGTCTCGTTGGCAGATCGCCTCGATCACCGCATCCTCGCACCCCTCCGTCGTGACGCTGGTCGCGACGATGGCCTTACCCTGGCCGAGTGCCTCGATGAGCTTGATCTTGAGGCCCGAGCCGACCGTCAGCGGGGAGATGACCACGCCGGCTTCGGCGTACAGGGGATCGAGGTCGGCGACCATGCCAAGGAAGCTGACGCCAGCCCCTGGGGCGGCATCGAGGAAGCCGCTCGCGACACTGCCCGCGACGCGGAGGCGGCAATCGGGCAGTTCTCGGCGGATTGTCGGCCATACGAACTGAAGGAACCACTTCATCCCGATCACGTTGGGCGCCGTATTGCTGCCGACGAACAGCAATGTGCGGGGATCGCCAGGCTGGGGCCTATCGACAACACGGCAGGCAAGGGGGGCCACGATGACGCGTCGGTCGGGCAGGAGACGCGCCACCTCCGCCGCCTCCTGCCTCTGTATGGCGATAATGGCATCAGCTTGCCTGAGTAACTTCAATTCGCAGGCCTGATCGAGCCGTGCGACAGAGTCCGAGAGCCGCTGGTCTTGAAAGCGCTTGGCGCGCTCCGAGAAGAAGTCGTGCATGATGACGGCGCTTGGTGCCGAAGGGGCCAAGGCATACGGGATGGCAGGTGTCGTGAACGCGTAGTCGGCCAGCACGATCTGGGTTCCTGGTGGCGCGTGGCGTGCGATAAACAATTGATCTTCGCGGCGCCACGGCGCGGCGATGGCGTAAGGCGCCGGCTGATCCCAGGAGGGAATTCTAAGGCCGACCCGCCGAGCCCACCTCGAGGCAATAGCGGACGCTGCCGCGAGCGCGATGCGGGGGTCTTTGGCAATGCGCAGCCGCGCCCCGATTCTCCATGCGCCGCGGATATGGATCGCGTCGAACACGTCCATCTCGGGGCGCAGCAGCAGAAACGGCCAACGGCCGAACGTGGCGACGCTGGGGGAAATCAGGGTGATCTTGTGCCCCGCGCCGCGCAGCGCCGTCGTGAGCGCGACCACATAGGTCGAACTGCCGTTGGTGTTGCCGATCAGGCGCTGCCGCGAGATCAGGCAAATCTGTTTGCCCTGGCATTTGGCGGCGGAGCCACTCTTGAAAGACAGCACCTTGCGCAGTCGCGTCACCACCGGCATGGCCAGGAGCGGCAAGGCGCGAGGATTCCGCAAGGCAAGTCCGCAGGCCTCACTGGGCCTGCCTGCCTTGAGGGCCGCGACAATGGCGGAAAAAGCGGCCGCACGCTCGATGGACGTGCGGCGTGCCGCAAATGCGCGTGCGACGTCGGTCGCGTCTTTCCGGAACAGAGTGCTCAATCGTGCGTCGGCGCTGAGCATATGCTCGATGCTCTCGCCGGACATTCGGTGTGAAATTGAATGGTGATGCTTGCGATAGAAGTAGCCGAGCTTGTCCGTCAGACGAAACTTCGCCCCCCTCGCCAACAACTGGACGACGAAATCGTAGTCCTCGCCGATCATGAGGTCGGGGTTGTAGGAAATATTGTGCTGGCGCAGGAAGGCCGTGCGGATGAGAGGCTTGAGATACCCGAGCGCCGGAGTCCGCGAGAACAGCCTGTTGTCGGCGATGAAGGCCGAAGCAGAAATCCAGTGATACTTGCGCTGCCGTTCTGAAAGAAGGGTTGCCGGTGGCGCCCCCTCCTGAAAAATCAAGAGATCATCTGCGCAGAGGTCCGCACCGGTCGTTTCTGCCTCCCGCACGAGGTCCTCGAGACGCGCGGGATGCATCATGTCGTCGCTATCGAGAACGGCAATCCACTTTCCCTTCGCCACCACAAGCCCGTCATTGCGGGACCGGCCGGGGCCGGATCGCGACGTGCGCGCCAGAACGCGGACGCGGTCATCCTGGCATGAGAACGTGCGCGCGAGTTCGAGGCTGGCATCCTCAGACGCATCGTCGATGAGAATAATCTCGATGTCGCGAAGCGTCTGATTGAGCGCAGATGAAAGCGCGTCCGCCAAGTACTTCTCACCATTGCGGTTTGCAACAATGACGGAGACAATGGGATCAGCACGTGGCACGACGAGATCCTTCACATAGCGCGCTGGATCGCAGATCCCCCGAGCGGGCGAGGCGCATTTCCGGCCTCACCGGCTCCGGGCCTTGTTCGGCCTCAATGGAAGCGGAGGAAGGCAAGTGATGGTTCCCAAAATGCCGATGCTCTCGCATATTCGCTGCCCCCCCCCACACAACACGCAAAGGCCCTGCCAGTCCGGCGCTCGAGAGGCCGCAAAGTCCATGTCCCCCCATCATCGGGGCTGAATTGAGCGCGGGCCGATAAGCCACCTTGGTTTCGGTTCGGTGTCCTCGCCTGGAGGCAGTGGGCGCAGGCGCTTGAGCCGAGCGTGCAGGATCTCGGATGCCACATAGCCCGCGCTCCTTGGCTGCTCGGCCAGGAATCTTAGGGCCGAACCAACGCCCTGCTCCCGCCGGATCTCAAGCGCACGAGCCAGAGCCCACTTGTTTCTGGTGGCCCGCCTGTGCACAGCCAAGGCCCGTCTCGTTCGCTCATTGAGCCCTGGCGTCCCGAAACACGCCGCGTCGAAGGCACTGATTGCCGCGAGATCCGACGCGCGATGCGTCGAGCTGAGAGAACCCGCCCGTTCGAGCGCGACGTAGCCGCAAAAGCCGGTCACTTTGAACCGCGCGCCGGCCATCAGGGCTCTGACATAGAGCGCATAGTCCTCCCCCAGCCGCATCTGCGCCTCGTACGTAATGCCGTGTGCGTCTAGGAAGCGCCTGCGGATGAGCGGCTTCAGAAAGCCGAGTTCCGCTCGCGGTTTACCTGCGGCGGAAACATTGGCGAGCACGAACGTCGCCGCATCAAGCTCGACGAGAGGCGCCGGCGAATGATTAAGCAGCCTGGTGTCAAGCTCGAAGGCGGCTCCCTCCGGGACGATCAGAATATCGTCTGCCAGGAAGTCCCAATCATCATCACTGGCGGCAAGCAGCCGGCCAATCCGCCCTGGCAAGAGGTAGTCGTCGGAGTCGAGCACACAGAAAATGCTTGCTCGCGACTTCGACAGCGCCGAGTTGCGAGCCACGGAGGGGCCGCCGTTCTTTTCCTGGGCAATGATAGAAAGGCGCCCACTGCCGTCATCACATTGCCGCGCGATGGCCGCTGTGGCATCCGCAGATGCATCATCAATAACGATGACCTCGGAGGCCTCAGGTTGTTGGAGCGCCGAAGTGACTGCGCGCGCGATCGTGCTTTCTGCATTGTAGGCCGCAATGCAGATGCAGATGCTATGGTGGGCAGTCGTAGCCGTCATTTCCGACATCATATAATGAAAATCACGTGCAAGTGGGATGCCGCGGCCCATTGCCCGCGTGCCGCGAACTCAGAGATATCCGTCTCATCCGTCCTCCGTGCGCGGCCTACAGCGCTTTCTGGCGAACTGGTAAACAGCGCCAATGCAGTCGCGCGGTCACTTTCACCGGATCGCGTCGCGATGCGCGTCACGTGTGGCTCGTCCAGACTGCCCGCGTCGGCATCCTCGATCGCCAGGATCCATATCGGATCGGGCTCTGTTGGCCAAAGCAGCAACGCCGGCCCGTGCGGGCGATCTGCGCCGGCCTCTGGGGGGCCGTCCGCCAGCCGTGCAAGCTGTTTGCCTATAAAATGTGCAGGCAGCTTGGCCTTGGGCGCCTGGGTCTCGGCCCGTGGCCCCGGACGGCAACATTGGGCACTTCGGCTTTGCCAATCGGGAGGCCTGTCGGTAGCTTTGGGATGCATCAAATCTTATGGGGCTGAGGAGCGATCCGCGTGAAGCCCGAGATCTCGCGAGATGCCGCTCGGATCAGGGGCAGCCTCATGCCGACCTCCGCGCTTCGATCTGTACCTGCACTGAGAGAGCGCCTCGGCGCGGCTTACGTCGTCGCGATCATCTACGTCCTCGTCGCTGCCGCCGCCTTTAACGGCTACTACACGAAGTGGCAGATGAGCGACTTCGCCCCGCCGCAGTCACTCATCGCCACCCTCGACGGCACCGCAGCGCGCCCGTACGTGTTTCGCCAGCTCCTCCCACAATCCGCAACGGCCATCGAAAAGGCCTTGCCGCAGGGCATGCGGAGCTACGTCGAACAGCGGTTCAATGATGCGCGAGGCGCCTTGAGGCACCCGGCCGGCGCCGATGCGGCCAAGGAAGGCTACGTCATCCGTTATCGCATCGTTTACTATGCGACTTTTCTCTCACTTTTTCTGGCGCTGTTTGCCCTTCGCTCGGTTTGCCTGTTCGTGGGCCTGGGCCAAGCTGCGGCGACGGCGGCGCCAGCGATCTTCGCCCTCATGATCCCCCTTCTGCAGACGCGTGGCGGCTACTTCTATGACCTGCCGGAAGTGCTCGCATTCGCGCTGGCGGCCCGGCTTGCGCTTGGCGGACATATCGTGCCGCTGTTGCTCCTGGCCGCGCCAGCCACATTGAACAAGGAGGCATTCTTCTTCTATTGCCTCGCTCTGCCGCCGCTGCTCATGGTGCGGCTGTCGCTATGGAACGCCGTCGCCACGGCGCTCGGCGCCGCGTTCATTTCCGGTCTCACGTACCTTTCGATAAGGGTCGCCTACGCAGCCAACGACGGCCAGAATGCGATCCTGCAACTGGTCGACAACCTTCTGTTCTATGGCAATCCATTGAACCTCTTCCTGTTCGATCAGACCTATGGCTTGCCGCTGTTCAAGGGCTATGGGCTCGTCGTTCTCGGCTGGTTTACCATCCTTATGGTCTACGGCTGGCGAACGGTCCCGCGCCATATCCACCAGCATCTGATGCTGGCAGCGCTCATCAACGTGCCGCTCCTGCTGTTGTTCTGCGCGGAGGGTGAGATGCGCAATTTGAGTATGCTCTACGTCCCTGTGGTCGCGCTCATCGCGGGGGCGCTGCACCGCTGGCTGAGCACGGTCTCGTCTCCGGCGGTCTCGCGCCCGGGCTGATCTCGAGAGGCTTGGGACCGAACGCCGCAGCCCCCTGCTGGCGCCGGCAATTTCCGAGGCCCGGAAATCTCGCAAGGATAACGCATTCTGCGCCAGGCCTGCAGACCTTCCGCAGGCAGGAGAGGGATCAGCGCCGCCACCGCATTCACTATAAGTATGACGATGGCCGGCAGCAGTGGTATCTTCTCTTCAATTGGCCCGGCTCTCCGCTGTATAGGCGGGGTCGAACAGGTCGTAGTTGCATTTTGATTGGGTCCGGAGCCAAAACTGTGCTCGATGGTGCCAATGGCGCTCCACATCTTCAAAGGCAAAACAGTGACGTGTACAACACGTTCGGGCAATTGAGCATCGCCGATGTCATAGATTTCGGCTTCCGCTACTTCTGGCTGCTTTTCGCCACGACTTCGGTCGCCATTGCGCTCGGTCTTGCCTATATCATTACGGCAGCGCCGCTTTACACGGCCAGCGGCCAGCTCCTGATCGACGTTAAAGTGCCCTATCTCGCCAATGAGCAGTGGCGGGAAGCGGGCATGGTTCTCGATGGTGCTCAGATTGACAGCCAGATCGCCGTGCTGAAATCGGAGCCCGTGGCCCAAGCCGTGGTGCGGCGGTTGAATCTGTTGAACGATCCGGCGTTCGCGGCCGTGGCCAATTCTTCGGCCGAGGCTGCCGCCTCAGCGCCAAGGGTTGACGCGCCACACGGCCCTTTGGCATCGAGCGCGGCGGCAGGGGCGCCTCCTGGAACCGATAATCCGCAGGCCCAGCCGGATCTGGATCGCATTCGGAGCATCGCGAGGGAGATCCAAGGGGGGCTGAGCATCCGCCGGCTCGGGCTCGCGTACGTTCTCGAGGTCTCGTACACATCTGCGGACCCCGTGCGCGCCGCGCGCTTGGCCAATGCGTTCATGCGCGCTTATATCGATGATCAGATCTCGGTACGGGCCGAAGCCGCGCGTCAGGGCAGCGAGTGGCTTGAGAAGCGCATCAACGCACTGCGCCTTCAGATGAATGAGTCCGCGCTGAAGGTGCAGGCGTTCAAGGCACGGCGAGATTACAGCATTCTCGGACGGCCCGCGTCGGGCGATCGCGCGGCTGAAGCGAATGCTGCGTCCAAGGGATTTGCGGAAACACTCGAGGAACTTGAGTCGACCGCGATGACCTATCGCCGAATGTTCGAAAGCGCACTGCAGGCCTATACCGAGGCGGAGCAGCGCCAATCCTATCCTGTCAGCAACGCGCGCGTGATCACGGCCGCAACCCCGCCGACCGGGCACAGTTATCCGAAGCGGCGGCAGGCCTTGCTCATCGCCGCGGTGGCAGGATTGATCTTCGGTCTCGGTATCGCCTTACTGCGTGAGGGGCTGCGCCACACGAGCGCCGTCCGCCCGGCGCGGGATACAGGCCAAACGGCCTGACGGCTACTGTCGAGCACATGCAGCAAGATGGCGGGCGAGCCGGACGGCAAGTGCCGCCGTAAGAAGTGTCGGGTTGGCCTGTCCTGATGTCGGAAAGACGCTTCCCGACGCGACAAAAAGATTCTCAATGCCGTGTGCCTGGCAGTTGCGATCGACGACGCTCTGCTTCGGATCAGTGCCCATGCGCGTCAGGCCCAACTGGTGATAGCCATCTGTCGCCTGCTCGCGCACGCGTTCGGCCCGCTCATCAGGCGGGCTGAGGTACTCGAGCGCGGCCCTGCCAGACTTTCGCAGTGCGCGATCGAGGACATCGTGGGCGCGAATGGTCGATCGTATGTCCTCGTCCGAGAACCTCAGGTCGATGCGGAGGCGAGGCAGGCCGAAGCGGTCGACCCCCTCTCCGAGGGTCACGCGGCTCTCCCGGTTCGGGGCAACCTCTGCGTGGTAGGTGAGCAGAAACTCTCTGCTCCCATCCTGCATGAGCCAGTCGCCAATGGCTTTCTGCGCCCGAACCTTGCCTCCGACCGCGCGGACTGCCCCCGCGGCGGTTTCCATTGGCGCGCGCACGATATTCATGAGGTGCGGCAGGACGCGCCGCGGCTTCGGGCCCAGTGCTGCACGGCGGAGCGGCTTGGAGAGGAACAGTGAGCCGACGCCCGGAACGGCCAATGCCAGGTATGCAGCTGAAAGAGTGCCGTTCGCGTGCGTTGGATCGTACAGCGCGCGGGCACCTGCCCAGAGCACGATATTTCGCAGGCGCTCGGACAGCTGCACTTCCCTTGTGAACGTGAAGCGGCGCTGAACGGACTTGGCGCCCGCGACGGCTTGCGGCTTGAAGTATCGGGCATCGGCTGGGTCGTTGAAGCGGATGGAGGAGATCCACCCGGTCAGATGGCCCATGTAATAGCGGCCAAGAGAACCGTCGGCGCCGCCAAATTGGCTCGGCCAGGACCTTTGCGTTGCAAGCAGGAGCTGTGTCGTTCTCAGGCCACCGCCCGCCAGCACCACACGAGGCGGCCGGAAGGTGACGGTGCGGCCATGGTTTTTGACGGTGACGCCCTCCACCCTCTTGCCCTCAACACCGAGGTCCAGCGCGACCACCGGGCTGTTAAGGCAGACAGTTATGGCCTGTGATCTGGCAAAGTGCGTCCGGTAGCATTCTCCAAGCTTGGGCTGGTTGGACATGAACAGGCGATTGTCGACCTCAACGCCTTCGAGCGTGCGCCAAGCGTCGGCGATGCCGGGGACATGATCCATGCGGCAGTTCAGGATATCGGCCGCCCTCGCATAATAGGGGGCGACTTCGCTGTGCGTCAGCGGCCAGCCGGATCCCGGAACATGCTCGCGCGTCTCGAAGTCGATATCGTCGAACTGCGTGCAAAGACCGGCCCAGCCCCAGGACGTCCCACCGAACGCACTTCGCGTCGTGACGTGCATAGGGGCGTGGTGTGCGGGAGTGCGTATTTCCGCCTCACGGCTGCGAACGCGGCCTCGGCGATCCCCTCCGCCGGCCTCCAGGGCCAACACTTTCATGCCAAGCCGCTCGCACTCGAGGGCCAAAGCAATTCCGGCTGGACCTGTCCCGACTATGCAGATGTCGTAGGGCGTACCATCGGCCGATGCCTCAAGCAGCACGGTCATAAATCGGCTCCGCCGAACACCGCGTCCCCGACTGTGAGAAGGTCTGACACGCCAATATTGGCGGGGGAGCTCGTCCTGGAGACTTCCGGTCTGAAAGGGAGATTGATGGAAAAAATGCCTGGCTACTTATGGTGGTGCTTCTGTTCTCTTTTTTCATGCGCGCTACTCGAATATCGCCGGATCGCCGCCGATCGGCGCTTCCCTCCTAGCTGAATTAGGATCGTCACGAAATTGTTAAGTTGCACCAGAGCGCCGCCGGGCGCGGCAGAATTCGCGGCAGGGCACCGCGGGCCGTCACCCGGCGGATCTCCGCCGCTTTTATGTACGCTCGTGCGCGTCCCCTCGCGGTTCTTGTATGAGGGCCCAGTCCTCATGTGCTAGCCTCATGAAAAAGCGGGCAAAAGCCCCGCTTCACCCGTCGGCCGCGCCTCATGCCAACTCCCCTTATCGACGTCCTGATCCCCGTTCACAATGCTGTCGCGACGCTCGAGGCCGCCCTCGCCAGCATATCGGCGCAGACGGTTGCCGATATCCGTATCCTGGTTGTGGATGACGGCTCCACGGACGAGACGCCGGCCCTCCTCGCCGCGTGGACCGTGCGCGACCCTCGTGTGCAGGTCCTGCGGAAAGGCAATGGCGGCATCGTCGCCGCACTCAATCACGGTCTCGCCCAATGCACGGCCGAGTTCGTGGCCCGCTTCGATGCTGACGACGTCGCCTATCCGCAGCGGCTCGGCGTACAGCTCGCTTTTCTGCGCGCGCACTCGGACTATGTTGCGGTAGGTTGCGACGTCGACCACATCGACGCGCGAGGGGCGCCGGTGTCGGGCCTTCCGCGTCCCGGCTCTCCGGCCGATGCGGATCCGCACTGGTTTCCGGCGCGCGAGCCTTATCTCATTCATCCTTTCGTCATGATGCGACGAGCGGCCGTGGTGGAGGTCGGCGGGTACCGGCCCTCACCGAATTCCGAGGACAGCGATCTCTACTGGCGGCTGCAGGAGCGCGGACAGCTGCACAATCTTGAGGAACGCCTCGGCCAATACCGCGTGCATGGGGGCAGCATCTCCGGCAATTCGATCATCAATGGTCGGGTCATGGCGGTCGGTTCGCAAGTGAGTGCGCTTTCCGCGATCCGGCGACGCAGCGGAGGCAGCGAGCTCATCTTCGCAGCGACTGACGCAGCCGCCCTCAAGGCCGCACAGACGCTCGCAGCCATGATTGAGATCTTTGCCGACCGCCTCGACGCAGCCGAGTTGCGGCATTTGCGCCTAGCAGCGGGCGTGAAGTTGTTGGAGCTGGCCCACTACCGCCCCTACGAGATCGAGGTGCAGGACGCGGCCTTTATCCGTGGCGCCCTCGCCGATTGGGAGATCGCGACGCCGGACAACCGTGGCCATATCCGGTGGCACGTCACCAAGACATCGGCGCGACTGCTCCGCAAGGGCCGTTTGCAGGAAGCCTTGACGCTCGCGCCGCCCGCCTTCTTGCCCCGCGTGGCTGCACGCGCTCTGCTCGGCTGATCACGCGG
This sequence comes from Hyphomicrobiaceae bacterium, assembly GCA_046293075.1. Taxonomy (GTDB): domain Bacteria; phylum Pseudomonadota; class Alphaproteobacteria; order Rhizobiales; family Hyphomicrobiaceae. Next base: position 19,582 of record JBKBPL010000043.1, on the reverse strand, counting down.
ACGGCTTCACAGCTTCCAGGGCGAAGGCCTCAGTCGCGTCGTTCTCCGCACCCATGAAGCCCGGATGTCCCTCCGCGCCGATGAAAATCTCGCGCTGAGGCTGGGCGGCCCTGCTTTCGGTAATCTCGACGAAGCCGGCCGCGGTCATCTCCTCGCGCAGCCGGGCAGCGGTGTAGATGTGGCGATGGCCATACTCGTAAAAGATGTAGTTGAGCGCGTCCGACGGCGCGATGGCGTCCCGCCCATGCAGTCTGGCCACGAAATCGAGATAGCGTTGCTCGGTTTCATTCGGCCCGTTCACGCACATGCGGGCCAGGCTCTCGAGATCGGGGGTGACGATGCGGATGGCGCCATGGGGCTTCAGGACGCGGAACGCCTCCTGAAGCAGGAAGCGGCCGCCTTCGCTGGGCAGGTGCTCGATCAGGTGCTCGCAGAGGATGGCATCAAGTGCGTTGTCGGGCAGCGGGTAGGGGCGCAGGGCGTCCATGTAGGTCGTGCCGTGACGGCCACCTTGAAGGTCGACGTTGAGCCAGCCCGGCAAGACGTTATACCCGCAGCCGAGGTTGAGGCGGTGCGGTCCGGGCGCCGCCAGAAAGGCGCGGATCTGCGATCGCGCGGCCAATGGGCCGTACACCTTCCGTACCAGCGCTTTGGCTTGTGCGATCGGCATAGGTCTCCCGTCGTATCGGGATCTGCGACTGTAAAGGCGAGCTGAAGAACCCCGGCCTATCCGGCTTGATTCCAGACTACGTTTCGGGAGCCACTCTGTCGACGTGGGGCGATGCGCCCGCGCGCCATTTTGCCTTCAGCCTTAATATTCGACCGACGGCAGGCGGCCTCTTCCCACGACGGCGGCACGCAGCCTGCAGGGCCGGGCCATCCCTTCCGCACATCCGAATGGTTAAGCGCGGCGGCTCGCTTGGGTGTCACTGGTGGGCTATGCTTTTCGCAGAGCGCCGGGCGCGGTTCATCGATTTCCGTGTATCCTGTTCCGGCTCGCGCCGCAGGATATGTGGGCGTGCAGAACCTGGGTATTGCCCAAAGCCGGCATGAAGAGGAACTTCCGGTGCCGACGTCACGCGCCCCGTTCGTCAGTATCGTGATGCCGGCGCTCAACGAGGAGCGCTACATAGCCGATGCAATAGCGTCGCTTTTGCCGCGGTCGGAGGCCCTGGACTATGAGCTGCTCGTGCTCGATGGCGGCAGCCGCGACCGGACGCGGGAGATCGTCAAGGCGCTTGCTGAGCAGCATACCCAGATCAGGCTCCTGCATAACGATCGCCGCATCCAATCGGCCGCGCTGAATATCGCGTCAGAGGTTTGCGATCCGAGAGCCGAGATCCTCGTGCGCGCCGATTGCCATGCGCAGTATCCCGCGAACTTCGCGGCACGCTGCGCCGATACGCTGATAAGGACCGCAAGCGCCTCCGTTGTCGTGCCCATGCGGGCGGTCGGGCGGCAGCCGCTGCAGCGGGCGATCGCTGCGGCGCAGAACAGCCGGCTTGGCAATGGCGGGTCACAGCACCGGATTGCCGGGCTTTCGGGCTACGTCGAGCACGGCCATCATGCTGCATTTGATCGCGCGGTCTTCCGTGCCCTTGGTGGGTACGACGAGACCGCGCCCTACAACGAGGATGCCGAGTTCGACACCCGTCTGATTGCGTCGGGTAAACGCATTTACCTCGATGGGGCACTGACGATCGACTATTTCCCAAGGTCGAGCCTGCGGGCCCTGGCGAGGCAGTATTTCCGCCACGGCTGGGGGCGCGCGAACACCCTCTTGAAGCACGCCAAGCTCCCCAAACTGCGTCAGCTCCTGCCCGTCCTGACGCTGATGCTCGCCGTCGCCGGATTGGCTCTTTGGCCGTTCGCGGGCCTCGCCGCGCTGGTGCCTACGCTCGGGTACGCCGCAGCCTGCCTCCTGTGGGGCGCTGTCCTGGCCGGGCAGTCGCGCGATCTGGCCGTCCTGCTGGCCGGTCCGGCGGCAATTACCATGCACATGAGCTGGGCTTGCGGCTTCCTCGTGCGCGTGGCCGAAGAAAGGCTTCCGGGGCTCGTCAGGAGGGTGCGCAGCCTGAGCGCAAGGCTACATGGGACCCGCGGGGCACCCAAGCGCGATGCCGGCCACAAGGCATGAGAAGGGCTGCCCCTTGCCCTGCCGGCTTGGGGAGTGATGGCTCAAAGTTTGCACGGGGCTCGCCTCTCGTTTCGTTCACCCGGAAACCAGAGCCGCGGGCAGCCTTGAACATTGCCATCAAAGTGTAGCGTAACGGCCTGACGATGCTAGGTTATCATTCGGGTCGGAAAGTTCTTCGGTTTGGATTGTCATGAACGGGCTCAGGTACGCTGATACGCCATCCACCGCCGATCCTGCAGCCGCCGGAGCAGCAGAGGGGGCCGGGACGTCAGCCGCCGACCAGCCGGGGCCGGTCGCCGCCGGTCGGGTTCCGCTCCTGATCGACCTGGATCACTCGCTGATCCGCACCGACCTGCTGATGGAAACGGCGCTGGCCTTCACCGCCGCCAATCCTTTTCGGATCACCTATTTCGCTGCCTGGATCTGGCAGGGACGCGCGCATCTCAAGAGAAAGCTGGCCGAAGCCGTCGATCTCGAGCCCGATCTGATCCCGGTCAACGAGGAGGTCGTTGCGCTCGCCGTCGAAGCCAAGCGCGAAGGCCGCCAGGTCTTCCTGGTGACGGCAAGCGATGAACTCCTCGCGCAGAAGGTCGCCGCTCGCTTTCCTTTCCTCGACGGCGTGATCTCCAGCGACGGCATTCGCAACCTCAAGGGCGGCCACAAGGCGACGGTGGTCAACGAGCGCTTCCCCGATGGCTACGACTATGTCGGCGACAGCGCAGCCGACCTCCATGTCTGGCGCCATGCCCGGGAGGTCATTGCCGTGGCGCCGGCTGCGGCAACCTTGCGCAAGGTCCAGGCCCTCGATAAGCCTACGACCGTCATTGGAGGCAATTCTCGCCTGCGCGCGCTCTTGAAGGCTTCCCGGCCGCATCAGTGGGCGAAGAACACGCTGATCTTCGTGCCCGCGGTGCTGAGCGGAACGATCGCCGATCCCGCCACCGTGATCAGTTGCGCGCTGGCCTTCGTCGCGCTTGGCCTCGTCGCGCTCGGCACGTATCTGATCAACGATCTTCTCGACATCACTCATGACCGCCGCCACTGGTCGAAGCGCTTTCGGCCGATCGCCGCCGGTGATCTTCCCATTGGCACCGCAATCGCCGCCGCAATCGTCGCAATCGCTGGAGGGCTTGCGATCGGCGCTGCAGTTGGGCTCGGGGTTCTGCTGGGGCTGGCTGCGTATCTGGTGCTCACGCTGGCCTACTCGATCAACCTGAAGAGGGCGCCGATCCTCGACGTGGTCGTGCTCGCCACACTCTTCACGCTGCGCCTCGGCATCGGAATTGCGGCCGCCGACGTCTACGCATCGCCATGGCTTCTCGTGTTCTCCATGGCGCTGTTTACGTCGCTCTCCATTGCCAAGCGCTACACGGAGATCCAGCGGACCGCAGCAAAAGGAGAGACCGACGTTCCCGGCCGTGGTTATATCACCGCCGATGCGCCCCTGGTTCTGGGGCTCGGTCTCGCGACCGGCACGGCATCCATCCTCATCCTCGTGCTCTTTCTCATCTTCGATGCGTTCCAGCGCGAGATCTACACCAACCCGCATTGGCTTTGGTTGTTTCCAATCATCATCTTCCTTTGGATCGGGCGGATCTGGCTGATCGGCCAGCGTGGCGAGCTGCACGACGATCCCGTGGCCTTCGCCCTCAAAGATCGCCAAAGCCTGCTTCTCGGAGCCCTGATGGCGGCAGCGTTCTTCCTCGCTTGGCTCGGAGTGCCATTGTGAGAGCACTCGAGACGCACAGCCGCCTCATGAAGATGCCTCAGGCCGCCCGTTTTATTGTCGCGGGGAGCGCGGCGGCGCTGGTCAACTGGCTGGTGCGCTTTCCACTCTCTTACATCATGCCCTTCGCGGGCGCGGTGGCCGTCGCGAACATCATAGGCATGGTGTTTGGCTTCGTGACCTACCGGCTGTTCGTTTTTCCAGGCTCGACTCGCCTCGTCACCCATCAGCTGCGCGACTTCATCGTGGTCAATCTCCTGAGCATGGTCGCTGTCGTTGCGGTATCCGTCCTCTTCGCCGACTACGTTTTCCCTTCGCTTGGCTTCCACTGGCAGGTCGAGGCCATATCGCACGCGTTGGGCATTGCTGCGGGCGCCATCAGCAATTTCTTCGGTCACCGGCATTTCAGTTTCGCCCGCGATTGAGGAAAGGCATGATGCTTCCCCTACCCGAGTGGATTGCAGCGGCCTGAAGCGCCTGACGGCTTAGGCCTCGGATGGGCGCAGGGCCGCCTTTGTGGATGAGATGGTTCGCTTTGGATAAAGAGGTCGCGCTGCCGAGGACCAGTTCAGAGGGCGTATCCGCGGCGGCGCGAAGCGTCAGCTCCTGTGCGCGCTGCCTGCTGGCCGTTCTCATGATCGTCCTCGGCTCGGTGCTTGTGGCGGGGGTGGCTGATCACATCCTGTGGTCCAAGAAGGGCTACGAGCCTTCCGCCTACAATGGGAGTACGTTGCGCACGCTCAGGGAAATTGCGCGCCCCGGCGACTCCTTGGCCGACTCGTGGCGGCCGATGAGCGAGGCCCTGCGGGTGCTACGCTCCAGCGACGGCAATCGACTCTATGAGAAGCTCTTCTTCGAAGACAGGATCAAGTTCCAGTATCCACCGACGAGCCTCATCTATATCGCCGCGCTCGAAATGCTCGGCATGACGTCACCCGATGCACTCGATGCGATCACCGCTGTCGTTTTTGCCGTGGGCTGCGCCGCGTTCGCCTATCTCATTTTGTTCCTGCTGCAGCCCTCGATCTGTCACGCGAGCGCACAACAATGGATGCTGGCGCTGCTGCTGACGCTCGCCGCGCTGCTGTACTATCCATCGGTTCAAGCGCTCAAGCTCGGCCAGATACAGGTCTGGATCAACACCCTGTTCGTGTTTGCGTGCATCGCATGGCTGCGCGGGGCCAAGGCCACAGCGGGAGCGCTTCTCGCGCTGGCCGCGACGATCAAGCCGCAGCTCGGCATCTTCCTCGCCTGGGCTGTCCTTTGGCGCGAGTGGTCTTTCCTCCGCGGGTTCCTCGCCGCCGGCCTGCCCATCGGCATGATCTCGCTGCTGGCGTTCGGTCTCCACAATCATTTCGCCTATCTCGAGGTTCTCTCATTCCTGTCCAGACACGGCGAAGCCTATTTCGCCAACCAGTCCGTGAACGGTCTGGTCCATCGCGCACTCGGCAATGGCATCAATCTCCGCTCCGACAACACGCTCTTTGCGCCCATGGACGCTCGCGTCATCGCTGCGACATCTGTCTCGAGCCTCGCGCTTCTGGCGATCGCGCTCGCTCCTGCACGAGCCGCAGGGCAGCGTCGGCCGGACATCGTGGATATGGGTATCATGAGCATCTGCGCCACCCTAGCGTCCCCCATAGCCTGGGAGCATCACTATGGTGTTCTGCTCCCCCTGTTGGGCATCGCCGGGGTGCTGCTTTGTGGCTCCCTCGTGCATCGTGCCGCGCTCGTCACACTCGCCGCCAGCTGGGTGCTGTCGGCAAACTACCTTCCGGCGACGAACTACCTGAGCGATACCTGGCTGAATTTCATGCAGTCTTATCTGCTGTTCGCCGCCTTGCTGCTCCTCGGCGTATTCATCTACCTGCGCCGGCAATTCCCGTCGGGGCATCCGGGCCGCCATTCGTGAGTGCCGGGGCGGCCCAACCGTTCGAAGGCCTCATGGATACGCCTCTACGCAGCAAACATGCCTTCCGGCCGACGAAAAAGCCCCGCCAAACGGGATCGATGTTAAGGATGGTCGCCGGCCGACTAATTTCCCGGCCCTTGTTGCGATGTCCGCCCGTTTGCCGCTGGCAAGCAAATTGCGTAGATTTGGCTCATGCTCACCACGCCCGTGCCAAAACTGTCAATTGTCTCACCCTGCTTTAACGAGGAGGGCAACCTCAGCGAGCTTTATCGTCGGGTCACGGACGCCTGCCAGGCGTCGGCAGGCAACGATTATGAGATCGTGCTCATCGACGACGGGTCCTCCGATGCGACGCGCTCGATCATCCGGGGGCTTTCCGAGAAGGACCCTCACGTCGTCGGCGTGTTTCTGTCACGCAATCACGGACATCAGCTCGCCCTCTCCGCGGGCCTTCATATCTGCCGCGGCGAGCGCATCCTGATCATCGATGCCGATCTCCAGGATCCTCCCGAGCTGCTTGGCGATATGATGCAGCTCATGGCTCAGGAGAAGGCCGACGTCGTCTATGGCCAGCGCAAGGAGCGCCGCGGCGAGTCGTCCTTCAAGAGGTTCACGGCGAGCGTGTTTTATCGCCTGCTGAACCGCCTTACGGACACGCGAATTCCTGTTGATACGGGTGACTTCCGTCTCATGAGCCGCAGGACACTTGACGAGCTCAACCGCATGCCGGAGCAGCACCGGTTCATTCGAGGTATGGTCAGCTGGATTGGTTTTCGTCAGGTTCCCATCCATTATGAGCGGCAGGAACGTTTCAGCGGCGAGACGAAGTACCCACTCAAGAAGATGCTTCGATTCGCCATCGATGCCATCTCCGGCTTCTCCATAGTGCCTCTGCGGATGGCCACATATCTAGGCTTCATCTTCTCGATTTTGGGGCTGATTTTCTTCGGCTACACGGCCTACAGCTATTTCTCGGGAATTGCGATCCAGGGCTGGACGACGCTGATGACCGTCGTGCTGATCCTCGGCAGCGGCCAGCTGTTCGTCCTCGGCGTCATCGGCGAGTATCTCGGCCGTCTCTATATGCAGTCCAAGAACCGGCCGCTCTTCATCATTGAGGAGGTTGTGCGGGCCGGGCGTGAAGATGCCGAGCGCGAGCCCTTTCGCAGTCGTTCCCCAGTGACCACCTGAGGCTCTGTCAAGCCCAACCTCAGAACGCCGTCGACGCGACGCGGACGGCATTCGCCATGAGCGTGAAGGTCAGGTTCTTGGCCGGCAGGAACGGCATCACGGACCCGTCGACAATGAAGAGGTTGTCGATGTCGTGGGACTGGCAAGTGGGAGAAACAGTCAAAGCGCGCCGCTCGGCCGACATGGGAAGTGTCCCCGAGTAGTGCACGCTCGAGCCCATCGGTCGCACGTGCGTCATGCCCGGGATGATCGGGGCGCCAAGTTCCCGGAAGAAGCCCCGGGCCGTGGCACAGGCCGCCCGAATAGTCTCGGACTCTCCGGGCGGCGGGCGATATCGGGCGAGGAGGGCCGGCCAGTCGTGGGGGTCCCGGTGCTCGGGTGAAAGAGTGAGATAGTTCGTCTCTCGCCGCCAGTCGCAGAAATTGAGATTGAGGACGGCGAGGCTCGAGCGCAGCGCCCGAAAAACACCGATCGACGATTTCAGATCGAGTGGCAAGGCGCGAAAGATCGGATGTGTCGTGGCTGTCTTGAGCGTGGTGATCTGGCCGTGGACGTACCGATCCGGTGCCTTCGCCTCGATGCCGAATGCCAGCTGGTGGTACTGGTAGGATCGCGCATTGAAGCTGCGGCCGAGCATCGACAGATTGCAGAATGGTGCGAGCACTTGGCGATTGTCCATCAGCCCGGTGAGCCGCACGATCTCTTTGCACGACCTGTATATCGAGCGCAGGAACATGTTCGACGTGGAGAGCGTGCCACAGGCGAGGACGTAGGCGTCGGCGGTTCGACGCGTCTCTGCGCCACCGTCGAGATCATAGCTGACGACGTGCTCGATCACCCCCGCGCGCGTCAGCAGAAGATGGCTCGCGAAAACGTTCGGGACATACTCAAAGTTGGGATAGGTGAGGCACTCTGCGAGCGTGAGCGAAGGCGTGTAGAAGGCATCGTTCGGGCAGCCCCAGAGGCATCGGCCGCAATAGGTGCAGGACTGCCGCTCGCCGAACGGGCGGGAGAGGACGGCCTGGCGCGAGCGTCCGAGGCGCGCCTTGTATTTGGTGCTGAGCCGCTCGCGGCGTCGCTCATAGGCGGCGAGCAGCCGGTTGCTGCTTTCGTCGAGCTCGAGCATCGGCAGGAGATGATCGTGCGGCGGAAAGCAGTCGGAGAGATCGTCCTCTCCCCCGGCGACACCGATGCGCGCGGCGACCTCGCTGTAGTGCGGCGCCAGAGCCTCGTAGCCGAACGGGAAGGCGCTCAGTTCGGCGTCATTAAGCGGATAGCTGCCGCCCGTCCAGCTCTCGGCAAGGCCTCCGGCGGCAAAGGACACCAGCGGTGTAAACCCGTCCAGCAGCATGGAGAACCGCCCGGGTCGATCGAAGACGTAGTCCTTGGATGGCGGGAGCCCATAATACTCCTTATCGCCGCCCGGCTCGGGCGCGGGCAGGCTGATCGAAGCTAGATCGGGCCCAAGGAAGTATCCCGCCGGATCCTCCAGCCGATGCTTGAGCCCGAGAAAGTCCTCTTGCGGCAATGGCGTTTGCGGACGCGCCCGCCCGACGTCCAGCATCACAACGTGATGGTTCTTGCGAAGCGCTGTCAGGGCGAAATGGACACCGCTCGGGCCGGAACCGACGACCAGGATCCTCACTGCGCCGACCTCACGCGAAGACCGGAGCGCGCCATCATTGCGCAGATGAGCTTCGCCGGCACCAGTATGGTGGCGCCAAGCGCGAGTGATACAGTTGCAACCACCCCATAGGTGCAGATCGAGAGGATCGTGAGCGCAACAGGGCGCGGCGTAACCCGATCGAAGGCGGCATTTGTCGGTGCAGCGTGCTCCAGTATCGCCGCGAGTACGATGAGCTTCCGCCGCAGGACGCCGCGCCTGTGAAGGAGACCGCAGTAGGCGTCCGCGCTGCGCGCCAGCAGCCGCCCGCGCCGCGCAAGATCGACTGTCGTACGGTCGAAGCAGGAGAAGTCCTCATCGAATGCCAGCGCATGGACGTGGACGGCCTTTGCATACTGCTCCTCGATATACGCGCTCGGCGTGGTCCCGAGCAGATAAGCCGTAAGGGCGCGGCATTCGTCCCGCAACGCCCTCTTAACCTGGTCCGTCATTGGCCGCATCTCGGGCCGGATTTGTGGCCCGCCGATGCTGGCATTGCCGTCGCGGGAGCGCCCATCGTCCACGAGCCTGGTGATCAACTCCTCAATGCTCGGCATGGCTTTCCAAAGCGTGGCCTGCAGCCAATTGTCCGCGGCCACGCTGTCATTGGCGAAGACGGCAAGCTGGCCAGCCGTCACGGGCATGACCGGGCGCGCGACCGGCTCCAGCGCTGCCAGCAGCGTGCGCACCGGGGCGAGGGGTATGCGGAGCAGCTTACCAGGCTTATCGCGCAATGCCTGCTGCGTCAGCTTGAGGAAGGTGCGAAACGGGATCGGCTGCGGACCACCCAGCTCCAGAACCTCGCCCGTGAAGTGCTCGCTTTCGAGCAGCAGCATGATGCCGCGGACAACGTCGTCAACGTGGATCGGCTGCACTGAAACCGGCCGCCTGCCCTCGAAGAGGGGCACGACCGGCAGCTTTGCGATTTTGACGAGCGTGTTCCAGATCGGCGACTTTTCGCCGAGTACGAGCGTTGGGCGCAGGATCACGAACTCGAGGCCGCTCTGGCGTACAAGCCGCTCGGCCTCCGCCTTTGTCTTTGCATAGGCATAGTAACGCTGGTCGGGGTAGCCCGCGGCGATCGTGCTCACATAGAGGAACCGGCGCACGCCGGCGGCCCTGCACGCCTGAAGCAGCACGCGCGTGCCTTCGACGTTGACGCGCTCGTAATCCCCGGGTGCGGCGCGGCCCGTCGCTGCCGCAAGATGCACCACGGTATCACATCCCGTGAGCGCCTCCCGATAGGAAGCGGGTTCGAGAAGATCTCCCGTGATCTGGCGGAACCGGTGACCTTGCGACCCAGGCTCAGAGCGACGTCGTCGCACGAGGACAGCGACGGACCACTCATCGCATGACGAGAGCTTGCGAATAAGGCTTTGCCCCACGAACCCGCCGCCGCCTGTGACAAAAATCAATCCCTGCATGAACTCTTCTTTCGCACAGTTGCCGCCCGCCTTACGCGATCACGCGGCCATCGGGCAATCTTCCCGATGACCTTGTTGACCATGAAATGCGCGTGAGATTGGAACCCACGCTGAGACAGACCATTGACTGGTGCCACATAAGGCTGCGTGGCCGGACCCGAGGCCGCATGGGCTCCATCGAGCTTCATGCTACACTACCGTGTACCCTGTCGGGAGCGAGAGCGCAGGTCATCCGTGCAAAAGGCTAATTCAGATCGGGATGGCGGGCCGCCGGACGGCCAGAAGGCGGCTGGCGAGACGCCTTCATTTGCCCGGCGTGCCGGCCTCGAAATCCTGGGTCGGCAGTTTTCCCGCTTCCTAGCTGTTGGCATTGCAACGACGGCCGTGCACTACGGCGTCCTGATCGCGCTCGTCGAGGCCTGGGATGTCCATCCGGTGCTGGGGACTACGGCCGGGTTCGTGGCAGCCGTGTTCCTCAGCTACCTTCTGAACCGTCGCTACACCTTTGAAGTGCGCCCGACGTTCGGTCCGGGCCTGCTCAAATACTATGCATCCGTATCCATGGGGCTTGTGATTAATGCGGGCCTCATGGCTCAGCTCACCGTTTGGGGCGTGCACTATCTGCCGGCGCAAGTCGTAGCGAGCGGCGCGGCGCTCGTGTGGAACTTTCTCGCCGCGCGCTTCCTCGTTTTCCGCTGCTGAAGCGCAAGCACAGGTGACGACCCGGCACTACCAGATGGGCAGCGGCTTGAGGTACTCGAAATTATTCATCAGCAGGCCAATGCGCCACAAATTCCAGGCGACGGCGGCGGCGAGAACCGCGCCAACGATCGCTCGCGACTTGCCTTCCAGAGAAGCCCAATACACCGCCGTCAGCATGACAAGCGCGGGAAGGAGGTGTGCCAAGTGCTTGGTCTGGCGCCAGTCGACCAGACTGAACCCAACGATCCCGACAAGGGCCCAAATCAGCAGCACCCCGTGTGCTTCCCGCCAGCGCGTCAACGCGTGCGACATCCCGAGAAGCATGGGCGGAATAAGCAGCCATCCTGTGTGATCGGCGAACTGCTGCCAGAGTGCGAGCACCGAGGGATAGACCCATCCACCCTGCTCAACGCGAAACAGATTGACGTCGACAGCCTTGTTGAGGCGCCACCAGATATGTGTCTTGAGATGATCCTGAATGAAATCGTCCGGCGCCACTGCGAGGCCATAGAGGGCGAAGGTCATCCAGCCAGCTGCGAAGCCCGTCCCGACGAGTACGCCCGTAACAATATCCGGACGACTGAAAAGGGCCCCCACAAAGCGTTTAAGGCCGCCCGCCACGAGTGAGGGAAGGTCGAGCAATGCCCTGAGCCCTGCATGCGCCGGCGCGGCAAGCGGCAGGAGGAGAAATTTCTGGTCAGCCCAGCCGCCAAGGAAGGCAGCAACCCATGTCGATCGTCCGACGGGGATCTCTGTGCCGATTGCACCTCGCACCGGCAGTAGCCTGCTGGTGAGAAGATAAAGATAAGTGCCGCCCACGAGAAGAAAGTTCGTGATGGCGAGATAGCCGCCGTAGGCAGTTCGCACATAGACTTCGGGCAGCCACATGTAGATCACACAGGCCGCGAGCGCCGCGATGCGCGAGCCCGTGAGCAGGAAGACCATAAAGCCCATCGGAAATAGTGTCAGCGCACCAAGGAATATGTTTGGCGTGCGCGTCGGCAAGAGCACCGGGTCCCTTTCGAACTGCGCAAATGCCTTCTGCCATTCTGCTTGAATGGCGGTAGGGTCGCTGCGAACAGCAAGCGAGGCGTCGTGGTGATACTTCAGACGGTCGAGGTCGTCGAAGATCAATGCCGACTCGCCGATCCAGAAGTGGAGCAAGAGGGGATGCGCAAAGAAGTGCCGCGTGTCCCGATTGGTGACCATGGTCGGCACGAACTCGTGCATGAGCCCGTACGCCGTTCCCTGAGTTTCCATGTCCTGATCTTCGAGCGCAGGAACAAAATACGCCGCGCCAAGGTAGCTTTGCATGAGAAACACGGCTGCGATGACCGAAATCAGGCGCGGCAGAGGGTCTGAGAAAGGATGGCCGTCGAACCAGCTTTTCCTGACACCGATCCATATGCCGCCATTGGTGACCAGCGCCAGACCGAGCAGGAAGGCCGTGCGATGGCCTCCAAAACCGAACAGCGTCAGAATAAGCGTAATAGCCAGCGCCAACACGAGCGACGCTACGGTGGCGCGAAACAGAATTATGGCCGCGTCACCCCGTCGGTGATCCGTCCAGGCCAGTCCCGGAACCAGGAAAAGGATCGCGCCGACAACGAGGACCTCAATGAACTGCGGCAGAAAACTCTGCAGTAGCAGGGCAAGCGCAAATGGGAGGTTCGAAATTCCGATACGCAAACCTATTCCGGATGACCAGGACACAGCAATGGAGGTGGCCTTGTCACTCAAGCTCTTTCCTCCGCTCATAAGTTAGATGCTCCCCTTACATTTGCGGGCGAACGGCCGCGGGCGGAGCTCATTTGGGTCGCCTCGCACCCAATCGGACAATGAATGAAACCCAGTGCCTCATTCAAGCACACATTGGCGTCAACCAAACGCATCCGGTCGCTCACGTGCAACGTGTGGACCGTGGCGGCGCCGCGCGCTGGGCCAGCCGTTATGGGGCCGACGCCAGTGCATATGAACTCTCCCTGCCCCGCTGGCCCCTGCGCCTTGTGGAGACGCCGGAACGGATCTGCCTGCGCGGTGCCCGCACCGCGAAATCTGCCCCCAAGACCATAGGTTCGGCCCTTAACTTGCTTGGGTCTCGGGGCATTGCTACAGCTGCTCCCTGCGCGCGGCTTCGGGAATGGAAAGGTAAACGACTGTGCTTCCTTCGCGTCGACAGATGCTGAGTGCATTGCTGGGGTCGGTCCCATTATCCATTATCTTTTGGAAGTCCGAGACTGCTTCCGTCGCCCCTTCGAACGCCTGCGATGTGGTTATCGTCGACGGGTGGATTCTTCGCCGCGAGGATCTGAGGAAGGCCCGCATAAATGCTGCTTGACGCGGAGCAAAGGCAGGACGACTGGTTCAGAGACATTAATTTTGATGTGTGCATTTGCGGTGCCGGGCCCGCGGGCATCACGCTGGCGCGACAGCTTGCGGCGAGGGGCTGGACCGTCGGCCTCTTTGAAAGTGGCGACCTCGACCTGAAGCTCGATGCCCAGGAGCTGGCCGAGGGGCAGAACGCCGGCCTTGACTACTTTTCGCTCGACAGCGTGCGCCTGCGCGTGCTGGGTGGCACCTCCGGCCATTGGACCGGCGTCACGCACCCCTTCGAGGCGCATGACTTCGAGTCCCACCCTCACCACCCGTTGAGCGGCTGGCCGATCACCCGATCGGACCTTGAGCCCTATGCGGAGGAGACGGCAAAGATCCTCGATCTCGGGCCGCAGGAGCGCGTCGCCGACATGTTCCAGGGTGCGTCCGGTGAGCTCAAGCCGATTTCATTCCGATCGAGCAGGCCGATAACCAGGTTTGGCGAAAAGTATCGGGCGGAACTTGCCTCATCGAAGATCCGGACGTACCTGAACGCGACACTCGTCGACATCGAGCTCGATCCACACCATAGCTTCGTTTCGAAGCTGATTTTTCGATCATACAGTACGGAGGGCGCCTTCAGCGTCCAGGCACGTTATGTCGTTCTCTGCCTCGGCGGCATCGAGAATGCGCGCTTTCTTTTGAACGCAAACCGGCAAGTAGGCGCCGGTATTGGCAATCAGCACGACCTCGTTGGGCGGTACTTTTCCGAGCATCCGGTGTTTCAGATCGGTTCGGCCGTGCTCCAGCGTGTTTCCAGGGATGGGCCGTACTCGCACTACATCCCGTCACGGCAGATGATGCTTCAAGAGAAATGCCTGAACTTCGTGCTTTCAGTCTCCGGCCTGAATGAGGGAATTCTCATGCGATGGGGCCGGGAGGCTGCGTGCCTGACGGAGTTTTCGCAGCAGCTTATCAAGAGGGCGCTCGGGCGAACGATCCAGTGCTTCGATATTGGCATCTGGGTAGGCTTCGAGCAGGCTCTCAATAAGGACAGCCGGGTTCGGCTGTCGGACAAAGTCGATCGTTTCGGTCAGCGTCGCGCCGTGCTGGACTGGCGCTTCACCGAGCTCGACTACCATACGATGCGGACAGCCATCATCCAATTCGGACGGCAGCTCGCCGCGACCAATCTGGGGCGGGCGCGCATTTCCGACTGGCTGCAGGCCGGCAAGCCTCAGCCGCCGGGCATCGACAAGGATGTCGTCGGCTCCATTCATCACATGTGCACGACGCGAATGAGCGAAAATCCGCGCGAGGGCGTGGTCGATCGGAACTGCCGCGTACATGGGATCCAGAACCTGTATATTGGCGGCAGCAGCGTGTTTGCGACCGGCAGCTATGCGCATCCGACGTTCACGATCGTGCAGCTGGCGCTTCGCCTTGCCGATCATCTTGACGGGAAACTGCGCTCATGAGCAGCTTCTCCCTATTCACGGCGTCAGAGTCCGGTTGGCTTGTCGATCCTGATCGCCTCAACAGGGTGCGCTGACCATGGATCTTGGCCTCGCCGTCGACGATGAGAATGACCTTGTCGCGCAAGGGACCGCAAGACTCTCGCGAAAGGATGTGCGCGCGCGATCCGAGGCACTTGTCGAGGTCTTCAAGGCATCCGGCGTGAGCCGGGCCATGGTCTGCAGCGATAATCCTCTCGATATCATCCGCGCGATCGACGCTTGTGCACGATCCGGCGTCGACCTCTATATTGCCCACACCACCACGCCGCCTCGGCAGCTCGCGGACATCGTCGCGAGTCATGCCATCCAGTACCGCATCGGCGAGACCGACCAGCAGCTCGCCGAAGCCCGGGACGTGGCGCCTGCGCAGGGCCGCATTCATCTGATGACATCGGGCACCTCCGGTCGCCCAAAGATCGTGGCCCACACGCTTGCATCTCTGGCCAGCCGGGCGCACGCGACGGCGGATCACCCAGCTAACCGGATGGCCAGGTGGCTGCTGACGTACCAGCCGACGGGCTTTGCCGGTCTCCAGGTCATCCTCACCGCGACGCTGACAAAAGGCATGGTCGTGGCGCCGGCCGAGCGGCATCCGAGAGGCTTCTACGACGCTGCCCTGCGCTGGGGAGTGACGCAGATCAGCGGCACGCCGACCTTCTGGCGCGCGTTCCTGATGGCCGGGAACATGGCGGCGCTTTCGCTGCGGCAGATCACGATGGGCGGCGAGGCTGCCGATCAGGCAACGCTGGATCGCGTCAAGGCGGCCTTTCCGCACGCGCGCATCACGCACACCTATGCCTCGACCGAGGCGGGCGTCGTGTTCGCTGTCCATGATGGCCTCGAGGGCTTTCCGGCGGCCTACCTCCAGCAATCCGCGCACGGCATCGCGCTCAGAATCCGCGACGGATTCTTGGAGATTCGGACACCGAACCGAATGCAAGGCTATGTGTCGGAGAACGCCCAGCCGGTGCTGGAAGATGGTTGGCTGGCAACGACGGACCGTTGCGAGATTGTCGGCGACCGCGTCTACATCTTGGGGCGGGATGACAAGACGATCAATGTTGGCGGCTACAAGGTGTATCCTCTGGCGATCGAGAAGCTCATCCTGGGCCAGCCGGGTGTCGCTGAAGCGCGCGTCTACGGCGTCGCCAATCCCATCAGCGGCGCGCTAGTGGCCGCGGATGTGGTGCTGTCACCCGGCGAGGATCCTCCTGCGGCCCGCGCGCGGATCCTCGCCGCCTGCCGCGAGCAACTGGCTTCCTTCCAGGTGCCTCGGGTTCTGAAGATCGTGTCCGCCATCGCGACGGGTGCATCCGGGAAGAAGGCCTAGCGCCATGGGAAGTCGACATATCATGATCACGGGCGGTAGCCGCGGTCTCGGCGCTGCCTTTGTCGAGGCGCTGCTGGCGGACGGATACAAGGTCTCCACCTGCAGCCGCTCCAAGTCTGCGCGCCTGGAGGCGCTTCTTGCCAATCCGGCGTTTGCGCCGCGCCTCTTCTGGGCCCCGTGCGAGGTCGGCAACGCCGAGGCCGCCAATCGCTTTGTGGGCGACGCCATGCAGTGGGCCGGCGATGATGGGATCTACGGGCTCGTCAACAATGCCGGCATCGCCCAGGCAGGCATTCTCACATCCTTCCCCAATGTCGAGAGCGAGCGACTGATCCAGGTCAACCTTCTCGGCGCCATCCATTTCTCGCGCGCCGTCTCCCAGCACATGATCCGGCAGAATGCCGGCGGCCGGATCATCAACATCAGCTCGATCATCGGTAGCCGCGGCTACAACGGGCTTGCTGCCTACAGCGCCTCGAAGGCCGGGATGGATGGCTTGACCCGCGCACTCGCCCGGGAACTTGGGCGCCGCCGCATTACCGTGAATAGCATCGGCCCGGGCTACGTGAAGACGGAGATGTCGGCGACGCTCACGCCACCGCAGCTTGCGCAGATCGTGAACCGGACGCCGCTGGGGCGCCTTGCCACCGAGGACGACGTAACCGCCCTCCTGCGCTTCCTCTTGAGCGACGGCGCCGGCATGATCACGGGCCAAGTCATTCTCGTGGATGGCGGCGTGAGCTGCTGAAGCGTCCGCGGTCCGCACGGGGCCGTCCGCGTCTACTTGACATAGAGCTTCGCCAGCTCTCCTGCCGTCTGGAATTCGATGAACCCGTCGGCAAAAGGATCGTGCCCGACAACCTCCTCGAGCTCGCGCACGAGTACCGCGAGGTCCAGCGAATCGATGCCGAGCGTACCGTCGAGAAGGGCCGTGTCGGGTCCGATCGGCGGCGCATCGAGCCCTTTCTCCGAGAGGATGCGCTGGACGATCTGAGTGATCTGCCCGAGGACTTGCTGTTCATTCATAGGAAAAACTCTCCAGTCGGCCGACTATTCTAGGGGCAGCGCACCCGTTCACTGAGGGTGGTCAGCAGGTCATCAATGATCCTCTGCGTCCGCACGGGCCTTCCGCGCGCGTTCAGGTGATACACCGTATCGAAGAATAGGTCTTCGTCATAAGCGAAGGCCGAAGGGGGGCTCGGCGCGATCAGCGGCGGGCTTGATCTGATCATGGTATCGAATTGAGCCAGATCACCCTTCAGCTTGCCATAGGCCTCGCGCATGAAGGGCGTGTACGAGACGACGACCGGCACGCCGCGCTTCTCCATGTCCTCAGCGAAGCTCCGCATGAGCGCAACCATTTCGGGGTCGATCGTCGCCCCCTTGGGCACTACCGCCTGCTCGCGTGGAAACGGCCAGACCACGCCGAGATGGGCGACGATGTCCCCTTCCGGCGTGAAGCTCTTCAGAGATTCGATGACGTTCATGTCCGCCGGCCCCTCGACCCGATAGGACTTGCCGGTGATAGGCCGCTTGACCGCATCGATGAGCTCCGAGAGCAGACGCATGACCTTGGTCTGGGCGATCGCCGGGATGGCAGCCACGGCCTTCAGCTTCTGCTCGGTCGACAGATACCTGAAAACCGTCGGGTAGGCCTTGATGATGGCGAAGTGGCTGGTCGGGGTGCCGTCGACGGACTTGTAGAGATTGTCGTACTCGAAGGAGAGCACGACAATGTCCGCGGAATTAATGCGCGTCCTCACTTCCTCCAGCATGTAGCGGACCCCGAAGTATCCGTTCATCCCCATGTTGACCACGGGGCACCCTGTCGCCAGCTGGATCATCTTGCTGTCAACGCCGTAGGAGAGGTTCGAACCGCCGACGAGCACGATCTTGCGTGTGTCGAACTGCGCGAGACGACGGTGCTTCAATTCAATGCCGAGGTTGTAGTCATTCTGCTCTGGAACGAGAAGGACGATCGCCACCGCGGTTGCGAGTGCCGCAGCGATCAGCATCGCGAGCCGCGCACCGAGCCGCGCCAAGGCCCGCAGTTCCGCCCCTCGGGTAAGTCCCGCTGTCGCTGCTTCGGTCACGGGCGGAGAGGGCGCGTCCATATCAGAACCGGAAATAGAGGAATGGCTGGTCCGTGTGAAGGACGCCCAGGACCAGGATGGCGGTCGCACCAGAATAGTAGAGCCCCCAGCGCAACCATGAACGAGTACTCAGCAGCGCGCGGACCTTGTCCCAGTGTCCCTGGAGAATGTCCGCTGCGATGACAACGGCAATGCCGAGCAGCGCCAGAAGGAAGCTCGGCTGGTTTGGACCGACGAGTTCCTTGATGCCCGGGAGCGGTGCCGTCCACCCGGTGTGGAGATTCGTCGTGATGTAGATCGCGTCGGCCACGCTGTTTGCGCGGAACCAAATGTACGCGAAGCAGACGAGCAGAAAGGTTGCAGCGATTTTGACGGCCCGATGAAGCGTCGGATACTTCGTGAGACCGATCGCGCGGACGAATGCGCTGCGCTGCTTCTGCAGCAGGAGCGAGGTGACGATGTAGCTCCCGTGCAGCATGCCCCAGATGACGAAGGTCCACTGTGCGCCATGCCAGATGCCGCTCACGACGAACGTGACGAACAGGCCGGCCAGCATCATCGTGTAGAACTTGATCTTGAAGCGGCGCTGGCGTGTGAGCGGGGTATAGACGTAGTCGGTGAGCCACGACGTCAATGAAATATGCCAGCGCTTCCAGAAATCCTGGATCGAGGTTGCCATATACGGCCGGTCGAAATTGCGGACCAGACTGAAGCCGAGAAATGCGGCCGCGCCGAGGGCAATGTCGGTGTACCCGCTGAAGTCGCAATAGAGCTGAAAAGCGTACATGAAGGTCGCGAGCGTGAGCGTGACCCCATCGGCGGCGTGTGGCGCACTGTAGACCGCATCCACGTGCGGCGCGATTCGGTCCGCCACGACAGCCTTCTTGAAGACGCCCCAGAGTATGAGCTGGAGGCCGAAGACAGCCTGCTCGTATTTGAAATCAGGTGGTGTGTGTAGCTGCTGCAGAAGGTTCTTCGTCCGCTCGATGGGGCCTGCGATCAACTTGGGGAAGAACAGGACGTAGAGCGAGAAGAGCCCGAGATGACGCTCGGCTTGGCTTCCTCTGAAGACATCGACCAGATAGCCGATGAGCAGGAACGTGTAGAATGAGATGCCGATGGGGAGGAGAATGCTGATGCTTGGCACAGGATAGCTCAGCCCCAGCCACGCGAAGACGCCGCGCAGGGACTCGCTCAGGAAGCCCGTGTACTTGAAGACCGCCAGGTTGCCGACGAGCAGGCAGACGCCGATCGTCAGCAGCGACCGCTTCCTGACCGGATCGGGCGCCAGCTGGATCTGCAGGCCGAAATAGTAGGTCGCGACGGCTGCTGCGATGATCTGGGCAAGGAATAGCGGTTCGGCGATGCCGTAGAAATACACGCTGGAGGCCAGCAGCCATATCCAGCGCACGCGCTTCGGGAGTGCGAAATAGCCAACCGCAACGATCGTGAAAAAGATCGCGAACTCGCGGGAGATGAACGCCATGCAGAGCTATCGTCCCAAACCAGGAAGTTCGCGGGCTGTAATCACCGTCTCCGCTTCCGCCGCCAATTGCACGCTGTCGTCAGCACCC
>JBKBPL010000042.1:0-33229 GCA_046293075.1 Hyphomicrobiaceae bacterium | reverse complement strand
CCGAGAGGCCCTTCTGAAACTGGATGCGGTTGCGCGCCATCGCCCATCTCCCTGATCTGGCACGTATTCTCTGTAGATTCGAATGGCAGCATCAGGGCTTATGATGGTGCGTAATCAGGTGTCCCGTAGCTGGCACCGCACCACCGTCGCGGCATAGGTGGCCGACGTGTACCGCGTCTTGAGCGGAACGCCCTTCAGCCAAAGACGCGCGGCCTCAAAGTGAATGGCTCCGATGACTTTGAGAGTCATCGCCGGATTGCCGACGAGCTGGCGCAAGATCGCCCTGTCGCTGAGTTCGGCGCGCTCGGCACGAAAGTGTGTCTTGAGGACCGGCCCGTGCGCATCGCGAAAGGCGACACCGATGACGACGTCCTTGTCCGGCGGGCGCACATGAAAGCTGTACGTGCCTGTGGGTGCCGTGAAGGGCGACACGTACAGCTCCTTGCGGCAGGCCTGTGCGATTGGCCCCCGCGGCTCGGGAACCTCGATCAGGTAAGCGCGCCGTTCGCCGAAGGTGTTCGTGACCTCGTACAGGATGGCGCCGAGCCGACCGGCGTCGTCGCGACAGAAATAGACGCTCAATGGATTGAACACATAGCCAAGCACCCGCGGATAGCAGACCAGCTCGATCCTGTGCCCGAATGCCTCCAGTCCCGCATCGGCGAGAAGCTGTCGCGCCTTCTCTCCCACCGGCCGATCGGGCGATCTGCCAAAATCACGATCCCAGAAGCTCAGCACATTCGGGGCGTTGCGCGAGAACAGGCGAAGCGCGGAATGCAGGCGATCGATCTCATCGACATCGAGGCAGAGGGCAAAGACACGGTAGGAGAACGCGTGGCGGCGCGGCGTGAGCCGCTTGTGCGCCACAGCGCCCACGTAGAGGCCGGAGCGGAACGGCGTCATTCGGCCGCCTCGACTGCATGGACCGGGAACCGCTCGACGGCCGGGGCGAGATGCAAGCGATCGGACTCATTCGGCACGGACCAGGGCCGCCGCACGCCGCCGATGTCCTCGGCCACGGCGAGCCCGGATTGCAGGCCGTCCTCATGAAAGCCATAGCCAAAGTAGCTGCCGCAGAACCAGGTGTTGCGCCGGCCCTGCAGGCGCCAGAGATCGCGCTGCGCCTCAATGGAGGCGGCATCGAATACCGGGTGGGCATATCGGAACGTCGCGACGATCTTCGAGGGCGCGATCGCTGCGCCCGGATTGAGCGATACGAACAGGTTCGGGGCGCGCTCGCCAAGAGGCTGCAGACTGTTCATCCAGTAGGTGACGGACGCGGGTTGCGCGCCCTCGCCGGGGTCGGCGGTGTAGTTCCAGCTCGACCACAGGCGCCGCCGGCGGGGCATGACGCGCTCATCCTGGTGGAGGACAACGTGGTTGGTGACGTAGCGAAATGCGCCAAGAAGCCTGCGCTCTTCGCCGTCTGCATCGCCGAGCATGCGAAGCGCTTCATCGGCATGTGTCGCGATCACGCAGGCATCGAAGTGGCGCAGCCCGCGCGCCGAGCGTATCGAGATGCCACAGTGCGTCCTCGTGATGCGTTGCGCGCGCGCGCCCATCACCTGCTCGGATTTCGTGTCGGCAAGCAGCCGCCGGACATACGCGCGACTGCCGCCAACCACAGTGCGCCACTGCGGCCTCCCCTTCAGCCTGAGCAGACCATGATTGGCGAAGAACCGCACAAACGCGGCAGCAGGAAAATCGAGCACCTTCACCGCAGGCGTCGACCAGATCGCAGCGGCCATTGGGGCGATGTGCCGCGTCACGAACGACGACGAATAGCCGCGACGCGAGAGATAGGCACCGAGCGTCTCCGACGCGGCGGCATCGGCCGCGAGCAGTTCAGGGGCCTCGCGGAAGAAGCGCAATGTGTCGAGGACCATGCGCCAGTGGGCGGGCCGGATCAGGTTCCGAGCCTGGCCGAACAAGGTGTGCACGCCGGAACCGGCATACTCATAGGCGCCGCCGGACATCGACACTGCAAAACTCATATTGGTGCTGGTGGTCGGGACCGACAGGCGGTCGAAGAGCGCGACCAGATTGGGGTAGCTCTCCGGGTTGTAGACGATGAAGCCGGTGTCGACCGGTATGGTTCGTCCGTGCGCTGAGACATCAAAGGTGTGACTGTGACCGCCAGGACGGGCCTCGGCTTCCATGAGCGTGACCTCGTGGCGGCGCGAGAGAAGCCAGGCCGCGGAGAGCCCGGAGATGCCAGATCCAATGACCGCGATTCTCAGCCGGGGCTGCATGGTACCGTAGCTCCGCTCCTGTAGAAGACACTTGTACGCAGAGCGCGCGGCTCTGGATCTCTCGGCACGCACGCGGCACGGCGCCGCGGCGGCGGAATTGAATGTGTGCCTAGTGCGTACGCCGGCGCCGAGCCGAGGCGCAGCCTTCCGGCGCGCGCTGGCGCGTGGGGGCCCCGGCGACGATCCGCCGCCCCCGGGTCGACCTGTGGATGGCCCACAGCGCCGCACCGAACACGAGCGCCCTCAAGGCCAAGTCAACAACCAAGTGTCCGGTGATGGGCAGTTCCGTCGCCATTTCTTCAGCCGTGGATCCCGATCTGATCTGAGCGCTCCTACGGAGCAGGCGGCGCGGCGGATTACGTCCGGAATGTCGCACCCGCATCAGAGGCGCACCGCTGTTGGCCTTGGGGGCGCGCAGGTGATCCAGCGCGACGGGCCCGTCGTTAAGGGGGCGTGCCGTCAGTCCAGGGTTCGTCTGCCTCACCGGGCGGATGACCGAACCAAAGGATGCATCCATGCTTGCTCTTGCACGTCCTCTTGCACGACCGTTGTCTGCCCTCGTCGTGATGGCGGGGCTCTTTCTCGTGACCGCGGAAGCGCGCGCGTCCGGCGATATCGTCGATACGGCCGAGAAGGCCGGGTCCTTCAAGACGCTCGTCGCCGCCGTCAAAGCCGCCGGCCTCGCCGACACCCTCAAAGGCAAAGGACCCTTCACGGTGTTCGCGCCAACCGACGAAGCCTTTGCCAAACTGCCAGCAGGCACGCTGGATACGCTGCTCAAGCCAGAGAACAAGGCTCAGCTCGCCGCGATCCTCAAGTTCCACGTCCTGCCGGGAAAGTATGACGCCGCGCGCATCACGCGCGCACGGGCGAAGCAGTTCGGCATCAAGTCCGTGCAGGGCGCGAACGTCGAGGTCGATATCAGGAAGGGCGTCAAAGTCTCGGGAGCCAACGTGGTCAAGGCGGACGTGATGGCGACGAATGGCGTCATTCACGTCATCGATGCCGTCATTCTGCCGCCCAAACCAAGAACTGCAGCGCGGCGCACGCATCACTGAGCCCGGCGCCGTCCTAGGCGGCGCCCCCCACTGACCAAGACCTGCGTCGCTGGCGCGCCTGCCGATAAGGCGTGAAGCCGTCGTTGGCGAGAAGGCATCCGAAGGATCTTCGGCGCCAGGGACGCAGGATCGGCCGCCCTCGGGCAAGAGGCGGGGCTTCAGTGTGAGTGCCGGCACCATCGCCCGCGGGACCGCCGTGATCGGCGGCTTGCGTTGTCTTCAGCCGCACGTACTGCCCGCCGGCGATGAAGCCCTGACGCTCTCATAAATGCGGTTCCACAGTGCGATGTCGCCCGCGAGCTTTCCATGCACCAGCAGGAAGGCGACGAGATCGAGCCGTCGCCGATCGCGCTCACTCAGTGTGAAGTCGGTCGGAATGACCTGCAGCTTGCGGCTGAGCTCCCTCGGCAACTGCGTGATCCCGGCTTGGACGCCGGCCTTCTCGAGCAGCTCAGCCGTTGCCGGCCACCGCACCAAGCCAGCGTGTGCGGGCGCGGGGCCAAGGGGCGGCGGCACTTGGCTGTCGGGTGATCCGCGAGACGTCCGACGTGCGCAGGCCTTGACTGGCGCTGCTGCCCCCGGCCGAGGCGCGATCCAGGTGGGTGCCGTCCTCAGACGACAAAGCGGCGCCGGTGGCCCTGGGCCATTGGAAGCGGGTTCAGCCGGCTATCCGGTAAGCAAGAACCGGCAGATCGTCCATTTGCAGTGTCTCGGCTTTGACCGCAACCGGTCCGCGACGGAACAGCGCGTGCAGGGCATCGGCGGTCGGCTCTACGCCCAAGATGATGGCTTGCACGATTGCGCCCTCCTTCAGTTTGATGTGCCCATAGACATAGGGCGCAATCTTCTCGAAACGCGGATGGCAAGCCGGGGAGATGTTATGGCTCGCGAAGAGAAGCGTGCCTTCGCCGCTGAGCTCGGTCCTCTCAACATCCCAGCTGCCGCAATGCTCACAGCAGCCGGTCGGCGGGAAAGTGTACTTCCCGCACGCCTTGCATTTTGCGGCGCGGACGACGCCGGTACCAAGGCCGTCGTAGTACCATTCAATTGCACTCTGCCGTTCGAGGGTCGTTGCCATGTCACATCGCTCCCAGGACAACCACGGTGCCGATCATTGCGTAGCCGTGCGTGTGGATCACGGAGATTTCCGGCGGCTTCCTGATCTGGCGCGGCCCGGCCTTGCCGCGCATCTGCAAGACGGCTTCGTACGTATCGGTCCCGGCGCTTGCGCCCCAGGCATGTCCGAAGGCATGGCGGCCGCCATGCGTGGACATCGGACGGTCCCCATCGAACCGGAGGCGCCCCTCCCGCGCCGCCTTGAGCGCGGTCCCGGGCTCCAGGTAACCCATCATCTCTGCGGTGCAGACGCCTGAAATGTGCGAGCAATCGTGTGTGTGCAGGTAACCGATGTCGCCGGCTTTGATGCCCGCCATGCTGAATGCTGCTTCGGTCGCTTTCCGGTCAAACTCCCATAGAGTCGGATCCTCTCCATACCACGGGAGATCGCTGTAGCTGATGCCGAAGCCCTTGAACTCGATCGGCTGAGATTTGCCGGCCTTGGCCGCGTCAGCACGCGTCAGCACCATCGCCGAGGCCCCATCCGCCGTCGTCACGAGACTGAGCAGACGGGAGGGCCAAGCGACGAATGGATTGTGCTTCTCCGATCGCCAGTAGTCGAAGGGATCGGTGAATCCTTCCTTCGTCGCCCGATCCTCCAGCCGCTCCTGAATGTTGGCCTTGGGATTCATCGAGCCATGGAGCCGCCTGGTGCGATTGATCTCGTACATCCCGCGATCGTAATCTTCGATCGAGATCCCATATTTGCGACAGTATCCCAGAGCGACGAGGCCGTTGTAGGTCGAGAAGATGTCGTAGCCCTGCGGAACGCCGTAGGCCTGATTGACGGCCATGTCCGTCCAGAGCCAGGTCTGCTGGTGGGAGATCGGCTCTCGTTCGTAGGGGCTGTAGCCTTTGACCTTCGTGCGCGTCGTCTCAAGCCCGTAGACGAGGACCGTGTCGTAGACACCGGCAGCAATCGACATCGCTGCCAAAGACGCGCCAACGTTGGTTGTCGAGCACTGCGCTTCGAAGTGGACGCCAGAGCGAAACTGGGTTCCGGTCCATTTGGAGAGCTGCGTGTAGGTGCCAGGTACTTGAGAGCTGTGCACCATGGCATTACCGGCAAAGACGGCATCGACGTCCTGCCCGCATATGCCGGCGTCGTCGAGCGCCTCCTTGACGGCACTCGCCGTCAACTCCTGGATGCTCATGCCTTTCAGTTCAGGTGTCGTCAGGAGATCACCGAAGCGGGAGCATCCGACACCACTAATTGCGACGCGTTCTCTGAGCTTGTTGGCCATGACGCAAACACTCCTGCGCGCACCTGCTGCACGTCGTTTGACACGTAGCGCTGATGGGCATAGCAGCAGATTGCGTCACGCATGACATTGACATAGCGCAATGCGGCTGAGGCACTCGGACACCATGCAGAGGCGCGAGATGGCGAGGCAAGCAAGCAGCGCCTGGCGCAGAGGCCTTCATCAGCGTTGTTCGGCGAGCCGCCCGATGGCACTTCTCTGCGAACGAGAAGCCCCGTATCGTGTGCAAAGACCCGCGCAGCCTGAGCCGGCGGCATCGGCTGCGACGGAGTGGATGCCAATGGACGGTGGTGATGCCGCGAGCGAAAGAGAAACATTCTGCAGTGGGTCTGCCCGCCGGGCTTCTGGCCGCGGGGTTCGTCGCCCTCGCTCTGGCGCCGCTGCTGGCCGCACGGCTGAGCGGCGTGGAAGCGGTCGAACCGCTCCATGAGTTCGGTACGGCGCTCGGTCTCACTGCGGGCGCCTTGATCCTGCTGCAGTTCCTGAGCTCAGGGCGCTATGAGGGCCTTTCCGGCCGTGTCGGGCTCGACCGGACCATGGGCTTTCACCGCATTGCGTCGTACGGCTTGCTGCTGTTCGCGCTGCTGCACCCTTTGGGCTACGTGGCGGCGACGTTCGTCACCGATCCGAGCGCTGCGTGGTCGCGCCTCACCGGCATGATGGCCAGTCCGCGCCTGCGGACTGGCGTCGTGGCGCTCGCCGGTCTGATCCTCCTGGTCGTCTTGGGAACGCTGCGTGACCGGGTCGGCTGGCGCTACGAAACCTGGCGGGCCTCGCATGGCCTGATGGCAAGCGCGGTGGCGGCGCTCGTCCTGCACCATGCGTTCACGACCGGCGCCTATAGTCCCGAGCGTCTCGTTTACTACTACTGGATCGCTGGCGCGGCGGTGGCGGCTGTCGCGCTCCTGAACGTGTATGCGGTCCGGCCCTGGCGCATGTGGCGGGCGGGCTGGCAGGTCGAAAGCGTGACGCGGCTCGCCGCCCGAACATGGGGCATGACGCTCATCTGCAGCGATCCCGGGCGGTTCGACTTTCGCGGCGGCCAGTTCATCTGGCTGACACTTGCGCCCAACCGGCCGCCTTTTCATGACCATCCGTTCTCGATCGCCTCGGCACCGGCCGAGCTGCCGCGGTTGCGGCTCATAGTCCGCGAGGCCGGCGACTGCACGAACAGGTTCGGGGAGACGAGGCCTGGAACGCGGGCGGCCGTCGATGGACCGCACGGCAGCTTCTTCCTGCACGACGCCGACAAGCGCGTGATCATGGTTGCAGGCGGCGTCGGTATTGCACCGCTTATTGGCATGCTCGAGGAGGCGGCATCGCAGCGCGACGGCCGATCCTTCCAACTCCTGTACGCGGCGCAGAGCCCGGACGAGGTTGCCGGCATCGAGCGTCTGAAGGAACTGCAGGCGCAGCTGGATCTCTCGGTTCGCTACCTCGTTGATACGGGGGCGCGCGCGCCGGCGTTTCTCCAGGGGCCGGTTGGGCCGGAGCATCTCAAGGAGGCAGTGGGCCCGTCGCCACGCGACACGATGGCCTATGTCTGCGGGCCACCCGGCATGATGGAGAATGTTGCGGACACGCTGCTGACGCTCGGCGTGCCGGCGAGCGCCATCCACTATGAGCGCTTCGATTTCGGCGCCGGCAAGGGGCGGATCGACCGCCAGCGCCGATGGCAAGCCATCGCTCTCCTCATGGCGCTCGTCGCCGGGATGGTGCTGTTCAGCCTCGGCTGAACGCTACCTTCTGGAGAGCCCCATGAGGTAGGCGACGATCTTCGCTCTCTCCTCTGCATCCTCCGCGTAGTGGGTCTTGAGGAATTCGTCGAGACGCGTGGCCTTGTCTTCCGCGCTCTGCCCCTTGAGGTTGGCCGCCAGCGTGCCAGCGCGTGCGTGGCACCGCGCACAATGCTCCTTGTAGAGCGCCTCGCCGGCGCGCGCCTCAACGGGGGCGATCGCCCCCGCCATGAGTGACAGGGCGACGATCCAAGCACCGCGAATATTGAGCGCCATCCGCATCATCATGTCTCCATTTGCGTGCCGGCATGCACCATTCTGCTGGTTCAGCGAAATCATGGGCGCAATGGGCGCTTGGCCACTTGATCATGATCAACGCGCGCGCGCGACCGCCGCTCCGCCTTTTTCTGGGGAGCTGCAGAAGTGTGGGCGTGCGCGAGCCATGCATGGCGGAAGCGCTTGTCTCGGCGGCCCCGACGTCGCAGCATTGGAGACCGGGACGGTTCAGGTCGGTCGATCGCGACCGCTTGCGGGCGCGTGACTGGGCCAGACGAAGTTCTCAGGCGGCTCGGGCCAGTGCAGGAGACAAGAATGGATCAGGAGCAGGCTTGCGACGACAAGGCGCTCTGGGCGCGCGCCGACCGCCATCTCGTGCGCTATGGCCACCACTTCCAGCCGGTCATCATCGACAAGGCGCAGGGCGCCTTCATGACGACGACCGACGGCCGCCGCATCCTCGATTTCGCCTCGGGTCAGATGAGCACCATCCTCGGCCATAGCCACCCCGAGATCACGGCGGTCATCCGCGAGCAGGCGGGCGAGCTCGTCCATCTCTACAGCCAGCTTCTCTCGCGGCCGGTGATCGATCTTGCCGAGAAGCTGGCTGAGCTGGCGCCGGGCCGTCTCGAGCGCGTCCTGCTGCTCTCGACGGGTGGGGAGTCCAATGAGGCGGCGCTGCGCATGGCCAAAACGGCGACGGGCCGCTACGAGGTGCTCGCGCTCTCGCGCTCGTGGCATGGCGTAACGGGCGGGGCGGCGTCGGCAACCTTCTCGAGCAGCCGGCAAGGGTACGGCCCGGCACTGCCGGGTTCCTTCGCGCTGCCGGCGCCGACGCCATACCGGCCCGCCTTTCTGAAGGGTGACAGATACGATTGGGAGGCGGAGCTCGACTACGGCTTCGCGCTGTTCGACCGTCAGTCGACGGGAAGCCCGGCCGCGCTGATCGTCGAGCCGATCCTTTCGAGTGGCGGCGTCATCGTGCCGCCCAAGGGTTATCTGAAGGCCGCCGCCGAGCGGGCCCGCCAGCGCGGCATGCTCGTCATTGTCGATGAAGCGCAGACGGGCCTCGGGCGTACGGGGCGCTTGTTCGACTGCGAGCACGATGGCCTGGTGCCGGATTTCGTCACACTCTCCAAGACGCTGGGCGCCGGTCTCGCCCTTTCAGCCGTCATCACGACGTCCGAGATCGAGCAGCAGTGCTTCGACAGGAACTTCCACTTCTACACGACGCACGCCTCGGACCCGCTGCCGGCGGCGGTCGGCCTCAAAGTCATCGAGATCATCCTGCGCGACCGCCTCGCTGACCGTGCCCGCGTTGCGGGCGAGCGGCTCAAGGCCGGCTTCGAGAGCCTGATGCAGCGCTACGAGGCGATCGGCGATGTGCGCGGGCGCGGGCTCCTGATGGGGGTGGAGCTGGTCAAGGATCGCCGCACGAAGGTGCCCGATCCGGAGCTTGCGGCGCGCATCATGAGCCGCTGTCTCGAGCTCGGCCTTTCGACGAGCGTGGTGCGCGGCGGCTGGGGCGTCTTTCGCATCGCGCCGCCGATCACCATCACCGACGCGGAGATCGACCTCGGTCTGTCGATCTTCGCCGATGCGTTCAAGGACTGCACGTAGCGGGGATGCCGTTCCGCAGCCCTTGTGTCGGGCATCGGGCGGGGTATTTCAGAACACTGGCGGCGGGCGTTCCCGCACGCCTAATCCCTCCCCGCAAGGGGGAGGGCTCACTCCGCATATTGGAGCGTGTCCTGCGAGGACGCTCAGCTCTCCGCGCCGTAGATCGTGCGCGCGGCCTCGGCGCTGACGAAGCCGTCGAGCACGTCGGCGTGCACGGCCTTGCGATCGCGCTGGCGCGGATCGCCGAAGCCCCCGCCGCCCGCTTCCGTCACGGTGATGCGCTGGCCGGGGGCCACCTCGATGCGGCCCTTGGCGTGCACGGGCTTGCCGTCGACCGCGTGCACGCGCAGCGTGCCGGCGCCGCCGCCGAAGAGGCCGCGGGCCGGGAATTCCATGCGGTTGCCCATGCCGAGCATCGTCAACGTGTGGCCGGTGTCGTTGCGCAGAACGACCTCCTGCCCCAAGCCACCGCGCCAGCGGCCGGGACCACCCGAGTCGGCCAGCAGCCGCTTGCTCTCGATGGTCATATTGGTCAGCGTCTCCCAGATCTCGACCGGGACGACGGCCATGTTCGAGGGATGAGGCAGCGTCGCCCAGCCATCGAGAGACGCGAGCGCACCGTAGCCGCCGGCCGCGAAATAGAGACAGGAGAAGGGGCGGTCGTCGCGGCGGCGGCCCTGGAAGGTAATGAGGTTCATCATGCCCGAGTCGGCTTGCACGCGATCGGGCGCGGCCTCGGCGAGCGCGCCGTAGATCGTCGGCGTCACGAAATGGCCCATGGCGTGGCGCCCGCCCGTCGGAAAGGGCGGCAGGGCATTGAGAATGCAGCCTGGCGGGGCCGTCACCTTGATAGGTGCGACGGAGCCTTCATTGTTCGGAATGGACGGCAGCGTCAGTGACTTGATGGCGTGCAGCCCCATGGCATTCGTATAGCAGAAGGGCACATTGACGCCGGCGCGCACGCAGCCGGAGGTGCCGTCGAAGTCGATCTCGACGCTGTCGCCTTTGACGTCCACGCGCACGGCGAACTCGACCGGCTCGCCGAAGCCTTCGACCTTGAGGCGATTGCGATAGGTGCCATCGCGGAACTCGCGGATCTTGGCCCGCATGGCGCGCTCGGACTGCCCGCGGATTGCCGCTGACAGCTCGGTGAGATCTTCGAGGCCATACTCGTCCATGAAGGCGTTGAGCTCGCGCCCGCCGACCTCGTTGCAGCTCACGTTGGCCATGATGTCGCCCATGACCTGCTCGGGCACGCGCACGTTCGTGCGGATGATCTCAACGATCAGCTCGTTGAGCCGGCCGGCCTCGTAGAGCTTGCAGATCGGCAGGCGCAGGCCTTCCTCGTAGACCTCGGTGGAGGCGGAGCCGAAACCGGCGCCGCCGATATCGGGCAGATGGGTGATGCTGATGGTGTAGGCGACGATGCGGCCCTTGCGGAAGACGGGGCGCATCATTGTGATGTCGAAGAGGTGTCCGGTGCCGAGCCAGGGATCGTTGGTGACGACGATGTCGCCGGGCTTCAGCGCGTCCGCCGGGAACTTCCTCAGCATGTGACGGAGCGTGACGGGCGCGCTGCCGATGAAGGCGGGGATGCCGAACGTGCCCTGCGCGATCGAATTGGTGTCGGCGTCGAGGACGACGCAGGAGAGGTCATAGCTCTCGTAGACGATGGTCGAGAACGAGCTGCGGACGAGCGTCGAGACGATCTCGTCGGTGAGCGAGACCAGGCGGTCCCACATGATCCCGAGGCTCACGGCGTCGAAGGGGGCGGTGCTCATGGGTGTGGCTCTCTTCACGCGCTCAGCTCGGCGATCAGGTTGAAGTGGCTGTCGACGGTGACGGAGTCGCCGGCGCCGATGACGCAGGTGCTTTCGCGCTCCTCGATCAGGGCGGGGCCGGTCACGCGGGCGCCCGGCGCCAGCGCGTAGCGGTCGTAGACTGGCCAGGCAGAGAGGGTGCCCTGCGCCGGATCGTAGGCTTGCCGCGTGCCCTTGAGCGCGCGATCGGCGTCGCCGAGGGCCGCGCCGCCGTGCCCCTCGGCAATGGTGGGCGTCGGGCCAACGGCCTCGACCTTCCAGTTCACGATCTCGGTCGGCTCGTCGAGACGCAGGCCGTACGTTTTCTCATAGGCGCGCCCGAAGAACTCGCCGAGATCAGCGAAGAGGCCGGCAACGTCGCCGGTCGCGGGCAGCGTCACCTCGATCTCATGCCCCTGGCCCTGGTAGCGCATGTCGAGATGGCGCACGATCCTGATCTCCGCATCGGGAACACCAGCGCGCCGCAGGTAGCCGGCAGCCTCGTTTTCCAGCGCCGCGAAGGCCGCCGCGAAGTCCGGCGCGTCGATGTCGGCCACGTGGATGCGCCGCGAGCGCGCCACCTCGAAGGCGAGCGGGCTCACGAGCAGACCGAGGGCCGACATCACGCCGGCGCCGACGGGCAGCACCACGCGCGGAATCTTGAGCTTGCGTGCGACCGACATGGCATGGAGCGGGCCGGAGCCGCCAAAGGCCACCATGCTGCTGTTGCGGTAGTCGAACCCGCGCTCCGTCGCATGAATGCGGAAGGCGCGCGCCACGTCCTCGCAGATGATGTCATGGATGCCCCAGGCCGCGCGCAAGGTCTCAAGCTTCAGCGGCATGCCGACATTCTCGGCGATCGCCCGTTCCGCCGCGGCCTTGTCGAGCTTCATCTTGCCGCCGAGGAAGAAGTTGGCATCGAGATAGCCGAGGACGAGGTTGGCGTCAGTGAGCGTCGGGCGGGTGCCGCCCTGGCCATAGCAGGCGGGGCCCGGCATGGCGCCGGCACTGCGCGGGCCGACGCGGAGCAGGCCGCGCTCGTCCACTTCGGCAATGGAGCCGCCGCCCGCACCGATCTCGATCATATCGATGACAGGAATGCGGACCGGCAAGCCGCTGCCCTGGCGGAACTCGTGCACCCGCGCGACTTCCATGGCGTACTTCTTGATGGCCTCACCGTCGCGGACGAGCGCGCCCTTCGCGGTCGTGCCGCCCATGTCGAAGGAGAGCAGGTTCGGCAGCCTGAGCGTGCGGCCGTGATGGGCGCTCATGAGCGCGCCGGCTGCGGGGCCCGATTCGAGGGCGCGGACGGGATAGCGGCGCGCGGCGTCCGTCGTCAGCGTACCGCCGCTCGACGCCATGATGTAGAGACGGCCGATGAAGCCGGAGGCCGCAAGCCCATCCTCGAGCCGCTTGACGTAGCGGTCGAACATGGGCTGCGTGAACGCATTGAGAGTCGTCGTCGTCCAGCGCTCGAACTCACGCATGTTCGGAAAGACATCCGCCGACGTCGAGACCGTCAGCTCCGGTGCAACCTCACGCAGGATCTGAGCGGCCCGCAGCTCCGGCGCCGGATTTGCGTAGGCGTGGAGGAAGCACACGGCCACCGCCTCGACGCCGAGCTCGCGGAACTTGCGCGCCGCTGCGGCCACGCCCGCCTCGTCGAGCGGCCGCGCGATGCTGCCGTCATAGCGGACGCGCTCGTCGACCTCGATCCTGAGGCGGCGCGGCACGAGCGGCGGGGGATACTTGATGCGCAGATCGAACAGGTCGTAGCGGCGCTCGAGGCCCATATCCATGATGTCGCCGAAGCCGGCCGTGACCAGCATCCCGGTCACCGCGCCGCGCCGCTCGATCACCGCGTTCGTCACCAGCGTGGTCCCGTGAACGATGTCGGAGATCGCGCCGATGTCGATGCCGTTCTCGGCGACGAGCGTGGCAACGCCCGCAAGCACGGCTTCGGAAGGATCGTGGGGGGTCGTGAGCCGCTTGTGGATCGCCATTCGGCCGCCGGAGGCGCTGCTCAATGCGAAGTCTGTGAAGGTGCCGCCGATGTCGACGCCAATCCGAAACATTCTTGTCCTTTCGATTCCGCGCGTTGCGCGCGCACACTTGCACGCATTGAGCGGAATGGGAACCGGCGACACGCGCGCAGGAGATCGGCGTGGCGTGGGGGCCACGCCGGCGTACACGGAGGGATCCGGCCGCAGCGCCGGCGGCCAAGCCTGCGCTCGTCCCGAACGCGCGGCTCAGGGTCGTGCCGCACGCCAGGCATGGCCTGCCCTTCAGCCACGCACGCAGCGAGGCCGAGGCGCTCGTTGCCTTCCTCGCGGAGATCGAGGCGGGCCGCAATCTTAGGGGCGAAGGCTAACGGCTCTGGTGCTGTGCCCGCAGCGCAGCGCCGAACGCTTCGAAGAGCGCCCTGTTGACCGGGTTATTCTGCGCTTCGTACTCGGCGTGCCACTGGACGCCGAGCGCGAAGCCCGGCGCATCGGCGATGCGGATCGCTTCGATCGTGCCGTCCTCCGCCACGCCTTCGATGACGACGCGCTCTCCGGGATCGAGAATGCCCTGGCCGTGCAGCGAGTTCACGCGGATGGTGTCGCGGCCGAGCAGCCGGGCGAAGGTGCCACCCGGCACGAGCTTGACCTCGTGGCGCTCGGCGAAGACGACCGTCGGATCGGGGTGGATCTCGCCATTCTCAAGTCGCGGCATGCGATGGTTCAGGCGACCCGGCAGATCGCGGATCTCGGGATGAAGCGTACCCCCGAACGCGACATTCATTTCCTGGAAGCCGCGGCAGATCCCGAAGATCGGTATGCCGCGGGCGACGCAGGCTTCGAGCAGGGCAAGCGCCAGTGCGTCGCGGCGCTCGTCATAGGGCTCGTAGCCCGCATGGGGATCGGTGCGATAGCGGGTCGGATGCACGTTGGCGCGTGCGCCGGTGAGCAGGATGCCGTCGACGACATCCAGCAGCGCGCCGATATCGGTAATCTCGGGCGCGCCCGCAAACATTATCGGAAGGGCGCCGGCGACTTCCGCCACGGCCCGCAGATTGCGCTCGCCGACGAGCTGAGCGGCGAAGCGGTTCTCCACGAAATGCGCATTACCGATCACACCGACCACGGGTTTCATCGCTGCCGAACCCACGCTTGGTCTCGCCTCACCTGCCCGATCTCAGATCGCGGAACGCCTCGTCGAGCCGGCCGAGGGCCTCCTCGAGGATCGGGCGCGGCGTCGCGAAGTTGAAGCGCAGCCGCGTCTCGCCGCCTGGGCCGAACTGCTCGCCGGGGCTCGCGAAGATGCGCGCCCGCTGCTTCACGCGGCTGCTCACGTCCTCGGGCGCAAGGCCGGTACCGGCGAAGTCGATCCAGGCGAGGTAGGTCGCGTCGAGCTTCATGGCACGGGCGCCGGGGGCAGCCGCCTCGATGCGGGTGTGGAGCAGGTCGCGGTTGCGCGCGAGGTAGGGAATGAGGGCATCGAGCCAGGCCTCACCCGTCCGCCATGCAGCCTCGGTCGCGATCATGCCGAAGGAATTGTAGGAGGCAAGGCCGCAGGCAAGGATGCGGGCATCGAGGCGCTGCTTGAACGCGGCATTCGACGTGAAGCAGGCGCCCACATGTGCGCCGGCGAGATTGAAGGTCTTGGTCGCAGCAACGCAGGTAATGATGTTGTCGGCGCACTCGGGTGCGGCCCTTAGGGTTGGAGTGTGGCGGGCGCCCGGGAAAACGAGATCGCAGTGAATCTCGTCGGACACGAGGACGAGCTTGTGCTCGGCGCAGAACGTGGCGAGCGCTTTGAGCTCGGCCGGCGACCAGACGGTGCCGCCGGGATTGTGCGGGCTGCACAGGAAGACGATCTTCGATCGCGGCGTGAGCCGGGCGGCGAGCGCGTCGAGGTCCATGGCGTAGCGGCCGTTGGCCTCGACCAGCTGGGCATCGAGAATGCGCCGCTGATTGGCTACGATGATGCGGCGGAAGGCATGATAGACGGGCGGAAAGACGACGACCTCGTCGCCGGGCTCGGTCAGCGCCTGGAGAATGAGCCCCAGCCCGGAGACGATCCCCGGCGTCGGGCTCACCCAGGCGGGGTCAACATTGAGGCCGTGACGGCGCGCCATCCAGGCGGCCAATGCTTCCGCCCAACTGCCCGTATCGGCGTAGTAGCCATGTGTGGCGCGCTCGATCTCGGCGGCAAGCGCCGCCGTCACACCCGGCGGCGCGGCGAAATCCATGTCGGCGACCCACATCGGGATCGCATCGGGCGCCGTGATGCCGGAGAGCTTTGCAATGTTGTCCCATTTCGACGAGTGGGTGCCGCGGCGTGGAATGACGCGGTCAAAATCGAACATGATGAAGCAGCTCCAGGGCAGGACGGCCAGACCGACTATCTGATGCGAGTGGCCATGTCTATGGTCAAGCTGGGCGATCGCGCCGCCGCCATGCGGGGGCCGCATTGATGCCTGAACCGCAGTCGCGAGGCCGATTTTTTGGGCCGATCTCGCCTCAAGTCCGCCGCCGGATCACATCATTGCCACATTGAAATTTTGTTATAGATGCGCCTGGGTAACGCGATAGAAAAAAAATGCGGCCGGGGCGGTGGAGGGATCCGAATTAAGGGGGCGCGACGTGCGTGGATTGTTTGTTGGCGCAGGTGCATTGCTCATCAGTGGCTTGCTCGGGTGGGCTCCGGTGCTGGCTCAACAGCAGGCAGAACCGATTGTGCTCGCCCAGGCGCAGGGCAAGGGCGTACCCAAGCGCGCAGTGCCCGTGCCGCCGAAGCCCACGTCCTTGGATGAGAACGAGCGGGCGGCTCTGATCAACAATTGGACTGTCGGCCTTGCCGGTGGCCTGCTTGAGGGCACATTCTCGCGATATGCGGCCGACCTTGGCAGAGCGCTGGATGACGGTGACAACCTGCGCGTGCTGCCCATCATCACCTATGGCGCGGTCGGCAACGTGAGCGACCTCATATATCTGAAGGGCGTGGACTTCGCGATCACGTATGCGGACGTCCTCGATCACTTCAAGAATGTGCTCAAGATCCCGAATATCGAGCAGCGCGTGAACTACGTCATGCCGATGTTCCAGGGTGAGCTGCACATCTTCGTGCGACCGGAAATCAAGACGCTCAAGGACCTCGAAGGCAAGAAGTTCAATTTCAATACGGTTGGCAGCGCTGCCAACTACACTGGCGGCATTGTCTTTGATCGCCTTGGCATCAAGGTCGAGCGGCTCTACCTGAACAACAGTATTGCGCTCGAAGGCATGCGCAAGGGCGAGATTGCGGGCCTGGTGCACGTGGTCGGCAAGCCGAACTCGCTTTTCAGCAATATCAAGTCCGCCGACGGCTTCCACTTCCTGCCCGTCGAGTTCAGTGAGAAATTCGAGGACTACTATGTCCCGGCGGAGCTCACCAGCGCCGACTATCCGACGCTCATTCCCAAGGGCGAGAGCGTGCAGACGATCTCCGTCACGGCCCTGCTTGCGGTGTTCAACTGGAACCCGAACACCAACTACGACAGGTATCGACGCTGCGTGCGCTTCATCGAGTACCTCTTCGAGCGTTTCGACAGATTGCGCCAGCCGCCGTATCAGCCGAAGTGGAAGGAAATGAACATCGCCGGCACCATTCCTGGCTGGCGGCGCTTCCCGCCGGCGCAGGAGCTGATCGACAAGGCCCACGCATCGGCGACCTCCAGCATTGATACGTCGCTGGCGCGGACGCAGGCCGCACGGGCGGCGCCGCTCGATCCCGCCGAGCAGGACCGGCTGTTCCGCCAGTTCCTCGAGTGGAGTAAGCAGAGACGCTAGTCGAACGCGTCGTGACCGGGGCGACAGAAATCCGGCCGGCGATGGGGATCATCGACGCGAGGGAGGCGAGCGTTGCGCATGCGCCAACAGCGCCGGGTCAAGGATCGGCCGACACCATCCGCGGGGCGCCCAACGCGCCGTCGCCGCGGCAGACCGAGGCGGTGGGCGTTGGCGGCGCTCGCGGCTTCCGCACTGCTCGTAGCTGGGGCGCAGCATTTGGGGCTGCCCGGGCAGGCCCACGCGCAGCAGCAGGAGTTCTTCCTCAACATTGCGCCGGTCATGCTGGCCGAGCCCGCGTCCAAGAGCCCCTTGCCGATCCAAGTTGGGCCGCAAGAAGCGCTGATCCGCAACAGCTTCGTTCGTATCCGCGGATTGCCGACGGCGGCGACGCTGACCGAAGGCCATGCCATCAGCCCCGGCGCGTGGGCCATACCGCTCGCCGGGCTCGCAAGCCTCGCCGTCGTTCTTCCGGCAGGGCTCGAGCAGGGGCGCTGGGACGTTGTCGTCGCGCTGGTGACGATCGAGGGCAAGGTGTTGACCGAGGCCAAGACCGCGCTCGTGGTCGGGCCGGTGCAACTCATTGCGCCAGGTCAGCAGCAGGCGCGCCCGAAGCAGCCGCCGAGCGTTGTCGCCACGCTGGCGCGGCCGCTCGATACCATTCCGGCGCCGGAGCCACAGAACAGCCCCGAGCGGGAGCGGGCGCTCAGCATGCACGCAAAGGGCAAGGAGCTGCTCGGCCAAGGCAATATCCAGCCCGCGCGGGCGCTGTTCCGCCGCGCCGCGGAGGCGGGCCTTGCCGAGAGCGCGCTCGCGCTCGCCGGGACCTATGATCCGTTCGAGCTGGCTAGGCTCAGGGTTGTGGGACTGCAGCCCGATGTTGCTGCGGCGCGCCAGTGGTACACGAAGGCGCGCGAACTCGGCGCCGAGGAGGCGGCGGCGCGCCTCAAGCGCCTCGAGAACCGCTGAGGTCTCAGGCGCGTCTGCCCGCCTGCCAGCGCTGGAAGCCGCCTGCCCTCAGCGCACAGGCCGGGCAACTGCCGCAGCCATAGCCCCATGCATTGCGCGTTGTGCGTTCGCCGAGATAGCAGGAGTGCGTGTGCTTGACGAGAATGTCGATCAGCGCCGTGCCGCCGAGCGTGTCTGCCAGCGCCCAGGTCCCGGCCTTGTCGATGTACATGAGCGGCGTGTCGATCGCGATCGGCCGGTCGAGGCCGAGCGTAAGGGCACGGGCGAGTGTCTGCAGCGTCTCGTTGCGGCAGTCGGGATAGCCCGAATAATCGGTCTCGCACATGCCGCCGACGAGCGTGCCGATGCCGCGCCGATAGGCCAGCGCCGCGGCATAGGTGAAGAACAGCAGGTTGCGCCCCGGCACGAACGTGCTCGGCAGGCCGGACGCCGTCATCTCGATCGCCGTTTCCCGTGTCAGGCTCGTCTCGCTGATCTGCGCCAGGGCCGGCAGCGACAGAACATGATCCGCGCCGAGGCGGACGGCCCAGGAGGGAAAGCGGTCCTTCAGCGCCGCGATCACCTTGCCCCGCTGGTCGAGCTCGACGCGATGGCGCTGGCCATAGTCGAAGCCGATGGTTTCCACGCGCTCGTAGCGGGCGAGGGCTGAGGCCAGGCACACGGTCGAGTCCTGGCCGCCGGAAAAGAGCACGAGCGCCGCGCGCTCTGCAGGGTTGGTCATCGGGCGTCCTCTGAGCAGCGACAGAGGACTACGCCGGTGCCGCCGTTCGATCAACCGGGGTGCGTCGCCGGCCGACCGCCGGGCCCCAGGCCGATCATGCCGGGATATGATTGACCTTGCAGGTCATTGCGGCTCGGCCCTGGCCGTGCTGTGCGTGCTTGAGTAGGCTTGTGGAGAGCAAGCCATCCTCACGCGTGCAAACAGCCTGGGAGCAGCAACCATGTCGACAGCCGAGCTCGAGCGGCTCAAGAGCCTCAGAATGCCTTTTGCCGAGCTGCTCGGCATCGAGCTGGTGGCCGCGACGCGTGATGCCGTCAAGGCGCAGCTCGTCGTTCGGCCCGAGGTGTGCACGCGGCCGGCGATCATCCACGGCGGCGCCATCATGGCCTTCGCCGACACACTGGGGGCCGCCGGCACCGTCCTCAATCTGCCCGAGGGGCATTCCACCACGACGATCGAGTCGAAGACCAACTTCCTCTCGGGGGCGCCGGTCGGGACGACACTCATCGGCGAGGCAACGCCGATCCACCGCGGCCGCCGCACCCAGGTGTGGCAGACGCGGATCACGCGCGCGGACGATGGCGGTCTCGTCGCGCTCGTCACGCAGACGCAGATGGTGCTGGAGCCGCGCCCCGCAAAGGCGTGACGGACGAGGCTGCCCGCACTACAAGGCTGCAAGGGGCGTCGAGAACGCCTTCTGGCGCACGCAGTGAGGATGGGAGGAGCGGAACCATGTTCGATCTGAAGGGCAAAGTCGCGCTGGTGACGGGCGGCAACGGCGGTATCGGCCTCGGCATGGCGGAGGGCCTTGCGTCGGCGGGCGCGGACATCGTCATTGCCGCACGTAAGGTGGAGAAGTCCAGGAGCGCGGCTGCGGCGCTGGCCAAGCGCGGCGTACGCACCGGCGTTGTCGAGGTGAACGTGGCCGACGACGCCTCCTGCCGCGCCATGGTCGCGGCCGCGGTCAAGCAGATGGGACGCGTCGACATCCTCGTGAACAATGCGGGGATCAACATCAGGAAACCGCCCGAGGCCTACACGGTCGCCGAGTGGCGCGAGATCCTCTCGATCAATCTCGACGGCGCCTTCTATTGCTCGCAGGCCGTCTATCCCGAGATGAAGAAGGTGGGGGGCGGCAAGATCATCAACATCGGCTCGATGATGTCGCTCTTCGGCGCCCCGCTGACGACGGCCTATGCGGCATCGAAGGGCGGCATCGTGCAGATGACGCGGGCGCTCGCGACGGCCTGGGCCAAGGACGGCATCCAGGTCAACGCGATTCTGCCCGGCTGGATCGACACGGAGCTGACCCAGCGTGCGCGGATCGACATCGAGGGCCTCAACGAAAGCGTCCTTCAGCGCACGCCGGCAGGGCGCTGGGGCAAGCCTGAGGATTTCGCCGGCATCGCCGTCTTTCTGGCGGCGCCGGCGTCGGATTTCGTGACCGGAACGGCCATCCCGGTCTGCGGCGGCTTCTCGATCCGCGGCTGAGGTGGATTTCGCGGTTGGGGCGCGCGTCGGTGCGCCTCAACGCTCGCGCGACGGCGGCGCTTCGGGCGGGGGCTCGCGCTCGCCCGGCGCCTCTTCCACATCCTCCGCGGTCCTGTCGGGCGCGCCTGATGCGCCGCGCGCTTTCGCAGCCCGTTCCTCGACGACGCGATTGATGAGCGTGCGCACGCCGTCGAGGTCGCGCAGGTGGATGTCGTGCTGCGCGTAGGGGATCTCGATGCCGGCCGCCTTGAAAGCCTTCATGACGGCGATGCGCACGTCCGACTGGACGATGGCGGCGCGTGAAACATCGGCCACGAAGAACCACATGAAGAAGTCGAGCGAGCTGGTGCCGAAGCTGTCCAAGACCGCGCCCGGCGGCGGCTCGGTCAGGACTTGCGGGTGCGCCCTGGCGCACGAGACGAGGATCTCGATCACCGTCTCGGGATCGGCACCGTAGTGCGCGCCGATGCGTATGGTGCCGCGGCCCATGAGGCTGCGGTGCGTCTTGTTGATCACCCGCCCGGTGATCAGCTCGGAGTTCGGGATGATGAGGCGGGCGCGATCGAAGGTCTCGATCTCGGTCGAGCGCACGCTGATGCGGCGCACGTGGCCCTCCTGATCGCCGACGACGATCCGATCGCCGACCTTGACGGGTCGCTCGACGAGCACAATCAGGCCCGAGACGAAGTTGTTCACGATCGACTGAAGGCCGAAGCCGATACCGACGGAGAGCGCGCCGGCAACAATGGCGATATTGGTGATGTCGAGCCCGGCGTACGAAACCGCGATGATCGCCGACAGCGCAATGCCGGTGTAGCCAACGGTCGTCTCGATGGAATTGGCGATACCGGCCTCGACGCGGCGCGGCGCCAGCACCCGTTCGCGCAGCCAGCGCTGGAAGACACGCGTAGCAAAGATCAGCGCGATGAAGAGCAGGAGGCCGAACACGATGCGGGCCGGCGAGATGCGGAGCTGGCCGACCTCAAAGCCGAAGAAGGCGCGGGCAAACCAGTCGCGGATGTCGGCCGCCGTGAAGCCCCACTGCACGAGGACGAGGGGGACGGCGACGGCCAGCAGCATGAAGGTGAGCAGCACCTCGGCGAGCCATGCAAGCTCGCTCAGTCGCGACGGCTCCACACCGAGGCGCGTCACCAGCTGGTAGCCGATCGGGTTTTCCGGCTGATCGATGGTCCGCGTGATCGAGCGGATCGTCAGGTAGATGACGCCCGCAGCGACGACGACCGTGCCGGTCAGCACGAGCTGCTGGGCAATGAAGCGGCCGAGGGCCAGATAGCCGAGAAGCGTCGTCGCCAGGATGAGGATGGTCAGCGCCCACAGCGGCAGCTTGAGCCACCAGGGCGTGAGCCGCGTCGTGACGGGAAGCATCACGGCCTCGGCCGTGGCCGTGGGCACGGGCCGAGGCGCAAACGGCGTCAGCAGCAGGGCGGTCAGCAGCCCGGCATAGGCGAGACTGGCGACGAATGTTCTGACGACGGTGATCGACAGCGGCACGACGAGGACGCGGCCGATGTCGGTCAAGGCGAGGTCGGCAGCATAGACGGCGACGAGGCCGATCAGGCACCAGCTTATGCGGCTTGCCGCCCGGTCGGTCAGATTCGCGAGGCGCAGTGCAGGATCGCGCGGCGAGAGGACGACGCGGATGAGCGTCCCGACGATTACGATGAGAGGGAGGGCTGAGAGTGCTGCCGAGACGATGTGGCCGCCCGGCAGGCGCATCAGGCCGAGATAATCGAGCCCGCCGTAGAGGATGGCAAGCGCGACGAGAGCCGGCAGCATGCGTGCCGGCGCGATCCAGGCAATGCGCTGCGCGCGCTGGATGAAATTGCGGCCGCCGGGTGGCGGCGAATGCGTCATCCGCTCCAGATGGCGCACGCCGACCCAGAGCCCGGCGAAGGTCACCCCGGCGGCGGCGAGCACCGAGATGAGCCCGGGCATGACCTCGGCCGCCGCCTTGAGCCAGTCGGCGGCGAGATAAGACGCGAACTCGATCGTCGTCGGCAGGTCGCGCGCGGCAAGGCGCCAGTGGTGGGGCAGCAGCGGGCTCTGCGCGCGTTCGAACAGGTTGCGCGAGAAGAGCGACTGGCGCATTTCCGTGATGCGTCCGATGAGCTCGCGTGCGCGGAGCTCGGTCAGGTCGAGGGTCTTCAGGGCGCCATCGAGGGCCGAGACGACGGCGCCGAGCCGTTCACGCTCGGCGGCAATGGCGGGCGCTTCGGGCGGGGCATCCTTCGCCGGCGGCGGGCCGAGGCTCTCGATCTGGCGCCGGGCGGCGGCGAGCAGCGGGCGAACCTGCTCAGCGATCTTGGCGGTCTCGGCGAGCGTTTGGTCGATCTCGCCGCGCAGGCGGGCCAGGTCGCTGTCCGAATCGCGGATGCGCTCAAGAGACTTCTCGGCGGCCTCGATCGAGGCAGAAAGGCGGGTGATCTGCTGGGCGATCTGGGGCGGCACCTCGCCCGCAGGCGCGGGCTTCGCGCCGTTCGGTGCAGGGGATGGCGCCTGCGCTTCCTCCGACGCGGGCGCGGTGGGCGGCGCCTGCTGTGCCTGCTGCGCGATGGCCGGGGCAAGCACCAGCATGACCGCCGCAATGAGGGCCGCAATCCAGGTCCGCATGGCGATCGCCGTCATCACCTTCCTGTCCCCGGCGTTGTGCATGGCCCCCGTCACGCCGCGCCGGTGCACCAAGCAAGGGGCCCGGCGTGCTCATCTCGCGCCGGGCGCCAAGAGCGCATCGGGAGGCGCCCGCTCAACCGGCGGCCCCCTCCGCCGTGGTGGCGGACGCCGTGCCAAGCGTGCGCGGCGCGCGTGTAAAGACCGGCTGCGTCGGCAGAACCGGCGGGGCAGATGGCGGCTCCAACGCCTCGGCGCGTGCCGGAGCCGGGCGTGCGGGGATGCCCGTCTCGATCACCACATCCACCGGACCGCCGGTCATGATCAGATGCTCAGTGTTGTCGCGGCGCACGAGAACGAGGCGCCGCCGGCCGTCCACATTGGCGTGATCGACGACGGCGAGCCGCGGCTCCGGCTTCGGGCCGAAGAAGGAAATGCGCGGCGGCGTCCCGTTGAGGTAGCCGCGCAAGATCCAGACCGCACCGACGGCAATCACCGCAATGGATGCACTGGTGAGCGCATACCAGATGAAATTCGCCATTCCCCTGCCGCGGCGACCGCCGCGCTCCCTTGACGAACCAGTCCCGACATCGCACGCCATGTGT
The DNA here is from genome assembly GCA_046293075.1 of Hyphomicrobiaceae bacterium. Taxonomy (GTDB): domain Bacteria; phylum Pseudomonadota; class Alphaproteobacteria; order Rhizobiales; family Hyphomicrobiaceae. The sequence continues at coordinate 9,886 of JBKBPL010000042.1, read as the reverse complement.
ATCAGCGAACCGGCCCCAGTCCACAGCCAGCCTGCCCGACATGAACAGGGATTGTGGACAGCGTTGGGCAGCATACGACGTGTGCAAACGAGGTACATGCGGCAGCGCGTCTCGTGTCCCGATCGCGAAGTTCGTCACCGTTAGCAGCGGGCTCTCGAACGGACTTCGCGATCAAAAGGACACTGGCAAGCCTATGATTGCAGTGTGGTTCAGATTCCGAAGTCCGCCTCCGGCACCTACCGCGAAGTGGTGGCGGACTTCGCAATGACCACACTAGCCGCACGTGTCCCAGGTGCGAAACGTCGCGCCGCCGCACACGTCGGACGGTGTGGCATGCGCAGCGCTTCAAAGCATCTTAACCGCGTTCGGGCACTTATGGCTGTGTGAATGGCGCATCGCCGCGCTATGTTCTGTATCAGGGGGATACCGGCATTGCTGCACGGACTTCGGCAACAGTCCCGCGGCCCGGCAGGGGCGAATCAGCTACGGTGGCCGGCGATGACCGGGCTCCAAGAGAAACGCAGCGAGTTCACGTTGATGGGCACGCCTTCCCGCGGCGGCGTCATTCTGGCGGCGACCCTGACGCTCGCCGCCGCGTTGACGCTTGGCATCGCGGCCATGTGGTCTGCGCGCGCGACGGGGCCGATCGTGCTCGGTTTCCTCGCGCTGCTGGCCGTGATCGGTGTTTTCTTTCTGTTCGGCGTCGCGGCGGGGCTTGTCCGCCTGAACGTCGAGGAGGAGCGCGGCGATCTCAATGAGCGTGCCGTCGAGGGGCTCGATCTCGGGTTTCTCGTCACCGACGCGGCGGGCCGGGCGCTGAAAGCCAATCGCGCGTTCCGCAGGATCGTTGGCGAGCATCCATCCGGCGAGCCCCGCGCGCTTGAAGAGGCGTTCTCCGGCGAGCCCGAGGCGGGCCAGTGCCTGTTCCGGCTCCTGCGCGCCGTCGAGCGCGGGGAGGCCCGCCAGGAGGAGTTTCGCATCCGCGGCCACGATGGCCGCTCGCGGACGTCCCGGTGGCTGCGGGTCACCGTGCGCCCGATCCCGGCGGCGCTGGGCGGCGGGGAGGGACAGCCTCGGACGCTGTGGCAGGTCGCCGACATTACCCAGGAGCACGCCCGGGTCGCCGAGACCCTGCGCGGTCTCGAGGCCAGGCTCGCCTACTATGACGCCTTGCGGCTCGGCGTGCTGGAACTGGCGCCCGATGGCCGCATCACTGAGATCAACCGGACGCTGGCAGGCTGGCTCGGGCATGAGCCGGCCGCAGATACGGCGCACGACCTCCGTATCGGGGATGTTCTTGCGCCCGGCTCGGAAGCGGCGATCCGAAGTGCCCTGGCTGTGGCGGACGGCCAATGGGCCAGGATCGAGACCGAACTCGTTCACGCGGCGGGAGGCTTCCTCCCGGCCGAGATCATCGTCGTGCCGCCCGTCGATCCCGCACTCACGGGGACCGTCCGGCTGCTCGTCCTTCAGCGGCGGACGCACGCGATTGCCGAGGGCGCAGCGCTTCGGAAAAACGGCGAGCTTGCCCGCTTCCTGAACGCGGCGCCATTCGGCATGGCGACGATCGCCGCGGATGGCCGCATCCTCAACGCCAATGCGACCTTCGAGCAGCTCTTCCGCGACGGCGGCTCCGGCGCCATCGCCACAACGGCGGACATGGTCGCGCGGATCACCGATGCGGATGCCCGCGCCGCGTTGAAGCGCGCGGTCGACAATGTGTTGAAGGGCCGGTTCGCTGGCGAGCCGGTCGAGGTGACGCTCGGTGCCGAGGGCGAGTTCACGCGGCGCCTGTTCCTCAACCCGGTGTCCTCAAACGGCGGCGAGGCGGCGGCGGTCATCTACGTCATTGACGCGACCGAGCAGAAGGCGCTCGAGCTCAAGTACGCACAGAGCACGAAGATGGAGGCGGTCGGCAAGCTCGCCGGCGGCATCGCGCACGATTTCAACAACGTGCTGACCGCCATCATAGGCTTCTCGGATCTGCTGCTGCAGACGCACCGGCCGACCGACGCCGCCTACAAGGACATCATGAACATCAAGCAGAATGCCAACCGTGCCGCCGGCATGGTGCGGCAGCTGCTGGCCTTCTCGCGCCGCCAGACCCTGATGCCCGAGGTTCTGGAGCTCGGCGACGTTATCAGCGACACGAGCACGGCGCTCCTGCGCAAGCTCATCGGCGAGACGGTGCAGCTCGAGACCCGCCATGGGCGCGATCTCTGGCTGATCAAGGCAGACCGCACACAGCTCGACCAGGTTCTGCTCAATCTCGCCGTGAACGCCAAGGATGCCATGCCGGACGGCGGCCGGCTCATCATCTCGACGCGCAATGTCGGCGAGGCTGAGAGCCGCGCCCTGCGCGCGCAGGGCGTGATGCCAGGCGAGTACGTCGAGCTGGCGGTCACCGATACCGGTCACGGCATGACGCCCGAGATCATGGCCAAGATCTTCGAGCCCTTCTTCTCGACCAAGGAGGTGGGCAAGGGCACCGGGCTCGGCCTCTCGACCGTTTACGGCATCGTCAAGCAGACGGGCGGCTACATCTTTCCCGAGAGCGCGCCGGGGCAGGGGACCACGTTCCGCATCTACCTGCCGCGCTATGTGCCGACGGCGGCGGATGCCAACGGTGCTCAGCGCCCCGCGAAAAAGGAGCGCGCGCGCGATCTCACTGGCAGCGGCCGGGTGCTGCTCGTGGAAGACGAGGACTCGGTGCGCAGTTTCGCGATCCGCGCCTTGAAGCGCCAAGGCTACGAGGTGATCGAGGCGACCTCCGGTGCTGAGGCGCTCGAAAAATTCGACGAGGTCGGCGGTCAGGTGGACCTTGTCGTGAGCGACGTGGTCATGCCGGAGATGGATGGGCCAAGCATGCTCAAGGAGCTGCGCAAGCAGCGGCCGGACATCAAGGTGATCTTCATGTCCGGCTATCCCGACGACGCCTTCAAGCGCAATCTCGATCCCAACGAGCAGTTCGCCTTCCTCGCCAAGCCCTTCACGCTGCCGCAGCTCGCCGCGAAGGTGAAGGAGGAGCTGGAGCGGTAGGGCTGGATGTCGCAAGCATCACCCCCCTCTCCCCGCTTGCGGGGAGAGGGTCAGGGTGAGGGGCTGCGGCACACGCTGAGGTTTGCGATTGTGCCGCCCCTCATCCCGGCCTTCTCCCCATGAAGGACGGGGAGAAGGGGAGGTGGCGCAACCAAAGTTCCCCTCTCCCCGCTTGCGGGGAGAGGGTCAGGGTGAGGGGCTGCGGCATACGCAGAGGTTTGCGATCGTGCCGCCCCTCATCCCGGCCTTCTCCCCGTGAAGGACGGGGAGAAGGGGAAGTGGCGCAAGCAAAGTTCCCCTCTCCCCGCGTGCGGGGAGAGGGTCAGGGTGAGGGGCTGCGGCAGTCTCAAAGCATGGGCAAAACTCTGTGCGACACTCCCAACCCTGGCGTACCAATCGATCGCGCGTCCTGCGTGCAAACGAGACGTCCGCCGAAGCCAAGCTCTGGGCCGAGTTGCGCAACCGCCAGCTTGGCAACCTGAAGTTCGTGAGACAGGCGCCGATCGGGAACTACTTCGTGGACTTCCTTTGCCGGGAACGGAAGGTCATTGTGGAGATCGATGGCGGAACACATTCGACGGATGCTGAGCTCGCAAGAGACTCGGTGCGCTCAGATGAATTGAGCGGCCGAGGCTACCGTGTCTTCCGCGTTTCGAACGCCGACGTGTTCGAACACTTGGATGAGGTCCTTGCGGCGCTGTTGGCTTTCGCAGCGACGGATGAGGCGCCATAGGAATTTGCCGCCGCCCTTCATCCCGGCCTTCTCCCCGTGAACGACGGGGAGAAGGGGAGGTGGCGCAAGCAAAGTTCCCCTCTCCCCGCTTGCGGGGAGAGGGTCAGGGTGAGGGGCGGCGGCATACGCTGAGGTTTGCGATTGTGCCGCCCCTCATCCCGGCCTTCTCCCCATGAAGGACGGGGAGATGGGGAGGTGGCGCTCAGCCCGCCCTGCGCTCCACCAGCGTGACGATGTCGCTCATGATGGCGTTGAGCTCGAAATTGCGCGGCGTGTAGACGCCGGCGACGCCGAGGCGCTTCAGCAGCTCCGCATCCTCCGGCGGAATGATGCCGCCGATGACGACGGGAATGTCCCCGGCGCCTTCCTGCTTCATGCGCTCGAGCACGTCGCGCACGAGCGGCACGTGGCTCCCGGAGAGGATCGACAAGCCGACGACGTGTGCGCTTTCCTCAACAGCAGCGCGCACGATCTGCGCGGGCGTCAGGCGAATGCCCTCGTAGACGACCTCCATGCCGCAGTCGCGCGCACGCACAGCAATCTGCTCGGCGCCGTTGGAGTGGCCGTCGAGGCCCGGCTTGCCGATCAGCAGCTTGATACGCCGACCGAGGCGGTCCGAGACTTCATCCACCCGGCGGCGCACGGCTTCGACGTCCGTGGCGCTGGCGGCCGAGACCTTGCCGACGCCCGTCGGTGCGCGGTACTCGCCGAAAACGCGCCGGAGCACCGCGCCCCACTCACCCGTCGTGACGCCGGCCTTGGCGCAGACGATCGAGGCTTCCATGATGTTCACGCCGGTGCGGGCATCCTGCTCGAGCCGGGCCAGGGCTTTCTCGCAGGCAACGCTGTCGCGCTCGGCGCGCCACGCCACGAGCCGCGCGATCTGGTCGGCCTCAACGCTCTCGTCCACCGTCAGGATTGCGCCCGTACCGGCCGCGAGCGGCGAGGGTTCGGTCTCGCCCCAGCGGTTGACGCCGACGACGACCTGTTCGCCGCTTTCGATGCGCGCAACGCGCTCAGCGTTGGACTCGACGAGACGGCGCTTCATGTAGTCGATGGCGGCAACGGCGCCGCCCATGTCCTCGATGCGCTGCAGCTCGGCCTTGGCCTCGGCCTTCAGCTCGGCAACCTTGCGCGCGATCTCGGCGGAGCCGTCGAAGATGTCGCCGTACTCGAGCAGGTCCGTCTCATAGGCGAGGATCTGCTGCATCCTGAGCGACCACTGCTGGTCCCAGGGCCGCGGCAGGCCCATGGCCTCGTTCCACGCCGGAAGCTGCACGGCGCGGGCGCGCGCGTTCTTCGAGAGCGTCACCGCCAGCATCTCGAGCAGGATGCGGGCGACGTTGTTCTCGGGCTGCTGCTCGGTGAGCCCGAGCGAGTTCACCTGCACGCCATAACGGAAGCGGCGATGCTTGGCCTCCGTGACGCCGTAGCGCTCGGCCGTGATCTCGTCCCACAGCTCCGTGAAGGCGCGCATCTTGCAGATCTCGGTGATGAACTTGAGACCGGCATTCACGAAGAAGGAAATGCGCCCGACAACGGTGCCGAATTCCTCCGCCGGCACGGCGCCGGAGTTCTTCACTGTGTCGAGCACGGCTATGGCGGTCGCGAGCGCAAAGGCCAGCTCCTGCACCGGCGTCGCGCCGGCCTCCTGCAGGTGATAGGAGCACACGTTCGTCGGGTTCCAGCGCGGCACTTCCTTGTAGGTGTAGGTGATCGTGTCGCGGATCAGCCTGAGCGAGGGCTCGGGCGGGAACACGTAGGTGCCGCGCGAGAGATACTCCTTGATGATGTCGTTCTGGATGGTGCCGGTCAGGCGCGCGCGCGGCGCGCCCTGCTCGTCGGCGACGGCGATGTAGAGCGCCAGCAGCCACGCGGCCGTCGCATTGATCGTCATCGACGTGTTCATGCGGTCGAGCGGGATGCCGTCGAGCAGCGTGCGCATGTCGCCGATGTGGCAGATCGGCACGCCGACCTTGCCGACCTCCCCGCGGGCGAGCACATGGTCGCTGTCGTAGCCCGTCTGGGTCGGCAGGTCGAAGGCAATGGAGAGGCCCGTCTGCCCCTTGGCGAGGTTGGTCTTGTAAAGCGCGTTGGACTTGGCGGCCGTCGAGTGGCCGGAATAGGTGCGGAAGATCCAGGGCTGCTCGAGGGCTTGCGAGGGCTTGCTCATGGTCCATTCCAGCCGCCGTGCGGCGCTCCCGATCGACAGTCATTCCGTCGGCGTCCAAACTAGCCGACCAATATTGCAATGCAACAGAGACCTTCGCAGCCTTTCGCGCTTGCGATGAGCCGCGCAGGGACGGATGGCGGCTCTGCGGCCCGGCGATGGCGCTTGCCAAGCCGGGGCGCCGCCACCAATATGACACATGTGCCGAGGGGCGCCGGCAGGAGCCGGCTGAGATCGCGTCAATCCACGCGAGCACCCTTTGAACCTGATCCGGATCATGCCGGCGAAGGGACGGGAATGATGCGAACCTCCAACAATTCAGCAGGCGCGCCGTGGCGGGGGACCGCACACGGAACGCTTCCTCTGGGCGCGCGGCTTAGGCGCGCGCCACGCCCCCGAACCCCCGAGAGGAGACCTCGATGAACAAGATCACGCGCAAGAAGGACCTCATGGTCCCGGAAGTGACCACCGGCCCGATCTCCGGCTCGGCCAAGGTCTATGACGCCCCGGAGGGACACGCGGATATCCGCGTGCCCTTCCGCGAGATCACGCTGACCGAAGCTTCGGGCGAGCCGCCGTTCCGCGTGTACGACAGCTCCGGCCCCTATACGGACGCGAACGTCAAGATTGACGTCGAGAAGGGCCTGCCGCGCCACCGCGAGGCCTGGATCCGCGCACGCGGCGGCGTCGAGCACTACGCGGGCCGCGCGATCAAGCCGGAAGACAACGGCAATGTGAAGGGCAAGCACCTTGCGCGCGACTTCCCGAACAAGGTGCAGCCGCTCCGCGGGCTCGAGGGCGCGCCGGTTACGCAGCTCGAATTTGCGCGCGCCGGGATCATCACCAAGGAAATGATCTACGTCGCCCACCGCGAGAACCTCGGCCGCAAGCAGGCGCTCGCCCGCGCCAAGGCCGCGCTCCGCGACGGCGAGAGCTTCGGCGCGGCGATCCCCGAGCACATCACGCCGGAGTTCGTGCGCGACGAGATCGCGCGCGGCCGCGCCATCATTCCCTGCAACATCAATCATACCGAGTTGGAGCCGATGATCATCGGCCGCAACTTCCTCGTGAAGATCAACGCCAACATCGGCAACTCGGCCGTGACGTCGTCGGTCGAGGAGGAAGTGGACAAGATGGTGTGGGCGATCCGCTGGGGCGCCGACACGGTCATGGACCTCTCGACGGGGCGCAACATCCACAATACGCGCGAATGGATCCTGCGCAACTCGCCGGTGCCGATCGGCACAGTGCCGATCTATCAGGCGCTCGAGAAGTGCGGCGGCGATCCCGTGGCGCTGACGTGGGAGCTCTATCGCGACACGCTCATCGAGCAGTGCGAACAGGGCGTCGATTATTTCACGATCCATGCGGGCGTGCGCCTGGCCTATGTGCCGCTCACCGCGCATCGCGTGACGGGCATCGTCAGCCGCGGCGGCTCGATCATGGCCAAGTGGTGCCTCGCGCATCACAAGGAGAGCTTCCTCTACGAGCACTTCGAGGACATCTGCGACATCATGCGGAAGTATGATGTGTCGTTCTCGCTCGGCGACGGCCTGCGGCCCGGTTCGATCGCGGACGCCAACGACCGCGCGCAGTTCGCGGAGCTCGAGACCTTGGGCGAGCTCACGCAGATCGCCTGGAAGAAGGGCTGCCAGGTCATGATCGAGGGCCCGGGCCACGTGCCCATGCACAAGATCAAGATCAACATGGACAAGCAGCTCAAGGAGTGCGGCGAGGCGCCGTTCTATACGCTCGGGCCGCTGACGACCGACATCGCACCGGGCTACGATCACATCACGTCGGGCATCGGCGCGGCGATGATCGGCTGGTTCGGCTGCGCCATGCTCTGCTACGTGACGCCGAAGGAGCACCTGGGTCTGCCGGACCGTGACGACGTCAAGGAGGGCGTCATCACGTACAAGATCGCGGCACACGCGGCCGACCTCGCCAAGGGGCATCCGGCGGCGCAGCTTCGCGACGACGCGCTGTCACGCGCCCGCTTCGAGTTCCGCTGGGAGGATCAGTTCAACCTCGGACTCGATCCCGACACGGCGCGCAAGATGCACGACGAGACGCTGCCCAAGGAGGCGCACAAGGTCGCGCATTTCTGCTCCATGTGCGGGCCGAAGTTCTGCTCGATGAAGATCACGCAGGACGTGCGCGACTACGCGGCGCAGACCAATGCCGGCGCCTCGGCCATGGTCGAGGCCGAGAAGGGCATGGCCGAGATGAGCGCCAAGTTCCGCGAGATGGGCGGGAAGGTGTATGTCGAGGCGGATGCGGCCGGCGCCGTCAAGACGCCCGCGCACCTGCCGGGCGAAGCGGGGAGCTCGGTCGAGGCGGTGCGGGCCAGCAACAAGGCGTTGGGGTAGGTCGATGGCCGAAAAGCGAAGGATGCTCGGTCTGGATGAGGTCCAACGGTTGAAATTGCCGCCGCCCCTCACCCTACCCTCTCCCCGCAAGCGGGGAGAGGGGAAATAGAGCTGCGCTGAACTTCCCCTTCTCCCCGTCCTTCACGGGGAGAAGGCCGGGATGAGGGGCGGCCCCAGATGCAAACGTCGGCCCTCACGTCGTAGTGTAAACAAATGCTGGCGACGTGTATGAGGGCGAGGCGGGGAGCGCAATGCGCGTGAGAGTCGATCGCGGCGCCGAGGGCCGGATCGCGGGCATCGAGATATTGGATGCGTCCAAGCGGGCGGACGATCCGAAAGTGCTCAAGGAGTTCAGCTTCGAATTGCCGAAGGTGGGGTGAGGGGGCGCCTGACGCGGGACCGCGAGGAAGATCGAGGCTGAGATAGTGTAGGTGCGTGTGTTTTTGTAGGGTGTTTGCGATTTGATTGATTGGTAGTGCTATCGGTTGCCGCTGGGCTTTGGGGGCCATGAAATACATTGAGCTAGCTATTCAGATTGCAATTGCAGTTGGGACTGTCGGCGCGGTTATCGTGGCCCTGTTTGGTGATCGACTTCGCTCGCGGCCGCATTTGATTGTCCAACTGCGTGACGCTAAAGGGTACAGGATTGACCGATCTTTTGTCCGATTCCCTGACGAGTATGTGTCTCCGAGCCTTTGGTTTCATTTGAAGGTCTCAAACGCAAGACGGAGTTACACCACTGCCCATGAGACACAGTTATACCTGTTGAGCGTACAGGTACCTGACGCTGCTGGCGCCTTTGTACCTGAGTGGTCAGGCGCCATACCTTTGCAAGTCCGAGACCGGGCAGCTGTGTTGTCCGGTGCGACATTGGGACCAGATATTGAGTTCGACCTGTTCAGCGTAACCAAGAATGCCGAGATGAATGGTGCACCATTTCTTGAGCTTCACCCTGTCATCCGCCCAAACAACCTGAAAGCAGCGACACACGGGCCTTACAAGTCGCTATTGACGTTTCAGGCGCGGAGTATCGAAGCTGATTCAGAGCCCCTCAATGTCTCAATCGTTTGGGACGGTGAATGGTCGGATGACCCAGAGCGGATGGCTCGTCATCTGGTAGTTGAGATGCGGGCGGGTTGCGATAAAATCGTGTGACCTTGCGTTTCTAGACTTTTATGGCGCCTGGTCCTCCAATCTTATCCCCACCCGCCCACACCACGTCACACTGCCCCCACTCATCCCACGAGGGGACGCTGTCGACGCGTCGGCTCGCGACGGACGAGGCCGCAGGGCGGGGTGATGCCACGATGGCGCGCCCAGGAAAGAACGAAGAGGCCGGATCGGCTCAGCCGGCTGCCGTGCCTGGAGCCCGTTCTTGCGGCGCAAGGCGCGGCGCTTGTCCTCTGCCGGCATCGAGAGCCTGGCGTCCGCGCCTTGCTCCCCTCCCTTCAGGGTAGTGTCTAGTATCTTTCGCACATTTGAAGTTGGCTGAGCGGTGCCCGGCCAGGGCTCAGGCGGTTTGGTGGGGCTGCTGCAGGTCCTTCAAGAACGCCATCGACAGATATCTCTTGG
>JBKBPL010000041.1:0-33828 GCA_046293075.1 Hyphomicrobiaceae bacterium | reverse complement strand
ATCGGGCGCGCGCGGTGATGTCGGCGCCGGCGGCGGCGATCAGCGTGTTGAGATGCGCCCGGCTCGGTTGGAAGTGCCGCAGCCTTCGGCTTGCCTGTCCCGCTTCAAAGCCGCCCACCAGCGCGCCGATGCGGCGGCGCCACCGTGTGATCGATTCCAGCACGAGTCAGAGCCCCTTGCTTGCCGTCGTGCGAACGATGCGACGGCGCGCGCCGGTTTGCTCCTCGGCGATCCGCCGTTCGAGGTCGCCGAGGGCGGCCGCCATTTCGGCATCGCTCGCATAGGTGATGCGGCGCCCCTCGACCTCGACGGTGCGCACGCCGCGCCATCGGGCGGCGAGCAGCGCATCGCGGCGCGCGATCATGTCCTCAAGCGTCATGGTCTCGGTCTCAACTCAGATAGCTGGGCGTGAACACCCGTCGGCCGCGCCGGGCAGGCGCTCGTCGCACCAGTCCCGCGGAGGCGATCTCTGGCGCGCCGGGGTCAGAGGCCGTCGTCTCTGGCGCCGCTGTGTTGCTCGGATCGAGCGAGCCGACCTGGCGTTCGAGATCGCGCCATTTCTCCTCGCCCCAGCGGTCGGCGCCGGCGATCCAGGCGGCGGCACGGGCATAGACCCGGCAATCCAGCGCCTCGTTGCGTTCGCGCAGCTTCTGCCATTCGAGCCGCTGAAACCCGCGCCTGGTCTTCACCGTCACCAGCTGCTCGGCGACGAACTGCTTGCACCACTCGCTGTCGGCCCAAGCCGGCAGGTGGATGGTCCCTGCGGGAAAGCGCGCGCCTCCGGCACGCTCCTCGTCGGTCGGCCGTCCGAGCCGGAGGTAGCGATAGGTCTCGGCCTTGAAAGTCGAGACCGCGACCGACCACAGCCGCGCGCCGCGCCGCAGTCGCTTGCCGCCGGCTGTCGCATCGACAAAGGTCGGCCCGGAGACCGGGCTCGCCCGATTGAAACCCTCGACACCCTTGACCGGCGCCACCTGCGCGAAGCCGGCGCGCCGGGCCCAGCCGTAGACCGAAGGCGCCTCGAAGCCGGTGTCGATCGCGAGGCGCGACAGGCCCATCGCCGTCCCCGAGGCGTGCGGCCAGTTGCGGCCCAAGAGACCGTCCAACGCGGACCATGCGGCGGCATGTTCGGGGCCGCCCTCGATGACAATGTGGTCGACGAGCCAGCTCTCCAGCCCGCGCCCCCAGGCCCAGACGTCGACCTCGATCCGGTCCTTCTGGACGTCGGCGCCGGCGGTGAGAAACAAGCCGCCCATCGGCACTGTGCCGGCTGGCCAGCTCTCCCTGCGATCGTAGAGCCGCTGCCAGTCCGGCGCCTCGCCCGTCTCGACCCAGGTCTCCCCCAGCGAGGTGTTGACGAAGGTCTTCATCGCCTCGTCGCCGTGATCCTTCGCTGACAGAAAGGTGCGCACCATGGCTTCCAGACGGACCCAGGAGGAGTAGACCTCGTTCAGGTGAAAGCCGGCGATGCCGTCGAACGGGGCCTCGGCCCGCCATTCGCCCCTGCGCACGGCGGCCCAGCGCTCGGCGTCGCTCCAATGCGCGCCGCAATGGCGGCATTGGTATCGCGCGGTCTCCGGCCGGTGGGCGCCGTCCGCCTCGCGGTCCCAGCGAACCTGCTCCCAGACCAGCGTCTGATGCTCGCCGCATTCCGGGCACGGCACGAAGAAGCGGCGCCTGTCGCTTTCGGCATAGGCGGTCTCGATCCGGCTCGCGCCACGGATGGTCGGCGTCGAGACCAGCACGATCTTGCGGTTCCAGAAGGTGACGGTGCGCTTCTTCGCCAGATTGACCGGATCGCCCTCGGCGCCGGCGCTGAACGGATAGCGGTCGACCTCGTCGCACAGAAGGATGCGGATCGGCCGGCTGGCCAGGCCCGAAGGCGCATTGGCGCCGACGATGGTCAGATGCCCGCCGGGAAACTTCTTGTGCAGGATCTTGTTCGACCCGTCCCGCGACTTCGGATCCGAGATTCGCCCATGCAGACAGGGCGTATCGCGCGCCATCGGCGAGAAACGGTCCTTCGACCAGGTCTCCGCATCGCGTTCCGTCGGCATCACCACCATCACCGGCGCCGGGTCCTGGTCGATGTGGAATGCAACGGTGTTGAGCAGCACCTCCGTCTTGCCGGTCTGGCTCGACGACATCACGACGACGCTTTCGACCGCTGGATCGGAGATCGCGTCCATGATGCCGCGCTGGTAGATGGCCCGCTCCGTGCGCCAGCGGCCGGGCTCGGCGCTGGCTTCGGAACTCAGGCGGCGCCTGGCGTCGGCCCACTCACTGATCGTCAGGGTCGGCGGCGGCGCCAGGATCGTCAGCGCCTTGCGCGTCGCCTGCGCCAGCCGCGCCGGCCCCTTCAGCATCAACGGCGATGGTCGGGAGGCTGGCGAGTTCCGCGAGCGCTTCGGTGATCGCGTCGCGGATCTGCGCGCGCGTGCCGGCAATGGTGGACTCCTCATGGACCAGCGGCGCCAGCCTGTCGGGCAGGACCAGCAAACGTGCGCGCAGGCGGGCCAGCACGGCGATCCACGCCTCCTCGACCTGAGCGGCCGGCAAGAGGTCGCCGCGCCGGACAGCTGCGTCCATTTCGGCGAGATCGGCCTTGGCCTTGATCAGCCGGGCGCGCTCGACACCGAAATCCGCGGCGCCCGTCTGCGACCGCGTCGCCAGCTCGCGCAGGTAGCGCACATAGCCGCGCACCGTGCCGACGAGGTCGTAGCGCCCACGTTCGGGGCCGGTGCGAGCTGACGCCGGGATGATCCCGTCGCGCGCCAGCTGCTGGACCCGCCTTTCGGTCAGGTCCAGGAGCCGGGCGATGACCGCGATGGGTTGGGTATTGGTCGCCATGAACGGGGGCCGCTCCCGGGCAAGATCAGGTCATGTCGGGAGCCCCGCCATCACTGCAGAAAAAGCAATGAAATGATGCACTTATCGACTTGATGAGGGTGCCGATCAGAGCCTGTATGGCGTCACCATCAAGCGCTGGAGACCGCCATGACCAAGTCCCGAAACACCGCTTCCGCCCTCGACGCTTTCATCGCCAAGAAGGCGGAGATCGACGCGATGCTGGAGCGCATCAAGGCCCTGAGCGACGACCATTTCGACACCAGCCCCGACGAGATCAACTGGGGCCACGTCGGAACGCTCAGCCACTACGCCGAAATCCTGAAGCGCATTACCGACGCCGCCTTCAAGGAGGGCGAGCACGCCGATTAGGCGCGCCGCTTCCCGCCTTCGCCCCGATGGGCTCGCCCTCGGGGCTCGGGGCAGTAGAAGGTCCGCGATGGTCGCGCGCCTCTCCTGAAGAAGGATTGCCCCATGACCAAACTCTCCGACACACAGACGATCGTCCTCAGCGCCGCCGCGCAGCGCGCGAACATGCTGGCGCTACCGCTCCCGAAGAACCTCAAGGGCGGCGCCGCGCAGAAGGTGATCGCTTCGCTCCTCAAGCAGGGCCTGCTCGAAGAGATCGATGCCGACACGCGCATCGGCGAACACATCTGGCGCGAGACCGGCGACGGCCACGGCGTCACACTCGCGATCACCGAGCACGGGCTCGCCGCCATCGGCATCGAGCCGGAGGCCTCGCGTGACTCTGCGGAGCCGACGCAAAGCGGTCACGCTGCCGTCAAGACGCCATCGAAGCCAAATGCCCGCGAAGGCAGCAAGCAGGCCCAGCTGATCGCCATGCTGCAGGGCGCCGATGGAGCAACCATCGCCGAAATCGCTGCCGCATTCGGCTGGCAACCGCATACTGTGCGCGGCGCCATCGCCGGGGCGCTCAAGAAGAAGCTCGGGCTCGATGTGACCTCCGAGAAGGTCGACGGACGCGGTCGGGTCTACCGCCTCAGCCGGGAGGGCTGAGGCTATGGCGAGGATCACCATCCACGACCGTCTCGTCGCCGCCCTACAGCACCGAGGCGAAGCGATCATCGCTGATGCACGCTCGACCCGCTACACGGTCCTCACGCGAACGCGCCGGGAAACCGGCGAGCAGGTCGGCTTCTATTTCGTCGGCCGTGCCGGCGCGCTCCGGGCCGGCCGCACCGTTGCCGAGAGCCGGCCGGTGGGCGCCGACTTCCGGGCGAAGCTGCTCGGCATAACGACCAGCTGACACGTCATCCTCACTGAGCCGCCGCTGCCCGCCATGGGCGGCGGCGTTTTGCTTATGCAGTCCAAGAGCGCATCCTCTCGAACATGCGCCGCACGGCATAGCTGCGCGCCACGGATACCAGCGTGAATAGAGCGCCGATCAACAGATTGTCGCTCAGGGACACCTGCAGACCGAACAGCGGGAAGACCGCGATCTGGGTCAGCACGGCCACGCCGTAACCGATCGCGACATTGCTCAACGCCTCGATCAGGGACATTCGGCGCGACTGCATCATGCGGCGTCCTGATCGCTGTCACGAGTGCCGACGCGCTCGGTCTTCACCTCGTCGAAGCTGCGATTCTCGCCCTCCAGCCTTGCCGATTTCCCGGTGAAGGCCTGCCAGCGGTTGACGATCACGTCACAAAAGGTCTCGGAGAGCTCAACCCCGAAGACGCGTCTCCCCGTCCGCTCGCCTGCGATGAGTTGCGAGCCCGAGCCGGAGAACGGCTCGTAGCAGATTTCCCCCGGCACGGTGTGCAGCTCCATCGGCAGCGTGAACACGCGCACCGGTTTCGAGGTCGGGTGCTCCCGCGTCTCGATCTCGCTCGACGGGATGGACCACACCGTCGTCGGCCAGTTCTCGAAGCCTTCGCGGTTGACGCGCGGCTTGTTGCCCGAGCGCCAGCCGAACAGGCAGGGCTCGTGCGCCCACAGCATGATCGAGCGCGTGAGCACCGGACGGCTCTTGGCCCAGATGATCTGCTGGTGATGCAGCACGTCGAACTTGGACCAGCAGGCTTCCAGCATTGCCTGGCGCCGCGAGGCATGCCAGCAATACCAGGCCGCGTCCTCCTTGATGGCGCAGTCGATGGCGACCTGCATGAAGGCCTCGTAGAACTGCGGCCCCTGGGATGAATCGTCCCAGTGCTTCTGCTCGATGTAGTCGTCGGACCAGTCCTTGTTCGCGATCTTCTTGGCGCGGGCGGACGCGTTCTTCTTCGTCGGATGGTTGGTGCCGTCATAGTCGACGAGATAGGGCGGATCGGTCGCGAACAGCGCGGCGCGCTCGCCGTTCATCAGGCGGGTGACGTCCTCGGCCGAGGTCGAGTCTCCGCAGAGCAGGCGGTGGTCCCCGAGGATCCAGAGATCGCCGCGGCGGGTGACGGGCGTGGCGGGCGGCTCCGGAACCTCGTCTTCGTCCACCAGCCCCTCGACGGGCGCCTCGGCCAGGAGACGGGCCAGTTCGTCGTCCTCGAAACCGGTCAGCGCCAGGTCGAACTCGTCGAGCTTCAGATCGGCCAGTTCGAGCTTGAGCAGCTCGTCGTCCCAGCTCGCATTCTGATGCGAGCGGTTGTCCATCAGCCGGTAGGCGCGCAGCTGCGCCGGCGTCAGGCCATGCGCGACATGCACCGGCACGCTCGTCATGCCGAGGCGCTTGGCCGCCTCGTAGCGGGTGTGACCGACGATGATCACCATGTCCTCGTCGACGACGATCGGCTGACGCCAGCCGAACTCGGCCAGCGAGGCGGCGACCGTGGCGACAGCCTCCTCATTGCGGCGCGGGTTGCGCGCATAGGGCACAAGCTTGTCGATCGGCGTTTCGACGACGTCCATGGTCGGTCCGGTGCGATGGGTGAAGGATCTGATCCGGCGGTCGCGAAGCCCGCCGTTGTTCTGTGCCGGCGAAACGGGTCCCGCTTCGCCGATGCGCTCGAAACGAAACGCCCCCGACCGGCGGCTTCGCCATCGTCGAGGCACGCAGACGCCTAAGTGTTTGGATTCACGAGCGCGAGGATGCTGGCGAAACGAAATGGCCTATTTCGGCGCCGTCACTGGGCAAGCGTCGCGCCATTGCCGCCAGCATACGATTTCGGCCAGGGAGGAACCGCTATCTCTCTGAGTTCGTTGATATTAACGCCGTACCGTAAGACGGAGCGTCCCGCTTGACAGGACGTCCCGTTTTGCGTTACGCTTTGCCGTGATCAAGAGCTTTGCCGACAAACGCACAGCGGCGATCTTCGCTGGCTACGCCGTCCGCGACCTGCCGCAGCAAATCCAGCGGCGGGCTCGCGCCAAGCTGCTGGCGATCGATGCAGCCACACTGCTGGACGATCTGCGGGTGCCGCCCGGCAATCGCCTGGAAGCGCTGCACGGTGACCGGCAGGGTCAACACAGCATCCGCGTCAACGACCAGTGGCGGATCTGTTTTGTCTGGCGCGACAACGAGGCGTGGGAGGTCGAGATTGTCGACTACCACTGAGGAGTGATGACCATGACCATCAAGCGTGAGGATCTCGACAGGCGCATCGTCGATTTCTCGGAGGTGACGACGGGCCGTCGTCTGCCGCCAGTCCATCCGGGAGAAATCCTGCGTGATGAGTTCCTGACTCCGTTGGGGATGAGCGCCTACGAACTCGCCAACGCGATCAAGGCGCCACGCTCGCGGGTCAACGATATCGTGCTTGGGCGTCGCGCGATCACGACCGACACGGCCATGCGCCTCGCGCGCTATTTCGGCACATCGCCGGAGTTCTGGATCAATCTGCAGGCCCGCTACGATCTCGATGTTGCCGACCGCACCACGCGGCGCAAGATCGAGCAGGAGGTCGCTCCTCGCAACGCCGCCTGACCGCGTGTTCTTTCGGGTGCGGAAGATCTCGAAACCGCGCCCACGCGCGGCTCGCCCGAGCATACCCGAGAACTAACCCAAATCGCCGATCTGTGTCTCGCCGGGAAATGTCTCAGCGAAAATTGTCTCACGCATCAAAATGAACTTGACGAGCGAACGCGGTCGACGAGGAAAGCGCGCGAGCGCTTCGCCGGCACTTGCTGTCCGTTGAGCTTCCAGGTGATGACGCTGAGGCCGTACTCCCAGCGGCGGCACGCCGTGGCGCGGGAGATCCCGAAGCGCCAGCAGATCGGCTTCCACGGCGTGCCCTCCGCGCGCGCCCAGACAAGCCGGGCATCGTCCGGCTCCAGCCATCTGAGCCAGGGCAGCGTCGCCTCCATCCGGCTGATCGCGTCCGGCAATGGTGGCGGACGTTTCATGCGCGGCAGCTCCTGACCGACGAGATCAGCGAACTCATGCACGATCTTCGGCCATACCGAGAAGTAGCCTTGCACCCGAACCTCGGGCAGGCGCTTCATGACATCGGCAGCTTCGATCAGCCGCTCCTCGACCTGTTCGCAAGTCCATTCAGCCATGCCGATGCTCCGTCGGCTGGCGCCGTCCGCCATAGAGCTTCTCGCCGAGCTGGCGAACGAGTTCTCGCTCGGGCCAGGTGAGGCGCGGATCGGTGGGGCTGACGACGAGTAGGCCCTGCTCGCGCCAGCCCTCCCGCTTGACCTCTTCGGCCGACCGGCGTTCGCCGCCATATCCTTTCGGCAGCCACCTCATCGTCCGACCTCCTGCAGCACCGCTGCATAGCCGGCGATGTCGAGGATCGAATCCTGATGCTTCGGATCGTGCCCGAGCCGCGCCAGCTTCAGATCGATGAGGCAGAGCACGACCTCCGCCGGCGTGATGGGCCGGCCGAGCGTGATCGACCAGCGTCTGGCGACCACGGCCATCGCGGCGGCGGGTTCTCCGTAGATCTTGCGGCGCTCGGCGACGACCGACGCGGCATGCCTGAGCATCGTCTCCCCGCTCATCGCACACCTCCATCGGTCTCGATGGCCCAGAGCAGAATGGCGATGGCGTCGGCTTCATTGTCGTCCGCGGGCGAGAAGCCGCGCGCGCGAACGGCAGCCATGACGGCGGCCTTGTCGGCGTTGCCCTTGGCGGCGACGTGCCGCTTGATCGTGCCGACGGGAACGCCCTGATAGGCGATCGCGTGGCTCTCGCACCAAGCGCTCAGCGTCGCCAGAAAGCCGCCATAGAGATGGGCCGCGTCAGTGCCGATATGGCGCCGGACCTCCTCGAAATAGATCGCCGCGAGACCGCCGGCGTCGGCAGTGATCTGGTCCAGCCAGCTCCGGAAGCGCAGGTAGCGCATGCCGCCACCGTCATAGCGGCTCGGCCGGAACGAGACCGTGCCGCTAGTGATAAGGCCGTCATGGCTGCGCAGTGCCCAGCCGGTCGTGGTGCCGAGGTCGAGGCTGAGAATGGCGCGCCGCGCATGAGCCGGATGCGGGCGGAATGCGGTGGCTCCCGCTTCGGCGGGGCCGGTTTCGATGGTCGAAATCATGAGTGTCTCCAAGGCGCGCGGGCAAGGGTCGGCTTTCGGATCGAAGACCCATCGCGGCGGACCGGTCGCTGCGGCCGGGAGACGGCCGAGTTGACGGAGCATGCCCATCAGAGCACCTCCTTGAGCCAGTCCGGCGCAGCGCCGTTCGGGGAACGTGGTGAGGGATGTTCCCCCGCACGTTCCCCGGTGCAAGCCGTTGAGGAACAAGCGCTTTGGGAAGGTGACGAAGGTGGGGAACGTTTTTCCCCATCCTCCATCGCGTGGGCGCAGCCGCGCACATGCGTTAGTGTCGAAAAACGTTCCCCATGTTCCCCACGTTCCCCGGAGCCTTTTGTTTCAATGGGTTGTGCCGGGGAACGTTGGTTTTCGACGTTCCCCTCCTCGCCACAACGTTCCCCGCCCGATGCCGCGACACCTTGCGGAAAACGTTCCCCACGTTCCCCTTCGATTGTGAGCTGCCAGCGCTTGGCCTGATGGGAGACCCCCAGCGTGCGCACGCGCATCTTGCGGCCGTCGATATCGAAGACCCGGTCGCGCATGCGGGCGAGCGCCTTGCCGAGCCGTGTGCGCTGTGAGCGGTCGCCCCCGGCGCCCAGCGGCAGCGGGGGCTCGCAGGCCAACGCCACCTCGTAGAGATCGCCGGTGCCGACCTCCGCCGTCCCGAAGCGGTCCCACCAGGCGCCGATGAAACTGCGCCAGATCGCGCCCTCGCCATCGGCGGCAGCGAGCATCTCGTCGAGGTTGGCGAGAAACCCTTCGATCCCGGCGACCTCGAGGACGCCGCCCATGATGCGCGACCAGCTCTCGTAGCTCCCGATCATGCGCGCGCCCCGTGGCCTGCCGGCGGCCAGCCAGGCCCGGCACAGCGTAAGGCAGGCCGCGACGAGGCGCGGCCGGTTGGCGCGAACCCAGCTCATGAGATCGGGGTGGCGGAACCCCTCGCGCCGCCAGGGTTGATCCACACGAGCATCGAGCCGGATGCGCACGATGCGGCGCGCCATCTCGTTGGAGAATTCGGGATTGTTGCCGGTCGCGATCCAGACGCAGCGGATCGGCAATCGCGTCATCTCAGACGCCCCGAGAATGCGGTCCTCCCAGAAGGGCGCGGTGAGCGCTGCCGCAAGCGCCGAGGAGTCGAGCGTGTGACGCAGATTGTCGATGAGCACGATCGAGGGGATCTGGCGCAGCTTGGCGGTCAGCCGCTTGCGCCACTCTTCGTCGTCGCGGCCCTCGGTCATCACGGAGGCGCTGACGCCGGTGAGCACGGTCGCGATCGCGTCGACCATCAGGGTCGCGCCGGTGCCGGGTGTCGGCTTCTCGATCAGATGAAGCGGCGTCGGTGCGTCGATCATGGCGCGAAGAAAGCCGAGCAGCATCAGAGCAACGGCATGCGCGCGCTCCGCGTGGCCAGTGAAGGGGAACTCGCCCAGCATGTCGTCGATGATGAGACTGCGCGCGGTCGCGATCTCCGCCGGCGACGGGCGCTCCGGCACCGGCGGCACGGCAAAGCCCGGTGTTGGCTGGTAGAGCAGCCGGGCATCGGGGTGGTAGCCGGGCTCGGTCAGGAGCGCGCCGTTGCGGCCGAAGACCGGCGTGGTGACGATCCCCGCCAGGACCGGCAGGCCGGGATCGGGTGTCGCCAGCAGTGACTTGATGAGCGGCGTCGGCGGATGCGCGGGGACGAGATCGCCGTTTCGCGCCAGACGCCGCCAATCGGCGAGCTTGGCCAGCATGTGGCGCAGGCGCTCTTCCGTGACGGGCCGGGCCATGGGCAGGCCGTCATCGTCATGCACGGCCCAGGTCGGCATGCCGCCGCTGCGAAAGAGCCAGGGCGTCCTGTTCGACGCGAGCAGCAGACTCCAGCTGCGTGCGTGGGCGCGGGCGAGATCGCCCTCATCGGCGCGCAGTTGCGGCAAGCGGCCCGGCGGCTCGACGAAGCCGATCGGACGGTTTCGAGCGCCATCCTGCGCATCCGTGCCATCCACCACTGCATACGGCTCGGCCGCGTCGATGATCTGACGGACCGCGTCCGCGCCGTCGCGCAGCAGGACGTCGTTGAAGTCATCGCCTTCCGCTCGCGGCAGGGCGATGGCGACGCTGCGGCCTTCGGCCAGGAGACGCCGCGCCGCCGCCTGGGCGGCACGAAGGCCCGTGCCCGACGCATCGTGGTCGGCGAGCAAAACGACACGCCGGGCCTCTGGCGGCAGGACGATCTGTTCGAGGTTGGTGGCCGAGAGCGTCGCCCATACCGCCATGCCCGGGCAGGCCGTCATCACGGCGAGCGCCGTCTCGATGCCTTCGCTGAGACCAAGGACAGCGTCGCCGCCGATCGAGGCCAGCCGCACGGCGCCACCGCCGACGCGGCCCAGCATCTTCTTCGGCTTTTCAACCTCGGCTTTCGCAGCCCCATCCGGCCGCAGGTAGATGCGGTGCAGGGCAACCACGCTACCGGCGCGGTCGCGAACCAGGCCGACGATTGCTGGGAACCCGGTCCTCGTATCCCAATGCGCGAGATCCGGATGGAACAGGAGGTCGGACGGTGGCGGAACCGTGAGACCTCGCGCGCGCAGATAGGCCTCGCCCGGCGTACCGGCGATCGGGAGGGCCCGCGAGAGGATGATCTCGATTTCTCGAGCAGAGTCTTTCTCATGTTTCGCGGAAGCCGCCGAGGGTTCACGCCGGGCTGGCGCCGCAGCCGACCATCCGACCAGATCGGCGGCATAGGCAAAAAGATCGCGGCCCTTGAGGCCGGTCGCCTGTTCCAGCGTGCTTAGCGGCCCGCCGCCCTGGCCGCCGTCGAAGTCGATCCAGTCGCCGGCGTGCTCGCCTCTGAGCGTGATCACGCAGGAGCCGTTCTTTCGCGGCGCAGCGCCATTGATGTTGGCGAGGCGCCATTCGTCGCCGTTGCGACGGCCGTTCGGAAAGTGCTGCGGCACCCAGGCGCCGGTCCTGTCACGCAGGCCGGCCACGATGGCCTCGAGATCGTATTGAACCGCAGGCGTTCTGGCGGGTGCGATGTCGTTGAAGTCAATCAAGGATCACCAGCCCTTGCTCCGCGCGCGTAATGGCGGTGTAGAGCCAGCGGGCGCGGTCCTCGGCGGTCCGCCCGAGACCGTCGTCGTAGACGATCACGTTCTCCCACTGCGATCCTTGGGCCTTGTGACAGGTAATGGCGTAGCCCCAGACGCTCTCGACTAGCCCCCGCATGTCACGCCAATCGCGGCGCAAGCGCTCGGCGTCGTAGGCGATGTGGTCGTCGAAATGGCCCTTGTAGAACCACTGGCGGCCGGGAACGCTCGTCCCGTCCTCCGTGCGCACCGACGCGCTGAAGGCGAGCGGGCTTTCGTCGCGGATGTCCGACAGGTCGAGGAACATGCCGTTGACGAGACCGAGATCGTGCCGGTTCTTGAGGCAGATGATCTTCTCGCCGAGCCCGCGCGGATAAGCGTCTGGAAAGCCGGCTGCCTGTTTCATCGCGGTATTCAAAAAGAGCCGCGTCGCGTTGCGGCCGCAGATCACCTGACCGCCCTTGAGGAATTGATGCGGGCCGATGTCGGAGCGCCGCATCTTCCAGACGAAGTCGTCGTGCTCGCCGTAGGGAATGGGCATGCTCTGCCGCGCGAGCGTCGCAAGTCGGATGATCGCGCTGGTCTCCGCCTGGCGATGGATATCGGTCAGCATCACGTCGGGATCGGCGTCGGTGAAGGCGCCGTCGCCCTTGATCGGCGGCAACTGGCCGGGGTCGCCGAGCACCAGGATCGGCTTGCCGAAAGCAAGCAGATCGCTCGCCATTTCGGCGCCGACCATGGAGACCTCGTCGAGCACGATCAGGTCGGCGTCGCGGACCAGCGACTGCTCGTTCAGAATGAAACGAGGCTGATGGATGTCGGCGAGCCGGAGCTCGAGGCGGCGGATCTGGGTCTCCGCGAAGGAACGCTCGGCCGGTCGCATTGCGCGCAGGCCGCCGCGAAGCGTTTCCAGTTCGCGGGTGACACGCTCGATCTCCTCGGGCGTCGCCTCGGAGACCTTGTAGATCAGGCTGTGGATCGTCGAGGCTGGCGTTCCCTTCCGGGTCATCACCAGGGCCGCCTTGCCGGTGAAGGCGGCATAGAGCACGCCGCCCGAGCCGCCCGTGCGATCCATCGGTTCAAGACCGAGCTCGCCGATTGCATGCCGTGTGATGGTGGTCTTGCCCGTTCCTGCGTAACCGAACAGGCGGAACACCTGCTGATTGCGCGTGCCGTGCCGAAACCAGTCCTCGATCGCGGCGATTGCCGCCGCCTGCTGCTGCGACGGGATGAAGCTCATCGCTCGCCCTCCCAGCAGCGCTCCGCATAGGCGCACATGCGGCAGAGATAGAAATCTCGGTCTGCGGCGATCCGCGGTGGGAGCTCGCCGGCTTCCGCGGCGCGCAGGATATCGACGGCCTTGTCGGAGAGCGCCTGCGCGAAGGGCGGATCGAACCCGACCACCTCGTGGTGGAGCGCCTCGGTGTCCTTGTTGAGCGCCGTGACGAGGGCGGTCTCCAGCTCCAGATAGCCCATGTAGAGCTGGACCTGTGCGTAGTAGACCGGCTTGGAGGCGCGCAAGCCACGCTTGACCAGGTCGTTCCAGGATTTGGCGTTGAGCGCCTTGTGCTCCCAGAGCACGGGCCAGTGCAGACCGACATCGGGGCCAGCGACGATCACGCCGTCGATGTGGCCGCGCAGTCTCCCGCCCGCCGTCTCGAACCCGAATTGTCCGCCGTCCGCGCGCTCGGTGCGAAGGTCGAAGCCCGCGCCGCGCAGCCAGCAGATGGAGAGCGTCTCGAACTGGTGGCCGGCGTCGAAGATGCGCAGGATCGCGCCGTCGAAATCCCGTCCCTCATCCTTGGGCGTATGGGTCACCTCGTAGACGAGCTTGCGCGCGCAGGGCTCGCCGATCCGACTGCCTCCGAGATAATTGCGCGGCGCCTGCCGGCAATTGCGTGCGACGAGCGCCGCATCGATCAGGGCATTGACCCGATCGGACACGCTGATCGCGTGGCCGACGCGGCGATAGATAAAGCCGGAGCCGTGGTTGAGATCGATTCCCATGCGCCACCTCAAAAGGGAATCGGGTCGTCGAGCGGGTCGCGGGCGGCTGCCTGGCGCCGCATCGATTCCTGAAACCCGTCGACGCAGGCCTCGATGATGCGGTCGATCTCTTCCGGCTTCCGGTCGTAGAACGGCGCCATCAGGTCGAGCTCGGTGAGCGTCTCGGCGAGAAACCGGCGCGCCTCCTTGATCGCTCGGGTCTCCATGTCGGTCTTGTCGATCATCCCGTTGTTCCTTTTGGCGAGCGCCGCGCCGACATCGAGGCAGCGCATCGAGCAGAAGCGGTGGTAAGGAAAGCGGTCCCAGCGCAGCTGGTGGACGTAGCCGAAGCCCCGCGCCTGACGTCCGCAGACGGCGCAGACGGCTACCCGAGCAAGAGCCGGGTCAGGTCCTCTGCGTCGTCCGGCTGATCCTTGATCCGGTGTGAGGCCAGGACGATGAACCGCGCGATCGCGTTCGCCGCCATGGCTTCCAGTTCGGGAAGCGTGAGAGCGGCGATGGGCTGGTGAAGTCTTCCGCGTCCTTCGAGCCATTGTCCCATCGCCTTCGCTGCCTCGCGCGTGACGTGCGCCTGCCACTCATCGGCCGTCATGACGGTCAGGTGTTGAGCCAGGCCGGGCCACTCGGGGCCGGCGTCGCAGCAGGTGTGGCTGCCGGGGCCGTTGCCGGAGCCGTGCCCGGCTGTGCCGGCCGGCTCCAGGCCGGGGCAGCGCTCGCGGGCGGCGATGCGACGGTCTGCCCCCAGGCCGGAGCTGCGGGCGATGCAGCCTTGGGTCGCGCGCGGGTGCTGGGGCTCGGCGCCAGGACCTCTCCGTCCATCACCTTCCGCCATTCCGGTTCGCTCGGCAGAACCACACGGTCGAGCTTGTTGCTGTCGCCGTAGCGCGGGTCGTCGTTGGGCTCGACCTTGATCTTGGCGACGAAGGTGATGCCGTTGAGGTCGGCCAGACCGCGCAGGATCCGCTTCGCCTTCGCTGCCTCGCTCATGTCTTGCGGATCGAGCCCGAGCGCGCTGTCGATCATCGCGCGGAAGCTGCCCTTGGAGATCTTCCAGCCGATCGAGACGCCGTGTTCGTCGACCTTGCCGCCGGAGACGGTGAACATCTGCCAGAATTTGCGCCGAACGTGCGGGCCCTCGGCGACGGTGAACTCGGCATCCACCATCAGCACGTCGCTGCCGGGCGCGTTCGAGGCCTTGAGGAGCCCCCGGTCAATCTCGCTCTGACCGTCCGTCCCGCCCGGCCGGATGGTCATGGTGACCTTGGCGAAGGTGCCATCGGGGATCAGTTCGCCGCTCTTCTGCGGCTCGGCGTCATTCATGTCGAAGCTCATGACTCGTCATCCTTTCCGGGTTGAATTGATCTTGGAGAGCAGCGCGTCGAGATCCGGCGGCTCGGTCACATCGAGGCGGCCGGAGCGGTCCTTGGCCGGAAGGCCCCAGGGGTTGCCGGCGCGGCAGACGAGGCGGCGTTCTTCGCCGCGCTCGGGCTCATGCCGCCAGCCGTCGCCGTCGCGCGCGAACAGGCTCATCGTGATGACCTGATCCACGATGCCAGGGAGCTCGCGGCCGGCCTTGCCGCCTTCCATCTGCGGCTGCCAGGTCGTGCGGTTGAACTCGTCGGTGACGCGTTCGAGGATGCCGACGAAGATCACGGTCTTTCCGGGAGCGTGCTGCAGATGCTTGAGCAGGCCGATGACCTCGCGGGCGAGCAGGCCATAGGCGCCGCGGGTGTCGGGTTTGCCGGTCTTGTCGGAGAAGGCCTCGGGCCGGGTCTTCGCCCAGGCCATGGCCTGGCGCGTAAGGTCGGTGATCGAGTCGACGAAGATGATGCGCTTGCCCGCAATCATCTGAACGAGCTCGGGATAGCTTTTCCTGAGATGCTGGTAATGCGCCTCGGAGAAGAAGCCGCTTGGATCGGCCGACGGATTGACCCCGCCGACGAGACAGCCGATGTCGAGGGCGTCGGCGAAGGTGCGCACCGGAATACTGTCGCCCGGCCAGTCCTGGACCGACTTCATGCCTGCCTCGAGGTCGATGCACAGCGTCTGAGCCGGCGGCAGCGATTTCAGCAAGGATGTCTTGCCGACGCCGCTCGGGCCGAAAATCGCCATGGTGGTCTTGGCGCCGGCCGCAGACAGCCGTTCGTCGGCGCTAACGATGCGCAGCGCCATCAGCGGCCTCCCGTGTTGCGCGACGCGACATCGAGCGCGCGCTCACTCCCGTGCGCGCCGGCCTGCCGGGCGAGACCATAGAGCTTGCGCAAGGCGTGCAGGCGGTCGCCGACGGCGCTGAACTCTGCCTCGACGCCCAGCAAGGCGAAGGCGATGTCGTCGAGCGTGGCGTCCTCGATCGGCTTGACCACCTGCTCGCGGCGGATCTCGCCGAGCGCCGGAATGACGATGGTGGCGGGCAGCGCTTCGAGCGCGTAGTGGCGCTTGCGGATCTCGGTCAGGGCAGCAGAGCTGGTCATCGGGCATCCTCGGACCTGATGGTGAGACGGAAGGTCGGCTTGGCGGTCCGCACCGTGCGGGCGGCGGCGAAGGCCTCGCGGATGGCGGTGGGCCAGGCGGTGTACTTGCGCTCGGGGACCTTGAAGCCGATGTCGACGTAATCGGTCGGGTTCTCCCCGCCCGCACGGATGCGCTCGACGAGCGCGGCGAGCAGCGATTGGTCCCAATCGACCTTCTTCGGGAGATCGGCAGCGACGACGACGGCGCCGTCCTTGAAACGAACGAGGCCGGTGTCCTTGCCCTCGGCCCGACGCACCGTCGCTGCCGCGTCGGCGTAGCGAAGCGCAATCGCGCCTTCGAGCCACTTCTTGAGCCGCTTGGCGGCATCCAGGGCCGCGTCGGCATCTTCCTGGAGCAGCGCCAGATGCTCCGCCGGAAGCTTTGCGATCTCGCCGACCGGCATGGTGCGGATGTCGTCGAGGCTGGGGCGGTTGTTGCGAGCCGGTGCCATCACGCCGCCTCCGCCAGCAGGAGCGAGGACAGGGGAACCGCGGCCCGCCGGGGCTTCGGGCGGGCAATGGCGAGATAGCTGTAATCGTTGGTCCGATGTCGACGCTGCACGAGATGGATCAGTCCGCATTCGGCCGCCCACCAGGCGCGGCGCGCGACACGCGCGAGTTCCGCCCGCTCCCGCTCGGCAAGCCGCGTGCCCTGCGGCATGGTGTCGAGCGCGAGGAATCCACGGTGATATTCGAGGATGTCGCCGGGTGCTGCCTGACCGACCCAGCCGCAGAGATCGATCTCGGTGAGCGGCCTGCGGACAGCAGGAAATCTGGATGCAATGACGTTCATGATGGGCTCCTACTCACGCGCTCGCCGAACCGTCTCACGCGGCCCGGATGCCGACGGCCGTCAGGGCGAGGCGGATGTCCTTGATGCGGCGGTAGAGGCTGCTGCGGGCGCCATGCCCGCTCGCGGCAAGGCGCTCGACGGTGGTGCGGGAAAGGGCTGCGCACAGAGCGCCATCGGCGGGTGCGAGCGAACCGAGACCGCGCTCGACATCGAGACGCTCCTCGGCCGCGGCGAATGCATCGACGGGCTGGCCGAAGAGCGCCGACAGCCCGTCGGCTTCGGCGACGAGGTCTCCACGGGTCAGCCCGTCGCTCTCGGGAATGACATCATCGAGCGAGATCGGCGTCGCCCCATACATCCGGCGCTCCCGCTTCACCTTGTTGGCGATGCGCGTCGCCCTGTTGGTGAGGATGGCGCCGGCAAAGGCGCCGAGCGTGCCGCGATCAGCGTCGTAGGCGGGAAGCCGGGCGATCAGATCAACGAGCAGGTCCTGGCGGACATCGTCGAGATCGGCGCGGGGAAGCCGCAGCTGGCGGACCAGACGGCGCGCCGCAATGTCCGCCTCATGAAGAAGGATCCGAAGGTCGTCTCGGGAAATCGAAGAGTGCATCGGCATGGCCTCGGGTCATTGCGGTTGATGACCTCAAGCCTGCCGAGCCCGCCGCTCCGATGGGTGGGAGCACAATGGGCTTTGGATGGGAAAGAATGGGAAGACCACCGCTGGTTCAGGCCAGCCTCGCCGTCACCGAAGTACGAACTCGTCCGGAGCCAGTGCAAGGAAGTAACCGGTCGGACTCCGACGCGTCTTGATCAGGTCTGCGCCGCGACCTTCTCGTCCATGCGACAGGAAATGCCTCAGTTCGCGAACGAGATCGGCAGCGCCTCGCCCGCTGTTCTCGGCTTCTATCTGATGCCGCGTCAGATAGCCGCTCCGAGTCCCGACAGCCTTGGCCAGCATCACCAGAAGCTTGAACGGCTGTTGCGGGATGTGCATCTCGATGCCATCGAGTACCACCCGCTGGCTCTGGCGGAAAATAACGAGTTGTGGCCTCAGAGCCGGAGCGCACTCAAGCATCGAAATGTCGATCGCGAAGCCGGCCGCGTTCCTGCCCAGACAGCGGTCGATCGGCATGACGGCGATCGCAGCTTCGGCGAAGCGGGCGAGCTCGGTCGCCGCCATCGCGGGCGCGATCACCGTGATGGGCGAAGACCGGGCGACCGACCGCATCAGACCGATGATTCCCGGTTGAAGCACTGCACCACGCGACAGCGCGAGGAATAGCGCCCGCTGGTTCGATGTTTCCCCCAAATGCCAGACGCCCGCCGCCACCGGTGCCGGCGCGTCGCCGAACCCGGACGCCATGGCGATTTCGAGGACCAGCGCCGCCTGGACTATGCGAAAGCTCCGCAGATCGTCATCGCCGAGTACGAGGTCGCTTGCCCGATCCGTCGGACAGACGGCGACAGGTCGACCGTCGATCTGGCGCACGGGCCGCGCGCCAAGGCCGCAATCACAGGCTGGGCACACATCCCATTCCGTTGCCGGGGCCTGCTCGACCAGGACGCCCCGATCGAGCAGCCGCTCGAAATCACGCACGGCATGAGGCGCAGCCTGTCGGCCCCAAAGGATTGCGGGATCGCCCGCCTCACTCAGCCGCAACAGCAGCCTGGGCAGCGTCTCGGTCATTGAGCAATCCGTTGCGGCGAAGGAGCGTCATGATCCGGTCCTCGAACTGCTGACGCTTGAACATGGCTTGGGCCGGCGGCTTGAGCTTGACGGTCACCCTCCTCGCCGACTTGCCGCCGGTCGCGAAATGAACGCGGATGACGATGTGGTTGAGGCACCAATCCGACCCAAGACGAGCGCCCATCATCATTTCGCCCAGCCTGGCCAGGGCATTGTCGCGTCCGTCGCGCGCAACATAGGAGTAGAAGCTTCGTGTCTCGCCGGTCTTCGGATCGGCGCCGACGCGGTCGACCTGGACCTCGGTTATCTGGACCCGCTGGATACCCGGATCGAAGTCATGGTTGAACGCGAAGCCGAAGCCTGCGCGCTGCACCGGATCGAGCGTATAGAGGTTCTGGGCGTCTTCGCCGGCGAAGAATTCGGGCTTGCCCAGGATCTTGTCGGCGAACAGTTCCGCAAGATCGGCGCGACGCGCCTTGGCGACGCCGCCGATCTTCAACAGGCCCGTCGTGGAATTGTAGGACAGCACCGCGTGTTCGGCGGCGCGGAAGCTGATTACGCGCTTCTGGTCCTTTTGCAGGACGTCGGTCGTGGTGATCGGAGAACCGTGCTCGATCACCAGGACGAGTTCGTCGGCATCGTCATACCAGCCGACCCGGCAGTAATTGCTGCGCAGATCCTGCTCGAACATCGCGGCGGCCGCGGTTTCGAACCCGGTCTTTGCGCGATCATCCATGATCGCCTCGACGCCTTCGTCGCGGCCCGCGAACTCGGCGAGCGACGTGCGCGCCATGAGCGCCATCATGTCCGAGGCGGCGTCGAAGACGTCGGGATGGTCGAGGAAGACGCGCAGGGCGACATGCTTGGGATCCTGATGAGCCTCCGGCTCGTCGCCCTTCGCTTCGGGTGTCAGGCTTATCCCGAGCCGTGCGGCCTGCTGAAGGATGATGTCGAGGCCTGCCGCGTTGCCGATCTCGGCGATCCGGTGCAGGTCGGCGACGAGGCCTTCCGGATAGTTCTCTTCCGGCCCCGCGAAGAAATCCTGGACGGCGCGGCGCGCCTCATCCTGCGCAGCCTCTGCCTTGAAAATGCCAAGGTCGAGACCGGTGAGGGCATTGCGGTGGCGCTCGAACAGGCGGCCCAGCAGGCCGAGATCGATGGTTCGGATGAACTTGGGATTGACGAATTTCTTCAGGTTCTTGGCCATTTCAACCGCCCGGGCTTTTCGTGCAGATGTTCGACTTGTGTTCTTATCTTCGAGGACTGCCCGAGTCGACTCGCAGTCCACGGCTTTGAGACGGATCGTCCACAGCAAGAGTAGAGGCAGGGGAAATCCGGGCCGCTCAGGTGAACCTTGCCATGGACATGCCGAACCCGATCCACCCCCGACACATGAAACCGGATGAGCGAGTGGCTGAACTCTGCCGGCTTCTCGCATGCGGGCTGGTTCGGCTCACAGCGCGTCAGTCAAGCCAACTATCTGGCGACATGCGAGAAAGTTTCCTTCACTTCATGCCCGACCGATGCCGTCATGCAACTCCAACGCACCGGAGAATTGCATGAGCAGGCCCGATCCCGTCCCCGCGCGCCTCGCCGCGCTCAAGACCATGCCTACGCCCGACCTGAAGCGGCAGTGGCGCGACCTGTTCGACAGCGAACCGCCACCCTTCAGCAGGCGCTATCTCGAAAGCCGGCTGGCCTATCGCATTCAGGAACTCGCCTATGGCGGGCTGAAGCCCGAGACGATCCGGCGGCTGGAGCGGCTCGGCGAGGAACTCGACGGGGGCGACAGGAGGAAGCGCTGCATCCGAGCCGACCGCGACCGTCCGATCACCGGCACGCGGCTTCTGCGCGAATGGCAGGGCGTCGAGCATGTCGTCACCGTTACCGCCGATGGCTTCGAATGGCAGGGGCGCCCCTACAGGTCGCTGTCCGCGATCGCGCGCGCCATCACCGGGACGCGGTGGAACGGCTGGGTCTTCTTCGGTCTGAAAAATCACAGGGGACGCGGATGACCGAGCCAGTCTTCCGCAAGTTGCGCTGCGCGGTCTATACCCGGAAATCGTCCGAGGACGGCCTCGAGCAGGAGTTCAACAGCCTGCATGCCCAGCGGGAGGCCTGCGAGGCCTACATCGCCAGCCAGCGCTCCGAGGGCTGGGTGCTGGTCCGCGATCGGTATGACGACGGCGGTATCTCCGGCGGTACGCTGGAACGACCCGGCCTCAAGCGGCTGCTGGAGGACATCGAGGACGGCCTCGTCGATGTGGTCGTGGTCTACAAGATCGACCGCCTCTCGCGCTCGCTCACCGATTTCGCCAGGCTGGTCGAGGTGTTCGATCGCAATGGCGTGACCTTCGTCTCGGTCACGCAGTCGTTCAACACCACCACGTCGATGGGGCGGTTGACGCTCAACATCCTGCTGTCCTTCGCCCAGTTCGAGCGCGAGGTCACCGCCGAGCGCATCCGCGACAAGTTCGCGGCCTCTCGGCGCAAGGGCATGTGGATGGGCGGCGTCCCGCCCTGCGGCTACCGCGTCGAGAACCGCAAGCTGGTGGTCGATGAAGAGGCCGCCGAGCATGTCCGCTGGATCTTCGCCCGCTTCCTCGAGATCGGGTCGTGTACGCTGTTGGCGCGCGAGGTTGCCGCCCAGGGCCTGCGCACGGCCCGCGGCAACCCGATCGACAAGAAATACCTTTACCGGCTGCTCGGCAACCGCACCTACATCGGCGAGGCGGTCCACAAGGGCGAC
Source organism: Hyphomicrobiaceae bacterium (assembly GCA_046293075.1). GTDB lineage: Bacteria > Pseudomonadota > Alphaproteobacteria > Rhizobiales > Hyphomicrobiaceae. The sequence continues at coordinate 12,731 of JBKBPL010000041.1, read as the reverse complement.
AGCTATCCGGGCGAACACTCCGCCATCATAGACCGCGAGACGTGGGACCGGGTTCAGGCGATCCTGCAAGAAAGCCCCCGGAAGCGCGCCGGGCGCACCCGCGCCGAAGCACCCGCGCTGCTCAAGGGCCTGCTGTTCGGTCCCGACGGCGCCGCCTTCTCGCCGAGCCACACGCGCAAGGGCGACCGGCTCTACCGCTACTATGTCAGCCAGACGGTGCTGAAGCACGGCGCCGGTGCCTGCCCCGTGGGCCGTGTGCCCGCAGGCGCGATCGAGGCGGCGGTGATCGACCGGCTGCGCACCGTCTTCCGTCAGCCGGAGATCGTGGCGGGCACCTGGAAGGCCGCCCGCGCCCAGGCCGCCGACATCACCGAGGCCGATGCGCGCATGGCGCTTCGCCAGCTCGATCCGCTGTGGGACGAACTGTTCCCCGCCGAGCAGGCGCGCATCGTTGCGCTGCTGGTCGAGCGGGTTGACATCGGCACCGATGGCCTTGCCATCCGGCTGCGCGTCGATGGCCTTGCCGCCATGGCCCGCGAGATGCTGGCAGGCGAGGCACGGGCGGCAGCATGAGCGGCGCAAGCCAAGTCCCCGAGACGGTTACCCTCCACGTGCCCTTCCGCCTCGTCCGGCGCGGCGGGCGGAAGGAGATGCAACTGCCGAAGGGCGCCGCCCAGCCGCGCAGGGCCGACAGCACGTTGGTCAAGGCGCTGGCCCGTGCGTTCCGATGGAAGCGGATGCTGGAGTCGGGCGAGTTCGCCACTATCGCCGAACTGGCGGAGCGGGAGGGGATCGCGCCGTCCTACATGACCCGCGTCCTGCGGCTGACCCTGCTCGCGCCCGATATCGTCGAAGCGATCCTGGACGGGAGGCAGGGGCCGGAGGTGACGCTGGCGAGGGTGATGGACGGGTTCCCGGTAGAGTGGGAGAGGCAAATTTTCTCGTTTCTACGAACGAAATAGTCTTCAAGCTATTTCGCAGCGAAGTGGCTCCGTCGGGATTGATCTATTTTGCAATATAGCATACATATCAAACATGACAGATGAACAGACCATCGCTGCCACGCTGCGCGCCATCCGCGCCAATCTCGACCTCACGCAAGAGCAGCTCGCCGAACGGCTTGGTGTGTCCTTCGCCACCGTCAACCGCTGGGAGGGCGGCACCAACATGCCGCAGAAAGCCGCCCGCGCCACCATCGCCGCCCTCGCCGCCGAGGCCGGGGTGGACATGGACGAGCCTAGCGCGGATTCGGCCGATGCGGCAGCGAAAGTAACGCGCCGCCGCACTGGCACGCGCTCAGCACCGCCCTCCACCAAGTCCATGGAGCAGATGCTGTGGGATGCGGCCTGCTCGATCCGCGGCGAGAAGGACGCGGCCAAGTTCAAGGACTACCTGCTGCCGCTCCTCTTCCTCAAGCGCCTGTCAGATGTCTTCGACGACGAGATCGCACGGTTGGCCGAGGAATATGGCGACCGCGACACCGCGCTGGAGATCTCGGAGGAGGACCACGCTCTCCTGCGCTTCTATTTGCCGCCGGAAGCGCGCTGGGCGGTGATCAGCGGGCGCGAGAGCTACGACTGGCCGAACGACGAGCAGGGCCGCCCCACCCGGCCCAAGGATATCGGCGAGCATCTGACCAAGGCCGTGCGCGCGGTGGTGCGGCAGAACCCGTCCCTGTCCGGCGTCATCGACGTTGTGGACTTCGCCGCCGAGCGCAACGGCGAGCGCGACATCAACCCGGCCAAGCTGCGCGAGGTGGTCGAGACCTTCTCCGATCCGCGCTATCGGCTCGGCCTCGCCGACGTGCAACCGGATTTCCTCGGTCGCGCTTACGAGTACCTGCTTCGGAAGTTCGCCGAAGGCTCGGGTCAGAGCGCCGGCGAGTTCTTCACGCCGACCGAGGTGGGCTTCCTGATGGCGCACATCATGCGCCCGAAACCCGGCGAGGAATGCCACGACTATGCCTGCGGCTCGGCGGGGCTCCTGGTCAAGCTCCAGCTCGTCGCGCGCGAGCTCGATCCCATCAGCAAGGTGCCGCTCAGGCTTTACGGGCAGGAGCTGACCGCTGAAAGCTACGCTGTCGCCCAGATGAACGCCATCATCCACGACATGAGCGTCGAGATGGCGCGCGGCGACACAATGATCAATCCGAAGTTCAAGACGGCGGACAGCAAAATCCGCACCTACGACATCGTCGTGGCCAATCCGATGTGGAACCAGCCGTTCAACCCGGACATCTTCGCCGACGATCCGTTCGACCGCTTCCGCACGGCAGGCGGCGCCACCACCGGCAAGGGCGATTGGGCGTGGCTCCAGCACACGCTCGCCTGCCTGAACGACAGGGGCCGCGCGGCGGTAGTGCTCGATACTGGCGCGGTGACGCGCGGCTCAGGCAGCAAGAACGAGGACAAGGAGCGGAACATCCGCAAGTGGTTCGTCGAGAATGATCTGATCGACGGCGTGATCCTGCTGCCTGACAACCTGTTCTACAACACCACTGCCGCCGGCGTGATCGTCGTGCTGTCCAAGCGCAAGCCTGCCGCGCGCAAGGACAGGATCGTCCTTCTGAATGCCTCACGCCGCGTGCAGAAGGGGCGGCCGAAGAATTTCATCCCTCAGGAGGACATTCGCCCGCTGGCCGCGGCCTACCTGAAGGGCGAACCGGTCGAGGGCGAGATCGCCGTCATCACACGGGAGCAGGCGGCTGAGGCGGATTACAACCTCAGCCCGAGCAGGTGGGTCGGCAACGTCGATCAACAGGACCAACGACCGATCGCGGACATCATCGCTGACCTGTTCAAGCTGGACGATGCCGCTCGCGAAATTGATGCCAAGCTGGCCAAGATGCTGGCGCCCTTGGGAGAACAGAAATGATCCCAGACGGATGGCGTGCGATCCCGTTCGCGGAACTTGCAGACTACAAGGCAGGTCGGACTCCAGCTCGCGCGAACCCTGACTATTGGCAGGGCGCCGATGATGGCGTTCCTTGGGTCGCGATTTCTGACATGACGGAGTTCGGCACCGTCACTGAGACCAAGGAAAAGATCAGTCGAGCGGCGTTTCGAGAGGTTTTTCGCGGGAAGACCGTGCCCGCAGGGACGCTGATCATGAGCTTCAAGCTCACGATCGGACGGGTCGCAACCCTTGGTATCGATGCTTGCCACAATGAGGCAATCATCGCCATTCACCCCCGCAATGGTGTGGACCAGCGCTTTCTTGGCTACTTCCTAGCACAAGTTGATTATGACGCGCTGCAGGATCGGCAGGTAAAGGGAAACACCCTTAACCAAGAGAAGATCGACCGCATCGAAATCTGGCTGCCGCCGAATGATGAGCCGAAGCAGATCGCTGACGTCCTCGATCTCGTGCGACATGCCATCAAGCTGCAGGACGACGGACTTGCTACTGCCCAAGACCTCAAGCGCGCTGCGATGCAGACGCTTTTTACGCGCGGGCTGCGGGGCGAGGCGCAGAAGGAAACCGAGATCGGCCCGGTGCCGGAGTCCTGGAACATACCGGCTCTCGAGGAGATTGCCGCGATCTACTCCTCTAGTCGGTTGAACTACAGCGAGCTACTCAATCGCGAGATCGAGGCACCAACCGCAGAAGCTTTTCGTGTTCTGGGTATCAAGGTCATGGACATGAATAGATGCGAAGCCGAAGCCACCCTTGAGGACGCTGAGCTAGCGCGCTTGGTCGACGCCGACGAGGCAATACGCAGGTGTATTCCGCCAGGGGCAATTGTCTTCCCGAAGAACGGAGCGGCGGTCTCTACAAACAAGAAGCGCCGCGTTGGGGAATGGTGTGTTCTAGACCCTAATGTCATGGCTCTGCATGCCAAGAACGGGACCGATCAAGGTTTTCTGTTTCAATGGATCCAAAAATTCGATCTTAAGTCGATTGTAAAACCCGGCCCTGTCCCGAACTTCGGGAAGGGTGATATCTCAGGCGTCCGGGTTCCGATGCCGCCCACGGTGGATGAACAACGCGAAATCGTCGCCGTCCTCGAGGCCATCGACCGCAAGATCGACCTGCACCGCCGCAAGCGCGCCGTGCTCGACGAGCTGTTCAAAGCGCTGCTGCACAAGCTGATGACCGGCGAAATCCGCGTTGCCGACCTTGATCTTGCCGCGCTTTCGCTCACCCCTGCCGCCATCTCGGCAACGGAGGCCGCCGCATGACCACGAGCCTTGCCGAAGCTCTTTCGCCGCTGACCGCGCGCCTGCCACGCATGGTGCGCGAGCACGAGGTGCTGCGCATTGCCGCCACGCTGCAAGGAGAGGATCCCGAGGCCGCCGCCCGCGCCGCCGCAGCCGAAGTGCTGAAATGGGCAACAAGACAGGCAGGAACAAAGCTTCCCGAACAGGCCTGGGCGGGCGAGAGCTTCGACCTGCCGCTGCCGGGCCGCGACCCCACCGCCATCCGCCTGCGGACCGACAATGCCGATCTTTGGGCCTTCCGCCTGCACCGGCCGGACCGGGATGTGCCCGGCCGCGCCTGGACCACCGAGGTGGTGCTGGGCCACATCCCCGGCCAGCCGGCGCGCTTCAGCACCCGCCTGATTGTCGCCACTGACGAGCCCGGCCTTGCCATTGCGCCGGCCGTGCCGGGTTTTGTCCGCCAGATCGCGCAGAAGTGTGGTCTTCTGGCGGGATCGCAGCGGCTCAGAACAGCGCCGAGCGTGCTTCGCAGCCGTGAAGATGGCGAGGCGCTCATCGACCATCTGACCGATCCGGGGCGGGTCTTGCCAACCATCGTGCTGACCTGTTTCACTGGGGAGGAAGCGCCTTTCCTCGACGCTGCCAGACTGAACCAGCATCTCTTGGGCCTGGCCCATGTCACGGTTGCTCATGCCGATGCCTGCTGGGCCTTGACCGAAAGGCTGGGCAAGCGGCTATCAGTCTTTGGCGGGGCGGCGCGCATCTACCAACCGGGTTTCGACGAGGCATCCGACCCTTATGCCCACCGGCTGGTGCTTGCAGAGACACTCGCTTCCCAACAAAGCGCGGCCAGAGCCGACTCCTGGCTTCGTCAGGCAGCGGCGGGAGCCAGTCTGCGCCGCAGCCGCATCGGGCGGGATGTGCTGACCTTCGCGGCCATGCGCGCTGCGAGTCTCGAGACCCGGCAGGCTGAGCTGAGGGATTCCGGAAGCGAAGGCGAGAAGCTGGCTGCTGCCCTGGCCCGGGTGGATGCCCTGGAGGAGCAACTCACCTCGATCCGAGCTGAAAACGACTATTATGTTGAGGAGTATGAAAGCGAGAGGGCCCGCGCAGAAGCGGCTGAGGCGCAGGCCCAGGCGGCCGCTTGGCGCATCCAGGATCTGATTGCCAAGCTACGCGAAGCGGGAGGCGATCCAGATAACACAATGGTCTGGCCGAACGCCTGGGAGCATTTTGCCGACTGGTGCGAAAACCAGTTTGCGGGCCGTCTTGTGCTGACTCCTGCCGCGCGCCGCGGTGTCCGCAAGCCCGAGCTGATTGACATCCAGACAGCTGCGCGCGCCTTGCATTGGCTCGCCACACAAGCTCGAGACCGTTTCATTGATGGTGGCGGAACTCTCGCGAACATCCCGATCTTCGAGGGCGTTCAGAATGCGCCCTGCGGTCAGGACAGCTTCGATTTCAACTGGGCGGGACGTCGCTTCTTGGCAGACTGGCACGTCAAAAATGGTGGCAACACGCGTGATCCTTCGCGCTGTTTGAGGATCTATTACTGTTTCGACCCGCAGACCCGGCAGATCATCGTCGCAGAGATGCCGACGCATCGCCGAACAGGTGCGACATGACTGGACCGGTGCATTATCATTTGGGTCAGTTCCCGCCTGCGCCGGAGCTGTTGGACTGGCCGCGCCTTGTCCCACTGATCGGTCCGGCAAATGCCGCGCTCGCCCGCTATGACGGTCTCGTTGCGGCCATACCCAATGCCAGCGTGCTGCTGTCTCCGCTGACGACCCAAGAAGCGGTGCTCTCATCGAAAATCGAGGGCACGAACGTCACCATGGGTGAGGTGTTGGAAATCGAGGCCGGGGCCGATGGCGACGTGGACCAGCCCAAGCGCGACGATGCCGAGGAAGTGCTCAACTACCGCGTGGCCCTGAGTTTCGCCGCGAATGCACTCCAGGAGCGGCCCCTTTCTCTGCATCTCTTGCGCGAAGCACATGCCTTGCTTCTGCAGGGGGGGCGCGGGCGCGACAAGAACCCCGGAGCATTCCGCACCGAACAGAACTGGATCGGACCAAAAGGTTGCACCATCGATCAGGCGAGCTTCGTCCCCATCCCGCAGGAGCATCTTCTCAGCGGGTTGGACACTTGGGCAGCCTACACTGCTGATCGCGGGCAACCTGATCCCCTAGTTCAGCTAGCCCTTATACACCTCGAGTTCGAAGCACTTCATCCTTTCAAAGACGGCAATGGTCGACTTGGGAGGATGATCATTCCCCTGTTTCTAATGCATAGGGGGGTCCTTTCTAGTCCAAGCTTCTACATGAGCGGCTACCTAGAAGGCCGACGAGAAGAGTATGTCGAGCGCATGCGTGCGGTGTCGCGCACCGGCGCATGGACAGATTGGTGTTTATTCTTCCTCGAGGGTCTCATTGAACAGGCCCACCAGAACCAGGAGCGCGCCCAGCAGATCATTGCGCTGAATATCCGAATGCAGCGCGAAGTTGCCGAACGCACGCATTCTCAGTTCGCTGGGCTTGCTGTGGACTTCATCTTTTCGAGGCCCGTGTTTCCCACCCCGCTCTTTGTCGAGAATTCGGGGATCCCGCGTGAATCGGCGCAGCGGCTGCTTCGCCTGCTGCGAGACGGAGACAATCCGATCCTCCGAACGATCCGTCAGGGTTCTGGACGGAGACCGGCCATACTCGCCTTCCCCGAGCTTCTGAACATTGCCGAGGGGAGGAACGTGCTTTGAGCGTTATCCGCTACACACAACTATACTTGCGTGTAATAAATCCCTGCTTCACTACATGCAAATGGGCTTGCTGTTCGTCCGTGACACACAACGGCAGGCTAACGGCGCGGTGCGATGTCTGAGATCCGGATCAGTGAGGCTGGCACCGTCCAGTTCCCGATGGTGACCCACGCCGTGGGCATCGGCTGGACGCCGATCACGCCCGAGGTCGCCAAGCAGAAGCGCGGCGGCGAGGCCGGCATGATGCTCCGCGATGAGCTGGAGGCAGCGCTCGCCAAATTCAATCCGTGGATGACGGCTGATGCCATCCGCCAGGTGATCGAGAAGCTGGAGGCAATCCCACCCACCATCGAGGGTAATCGCGATGTGCTCGCCTGGCTGCGCGGCGAGCGGCAATGGTACGACGAGGGCGAAAAACGCCACCGCCATGTTCAGCTCATCGACTTCGAGCATCCGGACGAGAATGTCTTTCACGTCACTTGGGAATGGAAGCTGAAGCCGCCGGCGCGCAAGGGCAACCGGGCGGATGTGATGTTTGTCGTCAATGGCGTGCCCGTCTGCATCGTCGAGCACAAGAACCCCAAGGACGGTGGCGCAATCGACCGTGGCGTAACGCAGCTCAAGCGCTACGAGAAGGAGACGCCGGAGCTGATCGGCGCGCCGCAGCTCTTCAACGTCACGCACTTGCTCGATTACTGGTACGGCGTGACGTGGAACGCCAACCGCCGCTTCATGGCGCGGTGGAAGCAGCAGCCCGAGGAGACCTACAAGTTCGCGGTGCAGGCCTTTTTCGAGCGGACCGACTTCCTGCGCACGCTGCGCGACTGGATCCTGTTCTATGTCGAGGACGGCGAGACGCGAAAATCGATCCTGCGCCAGCACCAGCGCATCGCCATCGACAAAATCGTCGCGCGCTGCGAGGACAAGGAAAAGAAGCGCGGCCTCGTCTGGCACACGCAGGGGTCAGGCAAAACGTTCACCCTGCTCACCGCCGCGAAGCTGATCCTGGAAGACAAGGCGCGGTTCCAGAACGCCACCGTCATCCTGGTGGTGGATCGCACCGAGCTCGAAGGCCAGCTCAAGGGCTGGGTCGAAAAGCTGCTCGGCGAGATGCAGCAGCAGGATATTCCAGTCTGGCGGGCGAACTCGAAGGCCGAGGTGCAGGAGCTACTCAAGACCGACAAGCGCGGCCTGATCATCTCGATGATCCACAAGTTCGAGGGCATCGACAAGGACGCCAATACCCGCGAGAACATCTACGTCTTCATCGACGAGGCGCACCGCTCGGTCGCCAAGGACCTCGGCACCTACATGATGGCGGCCGTGCCGAACGCGACCATCATCGGCTTCACCGGCACGCCGATCGCCAAGACGGCGCAGGGCGAAGGCACCTTCAAGATCTTCGGCACCGAGGACGAGCAAGGTTATCTCGACAAGTACTCGATCCGCGAATCCATCGAGGACGAGACCACGCTTCCCATCCGCCACACCATGGCGCCGAGCGAGATGACCGTTCCGGCCGAGCGGCTGGACAAGGAATTCTTCGAGCTCGCCGCAGCCGAGGGCGTGACGGACGTCGAGGAACTGAACAAGGTGCTCGACCGCGCGGTTGGCCTGCGCACCTTCCTCACCGCCGATGACCGCATCGAGAAGGTCGCAGCCTTTGTCGCCGAGCACTTCAAGGAGAAGGTTTATCCGCTCGGCTACAAGGCGTTCCTGGTTGGCGTGAATCGGGAGTCCTGCGCCAAGTACAAGCGGGCGTTGGATAAATTGCTGCCGCCCGAATGGTCGGAGGCCGTCTACACCGAGAACGCCGCGGACATCGTCGACCGCCCGCTGGTTGCCGAGGTTCAGCTCTCGCACGAGCGCGAGGCCGATGTGCGCTTGCTGTTCAAGAAATCGAACGAGGACCCAAAGATCCTCATCGTCACCGACAAGCTGCTGACCGGCTACGACGCCCCGCTGCTCTATTGCATGTATCTCGACAAGCCGATGCGGGATCACGTGCTGCTGCAGGCCATCGCCCGCGTGAACCGGCCCTATGTCGATGCCAATGGCGTGCAGAAGCGCGTCGGCCTCGTCGTCGATTTCGTCGGCGTGCTGCGCGAACTGAAGAAGGCGCTGCAGTTCGACAGTTCCGACGTCAGCGGCGTGATCGAGGACCTGGACCTCCTGCTCAAGGATTTCTTGGCCAAGATCGAGAAGGCCAAGATCGATTACCTCGACGCCGGCGATGAGGGCAGCGCAGATGAGAAGCTGGAGAAGCTGGTCTATGGCCGCTTCCTCGATCCCGAGCCGCGCAAGGCGTTTTTCGAGGCCTACAAGGAGATCGAAGCCTTGTGGGAGATCCTTTCGCCTTCGCCTGAACTGCGCGATTACATTACGACCTTCAAGCGGCTGGCGCAGCTCTATGCCGCCGTACGGAACGCCTATGCGGACCATGTCGGCTACGTCGCCGACCTCGCCTACAAAACCCGCCGTCTTGTTGAGGAGAGCGCGACGCAGGAGGGTCTCGGCCGGCTGACCAAGACGGTCACCTTCGATGTCAAGACTCTGGAAGGGCTGCGCGGCGAGCCGGGATCAGACGAGGGCAAGGTGTTCAACCTCGTGCGCGGGCTCCAGAAGGAGATCAAGGACGAGGCAGATGCCGCGCCTGTCCTGCAGTCGCTGAAGGACAGGGCCGAGCGCATCTTGAAGGATCTGGAGAACCGGAACACCACCGGCCTCGCCGCCATGGACATGCTGGCCGCGCTGGCAAAAGAAAAGGAAGAGGCGATCGAGGCGGCGAAAGACAGCGGCCTATCGACTCGGGCGTTCGGGATCTATTGGAATCTAAAGGACGATGAAGCGCTGCGCAATGCCGGCATCTCCGCGATGGAGCTGGCGAGGGATGCAGAGACTGAAACACATAGGTACCCTAATGCCAGGGTCAATGACGATGAGCGCCGAAAGCTGCGGGCCGCACTGTACCGCCCGCTGCTCGGGCTCTGTAAGGAAGATCGTGGCCGGGTCGTCGATGTGGTGCTCGCCATCCTGCTCAACGGCGATCACGATGCGGACGAGTGAAGATCGCCGCGTCCAGCTTCGTCACCGTGTCGAGTATTGGTCCAAGCGTCTAAAAGCGGCGCCCCGCATCGTCCGGATCCAGCGTATGACCCGCAAATGGGGCTCATGTTCGACCACTGGCATCGTCACGCTTGCCGAGGATTTGGTCGATCAAGAGGTGAGTTTCCAAGACTTCGTGATTGCCCACGAACTGCTGCATCTGCGTGTGCCCAACCATGGCAAACTGTTCAAAGCGCTATTGACAGCGCATATGCCCCAGTGGGGCGATTACGACAAGAATCGATCGGGTGGCAGTTGGTCTGGTATTTCTCGACGATCAGGAGACACAGCAAGCACTCCTCTCGACTGAGCTTCGCCACGGTCAGCCTTTACGCCGCGTGGTCTTGCGGTGTCTTAGTTCCTGCAGGTTCACGCTATTGCCCATGGCCATGATGTGCGATGCGATCGCGACGCCGCGTATGTTAGCGGAGGCCCACAGAAGGTAGTAGAGCGGATTGCCCTTGGTGTTGGTGACCAGGCTCGGCTTCGCCGTATGCCCGAAAGCATGCGCAAGTCGGCCATGATAAAGCGCCAGCAGACGTTCGGCCGCCGCTTCGCTCTTTCGAACGGTATTCGAGCCGAACAGGTCATCCTCTGCTTCGTAGGCGAGGCTGTGCCAGTCGTGCGTACCAAAACACGCATCAAGCATCTGGACCCAATTCTCGCGGATCTGACCATCGCGCGTGATGAGCCGATTGATCGCCATGGCGAGCGGAAAGTTGATGATGACATCGACCTTTCGCGTCTCGGCCAGCGCCTGCACGGTGGCCCAGTGCAGATGCGGGCCGTAGGGATCGAGGAAGGCCACGCCGCGTGCCATCGGTCGCTTGTGGAAGTGCTCTGCCAGTTTCTGCACGCCTGCATTCGCGTCACCGGTCTTGATCCGGATATCCTTCTGAGGATGGTGGCGCTTCAGGTTCTCCAGCAATTCGGCACGGCGCGGATCGGCATCGAAAAAGAAATAGTGATCGAACCCGCGCCCGGTAGTTAGAGCACGAACCGGCGATCCGGCGATGAACTCCTCCTCGGCTTCGACCTGGTCGTCGTCGATCGGCAGGTCGAGACCAAAAGCCTCTGCCGGCGCGGTGCGCATGCGCGACCATCCGGCCCCGGCGAATGCGTCGATGTAGATCAGCTTAAACCTCTGATTCTGCATCACCTTATGATAAGCTGCGAAATATCGTTCCAGCGCGTCGAGTTTGCGCTTCGCCCATGGCCCGACTGTGTTCTGCCGGTGCGCCTGCCTCATCCGGTCAGCGCCTCTAGGATTGGTTTGGGCACGACCTTGGTCGGAAAGCCGTTCCACTCTTCCCCGTCAAGCAGCCGGCCGCCAGATTTCGGGCGCGCGCCGCCCCACTGTTTGAAAAAGAAGGCTACCTCATCCCGCTTGCAGATGTCCCGAAGTCGGCGTGCCCAATCGGGGTGCATCGGCCGCGCGCCGGGGCCGCTCTCGCCGCCGACAATCGCCCAAGCAATCCCTCGCAGATCGACATCGTCGATTGCGCCGAGAAGCGGCTCGAATGAGATGAAGCGCGCTTCCGATCGGATGTCTTTCAAATGAGCTATCCGTCCGGTGTGGGCAGCATCCTCGACCGAGACGCCGAGCCAGATATGTAGTGGCACGCTACGTTCCCCATAGCGCGCCAGGACATAGTTTCGCATCAGCGAGCTGCGTTTGGTGAGCACCTGGAAGACATGCCAGTCTGTACGCTCCATGACGTCGAAAACCCGGTCCACGAACGCCCGGTCGATGTCCTTGTGGAACAAGTCGCTCATCGAGTTCACGAAGATCATGCGCGGCTTTTTCCAGCGCAAAGGTTGTTCGAGCCGCGAGGGCCACAGTCTCAAGTCGAATCCTTGCGCATAGGGATGCCCCGGGATGCCGCGCCAGCGCTCTGCGAACCGCGCTGCATAGCAATTGTCGCATCCCGGCCCAACCTTTGTGCAGCCTGTCACTGGGTTCCAGGTCGCGTCCGTCCATTCGATGTCTGACTTCTGGGCCAACTGCTCGCCTCAAACTTTGTGCGATGCTAACACGCGTTTTGTTCAGCACAAAGCACGAACGGTGACTGTGGCGCGATTGGTCGCGAACTGCAAAGGACCCGCGGCGCAACGGGCGGTGTTCGATCTCTGTTCCGTCCGCCGGCCGAATGGAATTTCCAAATGGCGTACATCGCCGAGTTCAAATTAACATTTGAAAGCAGTTATTTAAGGCAATTCACCAAATCCACGCAGTCATCAGATCCGGAGAAAATCGGCCCCGAGAGACCGCTTCCCAGCTACCCGGCGACAATTTCAGTGCTCAGCCCCTCCCGCATAACCCTCGAAAACAACGGAAAAATCCGGCCGCAGCCGGATCGGGAGAACGCTTTGGCGTGGGCAAGTGGCGGAGGGAAAGGACTCATCCTCTAACTCTCTGATAAGCCATGGCGAATCGCCCACAACACCCGCCCACTTCCAAGCATTTCCTCGTATGCGCAGCTTTACGCAGTTCGCAAACGGGAGTGGCCAGCCGCGCTCATGCGGACATTTCACGTAGCGCTGCTCACCATTGCGCAACAATCTGACTGGTTTGTGCAAAGAATAGCGCTCACGAGTGAATCCAGGAGAATCGTGGCGAATTGCTTCGTAAATCTTGGAGGGAGAGGACTCTTCGACAAACTCGCTCGAAGTATGCCCCACATCGCGCCAGCACTCCTTCGTATTCGCAA
>JBKBPL010000040.1:0-34362 GCA_046293075.1 Hyphomicrobiaceae bacterium | reverse complement strand
ACAAACTCAAGCATTACCGGCGCATTGCGACCCGCTTTGAGAAGCTCGCCCGCAACTTCCACTCGATGCTCTACCTCGCTGCGGCTATGATCTGGCTGCGATGAATGTCAACAGAACCTAGCCAGGTGCGTCGGCGCGCTGCCTCAAGCGCCGGAGTGCCGGTTGCGGTGAGGCCGGTTCGCAGGGCAACAGCATCGACACACTCAAGGCCATCCGCGCTCAGGTCTGAGGCGCGGAGAGCAATGATTTGCGTCCTCCGCCGCAGGCCCCACCCGATCATGCCGATCGAGAGGATAGGCTCGCGCATGTCTGCTGGCCCCCTGCATCCAGCAGGCAGGCCGAACCGCCGATCGAACAACATGGGAGCCCCGATGCCGCTTTGTTCGGTCAACAGGCTCCAAAGCGGGCGGCTGTCGTTCTCCCTGGTAATGCGAGGATTGCTTTCTCGCTCGTGGCGAAAGAGCGTCCGCTATCGCCAGACCCCGCTGCTGGCCCGGGCCGCATCGCATATCGCCGCAGTGCGCTTGCGGGCGGCGGGCGGATCAGTGCTCACAGCCGCGTGATCGTCGTCGAAGAATGATCCGACGCCAATCGTCGAGAGCACCAAGCACACCCCTTCCGGGCGGGGTCTCAGGCTGGCTGGAGCAGGCGCATGCACTTATGCGATGCCCCGTGCGCCTGCTCGAGAGGTCCAAGCAAGAGGGCTCTCCGCGCGCGCGGAGGTCGCGAGGCCTTGCTTGGACCTGCAAGTGAAACCATGACCTAGAAGCCCTTTGGTCACATGGAGGCACTACTTGATGATGCCAGCCTCCTTGTAGGCACGGAGCGCACCCGGATGGATGTCCTCTGTCTTCCAGCCATGAACAAGGCCGGCCTTGGACATCAATTTGCCAATGGCGTGCACCTCGCCGAACTCTCCGATGTGATTGATCAGAAGCTTGGTCGCCTCGTAGGCGATCTCCTCGGGAAAGTCCGGCGAGACCATCCAGGCGGCGGAGTCGGTGAACGTCTCCAGTGCGGCATTCTTTCCGTCGATCTTGCCTTGCGGAATCGTGTAAGGCGCGATCTGGAAGCCCTTCGGCTCGGTCTTCTCAACTGCACCCAGCCCCCATGACACGTGGTGGAGCTGACGCCCGGCGGCGATCAGCTCGGCGGTCTGCGGGCTCAGCGCAAGATCGTTGGTGGCCGGATTGATATAGCCGCCGGCGATGGCGAGATCGACCTTGCCGTCGAGCAGTGCCGATATGGCCGGCTTGGGTCCGAGATATTGGACATTCACTTGCTTCAGGACGCCCCAGCCATGCTCCATGACTGCGCGGGGCAGAACCGCCCAATTGATCTGTGCGGTCTGTCCCAAGCCGACACGCTTACCCGCAAGATCGCCGGGGCCTTTGATGTTTGCGTCAGTCGTTGCAAGCCAGACGACAACGATGGTGAAGTTGCCGATCAGCTTCATTGGCGGCAGCTTCTTGTCGAAGGGTCTCACACCGTCGGTCGCCAGACGCAGCACTGCCGGACCGGAGCCGAAGATGGTTGTCTTTGCCAAGTCAGGCTCCGCGTCCAGCTTCTTCAGATTGAAGACGAAGCCCGGGCTCTCTGCGGCCGAGATCCTCAGCCAGGGGTGATGCTTCTTCGATATTTGTTCAAAGGCATTGCAGAGGACATAGGTGGCCGTTCCGAATGGCGCACCGAGCAGACTGATTGTCGTCTCCGGCCGCGCCTGGGCAAACGCACTTTGACCAGCCGACAGCGCAAGAGCTAGTGCACCCGCCCCTGCGGCGAGCAGATTACGTCTCGACACCATATAGTGCATTGCGCCTTCCTCCCAGGACGAAACTGCGGTCCGGCGACTACTCGCCAGCCGCAGCTGGTTGAGCGGGGGTAACCCCGCGAAGAGCCCGTTGCTGGGCCAGTTGCGTTTTGAGCAGCCACGCCGCGAGCCCGATCCCGACGGCGAGCAAGACGTACTCAATGGGCACCTCGTCGATATGGCGGAAGATGGCATAGCCGCAGAGCAATGCCGTCGCCGCAGCTGCGATCAACCGGTCGACGGGGCGAAAAGGCACCAAGCCGCAATTGTAGATCGATGCAGTCAGCGTCGTCAGGCCGATCGGTACGGCTATGGCAGTCCCGACAGTGAAGAGCAGACCTTCGGGCCGCATGACGATCGCGGGATTGTAGACAGCCAGGAACGGAATGATGAAGCCTGCAATGGCCAGCTTGAAGGCCTCGATGGAGGTGCGCATGAAGCCGGCGCCCGCAAGGCCCGCGCCCGCCAGTGCCGCCAGGGCGACCGGAGGCGTGACTGCCGAGATCACTGCAAAATAGAATGCAAAGAAGTGCGCCGAGATCGGCTCAACGCCCATACGGACGAGCGACGGAATGACGACGATGGCAACAAGGCTGTAGGCTGCGGCTGTCGGAACGCCACAGCCGAGCAGCAGGGACACGCACATCGTCAGGATGAGCGCAATCACCAGACTGCCGGCGCTGAACAGCTCCACGAGGCCAGCGATCTTGCTCCCGAGGCCTGTCGTGATGAGCGTCTGCGCCATGATGCCGACAATGGCCAGCGAGATGCCGATTTGCGCGCCGGTGACTGCGCCATCGGCAAGGCACCTCAACAGTGCACCGAGCCTAGGCCGGGTATCTGCAGAGATGTAGCTCATCCCAATCGCGATCAGGATGGCCCAGAAAGCCGCCATGCTCGGGCTGTAGTTCATCGCCAGCATGGTGATCATGACGGCGAGCGGAACGGCGAACAGCGGCAAGCGGCGCACGACAAGCGCGCCATCAATCTTTTCTTTCGGCGCCTCTATGCCCGAGCGGACTGACATGAACTGAACGCCCAGCATGACCGTCCAGTAGTAAAGCAGCGCCGGAATGAAGGCCGCAATCATCACCGATCCATAAGGAACGCCGAGAAACGACGCCATGAGGAAGGCCGACGCCCCCATGACCGGCGGCATGATCTGCCCTCCGGTCGAAGCTGTCGCCTCGATCGCACCGGCCTGAGCGGGCGCGTAGCCCACCTTCTTCATGAAGGGTATGGTGAACGCCCCGGTAATTGCCACGTTCGCGACGGCCGCTCCCGTAACCGTGCCAACGAGGGAGCTCGACACCACAGCCGTCTGGCCTGGTCCGCCCTTGAAGTATCGGCCGACGCCCTTGCCAAGCTCGAAGAACAGATCGTTGATCTTGATGACCGAGAGCAGCGACCCGAACACAACGAACAGAAAGACCTGGTCCGCCGAGATCGCGAGAAAGGTGCCGAAGATGCCTGTGAGACCGACACTCAGATAGGAGATGACGAAAGCGTACTTGAACTCCTTGTGGGACAGAGGGCCCGAAAGGAGATGCCCATAGACGAAGTAGGCGATGAAGATGATCGCCACGGCCGGGAGGATCAGACCCCAACCCCGTCTCGTCGCCTCAACCACCAGGACCACGAGCGCCGAGCCGACGATCACGCCGGTCGTCGTCGGAAAGCCGACCGAATCCTCGAGAAACTCCAAATTGACATAGATATAGCCGAGCGCCGCCAGCGAGGCTGCGATCGCGCCGAGGCTCAGCAGGCGCGGTACCGGCCGCGCATCTCGGAGCGCGGCGTCGAGAAAGATGAGCGTGAGTACGAAGCCGAGATGGATGACCTGATTCTCGATGTAGCCCGCCAGGACCACCTGCGAACTCACCATGTGGTAGGCGAACATTGCCAAGCCACATACGATCAGCGCGGCGTGCGCGAGGCGCTCGAAGGTCATTAACAGTCATTCCTCCCGAGCCGATCCATCTTTTCTTTGCATCCGAAGATGGGTTGACCGATCGCGGCGTACGCTCCCGTCTTGCAGTTCACAGCGGATCACTCAGCGAGGACGCACGACACGTCTGTCGCTGAAGGCTCACGCGACCGCTGGCAAGGTATCGGACATGCGCCCTTCGAAGTAGGGCATCACTTTATGTGTGAAGAGGCGCGCTGCCTCTGCGTGAGGGTATCCCGAGAGGCAGAATGTCGTGCAGCCCGCCTCGACGAATTCCTGGATCGTCGCAGCCACCTGCTTTGGGTTACCGACGATTGCGATGCCGGCGCCCACCCTGACGGTCGATATGCCCGTCCAAAGGTGCGGGTGGATCTTCATGTCGTCGCCTGACTCGTCGAGCAGCTCCCACACGCGGCGGTTGGCCTCGGATGTCTTCTTGATGCCCTCGACGGCGGAAGCCCCTGTCCGCATGTTCACGAAGTTGAACTTCGATGCGCCGCTGATCAACCTGTGGGCTTCCTCCCACGCGGCCTCCTCCGTGTCGCGGCAAATCACTTGGAGGCGCATGCCGAAGTTGATTGCGTTCTCGCGCCCGTACTTGGCGGCGCGCGCGCGCATCTCCCGGACTTTCTTGGCGATGACCTCTGGCTTGTCACCCCAGAACAAGTGCACGGTTGAGTGCTTTGCCGAGATCTCTGCCGCCTGTGGCGAGCCACCACCTAGGAAAAACGGCGGGTGCGGCTGCTGGATGGGCTTGGGCTCGATAACCTGGTTGACGCGGTAATGCTTGCCCTCGAAGCCGATGGGCGCGTTGGACCGCCAAAGCCGCTTCATGATCTCGACTTCCTCGTCCATCTTCTCGTAGCGGACGATCTTGTTGTCGAATACGCCATCGGCGGCGGTGTCGTCGTCGTTGAGGCCGGCGATAAGATTGATGCACAGCCGGCCGTTCGACATCTGATCCAGCGTCGCGAACATCCGCGCAGCGAGCGTCGGGTTCATGTAGCCCGCGCGTAGCGCGATCAGCGGCATGACATGACGGGTCTTGGCGACATAGTAGGCGGCGAGAACAGTTGCCTCCCAGCACGTCGTATTGACCGGGATCAGCATGTACTTGAACCCGCCACCATCGACGGCGTCGACAATCTCGTCGAATAGCGCACGGCTCGAAGGAATGCGTCCAGACGGCTGCCCAAGAGCCCGGCTGTCACCGCTCGACGGCAGAAACCAGCCGAATGTCAGTCCGTCAGCGGACATTGCGCGCCTCCGGCATCGGCATTTCTCCCCATTTTTCGACCGTTGTATTATTGAGACAAGTACTATCAATTTGGCGAGATCGAATGCAAGGACATAAGGTGTGCGCTCAGCGCAGGCGACCATTCGATTGGGCGACCGGCCCTTGCTGCACGCGCGTGCGATCCTCGACAGCACGCTCGCAGGGCTTCTGGATATACGCATGAGCAAGGCTCCGCACCAAAGCGCACCACGCGGAGCGGCCTCGCAGGGAGTTCTTTTCAATGACGCCGACGATCCTCACATGCGCCGTTACCGGGACGTTTCCGACGCGAGCACACAACCCGGCGCTTCCGATAACTCCGGAAGAGATTGCCGTCTCGTGCATCGAAGCTGCGAAGGCAGGCGCCGCCATCTGTCATATTCATGTGCGCGATCCCGACACGGGCGCGCCGAGCATGAAGCTCGAGTACTATCGCGAGGTCATGCAGCGCATCCGCGCCAGCGGCACCGACATGATCATCAATCTGACAACAGGTCCTGGCGGACGCTATATTCCGGGCGATGATGAGCCGGCGAGGGCCGCACCGGGGACGCTCCTCACCACGCCCGAAATCAGAACCCAGCATGTGGTGGCGTTGCAGCCCGAGATCTGCACGCTTGATCTGAACACGATGTGGTTCGGAGGTGGCGCCGTCATCAATTCGCCCCGCAATCTCCGGCTCATGGCAGAGCGCATCTATGCGGCGGGCGTAAAGCCGGAGATCGAAGTGTTCGACACCGGCGACCTGATCATGGCGCAGGACCTTGTGGCCGAGGGCACGATCAAGCTGCCGGCGCTCTTTCAGATCGTCACTGGTGTGAAGTACGGAATGCCGTCGACGCCAGAGGCAATGCAATTGGCCAAATCGCTCTTGCCGAAAGGGTGCACGTGGGCCGGCTTCGGTGCTGGACGCCATGCCTTCACGATGCTTGCGCAGGCTTTCATTCTTGGCGGCCACTGCCGCATCGGGATGGAGGATACCGTGCATCTGTCGCGCGGGAATCCGGCACCCAGCAATGCCGCGCTTGTCGAGAAGGCCGTCCGGATCATTCGCGATCTCGGGGGAACGATCGCAACCGTCGCGGAGGCCCGGTCCATACGCTCCCTCTCTCGGCCGCGGTAGGGGCACGGGACGCTTGCGGAGCGGTCAGGCTGCGGCCGTCAAGTTCAAGATCGCTCTCAGATCATTGGCGAGCGACACCAACCGGGGCCCCAGCTGGGCTTCCTTCAGTTGCTCTTCGCTCATCTTCCATGAGGGCATGGCACAGTTGATCGCCAGAACCTCGCCCCGAGCCGTCCTTCCGAGCGGGCTCGCAACGCCAATATGCTTGAGCCGCCACGTGTCACGGACCATGCAGTAGCCCACCTCGTGGCAATGCGACACTGCCGTCAAGACAGCCTTTCCATACCTGCGCCATTCCTCGGGGCGAACGCGCCTTACGCGCTCCAGATAGCGCTCGCGTTGCTGCTCCGCCATTGCTGCCAGCAGTGCGCGCCCGATGGCTGTAGAGGCTAGTGGCGAGCTGTATCCGATGTCCGGGATGTGCGGCATTGCATTGGTAATGTCGATGGACTCAACGAGTACGTAGTCGAGATCGCTCGGCATAGCGATGGACACGGAGCCGCCGACGCGTTCGGAGAACTCACGCATCAGGGGACGTGCGTGCTGACGGTCCACGAGACGACTGAGCACCGGGTATCCAAGCGTAAGCGTGCGCGGCGCCACCTCGAATTTCCCGCGTGTTACGCGTGTCAGGTAGCCGAGCTCGACGAGCGTAGCCGTAAGCCGCGCGACAGTCGGCCGAGGATGCCCGATCATCCCGGCAATCTCTGCACTCGTGCGCGCCTCGTTAGAGGCCGCAAACGCGGCCAGGACCTGGAGGCCCTTCCCGAGAGTGGCCGAGCCGAGCATCTCGGGCTTGGCTTTCGGCCCGGCACGCCGTTCGTTCTTCCTCATCTGAGCCGCTCCAGAGAGTTGCCCGCGCGATCTGTCCGGCGTCCTGCCCTGCCGGTTGACCAGGAACAGCGCACCCGCATAGACTGCAACGACGGATATTCGAGCAAATGGCGCAATTTTGTCCGAATATTGGACAATTAGCATCCGCGACTGAAGAGAGCAACCAGATGAAGCGACTGGAATTCGGATGGTTCCTGCCGACCCGGGGCGACACCGACGACTATGGTCAACCGCTCAAGATTCCTGCCGGATCGGAGATGTTCGAACGCGTCACCAGGGCCGCGGAGGATGCGGGCTTCGAGTACATGCTGATCCCGGTCGGGCACCAGTGCTGGGATGCGTGGATGACGGCCGCGCTCATGATCGGGCGCACGAGGAAGATCAAGATGCTGGTCGCGGCGAAGCCGAGATACATCAATCCGGTCCTGCTCGCCAAAATGATCTCGACCTGTGACCAGCTCTCGGGCGGCCGTATTGCCATCAACCTCATTGCCGGGCAAAGCGAGGTCGAGAACCTCGCCGAGGGCATCAATCTGCCGAAGGACCAGCGCTACGAGGTCATGGATGAGGAAGTGACGATCCTCAAGAAGCTTTGGACCTCGGATGGCAAGCCAGTCGACCACGACGGCAAGTACTACACATTGAAGGGCGCGGAGTTGGCGGCGCCAATCTTGCAGAAGCCCTATCCGAAGTTCTACCTCGGCGGCGGCTCGAGCCAAGCCGCAGAGATCTCGGCCAAGCATTCCGATGTGCACCTCTTCTGGGGCGACACCATCGAGCGCATTGCTGCCAACATCAAGGAGCTGCGGGCACTGGCCGCGAAGCACGGTCGCGAGGATAAGCTCGGCTTCGGCATGCGCCTGCAAATCGTCTGTCGCGAGAACGAATCAGAGGCATGGGAGGCCGCACACGGCCTCATCAAGAACGTCACGCAGGAGCGCGAAAAGTACATTCGCGAGCACTACGCGCATTCCGTCGCGAACCAGCGGGTGCAGGAACTCCGCGCAACGATGGGCGATGTCATCGCGCCGAACCTATGGTCCGGCCTCACGCGGGCGCGACCTGGGGCCGGCATTTGCATCGTCGGCAATCCGCAACAGTGCGCCAACGTGCTGCAACAGTATATCGATGTCGGGTGTCACTCGTTCTGCCTGTCCGGCTATCTGCACGATGACGAGGCATGGCGCTTCAAGAACATGGTCCGCCCGATCCTCGCGGAGCGCAACAAGGGGCGCATGGCGCCATAAGCGATGGGCGCCGCGGCTACTGGTGCACGGGAGTGATCGCACGCACGCGGCAGGGCGCAGCCAAGGCGCGCGAATTGACCCGGCGACGGCTGCCGTCACAGCGGCGCAGGTCCGACCGACGAACCGCCGCACACGTGCAGAACCTGGCCTGTGATGAAACTCGCGCGGCGATCGAGGAAGAAGGCGATCGCCGCGGCGATCTCTTCGGGCTTTCCGAACCGGCCCATCGGCACGTCGGCGAGGAACCGCTGGCGGTTCTTCTCAGCATCGGGCCCGGTGAGATTGTTCTGCCGGAACATGTCGGTTTCGGTCGGTCCAGGCGCAACAACGTTGGCCGTGATCCCCTTGTCGGCGAGTTCGAGCGCCCAAGTCCGCGTCATGCCGATGATGCCGGCCTTCGCCGCGCCATAGCTGGTGCGTTTCGGGCGCCCGAGCGCACCGCGGCTCGACAAGTTGACGATGCGCCCATAACCGCGCCCGATCATGCCGGGCAATACGGCCTGCGTGCACTGCACGGTGGCCCGGATGTTGACCTCGAGAACTTGGCTCAGATGGTCGAGGTCGACATGCTCCAGCAGCTCCGGAATGTTGAGGCCCGCGCAATTGACGACACCATCGATGTCGTGGCGCGCTGTCACCTCGTCGAGCACTTCTGCCGTCATCTTGCGGTCCGCGAGATCTGCCGCGAAGAAGGGCCCCTGAAACGCCGGTCGCGACGTGCGCGCGATGCCGACAACCGTATGGCCCGCGGCCATAAGCATTTGCGATGCGGCCAGGCCGATCCCTTTCGTTGCGCCTGTCACCAGGAACGTGTCTGCCATCTCGGCCTCGCGGTGATTCCCGCCCTGCAGGCAAGGATTGGGGGCGTCACTTGGCGTGCGGTGCACCCGCATCAAGCCAATACTTCTACGCTCAGCCTCGACGCACAAGCCCAAAGCCATGCGCATTCTGCAACCTGTTTGTCATCGACAGGCGGCCATTGCTTTGTCAGTCTGATGCCGACTTCATATGGCGCAGCTTGCCGGCTAGCGCGCATGAGCAATGGCTCGCGTGGTGTCTGGCCTGGGAGACGTCGCGCGGTCGTGACATACAGAGCATTTCGTGCGAGGTGGTGCAGATGAGTGGCGAAAGAGATGTCGGCAAAATGGAAAGCCCGCAGGTCCCGGTCCCACTCTTCACGTTCGCCATCGTCAGCGATACGCATATTCGTCCGCCGGGCGGCGACGATTCCTCACCATTCCCAGTCAATCTGCGCGCCAACGCCCGCGCCCGCCATGCCGTTCGCGAGATCGCCCGGCACGCGCCGAGCTTTACGATTCATCTCGGCGACATGGTGCACCCCATGCCGAGCCTACCGACATTTTCCCCAGCGGCAGAGGAAGCCAAGCGGATTTTCGCGCCGCTCGCGCATGAGCTCCACTTCGTGCCCGGCAATCACGATGTCGGCGACAAGCCCCTCAAGGGACTGCCGGCCGAGTTTGCAAGCGAGCGCAGCCTCGGGATCTATGAGGACCAATTCGGGCCTTCATGGCACGCCTTCGACCGGCACGGCTGCCGGTTCGTGGTCGTCAACTCCTCGCTGATCAACCGAGGAATCGAAGCAGAGGCACGTCAATGGGCTTGGCTCGAGCGAGAACTGCCCGCCGGCGGCACCGGCAAGCGCACATTCGTGTTCATCCACTATCCGCCCTTCATCACCGCGCCCGATGAACCCTCGCACTATGACAACCTGGACGAGCCGGGGCGCGGGCGCCTGATCGGGATGCTGCAGAGGGCGGGCGTTGAGGCGGTGTTCTCCGGTCACGTGCACCATTTTTTCTTCAATCGCCTCGGGGCGGCCAAGCTCTACGTCCTGCCGCCGACAAGCTTCACCCGGCAGGATTACGCCGAGCTCTTCCCGGTCTCCCCCGCCGACGAATTCGGCCGCGACGATCGCGGCAAGTATGGGTGGGCCCTCGTCGACATCCTGCCCGACGGTCACCGCGTTAGAATCGTCCCGACCGATGGCGTCGAGCGTGCCGCCGACGATGCGGACGCGGATTCGGCGCCCGCCATCGGGAGGGCCGAGCGGGTCGCCCCACGGGGCGGGAAGCTCATCGCCCACCTGCGCCATGCCTGGGCAACGCCGATCACGCTGCCCTACAACGGACCGATGGAGGAATTCTCGCGCAAGCGGGCGCGCAACGATGCGCTCTTGATGCGTCTGTGGCAGATGGGCGTCACTCGGCTTCGCACGCCGCTATCCGATCTTCTGGAACCTGAAACGCGCCGGCGCATCGAGGATTTTTATGCCGCGGGGATGACTTTCACGTTCTTCACACTCACCGTGCCGGACGCTGCCGCCACCGCGGCGCTCGCCGCTGCGCGCCATTTCACCGACGCCCTCCAGATCGTGACGGCTAAGGCCGATTTGTCCGACATCCGCGCCGAACTCTCTGGCTGGGCCGCGCCGGATGGCCTCCGCGTGACGGTCGGCAAGCTTCACTCTAGCGCCGATGAGCCGCGCCACGGCAGCCATTTTGCGCACGCCGTCTCGTTCGGGTTCAAGAACTACGAGCAGGAGGTGGCCCTCGCAGCCGTGCGCGCGCTTCGGTCGCGCATCGACGGCGTCGCGTTCCAGATCAATCTGTCGGACGATCTGATCGGCCGTCTCAATGAGCTCGATGCTTTGGGCGCGGCCGAGCAACTTCGCATGACCGCAAATCTTCGCCTTGCGCACGAGAATCCGGCCGTGGCGAATTTCGACGACGTGGCGATCGCCGAGCGCCTGCGCACTGCGGTCACGATGGCTGACCGTCTGCAGCATGTGACCGTGGAGATTGATACGCTGATCGATGTTGATCGCGGCTATAACCCCCGGCATGGCCTGCTGGATCGACGCTGCAATCTACGCCCGTCCGGGCGATGGCTCGCAGGCTTTGA
Organism: Hyphomicrobiaceae bacterium; assembly: GCA_046293075.1. GTDB lineage: Bacteria > Pseudomonadota > Alphaproteobacteria > Rhizobiales > Hyphomicrobiaceae. The sequence continues at coordinate 23,202 of JBKBPL010000040.1, read as the reverse complement.
TGGCTGAATGCATGACGCTCATCACGCGGCGACGACTTACTGGCCCTGGGCTGGCGGTGGCGAGGCCCGATCCCTGAGACCAATCAAGACGCTTTGCTTAAAGGTCCGGGAAATGCAGACGAACCTGGGCCCGCAGAAGATCGGCCAGCTCCCGATATCGGTCCTGCCATGGCGAGGTGCGGCGCCAGACCAGCCCGACCCTGCGGTAGAGCGAGCGGTCTGCGAGCGGCAAGATCCGCAAGCTCGTGTCACGCTCGGCAATGGCACGGACGTAAAGGCCGGGCAGGAAAGTGACGCCGAGACCCATCGCCACCATCTCTCGAAGCGTGTCGAGGCTTGTGCCCTCGTAATCGAGCCGCAGTCGCGCGCCAAGACCCTCGCACAAGGCATTGACCGCCTCGTGCAGCTGGTGCCCCTTGCCGAGTGTTAGCACATCCTGACCGGCCAGATCCGCGCGCCGGGCGGTCTTGAGTCTTGCCAAAGGGTGGGCGCGGGCGACTGCCAGGAACAGCGGCTCGCGAAACAGCGGCACCGTGACGAGCTGTCCTTCCGTCACTGGTAGCAGCGTCAGCACGAGGTCATGACGTCCTTCCGCCAGCGCCGCCGGGAGGGCGCTCGGTAGCTCCTCGCGGACATAGAACTTCAGCGCCGGAAAGGCGCGATGCATCTCCGGAATGACAGCCGGCAGCAAATACGGCCCGATGGTCGGAGGCAGCCCCAGCCGAACCACGCCCGAGAGCTCCGATCCGCCGCTCGCTGCCAGCATCTCAATCTCTCTGGCATCGGCCAGCATGCGTCGCGCGATCTCGATGACTTGCGCGCCGAGCGGCGTCGGCATGACGCGCGCACGCGTTCGCTCGATGAGCGTCGCACCGAGCCTACGCTCGAGAGCCTTCAGCTGTTCGCTCAAGGTGGGCTGCGTAGTCGCGCAGCGCTCCGCCGCACGGCGAAAATGACGCGTGTCGGCAAGGGCAACGAGATATTCTAGCTGGCGCAGGTTGGGCATGGGCGGTTCCTGATGGCGAGGCCGCGCGTCGGGTCGGCAGTTCGCACACGATGAGGCGGTCTCAACAGCGGATCTCGGCAAGCGGCCGCGGAAAGAGAGCTCGGTGATAGGAAATTCCGATTAGGATCAGGGGGCCTGCCGATTGGCAAGCGAAAGTGGTCGTCGCCACATCTAGCCGGATGCCGAATGACCGACCCCAACCCTCACCGACAAGCCACCATGTCCCGATCAGAAATTCAGCCAAGCGGTGCGCCGGGGAAGCGCTCGCCCTGCACCGTCAGCCCTGCAATGCCGATCGCCGCCTCGTGCAATGGCCACGCGACGGCGCACGCCGTGAGGCGTACACTGTCCGAGCGCCGCTCAGTGCGGAACGCCTTTACAGTGTCAACAGAGGACTGACGTGCGCGATCTGACATGGCGGCGGCAGAAGTTGCGCGGACCAGTCAGCCCGCGCGTCCTGGAACGTGGCCTGGACATGCGGCAGGGGACCTGTCCTCGTTTGGGCTCAGGACGTGTGCGCGTGCGTGCCGGCCGCTCGCATCGGGCAGCATCGCGCGAGGGCTTTACCCGTCCCAGGTCGGCGCCGAGAGCATGGCGGTGATGCCGGCGGGTCTACGCCAAAGCGGAGCAGCGCAGGATGATTTCAGCAGACTATTTCCGCGAAGGTTATCGCCGCTTCAGGGCAGGCCGCTTTGCCGAGGAATGCGCGCGCTATCAGGCCCTGGCGAGAGGCCAAGCGCCGCGCGCCATGGTGATCGCATGCGCCGACAGCCGCGTCGATCCGGCAACGATCTTTGCCGCCGGGCCGGGCGAGCTCTTCGTTGTGCGAAATGTAGCCGCGATTGTACCGCCCTATGAGGAGGATGGTCGCTATCATGGCACGTCGGCGGCCGTCGAATTCGCAGTAGCCGGCCTCAACGTCGAGATGATTCTGGTCATGGGCCACGGCCTGTGCGGCGGCATTGCAGCCTCCCTTGCGGCCGGCGACGATCGCCCCGTCGGTCGCTTCATTGCGCCGTGGGTCGCCTTGCTCGATGGTTGTCGGGACGAGCTCATCGCGCGGGAGCCGCACATGAGCAGCCCTGAACGCCAGCGCGCCCTTGAGCACATGGCCGTTCAGCGGTCGCTCGAGAACCTCATGACCTTCCCGTTTGTCGCGCAAGCCGTGGATACGGGCCGCCTGAAACTGGAAGGCGCCTGGTTCTCAATTGCGGACGGACAGCTACACTGGCTTGACTGGGACCGGGGCGTATTCGAGCCGGTGGCGACCTGAGGCATTCTGGCGCGCGTCGCGAATGCGATCCAGCGCCAAGCGATCCCAAGTTCGCAATCGAGAGGCACCTGCACGTGGACATCCTCCTCATCTCCGTGGGGCTCGTCCTGCTCATTGCCGGCGGCGAACTCCTTGTGCGCGGGGCCGCAACGTCGGCAGAGCGGCTCGGCATGTCCCCTTTGCTGGTCGGGCTGACGATTGTTGGCTTCGGCACCTCGATGCCGGAGCTTGTGACCAGCGTTAAGGCCTCGCTTCATGGCTCGCCAGGGATCGCCGTCGGCAACATCGTCGGCTCAAACATTGCCAACAGCCTCTTGATCGTCGGCGTTGCGGCACTGATCTCGCCGCTCGCTGTGAGTGGGCGGGCACTGGCGCGCGACGGCGTCGTCATGCTGCTTGCCGCGCTCGGCCTTGTGGGAGTCGGGCTTACAATCACTCCGCTCGAAAGAGGTGTCGGGGCTATCCTTGTCGCGGGCCTGATCGGCTACCTCTGGTACGCCTACATCATGGAGCGTCGTGCCGATCGTGAAGGACACACGGCGGCCTTCGACAAGAGCGAGGCTCATGAGCTCGTCGCCCCTGTGCATTCCGGAGGACTTGCCGCCGCTGCGCCTTCGATGCCTGTGACGCTCGCGGCCGCTGGTCTTCCACTGGCCATGGCGCTCAGCGGCCTGGCGGTGGTCATCCTGGGCGGGCGCCTCGTGGTCGAAGGTGCGATCGGTCTGGCACACAACCTCGGCCTTTCCGAGACTTTGATCGGGCTGACCATCGTCGCCGTCGGCACCTCGCTTCCTGAGCTCGCAACCTCCGTGATCGCAGCGCTGCGCAAGCAGAGCGAGGTTGCCCTCGGCAATATTCTTGGCTCCAACATCTACAACATACTGGGCATTGGAGGCGTCACGGGCCTGCTGGCCCCCACCATCATCCCGCCTGAGCTCGTTCGTTTCGATCTTATTGTGATGCTGGTCGCGACGCTCGCGCTGCTGTTCTTTGCAAGATCAGGCATGCGGATCGGTCGGACCGAGGGCGCCGTGCTGCTTGGCAGCTACGTGCTCTACATCATCGCGAGCTGGCCGACGACAATGCTATGAGATGCCGTGTGGCGGCTGGCCTTGCCCGCAGTCGATAGGATCCAGTGGAGATGTCCAGCCATGGCATCCGCGCCCGACCGCTGATGCTGCGGGCCTCGAATGCCTCCGGGCACGAGATCGGCATGGAGACCATGCCCGCGTGCCACCTTTGCAGCAGCTCATTCAGCGCGGGCGGACAGCTCAGCCGCTGATCAATCTCCCGGATTGCCATCTCTGTGCCTCATGATGACGAGACACTCGCGCCCTCACGTTATTAGGGTACCACCAACGTGCGGAGAGGGTCGGCGTTGCACTCGAACCCGCGCACCGATTCAGGTGCGTCGCAATTGATCGTGAAGGCAGGCGAAAGCGACGCGAGATGGTCGATCTTAGGCCATAGCAAGCACCTAGCCTCACCGCCCCTTCTCATCTCTGCCCTGTCGCAATTGGCGCTGAGCGGCGGGGTTATACTCGCGATTATGGTTTGGCCTGGATCGGCGCTGCCTCTCGGCTGGCACGGCGTCGTTGCGGCTCTTTGCTGTTATGGCGTCGTCACCGCTCTTGTGGTTATGAGCCTTCCCCGTCACGCACCTCATCGTTCCTTCGGTCTCGCGAACTCGGTGACCCTGACACGAGCCTCGCTGACCGCGCTGCTGTGGGGTATCCTTGCCGAACACTTATTCGGCGACGCGCTCGGCCTCGCTTCTCACTTGCGCTGGCTGCTCGTTCTTGTTGCAACGGCCGCGTTGTTGACCGATGGTCTCGACGGCTGGATCGCGCGACGAAGCGGCACGGCCAGTGATTTCGGCGCGCATTTCGACATGGAAGTCGACGCGCTTTTTCTCCTTGTCCTGTCCATGCTCGTGTGCTCGGCAGGCGATGTTGGAGACTGGGTGATCGCGAGTGGTGTCCTGCGTTACGCCTTTGTCGTGTCGGGCTGCTTCTGGCCGCAACTGACGATGCCCCTGCTGCCCCTATGGCGGCGAAAGGTCATTTGCGTCGTGCAGTTCGTGGTGTTGATCGTCGCGCTCGCGCCGATCGTGCCGCCCATGGCGGCCCAGGTGCTCTGCCTTGGGGGGCTGGCCCTGCTCTGCTATTCGTTCGGCGTGGACCTCATCTGGCTGACCTCAGAGGCCCAATCTCGGTCTCGTGAGCACTCTGGGCCGTCGCAGGGGCTTGCCTCCCGCGACAGGCCCTAGGCCGGCCGGCCTCAGGCCATTTCGGCCCTTCCAGCGTATCCGTGGCGGCTAAAGCCCGTCTTCGCCCGTGCGAGCGGGGGCTACCTGACTTGAGATCGAACGCGATGACGCGGCCGGCGACCACGCCCACACGGCAGCCGGATGGCGTTGCGGACAGTGGCCGATCTTCCTCGCGATCTCAACTGCATCAGCCATCCGGGGGCCGCGGCGACGCGTTCGCAGCGTGCCGGCGCGCCTCACGTTCGTATCCGGCGATGCTTGATCGCATCGCGCAGTTCGGTAAGGCTCGTCTTCAGCGCCTGGTCGGCGGTTGTCGAGATCTGCTGCGTCAGCTTCTGGGTCAAATCCTGCCGGTCCTGGTCCGTGAGGATTGGGAGGTAGGCGGGCAGACCATCGAGAGCCCCCCTGACCATCTCAAGTATGTCAGGCGTGGCGTACGTACGCGTTTCGGCCATGCTCTGCACGAGGTCTGCATAGCGCTTGCGGGCATCGCTTTTCATCTGTCTGGAGGCGTCGACATGGAATTGATACCTCTTGTCCTTTTCGAGGGATGAGAGATATGGATCGCTGACGTCCAGCAATGCAGCGAGAACCTTGGCCTCATAGACCATCAGCTTGGCGAGTTCAGAGGCATACGGCCTCCCCTTTTTCACCTCGTTCGAGTAGAGGACGACAAGCTTTTGCAGCGGCTGCAGCGCACTGTCCAGCCGCTGAAAGCGTATGGCGGCGGAGAGCTTGGAATTCAGTCCTACGCGCAGCGGGATGTTGCTTGCATCAATCATCCGGATGAAGACCGGCCTCGTCGCTGCGTCCGATAGCATCGGCAGCGCCAAGCCATCGGTCTCGACGCGCTGAATCAGGGCCCGGTAGTCGGTTCCGTCCCACGCTTCCTCGATGGAGGGGTAGCGCTTCTGAGCGCTGGCAGATTGGACTGCCACAGCCATCCATATGAGCAGCCACGCCAACGATGTCAGCTTCCTCGACAGCTGTCCCATGATAATCCCCCCTTGGCGGCCCGCTCGACGCAAGCGTGATGATTCGACAGACCGCCGCCACGCCGCGGCAGGGGGTGGAGGCGCCCTTCGGAATCTGAACCACAGCAAGCACATTGGCTTGCCAGTGTCCCTTTGGTCGCGAGATCCTTTCGAGGGCCCGCTGCAGATGATGACGAACTTCGCGATCGGGACACTTGCTGGACACCACTACAATCCGCGCTATGTGGCAGCAGTCTGATCGCAGAGACCATCGCTTCGCGCTTGTGGCCTATCGGAGCTGACAATTTGTTGCGGCGTGTGTCATCGGCGCCAGTGCGCCGCTCTTAATTTGGAGGCATCAATATCGGCATGAGGTGCTTCTGGAAGAATTCGGAGACGCCGCTGCGGTTCAGGTGATCCGTGTCGAAATAGAACTTCGGATCATCGAGCGCCTGCGAGAAATCGTAAAGCGCCACGCCCCGCTCGGAGAGGACGCGTGCGAGCGCAGCATCAAAGTTGGCTTCGTCGGGGAGCATGCCGCGGAACTGGCGCGGTAAGGGCGGCTTGAGCACAACAATGCGCATGCCCCTGGCCTGTGCAAGATTGAGGATCGCGGCGAACTCGGTGAGATAGCGCGCCTGCATCGTGGCGGGCGTGCCGTCGGGATAGAGATACTCGATCCGGCGACGCGACATGACGGATGACGGGCGGAACACGCGCCCGAACTGCTTCTCTCCTTCCCAAATGTCGGGCTCGAACCGCTCGCGGTTGTTGATTTTGGCAAACCCCGTGACGTAGTTGAGCAGTGCGCGAGGATCCGCCCTGCCCTGCTGGACATAATCGAACAGCCGCGCAGCAAGCGCCGGATCGAAGGGCGTGCGCCGCAACAGCCCGGTATCGCGCAAACGCTCTTCGTTCCAGGTTCGCGAATAGAAGCCGAAAGAGTCCACCACATAGAGCAGGCCCCGAGCGCGCCGCTTGCCCGCGAAATGCTCGAACACGAAACGGTTGTAGAGCGGACCCGCCCCTTGAGTGGCGAGATTGAGGATGGCGAGACCGGTCTCGCGCTCCATCTCCGCGTTGAAGTCAGCGAAGTCGAGCGGCATGGCATGGGAGGCCCCGAGGATCACCCAGTCGAACTCGGCGCGCTCTGCGACGGCAACCTTATAGAAGGGATTGCTCTTCCCAGTGCGATAGAGCAACTGCTCAGCAGCAAAATACAGACCGGCATAGAGCACAAGGCCGATCCCAACGAACAGGAGCGCGGATTTTGCCGTGCGCATAGTGCCGCCCCCGCGGTCAGAACTGCATGTAGATGAATTCTGTCGCCTGCCAGCGCCCGAGCACCAGCAGCGCCGCGATCGCCAGATAGTAGATCGACCAACGCAGCCACACCGGCGCGACGGCAAGTCGCTGGAAGATCGAGCGGCGTTCGTCGGCAATCTCAACGGCGACCAGAAAGGCGATGAGCGACAATCCAAGCCAGTGCTCGGCCGTGAACGGATAGCGCAGGACCAGCGCCGGGAACTCGTCGAGCCGCGCACCAATCCTTCGCAGGATGGTCATCGCATCGGCAATGGAAGAAGCGCGGAAGAAGATCCAGGCAAAAGCGATCAGGTGAAACGTGACGAGCACACGCACAACATGAAGCGCGAGGCTTCGTTCGATGCGCGGCAGCATTTCACCCACGCGCCGCCAGAAGGAGCGCGTGGCAAGGCCCACCCACTGGTAGAACCCATTGAGCGCGCCCCAGACGAGGAAGGTCCAGCCGACGCCGTAGCCGAGGCCCGCGTGCCACAGGCCACTGACGAGAAAGACGGCCATCAGATTGCAATACTGCCGCGCGACACCGACGCGACTGCCGCCAAGTGGTATATAAAGATAATCGCGGAACCAATGGCCGAGGGAGATGTGCCAGCGGTCCGCCCAGAACTCGGCCGTGCTGCGCGACAGGTATGGCCGGCGAAAGTTCTCCATCAGCCGGACGCCGAACAGGAGCGCGATGCCCAGCGCGATATCCGTGTAGCCGGAGAAGTCACAATAGATCTGGAAGGCGAAGAAGTAGGTGGCGATCAGGAGCTCGAGCGGCACGGCGAAGGCCGCAATCGAGAAATTGCGGTCGACGAGCGGGGCGAGGTTGTCGGCGATCACCACCTTCTTGAAGAGCCCCCACCCGATCAGCTGCAGACCAAGGACAAGACGCACAGGATCAGCGCGCAGGCCTTCGACGACCTGCGGGAGGAAAGTTGTTGCGCGCTCGATGGGGCCGGCGAGGATCTTCGGAAAGTAGGCAATATAAAGCGCCACATGGCCGGCAGTCGCGGATGCTTCCAGGCGACGGACGCGGAGGTCCACGAGATAGCTCGCCGCGGAAAAGGCGTAGAAGGAATAACCGGCGGGCGCGGTGAGCCCGATGCGCGGCAGGACCGTCGGGAGTGCGAGCAGCCGCTCGATCTCGCCGGCGATGAAGTCATAGAACTTGAAGGCAAACAACGAGCCCAGCACCACAGCGAGGCCCCCCGCAAGCAGCACAGAGCGTACGCGCTCGCTTTCTGCGCGCGCAAGCGCCGCACCGCAGGCCATGACGACGAGCGTCACGGCGGCCAGATAATAGAGATTGGCCGGACGCAAGGCGCCGTAGAAGACCACGCTCGCGATCAGCAGCCACAGCCAGCGTGTGCCCGCGGGCAGTATTGCGAAGACGGCGAGGACCATCGGCAGGAACAGGAAGAATTCGAGCGACGTGAAAAGCATATGCGCCCCGGCTCCCGGTCAGGCCCCTGCCCGGCCGGCGCCATTGCACGAGGGGCACCTGCAGGTTTCCCTCCGGCTTTGGGGCCTCAGAGCCGAGCCTCAAGCTCTCTGCCTTGCCGCCTTTTCCTCACACGAACCCGCACAGTCTTCGCGCGATTGCGCTAGTAGGATGCGCCGCCCGCGCGCAGATCCTCCGGTACCTGCTCAATGGGAATGCCGGCGTTCAAGACGAGATAGCTCGCAAGCGCCTCGCGCTCCTCCTTCGACAATTTTATCTCGATGTGACTTGGCTTGTTCATCGTGCCGAGCCAGTGCTCCTTCGTGCGGTCCTGCGTCACGGTGACCGTGATGATGTGGCAGGACTGACAATAATCGAGCGCGAGATCGCGACCGTCGCGCGGCAGCACCTTTCGCCAGTCCACCTTGGCAAAACTGGCCGGCATCTTGCCTGCTGGAAGCGGCATGCTGAAGGACAAGTAGTCCGCCAGTGTGAGCAATTCGCGCTCATCAAGATCCTTGAGGCCCGGGATCGCACTCTGACGGCTCTTCAGGTATGACAGCCACTCATCGCGACTCCGTTTGCCAGCGAGCAGAGCGCGCACTTCTGTGGCAGGCGGCTCGCTTGCCAGGACTTGGCTCAGCAGCGAACGTCCGCCGAGCGGAATGAAATCGAAGATCGGGTCATATTCCTGGGCCCGCAGCGGCGTAATGGCCGCAACGCCGAGAACTGCGATGGCGGCGAGTGCGGAAAGTCGGTTCAATCGCATGGCTTCCGCTCCTGTTGTTCCTGATGCTGCGGCAACGCGCGGCGGCGCCGGACGGCCCCCACTCAGAAGCGCAGATCCGGCGGCACGTCCTCGATCTTCATCGGCATGTTGAGTTCCGAGTAGCGGGAGAATTCCTCTCGCTCCTGTCGCGTCATCTTCAGCTCGCGATGAAACGGCGATTCGAACATGTTCATCCAAGCCTGATACGAGCGCTCCTGCGTCAGATGGCTCGTGAACAGGGAATGGCAATACTGGCATTCGAAAAAGCCGAGGTCGCGGCCGTCGCGCGGCAGGGCCGCTTCCAGCTCCTCGCGCCTAGTGGCCTTCGCAACGGCCTGCTCCGGGTCAGGCACCGGCATGTTGATCGCGAGATAGGCGGCGAGCGTCTGCTGCTCGCGCTCGCTCAGATGCTTCGTGCGGCCAGCCATTGCCTGGCGCCATTCCGTCTCGGTCCGCTTGGCCGACAGGATGCTGAGCAGCTCCTTCGCATCGGCCGGGCTGCCGAGAACCTCAATGAGGAGCGCTTTGCCGCCCTTGGGCATGAAACTGTGGTCGAGCTGAGACAGTGCTGGCGCGAGCCCCGCGAGGAGCGCGATGATCGCAGCAAGAGCCAATCGTTTCCGCCTGTTCGTCGAGGTCATAAATCGCCCTGCAAGGCAGTTCGATCGCTGAGGGAAAAGACCGGGACGCGCAGCTCGCCGCGCGCGCTCTCCTCCGGAAAGCCTTGCCCGCGCAGCAGATCAAGCGCCACAATCGTGCTGTCGTCGAAATACTGCTCATGGCAATCGTCACATACGATCGCCGGGATCTCTTCGACGACGACAAGCCGGTCGCCGTGCCAGAATGCCGATCGCACGCGCGCTTCATGAATGCTGCCGCTGCCGCAATTGCTGCACCGCGCGCCAAGCTGCTCTTCCGTTTCGATGTCGATCTCGATGATCTTTTGCACCATTGGATGACGTGCTCCGCGCGCTCAATCCAGATTGCAGATCCAGGCCGCGGGAGGATGATCCTCCCGCGGCCATGTTGTTTTGCGCCGCCGCATCAGCCGACGAGCTTCTTTGCGGCACCGATGATGTGGTCGGCATTCGGCCGCATCCACAGGAACATCTCCGGAGACGCGGGCGGCGGCGCATCGGGGAAGGCGATGCGCTTGAAGCGTGCACCGTCGACATTCTCGGCAACCCGCGCGATCACTTCGGCGGCCGGACCGAGCGTGTAGTAGGACTGATCGACCGCAAGCAGCCGCTTGGTCTTCTGCACCGACTTCACCAGCGTTTCGGTGTCCATCGGCTTCAGCGAACGCAGGTCGATGGTCTCGACCCGCATGCCGCCCTTCTTCAGGGCCTCCGTCGCCTTCATCACTTCCGGCATGCCGCCGCCCGACCCGACGATCGTGATATCGCTCCCTTCGGAACGGATCGCGGCTTTATCGAGAGGCGTCGTGAACGGCTCGTCGGGCACATCCTCGATCAGATCGCGCAGACCAGCCGGATAGAGGAAGGCAACCGGATTCGGATCCCGGAGCGCGGAGTGCATCATGCCTTTGGCGTCTGTGGGATTGGACGGGATCACCGTCTTCAGCCCCGGAATGTGGGCGTAGTAGGTATCAATCTCGTAGTCCGAGTGTTGTCCGGCAAATCCCGGCGTCTGGCCGGTCATTTCCAGTACGAACACCACGGGCATTTCGGCATCGCCGCCAGTCATGTGGCGCAGCTTGCCCGCATGGTTCTGCAGCATCTGGAAGCACATCGCATTGCCCTGGTAGGGGATGTATGTCGCGGCTTTCGAACCGGCGAGGCCGGCGCCGAGCACGCAACCCGCCATCCAGTTCTCGTCGATGCCGGTGTTGACGACGCGCTTGCGGCCGAACTCGCGCTCGAGATTGATCACGGGCCTTCCGGGCGTCGATGCGACCGGTGGCGTCAGCTCGAAGATCCAAATCATGTTCGGATCCTTCTGCATTTCGTACTGGACGGCCTCCAGGACCGCGTACATGAAGCTCTTGCGTGACATCTTCGTTCTCCCAATTCCTTGCCGAGCGTTGATCTGTGCCGTTTGTCCGGCGCGTTCTGAGCCCGCCTAGCCGAACTGGCGGGGCGGCACAGTCCCCTCGACGAAGACGTTCTTGAGGCCATCCTCCGGCTTGGCCATGGGCTGCTTGTCCGCCCAGGCGAAAGCCTCGATCATTTCCTTCTTGGCGGCCGCTTCGATCGCATCGGCTTTGGCCTGATCCAGTACACCCCAGCTGATGAGTGCATTGCGCGAGATGTCGACCGGATCGCGCGCCATCCAGGCACGCACTTCCCGCTCGGGACGGAACGAAGTGATCGCCAGTGGATCGTAGCCGAAGGCGCCGAGCACGCCGGGCTTGGCGCCGGGCGCGCCCCAGTGATTGTAGTAGCGGTAGGTCTTGGCTTCGATGAGCGTCGGCCCTTCGCCCGCACGCGCACGATCCACAGCCGTCTTCGCGGCGTTGTAGACCTGGAATACGTCCTGGCCATCGACGACGACGCCCGGAATGCCGTAGGTCTTTGCCGCCTCGGCAATATCCTTCATCGGGCACGAGTAGGAGTAGTGCGCGTACTGGTGATAGAGATTGTTCTCGAGCACATAGATGAAGGGCAGCTTCAGCAGCGCCGCATTGTTCAACGCGCTGTGGAAGTGCGGCGTTGCATAGGTGCCGTCGCCGCCGTAATTCACCACCACCTGCTTGCTGTTCCTCGCGCGGATGGCAAAGGCTGAACCGGTGGCGATGACGTAGCCCGGGCCGATCATGCCGTCAGCGCCCATGAAGCCGACGGATTTGTCGGCGATGTGCATTTCACCGGCGTAGCCCTTGTTCAGGCCGGTGGCGCGGAAGTCGTATTCCGCCGCCATCTTCTTGACGTCCACGCCTTTGGCAATGGCGTGGCCGGACGGCCGGTGCGTGCTGAAGACGAGATCCGCCTCCATGACACCGCCCGTGTTCTTGAGCGCCGCGGAGACGCCTGTCGCCACGGCCTCTTGGCCAACATAGAAGTGGTTGTAGCCGCGGTAGCCGGGCTCGGTCAGCATCTTGTCCACCATTGTTCGCTCGAACCAGCGGATGCGCTGGATCGTCGTGTGCATGTGGATCAATTGCTCGTTCGAGAGGTCCTTGGCCCAGAATCCGATCTCGCCGTTCGCCCAAGCCTTCTTGGCACCAAGCGAGATCGCGGCGCCAGCCCCAGCGAGACCTTGCAAGAATGCCCGCCGGCTTGAGGATAAGGCACGGCTGGCATCCGAATGCGCTTGCGACCGTTCCTGTTCTGAATTCGCCATGGCGTCGTCTCCCATCGACAATCATCAAACCGCGCGTTGACCTCCACGATCATCGGATCTCGAATTAATAGATCGCCTTTGCCGCCCGGAATTGACGCTGATCAAGAAAAGGCAGATTCTTCGACGTGCCTTTTTGCAAAGCGTGTAACGGCGCCGGCGCCCGAAATAGATCGTCCAATTTTCGCGTTCACAATGTAATTGTGACAGCATCGTCGCAATGCGGAATCCCGCGCATCTTGAGATCGATCAAATCCAATAACCCGCGTTGTGCTCCATGTTTTTGTTTGATTGCCCGCCGGCAAAAGGAGACAGGAGCACGGACCATGATCAACCGTCGTGAGGCGAATGCCGCGCTGTTGGGCGGAATCACGTTCACCCTTATGCAAGGCGCTGCGGCGCAAGCGCAGCAAGTCGCGCAATTGCCGCCACCACAAACGGACGGCGGCAAGCCGCTCATGCAGGCGCTGAAGCAGCGGCGCACATCACGCCAGTTTGCCGAGCGCCCCCTTGCACCTCAGGTGCTGTCCGACCTGCTGTGGGCCGCGTGGGGCATTAACCGGCCGGAAGCGGGCCTGCGCACCGCGCCGAGCTGGCGCAGCCGCCAGCAGGTCGACCTCTATCTCGCCATGGCCGATGGCGTCTGGATCTACGATGCGAGTGGTCACCGGCTCGTGCAGCATATGAAGGAAGATTTGCGCGCGAGCACGACGACCGACCAGCCTTTCGTGAAGACGGCGCCGCTCAACATCGTCTACGTGGCCGACTCGGGCAAGCTCGAGGGAGACAAGGAGACTCTGCTCGTTGCCGCAGTCGCGGATTCGGCGATGATCGCTCAGAACGTCTATCTCTTCTGCGCCTCCGAGGGGCTTGCAACCGTCGTCCGCGGTCTGGTGCCGCGGGCGGAGCTCGCGAAGCGGCTCAAGCTATCGCCGACGCAGAATATCTATCTTGCCCAGTCCGTGGGCCACCCGGCGGGGTGAGGAAGTCTGCCAGCCTGGCAGCCGGCAGCTCCGCGATCCGCACATGCAGTCGTTCTTGCCGGTGCGCGCATCGATACACTAAGCGGTGGAAACCAGCGGACCAGCGATATGGAGGAAAACAGCATGTGGCGAATGATGAGCTTGGGCGCTGGACTGCGCAAGCCGATCGCATTCTCGAGCCTCGCCGTCCTCGCATTCATGACAGATCTCCCAGCGCTCGCCCGCGCCCCGCTGTTCGACGAGAGCCGGGGCGTGCTCACGATCGCGCCGATGCTTGAGCAGGTAACCCCGGCCGTCGTCAATATTGCCGTGACAGCGCGGGTAATGGAGCAGGAGAACCCCCTCTTCAAAGATCCGTTCTTTCGCCGATTCTTCGGCCTTCCCGAGGACGCACCTCCCCGCGAGCGACGCGCGCTGGCTGCCGGCTCCGGCGTGATCATCGATGCGGGCAAGGGCCTGGTCGTGACCAACCATCATGTCATCAAGGACGCGGAGACCATCGCCGTCACGCTCAAGGACGGCCGGCAGCTCAAAGCCGAGCTGGTTGGCAGTGACGCCGGCACAGAGATCGCCTTGCTACGGATCACCGCCCGCGGCCTCACGAGCATTCCGCTCGGCGACTCTGACAGCCTCAGAGTGGGCGATGTCGTTCTGGCGATCGGCAACCCATTCGGCGTCGGTCAAACGGTCACTTCCGGCATCGTCAGCGCGCTCGGTCGCAGCGGCCTCACGGCGGACAGCTACGAGGACTTCATCCAGACGGATGCACCGATCAACCCGGGTAACTCCGGTGGGGCGCTCGTCAACTCAAGAGGCCAGCTCATCGGCATCAATACGGCAATCATCGCGCCCGCAGGAGGCAACGTCGGCATCGGCTTTGCCGTCCCCGTCAACATAGTCAAAACCGTGACCGCGCAACTGGAGCGATACGGGCGCGTTAATCGAGGAAGGATCGGGGTTGCGGTGCAGTCGGTGACGCCGGATATCGCGGCGGCTGCCGGGCTTGAGCAGGTGCAGGGCGCAATCATAAGCTCAGTGGAAAAGAACTCGCCGGCGGAACGCGCCGGGCTCAAGGCCGGTGACGTCATCATCGAGATTGACGGCAAGCCGGTGCTCAGCGCCTCCGACGTACGCAACCGCATTGGCTTGCGGGAGAGCGGCAGCAGAGTGACGCTCGGCTACCTGCGCGAAGGCAAGTCCCATCGCCTCACCCTGCAGACTGCGCCCCCCCAATAGTCCCTTCAGAATGAAGGGCGCAGGCCCGCTGCGTGCAGAGGTCGATCGCAGTTGTGCGCCCTCAGGCAACGCGGACCGAACGGGCCCGCCTCATGCCCGCGGTTGGATGGGCGGTTTGACATCGGCGGGGAGTGGACACTCGTAGGGTGTCGCCTCGGTGCGCGCCTTGTGGTCGGCCTTGGCGCGACTGATGAGGGTCGCGTCCTCCAGCGCGTCGACGGCCACGCCCGCCATGATCTTGGCCGCGTGCACGAGGCCCTTCTTGGCCTGGCCGGACTTACCCTGCGCCGTGATCTGCCAGGAATGTCCCGGCGTGCCGATCGCGTGTGTGGCGACCCGGGCCTGGACGGTCGGGACCACCCAGCTCACGTCCCCCACGTCGGTGGAGCCCATCATCGGCGCCCCCTTGGTCCCATAGGGCACGATGAAGTCGCAGAGCGGCAGGCCCTTCCTCACCGGCACGCCGGCACGGGCAAACGCCGAGGCGATGTCCTCCTCCGTAAGGGTGGCCTGGATTTCGGCGGCGTACCTGCGGTCCGCTTCGTCGAACGGCGGCGGTCCGAGGCGCTCCATCTGGCGCTGCATGGCCTCCTCGAGCGGGGTGTTGCCAAGCAGGTTCGACACCGCGCTCACCACCTTCACGTCGACCTGCGTCTCGCTCATCAGTGCCGCGCCGGCCGCCACCTTCTTCACCCGCTCAACGAGCGTGCGCATGCCCGGCAGGTCGCGGGCGCGGACAGCATAACGGACCCTGGCCGTGGCCTGCACCACATTGGGTGCCACACCCCCCGCATCGAGCATGGCGTAGTGGATGCGGGCATCCGAGGGCATATGCTCGCGCATGTAGTTCACGCCGACGTTCATCAATTCCACGGCGTCGAGCGCGCTGCGGCCCAGGTGCGGAGCGGCGGCCGCATGAGAAGCGCGCCCTCGGAACGAGAAATCGAGCCGCGTATTGGCGAGGCTCATGGCGTCGTCAACGCGATTAATGGCGGCCGGATGCCATGTGATGGCGATGTCGACATCCTCGAAGTGACCGGCGCGCACCATGAACACCTTGGCCGCCCCCCCTTCCTCGGCCGGGCACCCATAGTAGCGTACGCGTCCCTTGATCCCGCGCGCCGCCAGGTAGTTCTTGACGGCAGTGGCGGCGAGCAGCGCCGCAGAGCCGAGCATGTTGTGGCCGCAGCCGTGCCCGTGCCCGCCCGGCTCGAGCTCCTTCGGCTCGGCGATGCCCGCAACCTGGGACAGGCCGGGCAGCGCGTCATACTCACCGAGGATGGCGATCACCGGCCCGCCATCGCCTGCCTCACCCATGATCGCCGTTGGGATCCCGGCGAGGTTCTCGCTGATGCGGAAGCCTTCCTCCTCCAGCATGGCCCGGTGCTCGGCCACCGAGCGGTACTCGGTATAGCAGATCTCGGGCATGCCCCAGACCCGGTCCGAAAGCGCCTCGTAGGCCTCCCTGCGTGCGTCGACGAGTTGCCAGATCCTGGCCGAATTCTGCATGCTGCGATCCTCTTGGTGGATGGTGGCCGGCAGGCTACCGCGAGCGCTCTGGCGCCGCTAGCCGTTGTCGGCCTGCGCGGTCAACGTGCGCAGCATGGCTGAGAAGCCCTTGCGCATGACACAACGCTCATCGACCCACATCGACTGGCGCTGCCAGGCGCGCCTGCGCGGTCCTCATTGCTGGCCTTGCTCGCTTGGACGTCACCCGAGACCCTGTGAAAGGGCCGGCGCTCATGCGTAGACGATGCTGCGGATCTCCGACTGTTACCTCGTGGGCGGTCGTCTCCCCATGGGGAAACTCGGCATGGTGCGTGCCGAAGAACCCAAGGCCCCGTCCTCGACTGGCACCGCCTGCTTGAAGCAGATGACCAAACGCATCCCCGCAGGTCAGCCCGCTTGTCTGTTCGGTCCGCTTCCGGCGTCTCTACGCGAGAGACCTTCCACTGCCGGCGCCGCTATCGGAAATCGAACGGCATGCTGAACTGTCTCTGTCGAAGGGAGGCCCCCTCCGGCGGCGGGGGAAAAGGCGCGGCGCTGCGGACGGCTGACAGCACCGTGCGGTCCAGTTCCGCATCACCTGACGAGCGCAGAATGCTGGCGAACGCCAGTCCTCCCGAGCGCGATACGCCGAAAGTGACAACCACCGTCCCCCGTTTTCCTGGTCCCGGCGGCTTGCGTGATGCAACCCGGGCGCGCACGAGCGCTGCATAGTTGATTGCCGAACCAGGACTGGCGGAGACGCGCGCAGCGGACGAGGTGGACGCCTTGGTGGCACGGGACAGCGCCCCTCCCTTCCTCATCGGCGCCTTCTGCGCACTACGCGGCTGGGGCGGCACTGCCTTCGTCGTCGTCTCGACAGGTTTGCGCGCCGCTTCGGAAGAAGGCAGGACGTCCTCTTCCTTGATACCCGCTGCGGACGGCTTGAAGGTCGCCTCAGCCGGCTCGTGCGCCTGATCGAGTGCATCCACGGCAACCTCGCCATCGCCTGGCCGATCATCCGGCGCGTCAATGGCCTGATCGGCAGCCGGCGCTTGTTCGTGCGCCCTTTCGATGGCGTCAGGCCGCTCAGAAGGCGCTGCCGCCACATCCTCTATGGCGCCAGGATCGGACTCGACGAAGCTGTCAGAGCGTGCGGCGGCCGGCGACGGCGATGTGCGCGCGGCTTCGAGCACGTCACTCGGCACAATCTCGACGGTGATGGCTTCAGTCTGCGCTGGGGCGGCACCAGGTTTGGGCTCAAGGAGGAGGAGCGCCGCGGCCAGCAGGCTGCCGTGAAGCAAGAGGGACACGAGCAAGCTTATGGAGATCGCAAACGCGCGAAAGGCCGTGCGATCGGCATCATTTGCCGTCGCCAAACATAAGGGCCATTGGTCGCGAGCCACAGCCTCCAAGTCCGCGCCGTCCGGTATCTCTGTTCCTCCTCGTCGTCAGCGTTGAGACGCCATGCCCCTTCCCTCAAGAGACTGGTCGCCAAACAATGCGTCGATCTGCGGGTATCGCAGATCGACGCCGGCCCAGCCATCAGTTCGATGGCAGGGCGAGTTGAAGACCACCATAGACCGAGAGCCCGGGCGTGCCGTAGCCAAACACCGTCTGGTACTTCTCATCCAAGAGGTTCTCGGCGCGAACATAGGCTTTCCAACCCGGGCTGAACTCGTAGGCGATCTTGGCATTGATCAGCCAGTAGTCGTCGAGCTCGCGCAGTGGAAACCCGTCGAGCGAGCCGGCAACGTACCTCACGAGGACGTTGGCCTCCACCTTGTCCATGGGCTTGAGATCGAGACCTACGGCGATGGCGTGTCGTGGTACACGCACGAGCCGTGTACCATCCGCCTTTTCTGCATCGGTGTACGTATAGCCGGCCGTCATGGTGATGCCGGACGAGATTTGTGCAGCGGCCGACAGCTCGACGCCGTTGCGATGCGTGATGCCAGGGACGTTCTCAAGGCAGAGCCCACCAGGGACAAAGCAGGTGGAGCCGTTGAAAGTAATCAGGTTGAGAGTGTCGATCTCGAAATAGGCGGCTCCAAGCTTGAACCTGCCGTTGAGAAAACCCTGCTCGACGCCGACATCCCAGCTCTCGCTCTCCTCGGGGCGAAGATTGGGGTTGCCGTAGTCCGGTGCGAAACTGTAGGAGCCATACAGCTCGTCAAGGCTCGGCGCGCGAAAGCCTGTGCCTAGGCTCCCCCGGAACTTCGTCTCCGTGCCTGGAACGAGATACGCAGCCGTGAGGCGGTACGTATTGAAGGTTCCGAAGGCGCTATGATCATCAATGCGCCCGCCGGCCGTCAGAACTAGGCCGGCAATGGGTTCGAGCATGAGCTGGGCATACGCGCCGCCCACATCAGCCGTGTTTCGCGTCACTGTGTTGCTGGTCTTGGCGCCCGTCTGCTCCCAGTCGGCGCCGGCGAGGAGCGAGAGCATTTCGTTGAAGCGCAGGACACCCTTGTACTCGCCCTTGACGCGATCGCCCTCGAACCAGCCATCGTTGAGCGTATTTCGCTCGATACTCATGCCCTGAATCGCGAGCGTGTTGATCAAGGCGCCGTCGAGCAGCCTGAACTCGGTCCCGACACGCCCGGCGTGCTGTGTGACCCTACCGTAGTCCGAGGTATCATTCAGGGTGAAGGCGGGGGGCGGAAAGCCGTCGTACTCGAAGCGCGCACGCATGGAGCGGGCGGCGAAGAAGATCTTAGTGCTCGGCGACAGATAGTATTCGCCGCGGCCGGAGAAGGTCAGGTTCCTGTAGCCGTCGTCCTCGCGGCCGATGGCGGCAGCAGAGAAGCCGCCCGTACTCACACCCTGCACGGTCAGCGCAATGTTGCTGCCATCCGCCGCCAGATAGCCGGCCGTATAGGCACCGCGCCATGTGTTGTAGGCGCCATACTCTGCGCCACCGCTTTGCGAGAAGCCGAGCCTTCGTGCCGCTTTCGTCTCGACGGCAATGACGCCGCCAACGGCATCGCCGCCATAGAGGCCGCTTTGCGAGCCCTTCAGGACCTCGATGCGCGCGATATCGCCAACGAGAAGATGCTCGAAGTGGGCAGCCGTCACCGTATTCGAGGGATCGCTGACATCGATGCCATCGACGAGGACTTTGACATAGCCACCGGTCGTGCCGCGCAGGCTGATGGTGGAGACGCCGCCGGGGCCCCCGGTCTGCGAGAAATGCACGCCCGGCAGCGTCTCGAGGTAATCCTTAAGGTATGTCTGCGCCCGCGCCTCGAGCTCCTTCTCGGTGATCACCTCGACGGATGAGCCGACCTTCGCCGCCTCCGTGGGCGTGCGATTGGCCGAGTAGATCACGATCCCTTCAAGAGGCGTGACGTCCTGCGCCCTGGATGCCGATGCCAGAGCCGGCAAGAGCACGCAGGTCAACATGAGCACAAAACCTGGACTAAACTGGCATCTACGCGCCCAGCCACACCTGGAGCGATGAATCATCTGGTCCCCCGTCGCGATATTCTGACGGAGAGCGCGCTCGTTCTGGCCCAGTGCGCACGCCTCGGGTGGGCTACCGCACGGTGCAACAGAGCAAAGCCCCATGCTGCGGCGTGCGGCCCGCCTCGGCGAGCGCCTCAGTCTTGGTCTGTCAGAGTGAGATGAAGACCCCGGGCATTGCTGACGTCGCTCCCCATCGGTTGCACATCAGTCGCCACTACGGGTAACCGTTCCACCGAGCGGCCCGCACGGGGATGGGCGACTCGTGCCGGTCGGTCTCCTGGCTCGCGGCTCAAGCGTTGTCCTCCAGCCTTCCCGATCATCGTCGCCGACGATCAGTGACATCATTGGAGGCAACTCGCCGCCTACAGTTGCGGGCGCAGCCACGGGCTTGGTGCACCGGCCGCAACGGACCCTGGCACCTCACCGTGTTCCCCGGCGCCACGCACATCGCTGCGTGTGGCGCCACCGTCACAGCCCTAATGCGCCCTACTCTCGCGCGTCTGTCAATTGCAAAACCCAGCCCCTGGCGCAGCAATGGGCCGAAATGACGCCATAATACAACAGCGACCCCGGTTGAGGCCCACCGGCAGGCTCGTGCCATCCGCCGCCCTCCGCTGGGCAGCCGGGCTCAGGTTATCGGCACTCTCGAGCCTCGCTTCAGGCAGATGCGTCACGATTTGCATCGTCGACCCGTCCGATGCGCCCGACTTGCGGGGGCGGAAGGCGGCCGCCCTACGTCGCGCGCCTGTGCTCGCTTGCGGTGATCGACGGCGCCCCATTTTTCGAGGATGCCGTTGGCGGGCGGCTTCGTCACGCCGCGGCTGGCGCTCTCATGCGACTGCGCTCCGTCTTCATGTGCGTATGGTCCAGCGCCTCCATGAGAGATTCCATCGACGCGTTCAGGCAACGCGTAATCTCAACTGGAGGCACCGCGCCTCTTAACGCGGCCGCTTCCTCGATCTCGTGCAGCCGCTGGCCCAGCTCCGCAGCACCAATATTGCGGCACATGGATTTGAACGCGTGCGCGGCCGCAGCAGTCGCCGCAGGCTCTTGCGCCTCAAGTGCGGCTGCGAGGCGCGCCATCGCCATCGGTGCGTGCTCGCGAAACAGTCCGACCAGCCGCAGTGTCAGATCGTTCGAAGGTCCGGCAAGCTCGGCAATGGACCGGAGGACCTCCACATCCAGGATCGGCACGGAGGTTGGCGGCGACGCTGCCGCGCCCTGCAGAACAGGAGGCACGTCCTTGCCGGACTGGAGCGCATCCTCGCGTTGCCTCAGCCGATCCGCGGGAACCCACTTGCGGAGACAGGCTCCTATGGCGGCCAGGGTGAAGGGCTTCGTCAAGCAGTCCACCATGCCCGCCTCACGCCACTCAGTCGCCCGCGCGCCAACAACGTGCGCCGTGAGCGCAATGATCGGCACCGGCGTGCGGCCAGCCGACTTCTCCCAGTCCCGGATCGCTCGCGCCGCCTGGAAGCCATCGAGGACCGGCATGCTCACATCCATGAAGACAAGATCGAAGGTTTCCCGCTCGACCCGCTCTTTAGCGTCCTGACCATTCTCAACGCTCACAACGTCGACCTGCAGTCGCGTGAGGGCCTCGGTCAAAACTTCGCGGTTGATGGCGCTGTCATCTGCCGCGAGCACGCGGAGCCCGGCGAATATCTCGCAGCCGGCGTCTTTTTCGATCGTGTCCGAGACCTGAGCTTCACTTGGCACCCCACCAAGCGCCGCCGACAAGGCGGCGATGGCCTCGCTGGTGGTCACTGGCCACGGAATGACGCCGGCAATGTCGCCACCGTGCTCGTGTCGCGATGGCGAGGCGTCGCCGAACCGTCCGATCGTAAGAATTTGACCCGGATTGTCGATGCGCCCGCGCAAACGCGCGACGCTCTCTGCTTCCGCAACCAGGACCGGGACCCGCTCTGCAATATGATGGTCAAGCTCAGGATGAACGGCGATGATCTCGAGGTCGAGCGCCCGGGCCGCCGCATCAACGGCAGCGCGTGCTGGTCCGTCGGGCAAGGCCAGAGCCATGCGGCCGCCGCCCGGTACGGCCGGCCGGGCGGCGGCGTAGGGACTGATGACCTCGCATGGCATCTCTACGGTGAATGTGGTGCCTGCGCCAACCTCGCTCGATACCGAGATCGTCCCCGCCATGGCCGTCACCAGCCGGCGGCAGATCGTGAGGCCAATGCCTGTGCCACCGTACCGGCGTGTCGTTGCGCTGTCCGTCTGCGAGAAGGCATCAAAGATCGCACCGATCTTCTCTTCCGGTATGCCAATGCCGGTGTCACGGACCGCGAAGCTGA
This sequence comes from Hyphomicrobiaceae bacterium, assembly GCA_046293075.1. Lineage (GTDB taxonomy): Bacteria > Pseudomonadota > Alphaproteobacteria > Rhizobiales > Hyphomicrobiaceae. The sequence goes on along the minus strand of JBKBPL010000040.1, from coordinate 1,375 downwards.
GCAAGGCTTTCCCGGGCTCGCCGTCAGGCGGCGGCCGGCTTGCGACGGTGATGCTGACACCGCCGGCGTGCGTAAACTTGAGCGCGTTGTTGGTCAGGTTCGACAGGATCTGATTGAGACGCACCGGATCTCCGCCAACAGCACGCGGCACGCCTGGCTCGACAACGACGGCGAGGTCCAGGTCTTTCGAGGCTGCGCGCTCGCAGAAGAGCCGCGCCACATCCTCTGCGATACCTGCCGGATCGACGGAAATGCATTCAAGATCAAGACGGCCGGCTTCGATCTTGGAGAGGTCGAGAATGTCGTTGATGATCGCCAGAAGGCTGTGACCGGATTTGACGATGACGTCCGCGTAACGCTGCAGCTTGGGATCGAGGCGGCCCGCCGAGAGCAGCTCGGCCATGACGAGCATGCCGTTCATGGGGGTGCGGATTTCGTGGCTCATCATGGCGAGGAAATCGGACTTGGCCTCGTTGGCAGCCTCCGCCGCTGCCTTCGCCGTCGCCAGATCGCGCGTGCGCTCTTCGACCGTTCTCTCGAGTGTCTCGCTGTGCTCGCGAAGTGCCCTATCGCGAACGCGAATCTCGCGAAGCATGGCGTTGAACGAGTCGACCAGATCGCCGGTCTCATCAGAGCTCACTCTGCGGACGTGACGCCCGTAGTCACCCGAATCGCGAACCCCGCGCATGGCCCGTGCCAGGTCCCTGAGGGGCTTCGAGACAAAACGCTGGAGCCAGAGCGCCAGGAGGAAGCCGACCAGCGATGCGCCGAGTCCGATCAGCAGGGCCGTCCGCAGGCTGTCGACGAATGCGGTGCGAAGCTCCGAGACATCGGCAATAAGGGTGAGGTCGCCGACCTGCGTGCCCGAGCTCATGATCGGTACCTGGACCGGGAAGGTCGACAGGCTGAAGAGCTCGAACGGCCCGACGGCTCCAGGTGACTTCGCTTCGGCTCCCCGCGCCACGACAACGCCGTTGCCGAACGAGGCAACATCGCGGCCGTCGGCGCCTCGTACACGCACGAACGTCACCGCGCGCAAACGCCCCATGGACCGCAGGACCTGGCGCACGTCGCGGTCGGCGCCCAGGCTCAGAGAAGGCTCGACCGCCGCCGCAAGGACGTTGGCCACACCGTTGAGCTCGATCTGCTTGGCCGAGAAGCGACGTTCGAAGTCGCGCCAGCCCGAAGCGGTCGCCGCCACCGCCAGCGACAGCGCCGTCGCAGCCGCTACAATGGCCGAAACCTTAACGCGAATCCTGATTACGCACCATCATAAGCCCTGATGCTGCCATTCGAATCGACAGAGAATACGTGCCAGATCAGGGAGATGGGCGATGGCGCGCAACCGCATCCAGTTTCAGAAGGGCCTCTCGGA
>JBKBPL010000039.1:0-35450 GCA_046293075.1 Hyphomicrobiaceae bacterium | reverse complement strand
CAAACTCAAGCATTACCGGCGCATTGCGACCCGCTTTGAGAAGCTCGCCCGCAACTTCCACTCGATGCTCTACCTCGCTGCGGCTATGATCTGGCTGCGATGAATGTCAACAGAACCTAGTCTGCTGCTACACCCATAGAGGAGCCCTGTTTGACCCTCGCGCTCTTGGTTCTCGCCCTGGCTTTCGGCCTCGCCTTCCTGCCTCAGATGTGGATCAGGGGCGTGATCGCCCGCCATTCCAATGAGCGGGCCGATATCGCCGGCACGGGCGGGGAGTTCGCGCGTCATGTCCTTGATGGCATGGGCCTCCATCACGTGGTGGTCGAGGAAACTCACCTCGGCGACCACTACGATCCCGACGCCAAGGCGGTGCGCCTGCTGCCGCAGCACTTCGGCAAGCGCTCGCTGGCCGCCATCGTGATCGCCGCCCACGAGGTCGGTCATGCCATGCAGGACGCCACGACCTATGGGCCGCTGATGGCGCGCACCCGCATGGCCCGGCAGGCGCAGAAAGTCGAGAAGCTCGGCTCGATTGTCATGCTTGCTGCGCCGGTGATGATGATCCTGTCGAAGTCGCCGCACATCATGCTCATGCAGATCGGCTTCGGCGTGCTCATCCTGGGCTCGACCGTGTTCATGCACGCCGTGACGCTGCCGGTGGAGTTCGACGCAAGCTTCCGCCGGGCGCTGCCACTGCTCAAGGCAGGGAATTACATCTCGGCGCGGGATATGCGCTCCGCCCGCCAGCTTCTGCGTGCTGCCGCCTTCACCTACGTCGCCGCCGCCGCGGTCAGCCTGCTGGACGTGGTGCGCTGGTTCCGGGTGCTGCGGCTCTAGCGCTTGCCGGCGGTGCGCTTCTTGCGCGGTTCAGGTGCCGGAGCCGCATCATCCACGAAATCGTCGATGATGTAGTGGGGAATCCAGCCGGGCTTGATGCCGACCTCGCTGCGGGCGAGCCGCTTCACCGAAATGCCGGCCTGATGGACGGTCTCCGGCGAGCCCGAGATCAGCGGATGCCACCATGGCAGATCCTTGCCTTCCTCGATCCGGCGGTAGGCGCAGGTCGGCGGCAGCCAGCCGAGTGTCCGCACCTTCTCGGGCGTGATCGAGATACAGTCGGGCATCTTCTCGTGCCGGGCCTCATAGTCACGACACCGGCAGGTATTGAGATCGAGCAAAGCGCAGGCAAGGCGCGTGAGGTAGATGTCGCCCGTGTCCTCGTCCTCGAGCTTGACGAGGCAGCAGCGACCGCAGCCGTCGCAGAGCTGCTCCCACTCGCTCGCCGACATTTCGTCGAGCGTTTTGCGACGCCAGAAGGGCTGCGGCTCTCGGGAAGGCACGGGGTGGCTCCTCAATCGGTGGCGGCACACCTATCATATTTGCCGGTTCGGATCGATTCGGCATATCAAGGCCAGAATCGGACGGGATGGTGCAGCTCTCCGACGACCGCCGCCCGGCGCGGCCCGGACCGACGGATCATTCTTGGAGATGAGCGTTGAGCGACTGGCTCACCAGGCATCAGAAGGGGCGCCGGGGCCGCATCGACTGGCTGGGCCTCGACAGCTGGATCGATTCGAGCCTCTCAAACGCCTGGGAGACCTTCCAGGACCGCTGGAACGCAGCATCGAGCTTCTTCTCCCGCTTCCGCCTCTATGGATGGCGCAAGGTCGCCAACGAGCTGATGTCGGAAGGCCTGACGCTCGCCTGCGGCGGCTTCGTCCTCATGTACGCGCTCGCGCTTCCCGCGTTCGAGGAGATGGACGAAGCCAAGATCTTCTCGACCGGCCGCTACAGCGTCAAGTTTCTCGACCGGGAGGGCCGCGAGATCGGCCAGCGCGGCATTCTGCACAATGACGCCGTGCCGCTGGAGGAGATCCCCGACTATCTGATCAAGGCAACGCTCGCCACCGAGGACCGCCGCTTCTTCGAGCACATCGGCATCGACTTCCTCGGCACGGCACGCGCGTTCATCGAGAACCTTCGTGCGGGCGAGACCGTGCAGGGCGGCTCGACGCTGACACAGCAGCTTGCCAAGAACCTGTTCCTTTCCTTCGAGCGCTCCTTTGACCGCAAGCTCAAGGAGCTGTTCCTCGCCTTCTGGCTCGAAGCGCGCTTCTCGAAGCGGGACATCCTGAAGCTCTATTTCGACCGCGCCTACATGGGTGGCGGCGCCTTCGGCGTGGAGGCCGCCTCCCAGTTCTACTTCGGCAAATCCGTGCGCGAGGTCACGCTGGCCGAAGCCGCCATGCTGGCTGGACTGTTCAAGGCCCCGACCAAATTCGCCCCGCACATCGACCTCCCGGCCTCGCGCGCCCGCGCCAATGTCGTGCTAACCAACCTCATCGACGCCGGCTTCATGACGGCGGGCCAGGTGCACGGCGCGCGCCTCAACCCTGCCCGGCCCATCGAGACGCGGGCGACCTACAGCCCGGACTGGTACCTGGACTGGGCCTTCGAGGAGATCCAGCGCGTCGCCGAAGGGCGCGGCCACTTCGTGCTGACCGCCCGCACGACGCTCGATGTCGGCCTGCAGCAGGCCGCGGATCAGGCGCTTGTCGCGACCATCCGCCAGCACGGTCGCGCGCGCAACGCCACCTCCGGCGCCCTCGTTGCCATGGATCCGGACGGCGCTGTACGTGCGCTCGTCGGCGGCGTCGACTATGGCGAGAGCCAGTTCAACCGCGCCAGCTCGGCCCGCCGCCAGCCCGGCTCATCCTTCAAGCTCTACGTCTACGCGAACGCCGTCGAGCAGGGGCTCAGCGCCACATCGATCGTACGCGACGGCGCGCCGAGCTGTGGCAACTGGGCACCGAAGAACTACGACGGCGGCCACGGCAGTGGTGCCCGCATCACCATGACCAGCGCCTTTGCCCGCTCCCTCAACACGACTGCAGTCGACCTCTCCTTCCGCTATGAGCGCGACAAGGTCATTGAGATGACCCGGCGGCTCGGCGTGCAAGGGATTCGCAAGACGTGCTCCATGGCGCTTGGCGATCAGGGCATCACGCCGCTGGAACACACGGCCGCCTACGCCCACTTCGCCAACCACGGCAAGGCCGTGAAGCCCTATGCCATTCTCGAGATCATGAACTCGCGCGGCGACGTCATCTATTCGCGCGAGAAGGACGAGCCCCCGGCGCAGCAGGTGCTCGACATGCGCGTCGTCGAGAACATGAACCGCATGATGCACGCGGTCGTCACCGAGGGGACGGGTCGCCGTGCCATGCTCGATAACGCCCATGCCGCCGGCAAGACGGGGACGAGCTCGAGCTATCGCGATGCCTGGTTCATAGGCTTCACGGGGCAGTACGTGACGGGCGTGTGGATCGGCAATGACGACTTCCGCCCGATGCGCGACGTGACCGGCGGCAACCTGCCCGCCATGGCGTGGCACAGCTTCATGTCGATCGCCACGAGCAATCCCGACATCCCGACCATCGATGGTCTCGAGCCGCATCCCGCGCAGATCGAGGAGCGCAAACGCATTGCGGCCCTGCGCCAGCTTGATCCCCAGGCCGGGGCGGTAACCGCCGATACGGCGACGCCGCGCAGCCTGATGTCCGACCGCACGCGCCAGACGCTGCGCCAGCTCGGCGAGGACTTGCGCCTCGCCGCCGAGCGGCCTGACGGCATCGGCGCCGGCCGCCCCGCCGGCCCGGCGTCTGGGCCGGGCAGCCCGAAGCCGCCGGCCGCCCCTGGCCGGCGCGCCGAGCCCGCAGCCATCGAACGCCTCTACGAGCCCGCCAGCGCTGTCCGCCCGCCAGCCGAGCGCCAGCGGTGAGGTGGGGACCATCGTGAGCATGCCGCCATGCTGAACATGTTGCTCTTCGTCCTGATAGCCGTCGGCGGCGGTCTCGGCGCCACCTGGATGATGGTGGAGCGCGGCTCGGCGCTGACGACGGAGGTGCACGGCCCCTGGACGCACTGGACGGCCGCCGGCCGTCTCGACGCCGACCCGTATACCCGCGCGCATTTCGTCCGCCACACCCTGCTGCCGGTGTCCACGGCACTGATCAGCCGCTACCATGCGAGCGCGGATAGCGAGGGCCGCGCGCTCCACTCCTCCTGCGAGTACGTGCTCGACGGCCCCGAGCCCTCGCGCGGCTGGTGGAGCCTCGCGGTCTTCGATGGGAGCGGCAAGCTCATCCGCAACGACGCGGGGCGGCACGCCTTCAGCTCGGATACGGCGATGCGCTCGCCCTCAGGGCGCATTACCATCCACCTCGCGCGTTCGGCGCGGCCCGGCAACTGGCTGCCGACCGGCGGCGCCGGCCGGCTGACTCTCGTGCTGCAGGCCGAGGACCCGCATGACGCGACGTCCGGCGGCGCTGCCGGCACGGGTGAGGAGCCGCACGTGCAGCTTCCCGACATAAGGAGAGTTGCGTGCTGAAGCCCCGCCCACGCCTCACGCCGCGCCTGAGCCTCCACGTCCTTCTGGTGGCGCTCGTCACGGGCGCTCTGGTGCACATCACCTCGACACTCGCGATCCCCTACATGGGCACCGTTACGGCCTTCGATCGCGTGAGCGCCGGTCTGTCCCTCAACACCATGCACGTCCTGCCGCCGGCCACGCCCGGCAGTGAGCTGCTCCCATTCAATGACCCAACGCATCAGCTCGCCGTGTGCCCCTTCGACCTCGACGGCGGGCTGCTGTCCGTGACCGCGACGCTCCCCGATCCAGGCTGGAGCCTCGCCATCTATACGCCCCTTGGCGACAACTATTATGCCGTTGCCGCCGCCGGACTGCGCCAGGCGGAGGTCACGCTGGTCCTCGAGCCGACGCGGGCGACGCTGCTCAACCTCTTCGGCATCGGCACCGCGCCGAACTTCGACCCCTCGCGCATCCAGGCCCCGGAGAGCCGCGGCCTCATCGTCGTCAGGGCGCCGCGGCACGGCCAGGCCTTCGAGGAGCGCACGGCCGCTATGCTTGCGCGGGCGCGCTGCGCCAGCGGGCCGGCACCGGGGTAAGGCGGCTCAGAGCCCCGGCAGCGGTGGTAGTGTCGGCGAGCGCACGCCAATTGCCTTGAAGAGCGTGCCCATGCCGGTCGGCGCGGCGAGGCGCGCCGTCGCCGCCTCAAGGGCAGGTGCCGCCCCCGGATTGGCCGCCATCAGGCGTGACGTGCGCTCGACGATCCCGAGCGCGCCGAGGAATGCCGCCTGAGCGACCGGCCCGTCAACGGCAAGGCCCTCGGCCCGGACGTCGGCGGCAAAGGCGGCGAAATCAACGTGGGCGGTGAGATCGGCCACGCCCGGCGACGCGAGCGGATCCTCATAGCGCTGGCCGCGCACCGCCTGGAGCGTGTCGCCGACCGCAGGACCTTCGTAGCCGTAGTCGATGAAGAGCGCGGCAAGCGGGCCGGAGGCGGCAAGGCGGCGCAGATGGGCCGCAATCTCGCTGGTGTCCCGGCGCTCGATGATCTCGCCGGGCTGGGCGTCGGCAGCCCCCTGCGGCGGCGGCACAGCGTCGCCGATCGTGCCAAAGAGCAGGTGGCCGGCATCTCCGACGCCGACACCGCGCTCGACCCATCCGCGCTCCATGCGCTGAAGCTGCGTGATCGGGAGGACGTCGAGAACCTCGTTGGCGATGAGGATCGTCGCCCGAGCTGCGTCATCCGCCACATCGGCCAAGCTCCGCACCCAGCGCAGGGGCAGGTCCACACCGGAAAGCGCCGTACGCTGGATGGCCTTAAGGGCGCCGTTCGGCTCGACGAGCACCACTTCAGCCGCACTGAGAAAGGCCGGCACTTTCTGTGCCGCGCGCAAGGCATCGGCGATCAGCGTGCCGCGCCCCGGCCCAAGCTCGATGAGAGAAAGCCGTGCGGGCGAGCCCATCTGCTGCCAGACGACGGCCGCCCAGAGACCGATCAGCTCGCCGAAGACCTGCGAGATCTCCGGCGCGGTGACGAAGTCCTCCTTGGCACCGATCGCGCGGCGCGTACGGTAGTAGCCGTGCTCGGGATCGTTGAGGCAGGCATCCATGTAGTCGCGGACTGAGATCGGCCCGTCGCGGGCAATGCGGACGGCGAGCGCCCGCGCGAGCGGCGTCGGCTCCGGGCGGTCCATCACGTGCTCTTCGCTCGCCGGAGCACGATCATGGCGATCACGCCGATGAGGATCATGGGGATCGAATAGAGCATGCCTGTCGTGAGCAGGCCGTCGCCGATGATCGGGCGATGCTCGTCAAATTTGAAGAACTCGCAGACGATGCGGAAAGTACCATAGCCTGCCAGGAATGCCGCCCCGATGACGCCCGGAGAGGCCAGGGCTTTGTGTCTGTAGACGAGATAGCGGAGAAGGAGAAAGAGCACGAGACCCTCGAGTGCTGCTTCATAGAGCTGCACCGGGTGGCGCGGGACATCGCCCCAGCCGGGGAAGACCATGCCCCACGGCACGGTCGTTTCGCGCCCGACGATCTCGGAGTTGATGAAGTTCGCGATGCGGCCGAAGAAGAGACCGATCGGCACCGCGGCCGACACGAGATCCATCACGCTCAACGCGCTGATGCCATGCCGCCGCGCAAAGAGCCACATGGCGAGGATTGTGCCGATCAGGCCGCCGTGGAAGGCCATGCCGCCCTGCCAGATGTAGAGGATCTTGATGGGGTCGGAGAAATAGTAGCCCGGATCGTAGAGAAGCACATTCCCGAGACGGCCGCCGATGATCACGCCGAGCGCCACCCAGATGAAAAGGTCGTCGGCGAGCGCCGGCTTGAAGGGCGGCGCATCGTTACGCCACAACGACGGTGTCGCGAGCAAACGCTTCATGTAGAGCCAGCCGAGCAGCAGCCCGGCGACGTAGGCGAGCCCGTACCAGCGGATGGCGATCGGGCCCAGCTGAAGGGCGATGGGATCGATCGCCGGATAGGGAATGGCGAGAAGGCTGGCAAACGGGCGCATGCGATGGCCGAAAGGCTCCTGTACGACGGTTGCCGGACCTTTCGGCGAGCTGGATGGCGCTGTCAAGGCAAGGTGCCGGCCAAACGGTCACAGCCCGGCGGTATGGCCTCTCCAATATCGTCCATCTCGAACACGGGCCGGATTTCTACCTCGCAGTCCTCGCTTGCCTTGACGGTGAGCATGATGTGCACCGGGGACGTCTCCTGTTCGATACTTGCCTCGCGTGGTGAACCCGTTTGGACGGCCGCCACCCCGCCGTCCTGCATGGGGCGCAGATGCTGGCGGGAGCACCCGATCGCCGCCGAGGTCCGGCGCCGTGCCGCAGCGTCGAGGCATGGCCTCGGCACGCGCGGCGTGCTAGCACGGCCCTGATGCCCGCCAATGATGTGCGGAGGAATGGCAATGACGCAGACCAACAACCGGCTGCTCGACGAGCTTGCCAAGCTGCTGACGGACGCTGCTGGCGCCGCGCAGGGCGTGCAGCGCGAAGCCACGAACCTTTTCAGGGCCCAGGGCGAGCGGATCGTGCGCGAGATGGATCTTGTCTCGCGCGAGGAATTCGAGGCCGTGAAGGCCATGGCACAGAAGGCGCGCGAGGAGAACGACGCTCTGGCCGCCCGGCTCGCCGCGCTCGAGGCGCGGCTCGGCACCGGGGCTGGCTGAGAGGCCAGCCGAGCTTTTGCGTGGAATCGCCTGCTGCGCTCGGGCCAGCCCCCCGCGGCCATATTCCCCGGCTTTCTGGCGACACCCACAGTTTGTCCACGAACTCCGCGCGCTTGCGGGCTCGCGCCCTTCATTTTGCCACCCTCGTTTACTTTGATCGTGGAGAAGGCGGAGGGCGCCTTGCGGGCGCGGGTCAGCTTCGATTAGCTCCGTCCTGCACACGGTTCGCCGTGCGCTTCGTCGCGTTCTGGGGGCGACGCGCCAAACGAGGAAATTGCATGGCCATGGCTGAGACAGGCTTCACGCGTGCCAGGAACCCGGTCGATCTGATCGAGCAGGTCGCCGGCGCACAGGATTGGGCCTGCGACCGAACCCACGAGGACGAGTTGACGCTCGTCGTCGCCGGAAACTGGACGGACTATCAGCTCTCACTCAATTGGCGCGAAGATCTCGAATCGCTGCACATTGCTTGCGCCTTCGACTTCAAGGTGCCCGACAACCGCCTCTCGGAGGTCTATCGCCTTGTCGCGCAGATCAACGAGCAGCTCTGGCTCGGCCATTTCGACATCTGGACGCGGGAAGGCCTGATCATGTTCCGACAGGGCCTTATGCTCAACGGGGCCATTGCGACCCAGGGTCAGTGCGAGGCGCTGCTCCGCGCCGCACTCGAGGCCTGCGAGCGCTACTACCAAGCCTTCCAGTTTGTCGTCTGGGCAGGCAAGGACAGCCGTGAGGCCCTGGCCTCGACCATGTTCGAGACCGAGGGCCAGGCCTGAGCGGCCCTTGACGCCGGGCGCGAGGAAAGCCTGAGGTATCTGCTGGCCATCCTTGTGGGCTTTGCCGGGCTGGTGCTCGGGTGGCTCATTGCCGCGTTCGGCACGCTCGTGCTCGGGAGCGCCTTCGGGCTCTCCGATTTCGAAGGGCAGCGTGCCATGATGGCCTTCTTCGCAATTGGACCCGTCGGCGGTCTGATCGGCCTCATCCTCAGCCTGTGGATCTGGGTCAGGCGGCGGGGAGCCCGCTGAGGCACGCTGGTGCCGCATCGGGGCGCGGCCTCACTTTTCCATAAAAATATCACGATCCCCCAGCGATTTGTTCGTACGCGGGCGTCATCATGCTTGATTGCAGATGCCGCCAAGCTGCACTCTCGCGTCATGAACTTGTGCCATCTGAGCTGGGTTCGCCCCTGCCCCCTTGGAACCTTGATGCTGCGCCGCCTCGCCTTGTCCGTGCTTGCTGCCCTGCTGATGACCGGCGCCGCCAGCGCCGCCGATGATCTGCCCAAGCAGGTCACCCCCTTGCCGGGCACGTGCTTCACTTACGCGATCTCGGAAGAGACCGGCGTCGAGCGGGACCCGGCCTCAGCCTTCGTAAGCCGGATCGACATCCAGCCGCTGCAGTTCAAGGTCGAGAACAAGCCGCTCCCCGAGACGCGGATGCGCATCGGGGTCCTGCTCAAGAGCCAGAGCGGGCCGATCCCCAATGACGTCTCCGCGCCCTGCATGGGCGAGAAGCTCGCCTTCAACTGCACCATGAAATGCGCCGACAAGGTCGTCGGCAAGTTCCGGGCCGAAGCCTTGCCGACGAAGCCCAACGATCCAAAGGCCAACTACTTGCGCCTCATCTTCGAGGCGCCAACCGTGCTCAACGCCTGCACCGAGGGCGAGGCGCCTTTCCAGGTTCCGACGGAGCTGGTCGGCCTTCAGATCATTCTGAAGAGCACGGAGCCGAGCGCCTGCTTCCGCTGATGCCGTTCCGGCTCAGCCAACGGCCACGAAGTCGGCCTTGCGATAGCCCTGCAGGTAGAGCAGCCCGGTAAGGTCGCCGTAGGTGATGCCGGCATCGGCCTCGGCCGCGACGATGGGCTTGGCCCGATAGGCGACGCCAAGACCCGCCGCGCCAATCATGGCGAGATCGTTGGCGCCGTCACCAACGGCCAATGTTGCTTCCGCCGCCAATCCCCGCGCATCGCGATAGTGCAGGAGCGTCTCGAGCTTCGCCTCGCGCCCGAGAATGGGGCCGACCACGCCGCCCGTGAGCCGGCCGTCGGCCACCGCGAGCTCATTGGCCCGATGGACGTCGAACCCGACGGCTGCCGCAACGCGCGACGTAAAGAAACTGAAGCCACCCGAGACGAGCGCCGTGAAGGCGCCCGCCGAACGCATGGTCGCGACGAGCGTGCGGGCCCCGGGCATGAGCGTGATACGCTCTTCGAACACGCGCTGCAGGGCGCCCACCTCAAGTCCGGTGAGCAGCCCGAGCCGCTCACGAAGGGCCGCCTCGAACGGCAGCTCGCCGCGCATGGCGCGCTCCGTGATGGCGGCGATGCGAGGCTTGAGCCCGAGCATGTCGGCCATCTCGTCGATGCATTCCTGCTCGATGATCGTCGAATCCATATCCGCGATGAGCAGCGCCATGCGCCGGCCGGCTGCCGGCAGCACGCAAACATCGACCGGCAGTGCGCCAAGATGGGCGGCGATCCGGTCGCGGGCTGCCCGCGCCGCGCCGAGGTCCGCCGCCTCGAACATGAACTCGCAGGCCTCATCCGCTGAGAGCCAAGTCGGCGCGTCGACGCCGATCTCGCGGGCGGCGATGCGCGCCGCCTGCCCGGCGGCCGTGGCTTCACCGGCCGGGCTGATCAGCACGAGCACAAAAGCTGTCATGGCAGCGAATCCCGGCCCATTGCGTTGTTGCGTCGCAGCGATATGCGGAGCGGCGTCTCTTATTGCAAGGGACCTATGCCTCGGCAAGCAGGGCGCGGCTTTCCAACACCTGAGCCCCCTGATATCGTTTTTTTAAGCCAATGTTCCACCGATCATGAGCCATATCCAGCCAGGAGAACCCCGATGGCCCCGCTCGACATGAAGCCCAATGAGCTTGAGCCTTATTGGATGCCCTTCACGCCCAACCGGGCCTTCAAGAAGCGCCCGCGCCTGTTCGCCGGCGCCAAGGACATGCACTTCATCACGCCGGACGGCCGCAAGGTCATCGATGCCTCCTCCGGCCTCTTCTGCGTCAATGCCGGCCATACGCGCGCACCGATCGTCAAGGCGATCCAGGATGCTGCCGCCACGATGGACTACGCGCCGCCCTTCCAGTACGGCCACCCCCAGCAGTTCCAGCTCTCCTCCCAGCTCACGCTGATGGCGCCAGGTGACCTCGACTACGTGCTCTATGCCAATTCGGGCAGCGAGGCGGTCGACACCGCGCTGAAGGTGGCCCTCGCCTATCATCGCGCGCGCGGGGAAGGCAGCCGCACCCGCTTCATCGGGCGCGAGCGCGGCTATCATGGCGTCGGCTTCGGCGGCATCTCGGTCGGCGGCATGGTCGCCAACCGCAAGATGTTCGGCAACATGCTTGCTGGCGTCGACCACCTGCCTTCGACCTACGATCGCGCCAAGCAGGCCTTCACCAAGGGCGAGCCCGAGTGGGGCACGGAGACCCTCGACGAACTCAACCGCCTCATCGGCCTACACGATGCCTCGACGATCGCCGCCGTCATCGTCGAGCCCGTCGCCGGCTCGACCGGGGCTCTGCCGCCACCCAAGGGCTACCTCCAGCGCCTGCGCCAGATCACCGAGCAGCACGGCATTCTGCTCATTCTCGATGAGGTCATCACCGGCTTCGGCCGCCTCGGCCACGCCTTCGCCTCCGAGCGCTACGGCATCGTGCCGGACATGATCACCTTTGCGAAGGGCGTGACCAACGGCGCCGTGCCGATGTCGGGCGTATTCGTCCGCAAGGGCGTCTACGAGACGCACATGACCGGTCCTGAGCATCTACCGGAGCTCTTCCACGGCTACACCTACTCAGGCCATCCGCTGGCCGTGGCCGCCGCCCTCGCCACGCTGAAGCTCTACAAGGACGAGGGCCTCTTCGAGCGCGCCAAGGCGCTCGAGCCCGTGTTTGCCGATGCCATGATGAGCCTCAAGGGACTGCCGCATGTGGCGGATATCCGCACCATCGGCCTGCTCGCCGGCATCGACCTCGATCCGATCCCCGGCAAGATGGGCGTGCGCGGCTATGATGCCATCGAGCGCATGTATGCCGACCATGACCTCTACTGCCGCGTGACCGCCGACACGCTCATTCCCTCGCCGCCGCTCATCGTCAGCGAGAGCCAGATCGGCGAGATCCGCGATAAGATCGCGGCGGTGCTGAAGGCGATTGCATAGCCACACGCGGCGCCGCAAAAGCACGATACAGTGATCGGGCCCGGAGGATTTCCGGGCCCTTTGCTTTGCCGGACTTGCCGGCAGCAGAAGCGCACGATGTCCGGGAGGCCGTGCCTGTCTTCTTGCGTGGGGTCACGGGCGAAACGCCCGCCGCCGCCAAGGCCCTCATTGCGGCAGGTCGATGCCGATACCACGCGCGATGGCTGTCTCATAGACCAGATTGGCGACGACCATGTCCTCCATGGCATTGCCCATGGACTTGTACAGCGTGACTTGCTTCTCGCTCGTACGCCCCGGCTTGAGGCCGGAAAGGACCTCCCCGAGTTCGACCGCAGCCGACGCATCGCGACCGGCAAGCTCCGCGCAGCCGACCGGCGCCGGGCTGAAGGCACTGCGCGTCTCGACGCAGATGCGGGCGCGCGCGATCAGCGCGGGGGGCACCTCACTTCCGGGCGGTGCGAAGCCGACCGATGTCACGTGCGTGCCTTCCCGGATCCAAGCGTCCTCGATGACCGGCGTCGCGGATGAGGTCGTGAGGCACACGATGTCCGCATCACGCACGCTCGCCGCGATGTCTGTCGCGACGCGTGCCTGCGGGACGCCATCGGCGATGGACTGCGCGACGTCGGTGCGGCGCGCTGCGATACGGATCTCCTGGAGATGCGGCAACGTCGCCAGCAGACGGACGTGCTCGCGCGCCTGGACGCCCCCACCGATCACGGTTGCGATCTGGGCGTCCTTGCGCGCGAGCGCCTCCACCGACAGAACCGCGCCGCCCGCGGTGCGCAGCCCCGTGATCAGCGCCGCATCCATGATGGCCAGCGGCGCACCGGTCTCACAGTCGAAAAGATTGATCAGGCCCATGTGGCTCGGCAGATGGTGCGCGTGATTGCCCTCGAACACGTTCACCGTCTTGAGCGCGATATGCCGGCCCGGCATCCACGCCAGCATGGCGAGTGCGAAGCCCTTCTGCGGAACCTCAACTTTGGGCCGTGGCGGCGCCTGCACGTCGCCGGCGCTCAGGGCCTTGAAGCCCGCGGCGAGCGCAGCCAGCACGGCCTTGGGCTCGAGAAGGCGCGCCACGTCGGCCGTCGAGAGGTAGCGGATCGAGGTCACGGCCCGAGCCCCTGAAAGCTGGCGAACGGGAATAGGCCGGCTGACACGGGAAGCGCGCCGCCCGCCGACAGGAACATGCGCACGGGCTGGCCGGGCACGCCGCCGATCAGTGCGGGCGGCCGGAACTGGCTCCGAAAGCCGCCTCGATGGCGGCGATCTGCCGGCCGACGGGGTTCTCCAGCATCTCGAAGCGCGCGGCGCGCGCGGCCTCGAGCGCCCGGTCGATCCGCACGACGCGATCCTGCAGCGCGAAGCTTTCCTCGATGAGCGCGCGGAGCGTCCGCGGCAAGCCGCCGTAGTCCTTCACATGCTGGGGCCGGGCGACGCCAAGGCGAATGCGGCGGCGCTTGACGTGCGCTTCCTCCGGCGTGATCTCGCCGAGCTTGAGCGCGCGGCGCATGAGCAGCCACGAGGCGAGCTCGAGAAGCCGCGTCGTCAGACGCATGCTCTCCGTCGCATAAATGACGTTGAGGGACGCGGAGAGGGCCTTGGATTCCTGCCGGCCGGCACCGTCGAGATAGGCCGCCGTACGCTCCACGAGCGCCATGCCGTCCTTGAAAATCTGGTCGAACTGCTCGGATGCGGTGAAATGCTCGGCAAAAGACACCGTTTCACCGTTGCCGGCACTCGAAGCAACGCTACGCACCATGGGACCCACCAACACGACAGAACTCGACACGGCTCTCAACCTATCAGCAACCTTGTTCGCTGTGAACATGGCAGCTGCTGGTTAACAAAGCTCTCCCTCTCAATTGGCACCAATATGTGGCCTGCCCGCGGCACTTGTGGATAACGCCAAAGCTTAACGATTGAGGCTGAACTGAGCACTGCCGCCGCCGCCTGAGAGCGATGCACTGAGCCTGTTGCCCTGCACTTTGATGCGTATCGAGCCCTGGATGCCGAATTCGGTGTTGTAGAACTCCCCCGCATAGGTGCTGCCCGTCAGCCGCGAGAGATCGGCATTCTGGATCACACGCGCGGAGGCCGTCGCGCAAACGGCGTGCATGGAAACGCCGCCACCGCCTGAGGCGCGAAAGGTGGCGCGGCAGCGCGCCCGCTCCCTCTCTCCTGAGGGATAGATGATCGTGCCTGCGCCAGCCCAGGAGCCCAAGAGGGACTGCGCCGCTGCCGCGCCAGCACCGGCCGTGAGCAGGGCGAAGGCCCCCGCGATCCCCATCATGACCGCAGATCGATTCTTGAAGGCGCGCCATGCGACGTGAGTGCTCATGATCATGCTCCTTTCGCCGTGAGGGGAAAGCTAGGCGCCGTCCCCTGTCGCGACAACGGCACGCCGCACTGCACGACGAGGGAAAAGCTCTGGATTGTGATCAGGCAACGCGCGCCGCTGTGGACATCCGTCGATCAAAACCATCACAAACCGGGCGCTCCGAGTGTGGACAGCCCTCCCGATCGGCGCCATGGTGCGAATCATCTCTCGGCATTTGAACTGTTCGTGATCGAGCGACCGCACGCATGTCCGCAGCACCACCACCCGGCATCCCGCCTGGCTTCAAGCTGATGGAGCCAAACGACGGCTTTATGGCCAACAACGGGCCGTACTACCTGCGCCGCCTCCCCGACGGCGGCTACGCGTACGGCTTTCAAAGCGATGCACGGCACAGGAACCCGAACAACGTCCTGCACGGCGGGGCCATCATCGGTTTTCTCGATACCGCCCTCGGCCACTTCGCCGCCGCCTCGTCCAAGCGCCCCACCGCGACCATCGCCTTCGACTGCCGCCTTCTCGCCAGCACGCAGCCGGGGGCATGGATCGAGGGCCGTGCGATCATGCGCCGAATGACCCGCACGCTTGCCTTCGTCGACGGCGACGCGAGCGCCAACGGTGTGCTGCTCGTCACGGCGAGCGGGATCTTCCGGGTGTTCGAGACGTGAGCACCGTGAGGCCGCGCGGTGCGCAAGCGCGTCCGACGTTCGGCCCATTGGCAAATCGAAAGATCGTGGCGCGCCAGCGGGCGCTGTCGCTTTCGATGACGTCGATCGCACCTGAATGAGCTGACGGCAGCACGCGTCGCCAGAAGGTGAGCGCCGGCTCGTTGACGGCCAGCACAGCGACCTCCCATTGCCCCTCGCGGGCGGCGATCACCTGTCGCGCCGCCTCCGTACCGAGGCCGCGCCGGCAGAATTTCCGCGCGATGAAGAACACGGCGATCGCAAAATCGACCGGCAGGCCGGAAGCCGACCAGTCATTGACGAGGACGAAGCCTGCGAGCCGACCGGAAACGCGCACGAGCAGCAGCTCACGGCGCGGCTCGGACCAGTAGGCCCCAAGGTGCGCATAGGCGAAGAGCCCATCGCCGTCGAGTTCGCCGTAGCGGCTGTCGAAAGGCGCGAAAGCAGAGAAGTCGTGCAGATAGAGCTGCATGAGCCGGGCAAGCGCGGGGGCCTCGTCAGCCCTCGCCCGCCTGACCTGCACGATGTCGGCCATCCGACCGCTAGGTCTTCACCTTGAAGAGCTCCTTCTGGTCGCTCTTCTTCACGTCGATGAGATGCCAGGGGAGGCCCTGCTTGCCGATCTCGTCCATGAAGGGTTTTGGGGGAAGCTGCTCGACGTTGAACACGCCTTTGCCCTTCCAGTGGCCCTGGAACATCATCATGGCGCCGACGACCGGCGGCACGCCCGTCGTGTACGAAACCGCCTGCGCGCCCACCTCCTTGTACGCCTCGGCGTGATCGCACACGTTGTAGATCATCACGCGCTTCTCCCTGCCGCCCTTCTTGCCGACAAGGATGCAGCCGATCGACGTCTTGCCGGTATAGCCCGCGCCGAGCGATGACGGCGGCGGCAGCAGCTCCTTGAGGAACTCGATCGGGATGACGGGGTGGCCCTTGTACATGACGGGATCGATGCGCGTCATGCCGACGTTCTGCAGCACCTCGAGGTGCTTGATGTAGTTGTCGGAGAACGTCATCCAGAAGCGGATCTGCTCCAGCCCCTTGATGTGCTTGACGAGGCTTTCCTCCTCCTCGTGGTAGATGAGGTAGCTCTTGCGCGGGCCAACCTCCGGATAGTCGATCATCGTCGAGATCGAGAGCGGGTCGATCTCGATCCACTTGCCGTTCTTCCAGTACTTGCCGCGCTGGGTGACCTCGCGCAGGTTGATCTCGGGATTGAAATTGGTTGCAAACGCCTTGCCGTGGCTGCCGTCATTGCAGTCGACGATGTCGATCTGGTTGATCTCGTCGAAAAGGAACTCCTGGGCATAGGCGCAGTAGATGTTCGTCTGGCCCGGATCGAAGCCGCAGCCGAGCACGGCCATGAGGCCGGCCTTCTTGTATTTGTCGTGATAGGGCCACTGCCACTTGTACGTGAACTTCGCTTCGTCGCGCGGCTCGTAGTTGGCTGTGTCCATGTAATGCACGCCAGTCTCGAGGCACGCATCCATGATCGGCAGATCCTGGTACGGCAGCGCCATATTGATGATGAGATCGGGCTTGACCTTCTTGATCAGCTTGACCGTCGCCTTGACGTCGTCGGCGTCCACCTGATGGATCTCGATCGGCGTCTTGCAGCGCTGGGCCACCGCCTTGCAGCTCTCAATGCGGCGGGAGGCGAGATGGATCGTCTTGAACACGTCGCGGTTCATCGCGCACTTCTGCGCCACGACCGAACCGGCGGCGCCGGCACCAATGATCAGAACGGTATCCACGGGGCGTCTCCTCGAAGCTTCTGGGGGATGTCGCGCGACGGCGGGAGATCGGGGTTTCCGGCCCGTTGTTCCCATGGGCGGGCTCGATATTGCAGTTGTCTGTGTTATTCAACTGCGAACTCGCATTTATGTTGCGTTGGGCGCGTGACCTAGCCACGGCTGCCGAAGATCGCACTGCCGACACGGACGTAGGTCGCGCCAAGCTCGACTGCCGCCTCGTAGTCGCCGCTCATGCCCATGCTGAGCTCGCACAGCCCGTGCTCGCGGGCGAGCTTGGCGAGAAAGGCGAAATGTACGGCCGGCTCCTCGTCCACGGGAGGGATGCACATCAGTCCCTCGATCTTGAGCTTGAGCTCGTCCTGGGCAAGGGCCAGGAGCGCGGGGAGATCGGCCGGCAGCACGCCGGCCTTCTGCGGCTCCTCACCCGTATTGACCTGCACGAGCAGGCGCAGGGTCTTGCCCCGCGCCGCCATCTCGGCCTTGAGGGCGCGCGCGAGCTTCGGCCGATCGAGCGTGTGCAGCACATCGAAGAGGGCGACGGCATCGCGGACCTTGTTGGTCTGCAGGGGGCCGATCAGGTGCAGCTCCAGATCCGGATGGGCATTCTTCAAGGGTGGCCACTTGGCCTGCGCCTCCTGAACGCGGTTCTCGCCAAAAAGCCGCTGTCCGGCCGCGATCACCGGCTTGATGTCCGCCTCGCCGAAGGTCTTGGAGACCACGATCAGGCGCACCGACGCCGGGTCTCGCCCGACCTCCCGCGCGGCCTTCTCGATCCGCGCACGGACCCCCTTGAGCCGCGACTCTGCCGTCTCCGTCATTGTCTCCGCCTTGACCCGCCCAATCCCTTGACCCGAAGTGTCCTTTGGGCACATTACCCGCCGAGCTTATTCGCCCACAGAATGGCAAAACCTACCGAGGTCGCCCCATGGCCGCCGAACGCTATAACGCGCCCGAACGCGAGCAGCACTGGCAATCTGTCTGGGAGGCGCGCGGCGCCTTCCGCACGACCACCGACCCGGCCAAGCCCAAGTGCTATGTCCTTGAGATGTTCCCGTACCCTTCGGGCCGCATCCACATGGGGCACGTACGCAACTATACCATGGGCGATGTACTCGCCCGCTACAAGCGCGCCCGCGGTTTCAACGTGCTGCATCCCATGGGCTGGGACGCCTTCGGCATGCCGGCCGAGAACGCGGCCATGGAGCGCCAGATCCATCCGGCGAAATGGACCTACGCCAATATCGAGGCGATGAAGGCCCAGCTCAAGTCCATGGGGCTCGCCATCGACTGGAGCCGCGAGTTCGCGACCTGCGATCCGGGCTACTACCGCCACCAGCAGCGGCTTTTTCTCGACATGTACGCCAAGGGTCTCGCCTACCGCCGCTTGAGCAAGGTGAACTGGGACCCGGTGGAGCACACCGTGCTCGCCAACGAGCAGGTGATCGACGGGCGCGGCTGGCGCTCGGGCGCCCTCGTCGAGCAGCGCGAGCGCATGCAGTGGGCCTTCAAGATCACCGAGTTCGCCGATGACCTGTTGGAAGCGCTCGGCACCCTCGACAAGTGGCCCGAGAAGGTTCGGGTCATGCAGGAGAACTGGATCGGCCGCTCCGAGGGCCTGCTCATCCGCTGGGCGCTCGATCCGGCAACGGCCCCTCCGGGCACCAGCGAGCTCGAGGTCTTCACGACGCGGCCCGATACGCTCTTCGGCGCCTCGTTCCTCGCCATTGCACCCGACCATCCGCTGGCGTTGGCCGCCGCCGAGACGAACCCCGCCATCGCCGCCTTCAGCGCCGAATGCCGGCGCATGGGGACGTCGCTCGCCGCGATCGAGAGCGCGGAGAAGAAGGGGATCGATACCGGCATCGTGGCCGCGCACCCGCTCGATGCGAACTGGAAGCTGCCGGTCTACGTCGCCAACTTCATCCTGATGGACTACGGCACGGGCGCCATCTTCGGCTGTCCGGCGCACGACCAGCGCGACATCGAGTTCGCCCGCAGCTATGGCCTGCCCGTTATCCCGGTCGTGGCGCCGACCGATGAGAAGGCGCGCGCGCGGGCGATCGCCGGGATCGAGGCGGGAACGGCCTACGTCGATGACGGCGTGATGATCAACTCGCGGTTCCTCGATGGCCTCGACGTCAAAGCAGCCTTCAATGCCATCGCCGACCGCCTGGAGAAGGCGACGCTCGTCGGCAAGCCGGTCGGCAAGCGCAAGATCAACTATCGCCTGCGCGACTGGGGTATCTCGCGCCAGCGCTACTGGGGCTGTCCGATCCCGATCATCCATTGCGAGAGCTGTGGCGAGGTGCCCGTTCCGGTTGACCAGCTCCCGGTGAAACTGCCCGACGATGCGACGTTCAGCGAGCCCGGCAACCCGCTCGACCGCCACCCGACGTGGCGCCACGTGGACTGCCCGAAGTGCGGCAAGCCCGCCGTGCGCGAGACGGACACCATGGACACGTTCGTCGACAGCTCCTGGTACTTCGTCCGCTTCACGGCGCCTGAGGCCGAAACGCCCGTCGACATGGCCGCGGCCGACTACTGGCTCCCCGTCGATCAGTACATCGGCGGCATCGAGCACGCGATCCTGCACCTCCTCTATTCGCGCTTCTTCACCCGCGCGATGGGCGTGACCGGTCATCTGAGCCCGAAGCTCAAGGAGCCTTTCGCCGCCCTCTTCACGCAGGGCATGGTGGTGCACGAGACCTACAGGTCCGCAGACGGCGCCTGGCTGCTGCCAACCGAGGTCCGCCTCGAGGGGGAGGGCGATGCCCGCCGCGCGATCGAGATCGCGACCGGCAGGCCGGCCCAGATCGGCGGCATCGAAAAGATGTCGAAGTCGAAGAAGAACCTCGTCGACCCTGACGACATCATCCAGCACTGGGGCGCCGACTGCGCACGCTGGTTCATGCTCTCGGACAGCCCGCCCGAGCGCGACGTGATCTGGACGGAAGCCGGCGTCGCCGGTGCCGGCCGCTTCATCCAGCGCATCTGGCGCCTCATGGGCGAGATCGAGACCAAGGCCGCCCCCAAGGACGCCGCCCGTCCGGCCCAGTTCGGCCCGGTCGCAGAGGCCCTCAGGCGCACGAGCCACAAGACGCTGGATGCGGTCGGTCGCAACATCGAGGGGTTGCGCTTTAATGTGGCCGTTGCGCAACTCTACGAGCTGTCGAATGAGATCTCGACGGCGCTCGGCAAGTCCGACGCCGGGCTCGAGTGGGCACTTCGCGAGGCGATCGAGCATCTTGTTCAGATGATCGGCCCGATGATGCCGCATTTGGCTGAAGAATGCTGGGCGCGGCTCGGCTACAACACCCTCCTGGCGGATCAGCCGTGGCCGCAGGCCGAAGGGGCCTTGCTCGTTGACGATCATGTCACCATTGCCGTACAGGTGAACGGCAAACGCCGTGACGAGCTGACCGTAGCCCGATCGGCCGCAAAAGAAGAGATCGAGGCGGCAGCACTCAAGCTGGAGGCTGTCGTGCGGGCCATCGAGGGGCGGCCCGTGAAGAAGGTGATTGTGGTCCCACAGAGGATCGTGAATGTCGTCGCCTAGGGGGAAGAAGCCGCAAGCCGTCCCAACGAGACGCGCGCTCCTGCGCGGTCTGGCGGTGACGCTCGCCGCGGCGCCCATGCTCAAAGCCTGCGGCGATGGCGACTTCCGGCCGCTCTATGGCCCGACGGCGAGCGGTGAGCACCTCCAGGACGTCCTCGCCAAGGTCGACGTTGCGCCGATCCCCAACCGCGTCGGGCAGCGCATCCGCAACGAGCTCATCTTCCACAATACGGGCGGCGGTGCTGCGCCCAAGCCCGACTACCGCCTGGAGATCGTGATCCGCGAGGGCATCAACTCGACGCTCGTCACCTCTCAGGGTGAGGCGTACAGCCAAGTCTATAACGTCGAGGCCGCCTACCAGCTCATCCACCTCAAGAAGAAGACGATCGTCCTGCAGGGCAGCTCCCATGCCCGCGCCGCGTTCGAGCGCTATCAGTCCATCTACTCGAACGTCCGCGCCCGCGAGGATGCCGAAGTGCGCGTCGCCCGCACCATCGCAGACGAGTTGAAGGTCCGGCTCAGCGCCTATCTCTCGCGCGCTCCTGCGTGAGCCGCTCGCAGTTCACCGCCCCGACTTTGCGCCGGCAGTGCACGACTGCTAGGATCTCACGGCTAGGATTTCTATCAAACGCGCTCAAGTCCCCTCTCCCTGCTCGCGGGGAGGGGGCAGGGTGAGGGGCTGCTATTATCGCTCACGTTGGCGTTTGCGGCCGCCCCTCATCCCGACCTTCTCCCCGTGAGCACGGAGAGAAGGGCGAAAAGCAGCGCGCGCGGAAAACAATGGTCGCCATCAAAGCCCAACAGGCCAATGCCGTGTTGACCCGGCCGGACCCCGGCCTCACAGCATTCCTGATCTATGGCAGCGATGCCGGCCTCGTCAGCGAGCGCGCGGTGCGCCTCGCGCAATCGCTTGCGGCGCGCGATACGCCGCCCGGCGAGATCGTGCGCATCGACGACTCCGAGCTCGAGGAGGACAGCGAGCGGCTTTCCGTCGAGCTGCTGACGCTGCCCATGTTCGGCGGCCGCAAGATCGTGCGCACGGCCATGAGCCGGCGCGTCACGGGCGCGATCCTCCGCAGTATCATTGCGGGACCACCGCTGGCTGGCGCGCTGATCGTCGAAGGCGGGAACCTGCGTCCCGACGATGCGGCACGACAGGCCTTCGAGAAGTCGCCGCACGCCGCCGCCATCCCCTGCTTCACCGATGATGCTTCCTCACTCGAGGTGATGATCAATGAGGTGCTTGCAGCGCACCGGCTTTCCATCGCGCCGGAGGCGCGCGAGTTGCTGCTCGCCCGACTGGGCGCCGACCGCGGGCTCTCGCGCAGCGAAGTCGAGAAGCTCGCTCTTTACGCGGCAGGGCGCGGCATGATCGAGGCGGAGGCCGTGGAGGCCGTCGTTGGCGACGCGTCCGAGCTCGCCGTGGAGCGCGTGATCGATGCGGCCGCGGCTGGCGATGGGACACGGGCCATCGAAGGCTGCCAGCGGCTGCTCGCCTCGGGTGAGGGGGCCCAGTCGGTGATTGCCGCCGTACAGTGGCATTTTGCCCGCCTGCATCGCATTCGCTCGGGCCTGGAGGCCGGGCGCAGCCTCGATGAGGCCCTCCGCCAGATCCGCCCGCCGCTGCACTTCAAGCGCCGTGCCGCCGTCGAAGCCCAGTGCCGGAAGTGGACCGCGCCCAAGCTCTCGGCCGCGCTCGCGCGCATCCGTGCCAGCGCACGCGCCGCCCGCACAGCCGCCAGCCTTGAAGATGCCCACGCCGAGCGCCTGCTCATGGAGCTTGCCCGCCTCGCCGTCGCCCGCGACGGGCCCGTCACGCGGGGCTGACCCCGCCCAAGCGCCTGTTTGCACGGGAGAAGGCCCTCGGCCTGCTTGCTCCGGCAACCCTGCGGACTATAGTGCGCCCGCACGGAACACGCGGGGGACCCGACCATGGCCAATATCACGCACGACGTCGTCGGCATTGGCAATGCCATTGTCGACATCATTGGCCGCTGCAAGAACGACTTCCTCAGCAAGCACAATCTCGCCAAGGGCCACATGATGCTGGTCGATGCGGATCGCGTCGCGCATCTCTACGAGGACATGGGCCCCGCGGTCGAGATCTCGGGGGGATCAGCAGCCAACACCATGGTCGGCCTTGCCTCGCTCGGCGCGCGAGCGGCCTTCATCGGCAAGGTCGCGGAAGACGAGTTCGGCACCATCTTCCGCCATGACATCCGCGCCGCCGGCGTCGCCTTCGACACGCCGCCTTCGACGGGTGGCGCACCGACCGCGCGCTCGCTGATCCTCGTCACGCCGGACGGCCAGCGGACGATGAACACCTTCCTCGGCGTCAGTCCCGAGCTCAGCCCGCGCGACGTCGACCCGCAGCTCATCGCGTCGTCGCGCATCGTCTACTTGGAGGGCTACCTCTTCGACCGGCCCGACGCCCAGGCCGCCTTCCGTCACGCCGCCGACATGGCCGAGCGCGCCGGTCGCGAGGTCGCGCTGACGCTCTCCGACGGCTTCTGTGTCGAGCGCCACCGATTGGAATTTCTCGAGCTGATCCGCCACCGCGTCGACATCCTGTTCGCCAACGAGTCGGAAATCACCGCCCTTTACAACGCCGCCAGTTTCGAGGAAGCCGCACGCCAGGCCAAGGTGGATGCCAAGATTGCGGTGCTCACCCGCAGCGCCAAGGGGTCGGTCATCTTCAATGGCGACAAGGCCGCGAGCGTGCCGGCCGTCCCTGTCCGCCAGGTCGTCGATACGACTGGCGCCGGCGATCTTTACGCGGCCGGCTTCCTTTATGGCTACACCAACGGCAAGTCGCTGGACGTCTGCGGCCATCTCGGCAGTCTCGCGGCTGGCGAGATCATCAGCCACATCGGCGCGCGCCCCGAGACGTCACTTGCTGCGCTCGCCGCCGCCCGCGGGTACTGAGCCCAAACGCGCCGGTGCGCCGAAGCTGGTGACGCCCGCGCACCGGGCGTGATATATCTTTGTGCGTCGCATCATAATGCCGCCACATATGGCAGGATCGACTACCAAGGGGGGCATGTAAGGGGGGATGTCGTCAGTCTGGATTGCGGGGTACGCACATGGCCGGCCAGAGACCTACCGCCCGGAGACCGACCGCCAAGGCGCGCACGCTCCAACTCGCAGGCAAGCAGCCCGAAGGGGACGCACGCGCGCCCCGTCGCGCGGGCGAGCCTGTGGGTCAGGAGCCCGCTCAACCTAAGAGCGCTGCGCCGCACCGCGGAGGCGCAACGGAGCGCCGCGAGCCGCACCGCCTGTCCGGCAAGCCGCCTGCGCCTCCCAAGAAGATCGACGCCGACCCGCCGCCGCGCAAGGTCGCCGCGCGCCCGCGCGCTCATCCCGCCGCCCCGCTTCTCGCAAGCACCCCCAAGAGAGTTGGCGCGATCAGCAAAATCCCGGGTGCCGCGAAGTCGTCGCCGCGGGGCCGCTACCTTCCAAAGACGGACCTGGCGCCGCTCAACAAGAGCGCCGCTGCGAGCGGTCCGGCCGCCATCAATTTCCTGGCCATGGCGCAGCCGTGGATACGCCTCGGCTGGCAGATGACCGCCGCCGGCTTCGCCATGCAGGCCCGCGTCGCCAAAGCGGCCATGGACATGCCACCAGCGACCACAGCCATGCGGCAGGGTACTGAGGCCCTCAATGCATGGCTCGCGCTGGTCGGCGCCCCAAGGGCGCGCAAGGATTGATCAGATCCGGCGCAGCAGCACGCCTTCGACGGCGTGGTCGGCGCCCTTGCGCAGGATGCAGCGCGCGCGCTGGCGCGTCGGCAGGATGTTCTCGTCGAGATTGATCCGGTTGATCCCGTTCCAGATCTCGAGCGCCTTGGCGAGCGCCTGCTCGTCCGTCAGGTGCGCATACCGGTGGAAGTAGGCCGCCGGATCACGGAAGGCCGTCGTCCTGAGCCGCATGAAGCGCTTCACGTACCAGTCTTCGATCACCTGCGGGTCGGCATCGATATAGATCGAGAAATCGAAGAAGTCGGAGACGAACGGGATCGCCGCGCCGTCCCTCGGCAGGCGTGCGGGCTGCAGGACATTGAGCCCCTCGACGATCAGGATGTCCGGCCGGTCCACGACGATCTTCTGCCCGGGAATGATGTCGTAGTGGAAGTGCGAATAGACGGGCGCCGCCACCTTCTCACGGCCTGACTTCACATCACCGAGGAAATTGAGCAGGCGCGCAAGATCGAAGCTCTCGGGGAAGCCCTTGCGGTGCATGATCCCACGCGCCTCGAGCTCATGGTTCGG
Source organism: Hyphomicrobiaceae bacterium (assembly GCA_046293075.1). Taxonomy (GTDB): domain Bacteria; phylum Pseudomonadota; class Alphaproteobacteria; order Rhizobiales; family Hyphomicrobiaceae. Next base: position 11,108 of record JBKBPL010000039.1, on the reverse strand, counting down.
CCACAGGAAGCCGTCGGTCGTCACGAGATCGACGCGGGGATGATCCGGCCACCGGGCGAGCAGGGCGCGCAGAACGCGGGCGGTCGTGCTCTTGCCGACCGCGACCGAGCCCGCAACGCCGATGATGAAGGGAACGCGGCGTCCTTGCCGGCCGAGAAACTTCGAGGTGACGGCATAGAGTTCCTGAGAGGCGGCCACGTAAAGGTTGAGCAGGCGCGAGAGCGGCAGATAGATCTGCTCGACCTCCTCCATGGACAGCTCTTCGATGAGACCGGAGAGCGCGGCGAGGTCGCGCGGCACCAGCGTCATCGGCGTGTCGGCACGCAGCCGCGCCCAGTCCTCGCGGCTGAACGTGCGATAGGGCGAGAAGTGCACGCCGGAGCGCGCCGCCAGCTCTTCCTGTTGCAGGACATCACGCACGGACTCAGTCCTCCTTGCGGCCCCGGCTCGCCTTCTCCTCAAGGCCCGAGAGCCCCATGCGCTTCTCGAGCGTGGCGAGCACGGCCTCGATGGCCACCCCGCGCGCCTCGAGCAGCACCAGCAAATGATACACGAGATCGGCGGCCTCGCCTTTGAGCGCCTCGTCATCCTCATGGAGGCTCGCGATGACCACCTCGACGGCTTCCTCGCCGAGCTTCTTTGCACATCGCGGCACACCACCATCGAGGAGTTGCCGCGTGTAGGAGGTGTCGGCCGCTGCCAAGCGCCGCGCCCGGATGGTCGCCGCGAGGCGCTCGAGCGCGGTGCCCGCGCCCCCAGTGCCGCCGCAATCTTGCTGAGCCGCCATAGATATGTCCGTCTTGCCCGGAACGAGCCTTTTGCGCATCCATACTGCCTGGCGGCGCCGCTGTCATTGGCGGTTGCACACTTGCGCGTCCCTGCGCACCGCGGCCGGGGGGTGCTCAGCTCACGGCGCCTATCTCCAAGTTTAATGTGTAACAGCACGTCAAATGGACAAGAACCGGCACTGGCGTGGCAACGAAAAAGGCGGGGGCCGCGGCTTGCGGCTCCCGCCTGCCAGTCTCGGGGCCTCGGCTGTGGCTACAGTCGGTAGCGGATCTGGTCGGACCAGAAGCGCTCGAGCCGCATGAGGGCACGGTTGAGCCCCTGTACGTCGCCCTTGTTGACCTCGCCGACGACCTCCAGCGAACCGAGCTGGCGGCGGTACAGCTTGTCGACGACCTCACAGGCCGCCATGCCCTTCGGCGTCAGGCTGACCTTCACCGAGCGGCGGTCGACCTCCGAGCGCTTGTAGTGAAGATAGCCCATGTCGACGAGCTTCTTCAGGTTGTATGAGACGTTGGAGCCGAGATAGTAGCCGCGCGTCTTGAGTTCGCCGGCCGTCAGCTCGCTCTCGCCGATGTTGTAGAGCAGGAGCGCCTGCACACTATTGAGCTCGGCCCCGCCCTCGCGGTCGAACTCGTCCTTGATCACGTCCAACAGCAGGCGGTGCAGCCGCTCGATCAGACGCAGGGCCTGCAGATACTCGCTGCGGAAATCCTCGCCCGTCGAGGTATCCCGCGAGCGGACTTTCTCCAGTACTGTACTCATGTCACTGCCTTCGGCTCAGCGGGCGCGTCCCCACCGATTGGGATCCCAATTAATCTGCAAGCTACATGAGGAAATTAAATCTTACGCTAATACACATACTAAATAAACGATTGATCTAATTCTCTTTTTGGCACACGGAATACATGACGAGAGGGGCCATTTATGGCCTCTCAGGCCAGCAGTTCCTGCATTTTCTGCCGCGTCTGCAGCCGGATGTGATGCGCCTCGGGGCTCGAGAAGATCGCATCAAGCATGGCCGGGCTCACGTCCGCGATCCGCGACGGGCGCCAGCGCGGCCGCCCGTCGCGCGCGGTGAGGCGCGCGCGTACGCCGGCGTGGAGATCGGGGAGCTCCATCATCCGGCAGGCGATCGCGTGCTCGAGCTCGAGAACCTCTTGGAGTTGCATCGCCGACGCCTCACGGACCAGCCGATGGGCGACCGCCAGCGCCGTCGGCGAACGCTCAAGCAGACGCGCCCGCGTGGCCTCCGCCCACGCAGCGTCGCGCCCCTGCTCGCGCTCGAGGCGGGAGATGATTTCTCCGACCGTGCTCGCGTTGAACGTGCGCGTGATGGCCTCTGCGCGCGACAGAATCGGCGCGGGTCCCGGGTCCTGATGGCGGCTGTCGAGAATCGGATCGACAGGCTCCGCCGCGGCCAGTGCCGCCATGATCACGTCGAACTCGGCCGCCGGGATGCAGTGCGTAGCGAGCCCGAGGTGGAAGGCATCGGCCGCCCCGATGCTCTCTCCGGTCAGCGCGAGATACATGCCGATGTCCTTTGGCAGTCGCGCGAACGTGTGGGCAAGGCCGTTGTTCGGGATGAAACCAAGCCCCGTTTCCGGCATGGCGAAACGGTAGCGCTCGCCGGCGATGCGATGCGTGCCGAAGCGGGTGATGCCGTTGCCGCCCCCCATGACCGGACCGTCGATGAGCGACACGGTCGGCTTGGTGAAGCACTCCGCCAGCCAGACGAGCGCGATCTCGTCGCCCAGCGCCTTCTCTGCCGCTTCCATGTCCTGATCGGCGAGCGCGGCCATCTCGACCACGTCGCCCCCGGCGCAGAAGAGCCCATCCACCGCCGAGCGGATCACCACGGCATAGATGATCGGGTCACGCGCCCACTTCGGCAGTCGCTCGGCCAGCCGTGCGCGTGCCGCGATCGTCAGGGCGTTCCGCTTCTCGGGGCGCGCGAGCGTGACAACCGCCAGCGCGCTCCGCTGCTCGCACACGAGGCCATCCGCGGCCTCTGCCGCCGCCGCTTGCCCGCTCATTCGACTGCCCCCTTGACCGCGCTTTGGAACAGCACCTTAGCGAACGGCACTGGTCTCCGCCATTGGATGGTCGGATAGCCGCGTCATGATGCCGGGGCACAATCCTGCTGAGGCACGCACCGAGGCGCCAACCGCATCACGGTGCCAGTCGTTGAAGGGACCCATGAAGGGATCCATGTCACTGCGCAGCCGCAACCCGATGCGCGCCATGCGGACCAGCGGCCCGGCTGGCACGGCAGCGATCCTGCTGGTGGTGCTTGCTGGGGGCGCCGCGGCAGGCGACGTGCTGCCTGAACGCAATCCCCTGCGCAAGATCGGGCTCCCACTCCCCGAACGCAGTCCCCTGCGCGAAGCGGAACTGCCGCTTCCCGAGCGCAACCCGGTGCGCGAGGCCGGGCTGCCACGGCCCGAGCGCAATCCCCTGCGTGTCGTGCCGGAGGCGAGTGCGCAAACCCAACCCGGCAAGGGCGGGCACTGGCCGAGGTTGGTGCCTGGTACGCCGGAGATCCTCAAGAGCTGGAGCGCGGAGGAGATCCAAGCCGAGCGTGCGCGCTGCGCTGACGTGCTCAAGGCGATCGAGGCCGAAACGGAGCCCGCCGAGCCCGTTCGGAATGGCGGCTGCGGCTCCGCGGGCCCCGTGAAGCTCATCAGAATCGGCAAGGCCCCACATGTCAGCCTCTCACCGCCCGCGATCACGACCTGCGACATGGCAGTTGCGCTGGCGCGCTGGATGGAGAAGGACGTGCAGCCGGCAGCGCGGCGCCTGCTCGGCAAGCCCGTCACCAGGATCAGTAACATCAGCGACTATGCTTGCCGCAATGCCACCGCGCGCACGTCGACGCGGCTCAGCGAGCACGCCCTCGCCAATGCGCTCGATATCCGCGACTTCGTCACGGAGGACGGGCAGCTCGTCGACCTCAAGCGCGACTGGGGGCCCACCGCGCGTGACATTGCAGCCCAGATCGAAGCCGAGAAGGCCGCCGACGCGGCCCGCAAGGCGGCCGCGGAAGAGGCTGCCGCGGGGGCCGCAAAGGACGCCGCAGCACAAGCTGGAGGCCAGAACGCGGCCGACAACAAGCCGCCCGCGGACGGCGCAAGCATTGAGGCCAAGGGCGCCAAGGAGCCGGCCGACGCCAAAATCGATCCGAATGCCGAAGCAAGGTCCGCGCCGGCTGCCGCTGATAAGCTGGGCCGGACCCTCTCGTCCGTCGCCCACGAAGAATTTTCCCCCCGCGCGCGCCGGCGCCTCAAGCGCGAGCAACGGATGCAGGCCCGTTTCGCTGCCCGCGAGGCGGCCCGGGTCGCTCGCGAAGCCCCGCCGGCCCTGCTGCCGGTCTCGGCGTCGCTCGCCGCGGCCGCGGAAAATCCCGGCCCGCGCGGCCGGTTCCTGCGCGAGATCCACGAGGCCGCCTGCGGCACGTTCGGCACCGTGCTCGGCCCCGAAGCCAACGAAGCGCACCGCGACCACTTCCACCTCGACATGGCCAAGCGCCGCTACAAGAGCTTCTGCGAATGAGCCGCTAGCGCCCGCTGCGCCCGAGCACCTCCATGGAGGCGAGCCAGCGCGCGCGCCGCTCGGGCGAGACCGCCTCGATCGACCCAAGAAGGGTGCTGCGGATTGGGCGCACGCCGCCAAAACTGAGGATGTTGCGCTTCAGCATCTTGAGCGCATGTGCGCCGAAGTACCAGCGATAGACGAGGGCCGGCATACCCATCGTCATGACGACGCGCGCCGACTTGCCTTTCCATGGCGTCACGAACTGGCCTGTCCTTGCGGGCTCGAAAATGTCCGGCTGGATGACCCGCTCGAGGAACCCTTTGAAGATCGCGGGCAGCGTGCCCATCCACAGCGGGAAGATCAGCACCATGTGGTCGGCAGCGTGAATGGCGGCGTGGGCGGCGGCCAGATCCGGCTCGAGAGGCTGCAATGTGCGGTAGCCGCCCCGCAGGACAGGGTCGCACTTCATCGTCGCGGTGTTGAAGAGCGCGACGTCGTGCCCGCCGCTCTCGGCCCCGCGCCTGTAGGCCTCGGCCAGCGCCTCGCAGTAGGTCCCCGTCAGCGCGTGGCCGACAACGATGACAATTCTTGCCACGGCATCAGCTCCTCTCGTCAGGTGCCAAAGCTCTGCCTGACCGAAGGCTGCCGCACCTTGATGCCGCTCAAAGGGCCGTGCGCCAGGCCCGCGCAATGCGCTGTCCTTCGCCGCAATCCTGCACTACACGCTTCGAGGCCGAATCCCCGGCCCCGGACAGGAGCGCGCACCTTGGGACGACCGCCAAAACCATCGCCAGCCGCAAAGCCGAGGGATGGCGGCAGCGAGAACGAGAGCCGCATTGCACCTGACCCGCTCTCGGTGGTTCTGCCGGCGCTCTCGGCGCTCGCCGCCATCGCCTCGATTGCCGCGGTCAATTGGGTCGGCCAGGAGCGCACGCCCGAAGGCAGCCGCGGGCGGCGCAAGGTCGGGCTCGTTCTCCGGGATCTCGAGTCGTGCTGCCTCGGTCTGCAGGAAGTCTTCAAGCGGTTGAACCGCAACCCCCGCCTTTTCGCCGGCGAGGGTGCTGCCGCGGCTTCACCGCTCAAGTTTGGCGTGCACGGGCCGCGCATCGACGCCGGCCTCGCCCGCACGTACCACCAGCTCATGAACGACGTCGCCTCGATGCTGGTGCTCGCCTCGCAGAATGCCTTCGACATCATGTGCGCGGTCGAGGACGGCGAGATCGTCGCCCCGGAGCCCGTCTATTTCGGCTTTGGCGAGCAGCAGGACCGGCTCAACAAGCTCATCCAGGAGCGCGCGAGCCTCAGGACGCTCGTCGAATCCGGCCTCGAGATCGCAAACGCGCTGCAGGCCCTCGTCGCCGAGTTCCGCAAGTACAAGGTCGAAGCCTCGTAGCACGCTCAGGGACGGCGGTTGCGCTTCAGGTCCTCGGCATCGTCCCACATCAGGAAGTCCGGCCCGAGGGCCGCGATGTTCGGCGCGCCCATCTGACCCATGACGAGATCGAGCTCGTTCCTGATGATCTCGAGCGCGCGCGAGGCGAGTGCTTCGCCGCCTGCCGCAACCGCATAAAGCGTCATGCGCCCGACGAACACGAACTTGGCGCCGAGGCACAGCGCCGTCGCGACATCACCGCCGCTGCGCACGCCACTGTCCAGCATGAGGGTCATGCTATCGCCGACCGCATCGCGGATCGCCGGGAAGACCTCGACCGGCGAGGGCGCGCGATCGAGCTGGCGCGCGCCGTGGTTCGAGACCATGAGGCCATCGACGCCGGCTTCCCTTGCCAGCTCCGCGTCACGCGGATGCATGACGCCCTTGAGCACGAAGTTCCGCGGCCACAGATCGCGGAAGCGCTTGACGTCATCCCACGTCATCGGTGGCGTGGTCTGCGAGGCAACGAAGGCGGCAACCTTGTCGGCGTCGTTCTGCGCGCCGGGACCCGCATAGGGCGCCCAGTTCGGGAACATGGGCTGGCCGCCATTGCGGTAGTACGCGATCATCCAGCCGGGGTGGGTCAGCGCTTCGAGCTTGGTCTTGAGCGGCAGGCGCAGCGGGCGTGACATGCCATTGCGCTTGTTGCGCAGGCGATTGGAGTGGACGGGCACATCGACAGTGAAGACCAGCGTCGAGAGCCCGGCATCCTTCGCGCGCCGGATCATGTCCTCGGAGATGGATTTGTCCTTGGCGGCATAGAGCTGATACCAGCCGTGCTCGGGCGCCTCCCGCGCGAGGTCCTCGATCGAGGCCGTGCCCGTACCCGACATGATGAAGGGCACGTTCGCATTGCGCGCGGCGCGCGCGAGCATCATGTCGGCACCCGGGCGAAAGAGCGCAGCGAGGCCGGTCGGCGCAATGCCGACGGGGCTCGAATAGCGCCGGCCGAAGAGCTCGGTGCTGAGATCGCGCTTCGAGACGTCCACGAGATAGCGCGGCACGAGACCATAGCGATCGAAGGCTTCGCAATTGCGATCGAGGCCCAGCTCACCGTCAACGCCGCCCTCGATGAAGTCATAGGCGACCTTCGGCAGACGCCGCTTGGCCAATCGGCGCAGATCGTCATAGTTGAGCACTGAGCCGGGACGTGCGGCATTCATGGGCGAGCCCTTCTCTCGTGGACAGCGTTTGCGCTTGGATTGCAGTCTGTGCGTTTCCCGACCGAAGAAACTGAAGCCCAGCGGCGGCCGGATCAAGGGGTAATCGGCCCCTTGCATGTCAGCCCTGCCGCGGGGCCTCGCAAGAAATGTCCCAGCGGCGAGGAACTACCCGAGGAAGGTCCATGGCGCTCGAGCCGATCACCCGCCCCGCGGCGGGCCCCGCTGCCTTCGTGCGCGATCTTTCGGCAGAGAACGCGGTCAACGCGCTCGTCGCCTTTGCCTTTTCAGCGTCCGGCCCGGTCGCCATCGTCCTCGCCGTGGCCGCGCGCGGCGGTCTGAGCGAGGCGCAGACTGCCTCCTGGCTCTTCGGCTCGTTCTTCATCAACGGCCTGCTCTCGATCGCCTTCTGTGCGGCCTACCGCCAGCCGCTCGTGTTCTTCTGGACCATTCCCGGCACTGTCCTCGTCGGCCCCGCGCTCGCCCACGCGAGCTTCAACGAGATCGTCGGCGCGTTCCTGGTCACAGGCCTCCTCATGCTGGCCCTCGGGCTCTCGGGCGTCGTACGCCGCGTCATGGACGCCGTGCCCATGCCGATCGTGATGGGCATGGTGGCCGGCGTATTCCTGCCCTTCGGGCTCGATTGGGTGCGCGCCTTCGAAAGCGATCTCGCGATCGCGCTATCAATGACCGCGACGTTTCTCGCGCTTTCGGCAGCATCCGGTGTGGCGCGACGGCTGCCGCCACTGATCATTGCGATGGCCGTCGGCGTCGCGGCGATCGCGCTCACGCGCACGGGAACGCTGCCGCCCATCGAGACAGGCGCCGTTTTCGCCGCTCCCGTCGCCGTGGTGCCGCACTTCAATCCGGTGGTCCTGATCGAGCTCGTCGTGCCGCTCGCGATCACGGTGCTCGTCGTGCAGAACGGTCAGGGCATTGCCGTCCTGCGCAGTGCCGGGCACGAGCCGCCCATCAATGCGATCGCCGCCGCGTGCGGGGTGTGGTCGCTCTTCGCCGGCCTCGTCGGCACCGTCTCGACCTGCCTCACTGGGCCGACCAACGCCATCCTCTCGACCGGCCGCGACAAGCACACGCACTACGCGGGCGGCATTCTGGTCGGCCTCATCGCGATCGTGTTCGGTCTCTTCTCACCGCTCTTCACGAAGCTCCTGCTCGCGACACCGCAAGCCTTCATCGCGACGCTTGCGGGGCTCGCCATGCTGCGCGTGCTGCAGAGCGCCTTCGCAACGGCCTTCAACGGGGCATTCGGAATCGGCGCGCTGGTCGCCTTCCTGGTCACGGTCAGCGGCATTGCGATCGCCGGGGTCGGCGCGCCCTTCTGGGGCTTGGTCTTCGGCACGCTCGTTTCGCGCATTCTCGAGCGCGCCGACTTCGCCGCCCGCGCGGCCGCCAGGGACTGAGGCGTGCGCTGAGCTGCGCATCGTTGTAGAGGCGCGCCCGCTGAACGAAAAAGGCGGGCACAGGGCCCGCCTCCTCCGGCTCAGATCATCACAGCAGTGATTTCAGGCACCGGCCGGCTTGTCCGTTTCCGGCGCCTCGGGCCGCGGCGGGTTTGCGCGCCGCTGGGCCATGAACTCATCGAACTCGGCCTTGTCCTTGGCCATACGCAGGCGGTCGAGGAACCCCTCGAAGTCGCGGGCCTCCTCCTCGAGGCGCCGCAGCGTTTCGGCGCGGTACTCATCGAAGGCCCGGTTGCCGGTCGAATACTGCGGTCCCATCGGACCCGTCCACTTGCCGAACTTCTCGCCCAAGCGGCGTGTCCCCCAGCCACCGCGGTGGTGCCTTCCGCAACCCATCCGTCCACTCCATATCATGTAGGCCAGGATGGCGAGGCCGATCGGCCAGAAGAGAATGAAGCCGATAACCATCAGCGCAATCCAGGCTGGTTTGCCGATGTCATCGAGTCGCAAGGCCAATTGATGCATCGCGTGCTCCCGACGTTTGCTGCTGCCAATCCGAGGAGTGCATCCGAGCGGCCACCCTCAATGTGAATGTAACGAACATTTACATCGATTCAAGGGGCGTCGGCCATATTTTTCCAAAGCGCGTGCGCCGCCGCCATCTCATGGAACTTGGGGATCAGCCCGGCGCTCTGCCAGTCCTCCTAGCCCTGTGCGGCCCCGAGCCCGCGCAGGTAGATCAGCACGGCAGCCTCGAGCAGATCTTCCGGGCTCATGGGGATGGGCCGGCGGGCCCGATCGGCGCGGCCGAAGAGGCTGGCGATGCCGTGCGCCTGCGACCAGATGTGCAGCGTCATCATCAGCACCGGCGGACGCGATGCAGCCGGCAGCGTCGCAACCACCGCCTCCACGGCCGTGCGCACGGCGGCGAACGCAGCATCGGCTGCGGCTCTGAGCGCCGGGTCGTCGCCGATCGCGACACCGGATTCAAACATCGCCGCGTAGTAGGCGGGCTCCTCGCGCGCAAATCTGAGATACGCCTTGCCCACGCGGTCGAGCGCCTGGACCGGCTCGGGTCGGCCTTCATCCCAGGCCTTGACCAGTCTGTCTGCGAGGACCTGAAAGCCGCGCTGGGCGACATCGGCGAGCAGCGCCTCGCGATCGCGGAAATGCCGGTAGGGCGCGGCAGGACTGACGCCGGCCGCCCGCGCGGCATCGGCGAAGGTAAGGCCACCGGGCCCCTTCTCGGCAATGAGCTCGAGCGCCGCCTGGATCAGCGCTTCCTTGAGGTTGCCGTGATGGTAGCCGCGTCGCAAGGCAAGGGTCCGGATCGGAGCGATAGACTCCTGACAGATTACCCCAATCGGGCTGGACGGCAGTAGGGGTGCTGGCGGGCCGAGGGAGCGCCTACGATGCCCACTTGGTCAGCCGCTCGATGACGCCGCGCTTGCCCTCGGCAGCATGGCGCTCGATGAACGTGTCGCGGATGAACCTTCGGGCCTCGGGAATGCTCTTGAACTTGAACTCGAACGTGCCGTTGGTCGGCGCGTTGCGATAGCGGTTCGCAATCGCGAACCACTCGATTCGACTGGTCCGCTTGTCATGGTCCAGTTCATTCAGAACCGGCTCGAACTGGGACTGATCAACCCCCGCCGCCAGCAGTCGAGCAGTATACGAGGCAACCAGCTCATCATTGGCAGCCGGTTTCGGTGCCGACGCTCCAGCCCGGGGTTGGTCGAGAAGGGCCCGCGTCTCGGCGATGAAGGCATCGACTGACTTCGATTCGTGTCCCTCGAGCAGGGCGGCCACACTACGCAAGTCCTTGGCAGGCGCACTCGCACCGCCCGCTGCGTACAATTCCTCCAGCGTCTTCAGAACCGTCTTCAGTTCCGTCACGTTCATGGGAGCCCTCTGGCTACCGGCCCCAAAATTCTCACCCGTGGCGACCTACTTCCGCTTGCGTGCTGCCTTGAGCTTCGGCGCAGGAGGATTGCGAGCCTTCTCCACGCGCTTGACGAACGCCGCCACCGTCTCGCTGTCCTTATCCTTTAGCAGATTCGTGGCCAAATCGGACAAGGCACGCGCGGTGTCTGCGTCTCCAGCCTCGCGATACTGCTGAGCAGCCACCCTCAGCACGTTCTTGAGTTGTCCGATATTCATAGGCCGATCCTCTGGCTGATCTCGTCGCCCAATTCATCGAATATGGCCCTAGCGTCCTTGTCTTCCAAGTACGCTATGCCTCCTTCCGAGATCGGGACGCGTCGCGGAACGAAAGTCTTGAGGATTGAGATGCTCGGAAAGGACTTGTCCAAAGCCTCTTGAATTATCAATCTCCCGGCTTCGCGAGCCTCCTGGCCTTGGCCCTGAGGGGGCGCCATGGTCTCCACCACGCCAACGAACTTAATCGTGGGATTCAGCTCATGCATTAGACCAATAGTGTTGCCCACAAAATTCGGAACCGGCTCCGCTCCAATCGGATTAAATATTGCCGGCACTAGCACATGAGTACTGGTGCAGAGGGCATTTATGGTGCCCGTCGTCAATCGAGGGGGCACGTCGATCAGAATGACATCAAATCGCTGCTGAATCTGGGGTTGAAGTAGTATCTTCGCGAGCCGATAGCGGACATCCTCTCGATCGCCTTCTTGAAGCAACCACCTGATTACGCACCATAGTCCGCCATCTTGAGCCACCAGTAGGGTTGCGGTTTCGTGACTACGGCGGCGCGGGCGAGGGCGGGGATCATTGCGGCGAGATCGAAGCGATGATTGAAGC
>JBKBPL010000038.1:0-37860 GCA_046293075.1 Hyphomicrobiaceae bacterium | reverse complement strand
TGCCGGGATGCCGGTTCAAGGAGCCCGCGTGCATAGGCTCACCGCTCTGATCGCAGCGTCGCGATTCTCGGAAGTCCGAATGCCGGCGCCGAACCGGCACGCTCATGCGAACTCCGGGGGGCTTCCGATGCCGGTCTACTTCGCCTCCTTCTGAACCTGGTTCACGGCCTCCTCGAGGAACTTGAACATTGCTTCGCGGATCTCTGTATCCGTTATCGAAATGCCCTTGGCGTCGAAGTCCCCGCGCAGTTTCTGGAAGACGTCCTCGTCCCCTTTACTTTGAAGATCAGCCCGCCTTACAGCCTTGATGTAATCTTCAACATCCGGGCCGGTGATGCCCAGCTTGACAGCGGCCCATTCGGCCACCATTTTATTGCGACGGGACTCGGCCCTGAACTTCAGATCCTGATCCAGCGCGAATTTCTTCTCGAACGCCTTCTCCCGTTCATCGAACGTCGTCATGAGAATCTCCGGTTGAATCAAGGTCTTCGCTGCACGCAAGTGCTTGTGGTCCGCTCCGCACGCGTGCGTCGTTCGTCTTAGGGATATCGTGAGCCCGCCCCTCAAATCAACCATGCGGCATTTGTGAACGGCGTACACGGTCAGCGGCTCGGGGCCATCGTTGTTTCCGCGCGACGGTTCGGATAGTCTCCGCATCACGGGCTGACATGAGCGAATGAGGCTGCGACGCGTTGCGCACGCCAGACCGAGCCGGGCGCACCGGCTTGGTCGTCAGGCAGTGGAGCGGTGCCGCGGCAGACAACCCGGACCACTGAGGCGATTCCACGAAGGACGATGAAAATGAACAGGCGGCGTCGCATCTACGAGGGCAAGGCCAAGGTGCTCTACGAGGGTCCGGAGCCCGGGACGCTCATCCAGCACTTCAAGGACGACGCGACCGCGTTCAACGCCAAGAAGCATGCGTTGATCGACGGCAAGGGCGTCCTCAATAACCGCATCTCCGAGTACATCTTCCAGAGGCTCGGCGAGATCGGTGTGCCGACGCACTTCATCAAGCGCCTCAACATGCGCGAGCAGCTGATCCGCGAGGTGGAGATCATCCCTCTCGAGGTCGTCGTGCGCAATGTCGCCGCCGGCTCGCTGGCTGCGCGCCTCGGGCTTGAGGAGGGGAGCGCGCTGCCGCGCTCGATCGTCGAGTTCTACTATAAGAACGACAAGCTCAACGACCCCATGGTCTCGGAGGAGCACATCACGGCCTTCGGCTGGGCGACGCCGGCGGAGATCGACGAGATCATGCAGCTCGCGCTGCGGATCAATGACTTCCTTGTCGGGTTGTTCCTCGGCATCGGCATCCGCCTCGTGGACTTCAAGGTCGAGTTCGGGCGCCTCTGGGAGCAAAACGACAATATGCGGATCGTGCTCGCCGACGAGATCAGCCCGGATTGCTGCCGCCTGTGGGATATCTCCAGCGGCGACAAGATGGACAAGGACCGCTTCCGCCAGGACCTCGGTGGCCTCATCGAGGCTTATCAGGAGGTCGCGCGGCGGCTTGGCGTGCTCACCGAGAACCCGCGGCCCAAGGGATCGGGCCCCGTGCTCGTCTCCACGAACGGCATGAAGCCGAACTGAGCGCGCCGTCCGATCGGCGATGAAGGCCGGGCCATGTGCCCGGCTTTTGTGTTCGCGCGGAGCAGAACGCCGATTTGACACGTTGCCAGGGCGGTCCGGTCTGGGGTATCGAGCGCGGGAACTCCGAGGGACGAACGCCGTGGCCGAAACCGAGATCCGCCCGTTCAATATCAACTTCGGCCCGCAGCATCCGGCCGCGCACGGCGTGCTGCGCCTCGTGCTGGAGCTCGACGGCGAGGTCGTCGAGCGCGTGGATCCACATATCGGCCTCCTCCACCGCGGCACTGAGAAGCTGATCGAGCACAAGTCCTACCTGCAGGCGATCGGCTACTTTGACCGCCTCGACTACGTCGCGCCCATGAACCAGGAGCACGCCTTCTGCATGGCGGCGGAGAAGCTTCTGGGACTGACCATTCCAAAACGGGCACAGCTCATCCGCGTGCTCTACTCCGAGATCGGACGCATCCTCTCGCACCTGCTGAACGTCACGACGCAGGCCATGGACGTTGGCGCGCTGACCCCGCCGCTCTGGGGCTTCGAGGAGCGCGAGAAGCTCATGATCTTCTATGAGCGTGCGTCGGGCTCGCGGATGCACGCGAAGTACTTCCGCATCGGTGGCGTGCACCAGGATCTGCCGCCTGCGCTGATCGCCGACATCCATGCCTGGTGCGACCCTTTCCTCAAGGTTTGCGACGACATCGAGGGTCTGCTCACCGACAACCGCATCTTCAAGCAGCGCAACGTCGACATCGGTGCCTTCACCATGGCCGATGCCATGGCCTGGGGCATGTCGGGCGTCATGCTGCGCAGCACGGGCGTCGCCTGGGATCTGCGCCGCGCCCAGCCGTACGAGTGCTACTCTGAACTCGAGTTCGATATCCCGATCGGCAAGAACGGCGACTGCTACGACCGCTATCTCATGCGCATGGTCGAGATGCGCCAGGCGGCGCGGATCATGAAGCAGTGCTGCGAGAAGCTCGCCTCGGCCGAAGGCCAGGGCCCGCACGTTTGCGACGACAAGAAGGTGGTGCCGCCGAAGCGGGCGGAAATGAAGCGCTCCATGGAGGCACTGATCCACCACTTCAAGCTGTATACCGAAGGGTTTCACGTCCCAGCGGGCGAGGTCTACGCCGCCGTCGAGGCGCCGAAGGGCGAGTTCGGCGTCTATCTTGTCGCCGACGGCTCAAACAAGCCCTATCGCTGCAAGATCCGCGCGCCGGGCTTCCCGCATCTCCAGGCGCTCGATCCATTCGGCAAGAAGCACCTTCTCGCTGATGTTTCGGCGATTCTCGGCTCGTTCGATATCGTGTTTGGCGAGATCGACCGGTAGGCGATCAGCACGCCTGGGCGGGGTGGGGCCAGCTGCCGGGGCCCGGGAACCGAGACGCCCAGCCGGAGGTTTGGGCCTGAACCTTGCATTTCTCGCGGAGGGCGCGCGGTTGCCAGTGCGGGCCGGATGTGGCTGGGCGTAGATCATCTCCGCCTTTTGGCCAGTATTGTCGCACCAGGCTTCGGGACGAGGGCATTGGCCAAATTTAACCATTATATTTGACCAGGAGCACGCCGCATACTTAAGGGAGTATGACCGGCGCGGGCCGCGCGGGATACAGAACGACGCTCTGCCATTAAGAACAACGGGCATCTGCGATCTGAGAATGACCAACAAAGATCTGAGTCTCATCATCGCCGGCAACAGGGTCGGCCTGCTTCTCTTCCACGGCCTCGGCGGCACGCCGATGGAGCTGCGCTATGTCGCGCATGGCGCGGCGCGCGCCGGCTACACCGTTCACTGCCCGCTCCTCGCCGGTCATGGCGCCACCGTCGACGACGTCGCAACAACCACTTGGCAGGACTGGTATGCAAGTGCGGAAGCCGCGCTGCACCGCATCCGCAAGGACTGCGATATCGTCTTCGTGGGCGGCCTTTCGGTGGGCGCCGTGCTGGCGCTGCTGCTGGCGGCGCGCAACCCCAAGCTCGTCCAGGGTACCGTCTCGTACGCGCCGATCTTCTGGCTCAATGGTTGGGTCATGCCGTGGTACGCACGCCTCTTCAATCTCGTGCACCATAAGTGGTTTGCGAATCTGTTCCGTTTCGAGGATGCGGATCCGCATGGGATCAAGGACCCGCGCGTGCGCGATCTCATCGCCAACGCCTTGAAGAGCCCGGACAACTCCGTCTCGGGACTACCCTACACCCCGGGCGGCGCCGTGCTCGAGCATCGCTGGATGACGCGGGCTTTCATGCGCGAGGCAAGCAAGGTCACGCAGCCGGCGTTGGTGCTCCACCCGCGCGAGGATGATCATGCGGATATCAACAATGCCGAGTACCTGCAGCGGTCACTCGGCGGGCGTGTCGAGCTGGTTGTTCTCGATGACAGCTATCACATCATCACCATTGATCGGCAGCGCCAGGTGGTCGTCGACCGCACGGTGTCGTTCATGAATCGGGTCGTGGCCGAGATCGAGTCGGCGAAACCGACCGCGCGCGACCGCGGCAAGGCCGCGCGCGCGGATCTCTATCTGGAGCCCGCGCCACGGGCCGGCCGCGCCTGAGGGGCGCGGGCCGCGAACACACGCCTTCTCTTCCGGGCCGGCCTGCGCAAAGCCTGCGACCACGCCGCAATTGACGCGCCAGGCGCTCAGGCGTATGCCCCCGCGTGGGACACCCCTCCCCAACGAGGGGCTTCTATCTGGAAGGGTAGGCTCACATGACGACGACCATGCGGCCGCACGCGCGGCCGAATTGCGCGCACTTCTCCTCCGGCCCCTGCGCCAAGCGCCCCGGCTGGTCCCCTCAGGCCATCGAGAATGCGTTCCTTGGCCGGTCCCACCGGGCAAAGGACGGCAAAGCGCGCCTGAAGCTCGCGATCGACAAGACCAAGGCGCTGCTCGGGCTCCCCGCCGACTATATCTGCGCCATCGTGCCGGCGTCGGATACCGGCGCTTTCGAACTTGCCATGTGGTCCATGCTCGGCGCCCGCGGCGTCGATGCACTCGCCTGGGAAAGCTTCGGCGAGGGCTGGGTCACGGACATGACCAAGCAGCTCAAGCTGAACGACATCCGCGTGCTCAAGGCGCCCTATGGCGAGCTGCCGGATCTGAGCACGGTCGATTTCACGCGCGACGTGCTCTTCACGGCCAATGGCACGACGTCGGGCGTCCGCGTCCCCGACTACGACTGGATTGCCGCCGACCGCGCCGGCCTCACGTTCGCCGATGCAACCTCCGCGGCGTTCGCCCAGCCCGTCGACTGGTCAAAGGTCGATGTGTTCACCTTCTCCTGGCAGAAGGTGCTCGGCAGCGAGGCGGCACATGGGATGCTCGTGCTCTCGCCGCGCGCCGTCGAGCGCCTCGAGACCTACAGCCCCCCATGGCCGTTGCCGAAGATCTTCCGTCTCACCAAGGGCGGCAAGCTGCAGAAGGGCATTTTCGAAGGCGAGACGATCAACACGCCCTCGATGCTGGCGCTCGAAGATTATCTCGACGCGCTCGCCTGGGCCGACCGTATTGGTGGCGCCAAGGCCCTCATGGCCCGAGCCGACGCCAATGCCAAGCTGATCTACGATTGGGTTGACCGCACGCCGTGGATCGCGCCACTGGCCGTCGATCCGCGTACGCGCTCCAACACCAGCGTGTGCCTGAAGTTCGTCGATCCTTCCGTGACGGCCCTGCCCATCGAGGCGCAGGCGGCCTTTGCCAAGAGCGTTTCGGGTCTCCTCGAGAAGGAGGGTGTCGGCATGGATGCCGGCTACTACCGCGACGCGCCACCGGGCCTGCGCATCTGGACGGGGTCGACGGTCGAAGCCAGCGATGTCGAGCGCCTGCTGCCCTGGATCGAATGGGCCTACGCGGAAGCGCGTGCCTCACTCGCCAAGGCCGCCTGAGCGCACGGCAATCCGAGGGGCGCGCCGCTCCTCGCGCCCCGCATTCGAAAATGCACTCGTGCCTCGCTCACGCGAACGAGCGTGAGGGCACACTCTCATCCAGGATCATGTCCCCATGGCTCCCAAAGTCCTCATTTCCGACGAGCTTTCTCCGACCGCCGTGCAGATCTTCAAGGATCGCGGCATCGATGTGACCTTCGAGCCGACACTCGGCAAGGACAAGGAGAAGCTCGCCGGGGTCATTGGCAAGTACGATGGCCTCGCCATCCGCTCGGCGACCAAGGCAACCGAGAAGATCATCGCGGCGGCGAAGAACCTCAAGGTGATCGGCCGCGCCGGCATCGGCGTCGACAACGTCGATATCAAGGCCGCGACCGCCAAGGGCATCATTGTGATGAACACGCCCTTCGGCAACTCGATCACCACCGCCGAGCACGCCATTGCGATGATGATGGCGCTCGCTCGCCAGCTTCCCGAGGCGGATCGTTCCACTCAGGCCGGCAAGTGGGAGAAGTCGCGCTTCATGGGCGTCGAGCTCTTCGGCAAGACGCTCGGCATCATCGGCTGCGGCAATATTGGCTCGATCGTCGCGGATCGGGCGATCGGTCTCAAGATGCGTGTCATCGCGTACGACCCGTTCCTCTCCGACGAGCGGGCGGTCGAGATTGGTGTCGAGAAGGTCGAGCTGCCGGCGCTTCTGCAGCGCGCCGATTTCATTACGCTGCACACGCCGCTCACCGACCGCACGCGCAATATCCTCAATGCGGCGGCCTTTGCGCAGATGAAGCCGGGCGTGCGGATCATCAACTGCGCCCGCGGCGGCCTCGTCGACGAGAAGGCGCTCGCCGCGGCACTGAAGTCGGGCAAGGTCGCAGGCGCGGCGCTCGACGTGTTCGAGGTCGAGCCGGCCAAGGAGAACATCCTGTTCGGGCTGCCGAACGTCGTCTGCACGCCGCACCTCGGCGCCGCGACATCGGAGGCGCAGGAGAATGTCGCGCTGCAGATCGCCGAGCAGATGTCCGACTATCTGCTCAAAGGCGCGATCATCAACGCGGTGAACTTCCCCTCGATCACCGCCGAGGAGGCCCCACGCCTGCGTCCCTGGGTGAAGCTCGCCGAGCAGCTCGGTCTTTTCGCCGGCCAGCTCACCGAGACCAGCATCAAGGGCATTCGCCTTGAGTACTCCGGCACCGTCGCCGAGTTGAACATAAAGCCGCTCACCGCGGCCGGCGTGGCCGGCATCCTGCGCCCACTGCTCTCGGACGCGGTGAATATGGTCTCGGCGGTGGCGACGGCGAAGGAGCGCGGCATAGTCGTTGAGGAGGTCGTGCGCACGCAGGAGGGCGCCTTCGAGGGCTACATGCGCCTGACCGTCCGGACCGACAAATACGACCGCTCTGTTGCCGGCACGGTCTTCGGCGACGGCCGCCCGCGCATTATCCAGGTGCGCGACATCAACATGGAGTTCGAGGTGGCGCCGCACATGCTTTTCGTGCGCAATGCCGACAAGCCGGGCTTCATCGGCAACTTCGGCACCCTGATGGGCAAGGCCGGCATCAACATCGCGACAATGAACCTCGGCCGCGACAAGCCGGGTGGTGACGCGATCTGCATCGTGACGCTGGACGAGCCCATGCCCGAAGCCGTGTTGGACGAGGTGCGCAAGCTTCCGCATGTCGTCAGGGTCAACCGGCTGGCATTCTGATGGTGCCGAGCCCGTCTCGGGACAGCCCGAGCCCGGGCAGCGCCCGGGCGGGGCGGCGCCGTTTGCAGTCGTGGCCATCCCGTCTCGTCGCGCGAGGCTGTCCGGCGCGTTCGGGCATGAAGCCGCCGCCCCGACCACGGCGGGCGGCGACCCGACCGCGAGGCGCCCACGAGACGGTGTGATCTGAAGTGCCCGGGCTGATGCAGGACCCGGGCGCTTGGCATTCATGGCTTTCCGCTGCGGTCCCTGCGGGTCACCGATGAGCGCCGCGCAGCGGCGCGATCATTGACACCACCGGTGCTGTGCCGCATATAAGATCCATGTCACTTGAGGCGAACATCCGTGAGCGACGTCGTCGGGGCTGCGGCCCGCGGCAGCGATGACGGCGTGGTGAGACCCGCCGTCGTTGTCCGTGCCGCGCTTCCGCGCGGCCTTTTTCTTTTGGACGCGCCTGCCAAAGCCCCCTCTTTCTTCTGAAATCACCGCCAGTTCCGACCCGATCCTGCATTGGAAAGAGAGCCACAGATGTCCGCCGCAACAACTGCCGCCGAGCCTGCCAGCAAACCCGCCGTCCCCTCGTCCGGTCCCTCCCCTGCCGTGATGGGCACGTATGGCCGCTATGACGTCGTCTTCGAGCGCGGCGAGGGCTCCTGGCTGATCGACACCAAGGGCGAGCGCTATCTCGACTTCGGCGCCGGCATCGCCGTGAACGCACTGGGCCACGCCAATCCCAAACTCGTCGCCGCGCTCACCGAGCAGGCGCAGAAGCTCTGGCACACATCGAACCTCTACCGTGTGGCCGGCCAGGAGAAGCTGGCCGAGCGCCTCGTCGCGGCGACATTTGCTGACAAGGTCTTCTTCTGCAACTCGGGTGCGGAGGCCTGCGAGGGCATCATCAAGCTCGCGCGCCGCTACCACTTTGCGAACGGCCATCCCGAGCGCTGGCGCATCATCACGTTCAAGGGCTCGTTCCACGGCCGCACGCTCGGCACCATCGCGGCCGCCGGCAACGAGAAGTACCTCGAGGGCTTCGGCGAGCCGGCACCGGGCTTCGATGTGCTCGAAACGGTGAACGACCTCACGATCGTGGAGAAGGCCATCGGGCCAGCAACCGCGGCCATCATGGTCGAGCCCATTCAGGGCGAGGGGGGCATCCGGGTTTGCACGCGGGAGTTTCTGCAAGGGCTCCGGGCGCTCGCCGACAAGCATGGGCTACTGCTGATCCTCGATGAGGTTCAAACGGGCGTCGGGCGCACAGGCAAGCTGTTCGCGTATGAGCTCGCTGGAATCAAGCCGGACGCCATGGCGATCGCCAAGGGCATCGGCGGCGGCTTCCCGGTCGGCGCCTTCCTTGCCACCGCGGAGGCGGCGAAGGGGATGGTGCCGGGCACGCACGGCTCCACGTTCGGCGGCAACCCGCTCGCCATGGCCGTCGGCAACGCCGTGCTCGAAACCGTGCTGGAGCCCGGCTTTCTCGACGACGTGCAGAGGAAGGCGCTCCGTTTCAAGCAGCTCCTCGCGCGCGTGCAGGACGAGCACGCGGATCTCGTTGAGGAGATCCGCGGCGAGGGTCTCCTGATCGGCGTCAAGATCAAGGACAAGGTGCCGGCCGGCGACGTCGTGAAGGCCTGCCTCGCCGAGCACCTGCTGACGGTGGGCGCCGGAGACAATGTCGTGCGCATGATCCCGCCGCTGACGACGCCGGACGAGGAGCTGGCCGAGGGCGCTGCCCGCCTCTCGCGCGCCCTCGCCCGAGCCAAGCAGGCGAAGTAGAATCTGCGCTTCTCGCCGCTGCCGCACCTGCCCTATGGCTGAGGCGGCGGCGAGGATGGTCCCATTTTTCCGATCTCGAACGGCGAGACCGCCATGGATGCTCGTATTGGCTTGAAGCCGCCCCGCCATTTCCTCGATCTCGATCAGATCGATGCCCGCGTCCTGCGCCGCATCGTCGACATGGCGCACGAGATGAAGCGGGCGGGCAAGCGCGTACCCGAGGCACTCAGGCCAGAGGGCATCGAGGACATGGTCCTCGTCATGATCTTCGAGAAGCCTTCGACCCGCACGCGCGTCTCATTCGATGTCGCCATGCGCCAGCTCGGCGGACAGACCATCGGCCTCAACCACACCGACACCCAGCTCGGCCGCGGCGAGCCGATCTCCGACACGGCGAAGGTTCTCTCGCGCTATGCGGATGCGCTCATGATACGCGCCAACGCGCACCGGACACTGGTCGATCTCGCCGAGCACGCCACCATACCGGTGATCAATGGCCTGACGGACCTCAGCCATCCGTGCCAGATCATCGCTGACATCCTCACCTTCGAAGAGACCAAAGGGGCCATTGCCGGCCGGACGGTGGCCTGGGTCGGCGACGGCAACAATGTCGCCGCGTCGTGGATGCATGCGGCTGTGAAATTCGGCTTCCGCCTGCGCGTGGCAACCCCGGCGCAGCTCAAGCCCGATCCGGCTGTCACCGCTTGGGTGAAGGCCGAAGGCGGCGACGAAGCGGTGGTCCTGACGGACGACCCGGCCGAGGCGGTCAAGGGCGCCGAATGCGTCGTCACGGACACGTGGGTCTCAATGGGGCAGGATGATGCACCGCGGCGCAAGCAGCTGCTGGCGCCCTATGCGGTCGATCAGGCGCTCATGGGCCAGGCGGCGAAGGAGGCAATCTTCATGCACTGCCTGCCGGCCTACCGTGGCCACGAGGTCTCGGCAGACGTGATCGACGGCGTGCGGTCGGTCGTATTCGATGAGGCGGAGAACCGGCTTCACGCACAGAAGGCCATCCTCGCTTGGTGCCTCGGCGTCGATTGAGTAGGACGATGGAACGATGACGATCAGAGCCGGCCGGACGGACGTCGGCGGACCGTCGGTGCGCGATGATCTCGTGCTGCCGTTCGGCACCGTGCGCTCGCGGGTTGCAGGCCGGCTTGTCCGCCTCGGCCATGTCATCGACGAGATCCTCTCCGCGCACGACTATCCCGAGCCCGTCAGCGTCGCTCTCGGCCAAGCGATCGCCCTGACCGCCCTGCTCGGCCAACAGCTCCAGGAAGGCGGCCGGCTGATTCTGCAGACCAAGACCGATGGGCCGTTGGGCTTTCTGGTCGTGCAGTACGAGGTGCCGGGCCGGTTGCGCGGATACGCGAGCTACGACCGCGAGCGTCTCGAGGCGCTCCAGAAAGACGGTGCGCTCAATGACGGCACCTTGATCGGTGACGGGCGCCTCGCCATGACGATCGACCCGGGCGGCGAGCAGGTGAGCCATCAAGGCGTCGTGCCGTTCGAGGGGCGCGGTCTCGCGGATGCGGCGATCGCCTATTTCCGCCAATCGGAACAGCTCCCGACCTACATCCGGCTGGCGGCCGTGCGCCAGTACATCGGCCGCAGCGGCAATGTGCCGTCGCGTTGGCACTGGCGGGCCGGCGGGCTGATCGTCCAGCATGTGCCGGTGGCCGGCGGCGAGCGGAACCCGGAGCTCACCGGCGAGGCGCACGATGCGAGCCTAATCGGCGAGCATGACGATGACTGGAACCGCGTCGAGATCCTGGCTGCAACAGTCGAGGATCACGAGCTGATCGATCCGACGCTGGCGCCAGAACGCCTGCTGCTCAGGCTCTTCCATGAAGAGGGGGTGCGCGTCGCGCCGATCGTGCCGCTTCAGGCCAAGTGCCGCTGCTCGCGGGAGCGCATCGGCGCGTTCCTCAAGGGCTTTCCCGACGAGGAGCGGGAGACGCTGCGCGAGCCCGACGGCGCCATTACGGTCAAGTGCGAGTTCTGCTCGACGAGCTACCGCTTCGAGCGCGACGACGCGATCGGGTGACTGGTTCGGGCGATTGGCCGGCCTCAGGGCCACTTCACGACGGGGGGCATCGACGAGAGGATCGAGTCAACGTTGCCGCCGGTCTTCAGGCCGAACACCGTCCCGCGATCGTGGAGCAGATTGAACTCGACGTAGCGGCCGCGCCGTACGAGCTGCTCGTCGCGCTCGGCATCGCTCCACTTCTTCGTGAAGTTCCGGCGCACGATCTCGGGATAGATGCGCTTGAAGGCGCGCCCGACGTCCTGCGTGAAGGCGAACGCAGCATCCCAGCCGCCATCCGCCTCATCCGGCGTCAGATAGTCGTAGAAGATGCCGCCGACGCCGCGCGGTTCCTTGCGGTGGGACAGATAGAAGTACTCATCACACCAAGTCTTGAGACGGGCATAGTCGACGATCGGGTGCGGCGCGCACGCTTCCTGCATGGCGGCGTGGAAGGCGCGGGTGTCGGGATCCTCCTGGGTGCGGCGCGTGCCGAGGACGGGCGTCAGATCGGCGCCGCCGCCAAACCACCACGTCGTCGTCACGACGAAGCGGGTGTTCATGTGCACGGCCGGCACGTGCGGGTTCTGCATGTGGGCAATGAGCGAGATGCCCGAGGCCCAGAAGCGCGGATCCTCCGAGGCGCCGGGGATCTGGGCCCGGAACTCCGGCGCGAACTCACCGTACACGGTCGAAGTGTGGACGCCGACCTTCTCGAAGACGCGCCCGCGCATGAGGCTCATGAGGCCGCCGCCGCCGTCGCCGCCGGCATGGTCCGTGCGCCGCCACTGCTGACGCGCGAAGCGGCCCGCCGGCCGCTCCGAGAGCGGCGCACCCGCGGGAAGGTCGTCTTCCACCTGCTCGAAGCTGGTGCAAATCTCGTCGCGAAGTTGCTCGAACCAAGTGCGCGCGGTGACTTTGTGGTGGTGCAACTCGTCAGTAGGCATGCTCGTCACCTGCTCAATTCGGCGCGCACGCCGTTTCCCCCCGGCTCAGAAGGCACCATCCTGCTTGCAGACATGATATCGTCACGACTGGCACGTAGAGACACAATCCGCGCCGCAGCCGATCCCCCGAGGACGGAGCCGCATTCTCAGCCGTGTCTTTGATACGTCAAGGCCTCCGGTCGTCACATTGACCGGGATCAATGCCGACATTTCCGGCATGAGCAGGGCCGTGGGAAGGCGCGAGGAATACTTTCCTGGCGCGCGGCCGTTTCGCCTAGGTAACTTCGCCCGAGGCGCCCAGGCCGGCCACCGCGGCATCCAACAGAGCTGAGGTCATGTACCGCTGGTTCGAAACGCGCATCGATGCCTATCCCGCCCAGGCGCCCGAGCGCCCGCCGGCGACGCTGGCTGCGTTCTATCGCTATTTCATTCAGCCGGTGTGGCCGGCCTTCTCGGCGCTGCTCGTCGTCGGGTTCATCGGCTCGGTGATCGAAGTGTCGCTGATGGCGTTCATCGGCAGCATCGTCGATCTGATGCGGGCATCGGAGTCCCCCGAGACGTTTCTTTCAGATCACGCCGCCTGGCTGCTCTTCATGGCCTTCGTCGCGCTCATCGCACGGCCGCTCATCTCGACGCTGCATGATCTGATCAAGAACCAGGTCATTGCGGGGCCCGTGACGACCCGCGTGCGCTGGCTGACGCACCGATACGTGCTGCGCCAGAGTCTGTCCTTCTACCAGAACGATTTTGCCGGCCGTGTCGCCAACAAGATCATGCAGACGGCGCCGGCGCTGCGCGAGTCGGTCGTGCAGGTGATCGACGCCATCTGGTACGCGGGCATTCAGTGGGTCGGTGCGGTCGTGCTGTTCGCTGCCGCGGACTGGCGGCTGCTCGCCCCGCTCTTCCTCTGGCTCATCGCCTACATCGTGGCGATGGTCTACTTCGTGCCGAGGATCCGGGAGCGATCGACCGCCGCGGCCGAGGCCCGCTCGATGCTCACGGGGCGGATCGTCGACAGCTATACGAACATCCTGACGGTCAAGCTCTTCGCCCACGCCGACCGCGAGGATGCTTACGCCAAGGCGGCGATCGATGAGCAGATGACGAAGTGGCAGGCATCGCTACGCCTGCTGACCAGCATGGAGTTCACCCTCTACACGCTGAATGGCTTCCTGATTGTCGGTGCGAGCGGGCTTGCAATCTGGCTGTGGAGTCTCGGCGCCGTCTCGATCGGGGCGATCGCGGTGGTAACAGGCCTCGTGATCCGCATTGTCGCGATGTCGGGCTGGGTGCTCTTCACCGTCGCCGGCATCTTCGAGAACATCGGCGTCGTCCAGGAGGGGCTGGAGACGATTTCACGCGACCAGGAGGTCGTCGACGCGCCTAACGCGCGGCCGCTCGTCGTCAGGCGTGGCGAGATCCGCTTCGAGAACATCCGCTTCCACTACGGCCGGAAGTCCGGGATCATCGATGATCTCTCCCTGACGGTTGCACCGGGCGAGAAGGTCGGGCTCGTCGGCCGCTCGGGCGCCGGCAAGTCGACGCTGGTGAATCTGCTGCTCCGCTTCTACGACCTCGAGAACGGCCGTATTCTGATCGATGGCCAGGACATCGCGCATGTCACGCAGGACAGCCTGCGCGCCAACATCGGCATGGTGACGCAGGACACCTCGCTGCTTCACCGCTCGGTGCTCGACAACATCCTCTACGGGCGGCCTGATGCCGGTCGCGAGGCAGCAGTGGCCGCCGCGCGCATGGCCGCGGCACACGAGTTCATTCCAGCGCTCAGGGACCTTCGCGGGCGAACGGGGTACGACGCGCATGTCGGCGAGCGGGGAGTGAAGCTCTCAGGTGGCCAGCGTCAGCGCATCGCGATCGCGCGCGTGCTCTTGAAGAATGCGCCGATTCTGATCCTCGACGAGGCGACGAGCGCGCTCGATAGCGAAGTCGAGGCGGCCATCCAGGAGCAGCTCAACAACCTCATGCAGGGCAAGACCGTGATCGCCATCGCCCATCGCCTCTCGACGATTGCGGCCATGGACCGCCTCGTGATCATGGATCAGGGGCGCATTGTCGAGGAGGGGCCGCATAAGGCGCTGCTCGAGCGCGGCGGGCTTTATGCGGAGCTCTGGGCCCGCCAGTCCGGCGGCTTTCTTGCCAAGGAGGCGGCGGAGTAGGGGCCCTCGGTCGAGCGTCGCTTCGCGCGCGAGGCTTCTGCCTCACGCACCGACCGGGGATGGTCACGCGCCCTGGCCGCCCCGCCTTTGCCAATCTTGATGGGCGCAGGCGTCGCAAACGCCGCCCTGCCGCATGGAAGCTGCGGGCCTGCTCCGGACAGCGGAAGGCGATTGCACCTCTTTCCAGCAGCCCGCGGCACTATTCGCAGCGCCACGATTTGGCTGCACCGGTGGCACATGCTAAACACACGCGGGGACGATTCCTCAGGGGGATGACGCCATGACCCGGCTTCGGATGCTCGGCGCTGCACTACTGGCGGGCGCGCTCTCAGCGTGCTCAGGCGGTGGCGGCATGACGACGGCATCCCTGCTCGGCACCCCCGCTAAGCCTCCGGTCGACGAGCCGACCGATCGGGCGTTGCATGCGGCCGCGATCTCGGCCCGGGCCATCAAATGCGGGTACAATTTCAATCCGGCCAAGCTGCGCGAGTCCTTCCTCGCCTCGGAGGCCGCGAACGGCGCGACGCCCGAGCAAATGACCAAGCTCGGTCAGTCCTATGATTTCACGCACGCCACCGTCCTGAAGCAGATCGCCAATCCCGAGGAGTATTGCTCGGAGGAGCGTACCCGCCAGCTGCGCGCAGACCTCTCAAAGCAGCTCGCCGGTGATTTCCGTGCGCCAAAGAAGCCGCCGCTGCCGAAGTCGGCGGGCTGGTGGGACACGGCGAGCTCGCAGAAGCCCCTGGACCGGGAAGAGATCTTCAACCCGCGCCATTCCCGTTAGTTGAGGCTCGGCTCGGATGATCGCCCCGGTCGCCTGACTCAGGCCCCGACGCGCCCGCTGACGCTTGGCGCGGGCTGACGCGCGGGCGCGGCATCCTCATTGGGCCGATCCACGGCGTGCCGGACGCCGAGGAGGCGCTCGCTCGCCATGTCGAACACCAGCCTGGTGCCGAAGTCGAGCTTGGCGCGGAACACAGCCCAATGCTTCGCGCCCTGCTCGCACAGCGCCGCATTGCGGTCGCAGAAGGTCGCGGCATTGCGCACGACCTCGCTCGCCGTCCTGTAGAGTTGGGCCTGGCGCTCCTTGTCGGAGGGGAGCAGCAGCACGATCAGTGCTCCCCAGAACGCCATCCGGATCAGAAACATCGCTCTCAACCTTTCGGCCTGGGCTGTGGGCACAGCCGAAGTCCTCAAGCCGCCATGTTTACCTTGAACACGCGAAATCACCGCAAAGGCGCGCCGCCGCATTTGCCTAAAATTGCGCGCGACCTCGTAATCTTTCGGTCAGCTTGGGGCCCCGTTTCAGCGACCGGCTCCGGCTTACGGCGTCGCCGAATCGGCGCAAGGGCGGGCGGCGCGCGTTCTTCCGCGGCGGGTGCGAAAACATTGAGAGAACGTGAGGCTTTTCCACCTGCACTCTCAGAGCGCTGCCGGCATCTTGCGGAATGAGAACAAAAATGGTACGTAAAGGGTTAATTGCGAGAATCTGCAACTCGTGGAATAAGGAAACCCGCATCATGGCTGCAGCGCATCTTCGCGTCGTCGAGGGGGACGAGATGGATAAGCACAAGGCGCTCGATGCAGCGCTGGCGCATATCGAGAAGCAGTTCGGCAAAGGCTCGATCATGCGGCTTGGCGCCAATGATCGGTCCATTGACGTCGAGGCGATCTCCACCGGCTCGCTCGGGCTCGATATCGCGCTCGGGATCGGCGGTCTGCCGCGCGGGCGCGTCATCGAGATCTTTGGCCCGGAAAGCTCCGGTAAGACGACGCTGGCGTTGCAGTGCGTCGCCGAAGCCCAGAAGCGCGGCGGCATCTGCGCTTTCGTCGATGCCGAGCACGCGCTCGATCCTGTCTATGCCCGCAAGCTCGGCGTGAAGGTCGACGATCTGCTCGTGTCGCAGCCCGACTCGGGCGAGCAGGCCCTGGAGATCGTCGACACGCTCGTGCGTTCGGGTGCGGTGGATGTGCTGGTGGTCGATTCGGTCGCAGCCCTGACCCCCAAGGCCGAGCTCGAAGGCGAGATGGGCGACAGCCTCCCCGGCCTGCAGGCGCGGCTCATGAGCCAGGCGCTGCGGAAGCTGACCGGCACCATCGCCAAGTCGCGCTGCATGGTGATCTTCATCAATCAGATCCGCATGAAGATCGGCATCATGTTCGGCAATCCGGAGACGACCACCGGCGGCAACGCGCTCAAGTTCTACGCCTCCGTGCGCCTCGATATCCGCCGCATCGGCCAGATCAAGGAGCGCGACGAGCCCGTCGGCAACCAGACGCGCGTCAAGATCGTCAAGAACAAGGTCGCCCCGCCTTTCAAGCAGGTCGAGTTCGATATCATGTACGGCGCGGGTATCTCCAAGACCGGCGAGCTTGTCGATCTCGGGATCAAAGCTGGGATCGTCGAGAAGTCCGGCGCCTGGATCTCCTTCAAGGGCCATCGGATCGGGCAGGGCCGCGAGAATGCCAAGGCCTTTCTCAAGGAGAATCCGAAGATAGCCGCCGAGATCGAGGCGGCGATCCGCCAGAATGCCGGCTTGATCGTTGACCGGATGCTCCAGGCTGAGCCCGACGACGATGCGGATCCGGACGGCCTCAATGAGGTGCCGGACGCCGATGGTGTGCTGCCGGACCCGGAGGACGCGGCGACGCGCAAGGGTGCGCGGGCGGCGCGACGGTAGGCATCGCTCACGTGGACGATCGACCGCTGGCTCCCTTCGCTGCCTTCCGCACGGAAGATGTTGTGGCTGCAGTCGAGGCTGCATTGGCGCCCGTGGCGGTTGCGGCAGCCCGGTGCACGGCCTGCGTGCTGGCTGAGACGCGCACCAATGTGGTGTTCGGCTCGGGCAGTGCGCGCTCGGGCATCGTCCTCATCGGCGAGGCGCCGGGAGCGAGCGAGGATGCGGCGGGCCTTCCCTTCGTCGGCCGCTCGGGCCAGTTTCTCGATCGGCTCCTCGCAGCAACGGGCATAGCGCGGTCGGACGTGTACATCTGCAATGTCGTGAAATGCCGGCCACCCGGCAATCGCGATCCGCGCCCGGAGGAGGCCGCGGCGTGCGCGCCGTTCCTGCGCGCCCAGCTCGAGGCGCTGAGGCCCCGCGTGCTTTGCGCGCTGGGGCTTCATGCCACGCGCTGGCTGCTGCCCGGCAAGGAGCCCATGACCAAGCTGCGCGGGCGCGTTCTCGACTACAGGGGCATCCCGACGATTGCGACGTACCATCCCGCCGCGATCCTGCGCAGCCCGAGGTTGAAGGACAACGCCGTGGCCGACCTGAGGCGTGTGCGCGAGATCGCCGAGGCGGTCGCCGCGCGGGAGAGCGCGCCGGCGGGGGCATAGGAGCTCGCCGCGCGAGGCAAGGGCCATTGACGCCGGCTGCTCGTCCAGCGCCCGGCGCTATTGAAGGTGCATAAGCACTGAACATCGATGGCCATCCGCTTGAGCACGGCCTAGGGTCTCGCAAGTGAGTCTGCGCGCCGCCGACAACGTGCAGCGTTGAGATGCCGGCGGGGCCTACACATCTCATCAGCGAGCGCACCGTGACCCTCAACGCACAACCACTCTGGGACTGGATCACCGAACGCCACCGGATCTATCTCAAGAAGGCGGCGGGGGAGCCGCCGCCCTGGACGGCCGATGAGATCATGCAGACCTACCGGTTCTGCAACGTCTTCCGCGAGCTCGACAAGGTCACGGTCTGGGTGCGCGAGAACTGGCGCGAGCCTTACGCCGACAGCCCGCAGCTCTGGATCGCGATGTGCCTCGCCCGCCAGATCAACTGGCCGGACACGCTCGCAGAGATCGGTTTTCCCGAGCACGGCTATGACGCCAAGGCCATCCGCGCAGCGCTCGAGGCGCGCAAGGCCCGCGGCGAGAAGGTCTATACGGGCGCCTACATGATCAGCGCGCCCTCGGGCGAGTTCGCCGGCATGGCCAAGCCCGAGTACACCGCCCACGTTGTGTGCGGGGCGCTTTGGGATGCGCGCCACGAGTTCGAGGCTCTGTTCGCCAATGGTCGCCAGCCGACCATGCAGGAGGTCCACGCCTGGCTGCGCCAGTTCCGCGGCTGGGGCGATTTCATGGCCTACGAGGTCGTCACCGACCTTCGCCACACCCGCTACCTGCGCCATGCCCCGGACATCAACACCTGGGCCGTTGCCGGCCCCGGCGCCATCCGCGGATTGCACCGTCTGCACGGCCGCCCGTATAAGAAGGCGCTCGGTCAGGAGCAGGCCTGCGCGGAAATGCGCGAGCTTCTCGAAATGTCGAAGTCGTGCCTGCCTGACTTCATTCCGCCGCTCGAGCTGCGTGAGATCGAGCATTCGCTCTGCGAGACGGACAAGTATCTGCGTGTTGCCGCCGGACAGGGGCGGCCCAGAGCAAAATATGAGGTGGCTGCCTGATGAAGGTCGTCCATGCGAGGAACGTCAATGACGCGGTCGTCAAGGGTGCCGAGCTCTTGAAGGTCGGCGGGATCGTCCAGGCAAGCCGCGCCGGCAGCACGATCGAGTATCCCGAGCCCGTCTGCACGGTCTACGAGCGGCCGCTGGAGCGCGTGCTGTTCGATGGTGTGCGCGACGCGAACCCGTTCTTCCATCTGCTGGAAGCGTTGTGGATGCTGGCCGGGCGCAATGATGTCGCGTGGCTCGTCCGCTTCAATCAGCGCATGGCCACCTATTCCGACGACGGCATCGTTTTCAACGCTGCGTATGGCTACCGCTGGCGCCAGCATTTCGATCTTTCGCGGGCGCATGGCCGCCCGTTCCGTGATCAGCTCACGACCATCGTGGAGCTTCTGCGCAAGGATCCTGACAGCCGCCGCGCCGTCCTTCAGATCTGGGATGCGCAAGCTGATCTCGGCGTTGCGAGCAAGGATCTCGCCTGCAACACGCAGGCGATGTTCAAGGTGCGCAGCGGCAAGCTGAACATGACGGTCTCAAACCGCTCGAACGACATCATCTGGGGCTGCTACGGCGCCAATGCGGTGCATTTCTCGGTGCTGCTCGAGTACATGGCGGCGCGGATCGGCGTCGAGGCCGGCGTCTACCGCCAGATGAGCGACAGCTACCACGCCTACGAGGACACCTGGCCCAAGATCAGCGGGATCGCCGACCGCTTCGAAGGCGACCCCTATGCGCTCGGCGAGGTCGCAGTCTATCCGCTGGTCGGCGATCCCGAGCACTTCGATGCGGACCTCTTCCACTGGTTCGACAATCCACCGGACGCGCTGAGCCCCGAGCAGTGGGATGCGGAGGTGGCGCGCCGGGATAAGCGCAATCCGTATTTCCTTGAAGTTGCGACGCCGATCTACAACGGCTGGTTCGCCTACAAGCGCAAGGATCGCGACGCGGCGCGCGCTTGGGTTGCGCGCTGCGCGGCGACGGACTGGCGGCGCGCCGCTGGCGAATGGCTCGAGCGGCGGTGGCAGGCGCGCGTGAACGTCGCTGCGGCGTGAGAGGCCCATCGTGACGAGCGATGATACCGCGCAGCGCAAGGTGCTTCTCGAGCGGCTTGCTGCCAGTGACACAGCGACGCTGAAGCGGCTCGTGGCGCTCATCGACGATGCGCGCGAGAGCCCTGCCGACAGCGGATCTGGTTATCTCTCCTATCTTCGCGCGGTCGCGGAGAGCGATGTCCGGGGCCTGCGAAATGCCGAGAAGTCCTACGGGAACAGCTGGAAGCGCCGCGGCGGCGTGGACACCTTCAACATGCTCGCGCGCAAGTGGGACCGTGTCGAGAAGCGCCTCGCCACCAGCATAGAGGCACGTGGCAGCAGGCCCGGTGCCTCCCCCTACGACATCTTCGAGCACATCTCGGTCGACCCGAAAAGCGAGGGCCTCATCGACGATGTCCGCGACCTGCGCCGCTACCTCATGCTGACAGAGGCCGAGATCGCCGCCCGCCGGGCGGGCCACGTCGAGGACAGCGGCCGCGGGTATCTCGATCAGCTCGCGGCCATAGCCGAGGCTGACGTCGCGAACATCGAGGAGAAGGAGCGCGCCTACGCCAGCAGCTGGAAGCGCCGCGGCGGTATCGGCGCCTTCATGATGCTCGCGCGAAAATTTGATCGCATCGAGCAGCGCGTGTCGACCGAGATCCCCGCCGCCGGCGCCGCGCCTGGCGCGCAGCGGCACAACCTCTTCCAGCACATTGCCGCCGATCAGCGCGCCGAGGGGCTCCTCGACGATATCCGCGACCTGCGCCGCTATCTCATTCTCGTCGAGGCCGAACTGGCCGCGCGCGGCGCCATCGAGATCGGCACGGCCCGCGACGATCGCGAAAAGAGCTGAAGACGACAGGCGAGGTGTCGATCCGGCGCCTTGCGGCGGCAGCGCCCGTGCCGGGCGGGGCGGGTCCCAGCCGTCGCCCGCCGATTTTCTGCATCAGGAGGACGTCCTGTACTTGACCGAGCAGCCGTAGGGACGCGTCACGGCGTTCTGCACCGGCTCACCCTTGATGACGGCAGCAAGCGCGTCGCGGAAGTACGGTGTCGCCTTCTCAATGTCCTCGACGCGCGCCGAGGGGATCGAGTCGATGCCGCCCATGTAGACGAGCACGCCCTCGGCGTTGATGAGGTACATGTGGGGCGTCACGCGCGCATCGTAGGCGCGGCCTACCTGGCCAGTCGGATCCAGGAGAACAGCGGCCGGCGTTGCCTTGCGCGTGTCGGTGAGCGCGTCGGCCTGCTCGGGCGAGACGTGGCCCTGCTCGCCCGGCGGCGAGGAGATCACGCTCAGCCACACGACGTCCGCGTCGGCGGCCTTGCGCTGAAGCGCCTGCATGTTGCCGGCATTGTAGTGCTTGCGCACGTACGGGCAGTCGTGATTGGTCCACTCGAGCGCGACGATTCTGCCCCTCAATGCCGAGAGGCTTTGTGTCTGGCCCCTGCTGTCAACGGCGGTGAAGTCGGGCGCCGGCTTGCCGACCTGCGGCGCCGCCATGGCCGGCCCGCTCGAGAGCATGGTCAGACCGCCGGCCGCGACCATGGCAAGACCCGCGGTCGTGCCGAGCATCAGCGTGCGGCGGTCGAAGGGCAAGTCCGCGAGCTGCACTTTCGATCGATCGACGGTCATTCGAAACCTCCTGCTCATCGGATGGATTGAGGGGATGCGAGGGCAGATCCGCCGGCGCGCTCGATCTCGCCCACCACGATCGCCTCGGTGAGCACGGGCGGGAGCACGACCGGGTCGCGCCCCCCGGCGGGATAAAGGGCATAGAAGGGCAGTCCGTCGCGGTTGAAGCTGCGCAAGTAGGCGCCGATCTCCGGATCGCGGTTCGTCCAGTCCCCTTTGAGGTAGGTGATGCCGGCGGCGCGGAAGGCCTGCTGCACGGCATCCGTCGAGAGCGTCGTGCGCTCATTGACAAGGCAGGTGATGCACCACGCGGCCGTCATGTTGACGAACACAGGCTTGCCTGCCTCGCGCAGCTCCGCAAGCCGCGCGCTGCGGAAGGGCTCATAGTTTGCAGACGCTGCCGTCGCCTGCGTCCTGGCTGCGACGCCGGGCGTCGTCGCGCCGTCGAGCTGGAGGAGCAGGCCGAACGTGCCGACGACGGCGGCTCCTGCAAATCCGCGTGACATCAATCCGCGCCCTGTGCTGTGCTGGCCGATGCCGTAGATCCATGCGGCGATCCCGACGAGCACGGCGCCCGAAAGCGCGATCAGCACGCCGAAATCGCCGGCCTGCTGCGAGAGCACCCAGACCAGCCACGCCGCCGAGGCATACATCGGGAAGGCCATGGCCTGGCGGAGCCGCCCCATCCACGGGCCGGGGCGCGGGAGGGCGCGCGCGAGGGCGGGGAAGAGGCCGAGCAGGGCATAAGGTGCGGCGAGGCCGAGCCCCATGGCGATAAAGATCATCAGGCCTAAAAGGACCGGCGCCATCAGCGCGGCGCCGATCGCGGCGCCCATGAAGGGGGCGGTGCATGGCGTGGCGACGACGACGGCGAGGAGCCCTGTGAAGAAGCTGCCGGCATGGCCGGACCTCTGCACGAGGCTCTGGCCGCTGCCAGTGATCCCGAGGCCGATCTCGAAGACGCCCGAAAGGCTCAAGCCGATGGCCAGCAGCAGCCAGCTCATGCCGGCGACGAAGAGCGGCGACTGGAACTGGAATCCCCAGCCCACGGCCGCGCCGCTCGCGCGCACGCCCATCAACGCCGCGGCGAGCGCCGTAAAGGCGACGATAACCCCGAGTGTGTAGAACGCGCCCGCGAGCCTCACCTCGCGCAGCGCGCCGCCCGAGAGCTTGGCGATAGCTGTTGCCTTGATCGCGAGCACCGGAAAAACGCATGGCATGAGGTTGAGGATCAGCCCGCCGAGGAAGGCGAAGAGCGCCGTTTGCCAAAGCGGCAGGCTCTCCATGCGCGAAGCCGTCGGTGCAGCGCTCATGCTCCCGGCAGTTACGCTCGGGCTGATCTCGAACCAGCGCGTCGCGCCGCCGCCGTCAGTGAGCGCAAGGAGCCCATCCGCCCTGGCTTCAGGATTGAAGGCTTGGCCTTTGGTCAGCGCGAGGGTGAGCGCGCCGTCGCCGATTGAGAGCGGTTGGGGCGCGGCATGATCGATGACGCCCCACGCCGCAGGGAAGAAGTACACTTCTTTCACGGCGGCTGATGTGAGGTCGGCACCACGCACGGTAAGGGCAAGGGCATCGCCCTCGGTGACGAGGCGCGCAGACCACGGGCTCGCAATGGGCCGGCGCGCATCGGCAATCGCGAAGGCTGCGCTGACGTCGTCGGCGGCGGGGGTTGGTGCTTCGCTGATCGCGATGTCCAGCCGGAAGCTCCCGGACTCGGGGATGCACTGCCTCTCGCACACGAGCCATTCGGCCTCAGCGCGCACGACGAACGATTGGCCCGGTACGGCATCGCGCGGCACGGTCACCGGGATCGGGAAGACGATCTCGGTTTCGTAGCCGTAGCTCATGATCGGTCCCGAAGGGATGCGATCCGGCCCCGGCCAGAGGATCTCGCCTGCCGTCGCGCCCTCGGGGAGGCGCAGATGGATCTCGGGCTGTGCGCCAGCATCGCCCGCGTTCTTCCAGTAGGTGTGCCAGTGCGGCGCGAGCTTTTGGCGGAGGCCCAAGCGGAAGGTCTGGCCCGGCGCGACCGAGGCCGCATCGCTGATCAGCGTGACGGTGGCGCGTGGGCTTGTGGTGGCAGCGCTTTCGAGCGCCAATGCGGCGGTGGCGCCGATGGCCAGAGCGAAGAACGTCGACACCCAAAGGGCGGGCCACAGCCAGCTCTTGCGCTCCAGCACTCCGCTCATGCGTGTAATGGTTCCGGTCCTTTGTGGGGGCAGGTACCCGGCCTAGTGGAACGGGTTTGCCAACAATCCCGTAGCATCATCATATGCCGCGAACTATGACTGCAGGCGCCTCACATCCAAACACAATGATGTGAGATCAAGAGGACGAGGGGCCGCCACAGCAAGCCGCGCAGGGGCCTATGCGTGCTGAGGACATCGACAGGATGGCCGCAATCGAGAAAGTTGCCGTCCGGCAGCGGCTCCCAGCGGACGAGGAAGCGGGCACGGCACATGAACAAGATCACCCATGGCTCACATTGGGGCGCCTTTACAGCGATCGTCGAGAACGGGCGGCTCATCGACGTCGAGTCTTCTGCACGTGATCCCGATCCCTCGCCGATCCTGCGCGGCATGCCGGAAGCGCTCTATCATGGCTCCCGCGTGGCCCGGCCAGCGATCCGCAAGAGCTGGCTCGCAAAAGGATCCGAGGCCGGCGGCGAGGGGCGCGGCGCAGAGCCGTTTGTCGAAGTGTCCTGGGACGAGGCGCTCGAGATCGTCGCAGGCGAGCTGAGGCGCATCAAGGCGGCTTATGGCAATGAGGCGATCTTCGCCGGGTCCTATGGCTGGGCGAGCGCCGGACGCTTCCATCATGCGAAGACGCAGCTCCAGCGCTTCATGAACTGCTTCGGCGGCTACACGGGGCAGAAGCACAGCTACTCCCTTGCCGCCGGGCTCGCGATCCTGCCGCACATCCTCGGCGACCACCGCACGCTCAGAAATCTCTCATCATGGGACGGCATTGCCGAGCACACCAAGCTGTTCCTCGCCTTTGGCGGCTGCGGTACGAAGAACGCGCAGGTCGAGCCTGGCGGCTCGGGCGAGCATACGGCCGGGCTTTGGCTCAAGCGCCTTGCCGATGCGGGCGTCGAGATCATCTCGATCACGCCACTGCGCGACGATACGCCCAAGATTGCGCGCGCGACGTGGCTGCCCATCCGGCCGAACACCGACGTCGCCCTGATGATCGCCCTCGCCCACACGCTGGTCAGCGAGAACCTGCACGACAAGGATTTCCTCGCGCGCTATTCGGTCGGCTTCGAACGTTTCGAGCGCTACCTGCTCGGCCGCGATGACGGCGTGCCGAAGACCGCCGAATGGGCGGCCGCGATCACCGGCGTCGATGCCGCCACAATCCGCGATCTCGCCCGCCGCATGGCGGCGGTGCGCACCATGATCGCGACGAGCTACTCCCTTCAGCGCGGCGATCACGGCGAGCAGACCCTCTGGATGACCGCCGTGCTCGGCGCCATCCTCGGGCAGGTCGGGTTGCCCGGCGGCGGCTTCGGCTTTGGCTACGGCTCCATGCATGGTCAGGGCAATCCGGTGACCGTCTATGCTGCACCGGCGCTCCCCGCAGGCAGCAATCCGACGGGCAGCTTCATTCCTGTCGCGCGCATATCGGACATGCTGCTCAATCCGGGCAAGACGTATACCTTCGACGGCGAGGACCGCGTCTATCCCGACATCCGCATGATCTACTGGTGCGGCGGCAACCCATTCCACCATCACCAGGACATCAACCGCCTCATCGAAGCATGGCGTCGGCCGGAGACGGTCATCGTCCATGAGCCCTGGTGGACGCCAACCGCGCGCTTCGCCGACATCGTCCTGCCGGCGACGACGACGCTCGAGCGCAATGACATCGGCGCCAGCTCACGCGACCGCTTCATCATCGCCATGAAGAAGGCCGTCGCTCCGGTCGGTCAGGCGCGCCACGACTACGACATCTTCCGTGCACTCGCGCGCCGGGTCGGCGTGGATGAGGCGTTCACGGAAGGCCGCGAGGAAATGGACTGGCTGCGCCACATCTATGAGATCGCGCGCCAGGATGCGGCGCGGGCCGGCGTCGAACTCCCGAACTTCGATGGTTTCTGGGCGCAGGGCTATGCCGAGAGCCCCGTGCCGGCAAAGCCGCATACCGTGCTCGCCGACTTCCGCGCCGATCCGGTCGCGAAGCCGCTGAAGACGCCTTCCGGCAGGATCGAGATCTACAGCGCGCGTATCGCGAGCTTTGGCTATGATGATTGCCCCGGCCATCCCGTGTGGATGGAGCCGATCGAATGGCTTGGCTCGGAGAAGGCCAAGACCTATCCGCTGCACATGATCTCGAACCAGCCAGCGGGCAAGCTTCATTCGCAGATGGATTTCGCGGGTGAAAGCCTCGCCCTCAAGATCAACGGCCGCGAGCCGGTTCTCATCCATCCCGAGGACGCCAAGCGTCGCGGCATCGCGCAGCACGACATCGTCCGCGTCTTCAATGACCGGGGCGCCACGCTGGCAGCGGCTGTCCTCTGCGATGGCCTGCTGCCCGGTGTCGTCCGCCTCGCGACAGGCGCCTGGTACGACCCCGCGGAGCCGGGCTGCGTTGGTGCGCTCGACAAGCATGGCAACCCGAATGTACTGACGCTCGACAAGGGCACGTCGAAGCTCGGGCAGGGGCCGATCGCGCACACCGCACTCGTCGAAGTGGAACGCTTCCACGGCGATGCGGGGCAGGTTATGGCCTTCGCGCCGCCGCCGATCGAACCGGCGAGCTAGCCCCAGTCGGCGCGCCACGCCGGCGCACTAGGCTGGCGCGCCAAACGCGCATAAGGTCGCTGCCGCGCGCCGTACTCGCAGGTGCGCCAGCATCGTGATCGAGGCCCGACCATGACGACCCGCAGCGGCGCGACCATTCCCTCATTCGATCTCGCGGGCAGGCGGGCTCTGATCACCGGCGGCAGTCGCGGGATTGGCCTTGCCGCTGCCGAGGCGCTGGCCGCGTTCGGCGCGCATGTGACGCTGCTCGCGCGGCCCTCCGCGGATCTCACCGCCGCCGTCGAACGGCTGAAGGCCGAGGGCCGCAGTGCGGACGCCGTCGAACTTGACGTGAATGATACGGCGGGCGTGCGCGCGGCCATCGCAGCGCGTGATCCGTACACCGTTCTCGTCAACAATGCCGGCACGAACCAGCCGGCGACCTTCCTCGAGGTCACCGAGGCACAGTACGATACGATCATGACGCTCAACGTGCGCGCAGCCTACTTCGTTGCGCAGGCCGTGGCGCGGCGCCTCGTCGCTGTCGGCCGGCCCGGGTCGATCATCAACGTGTCCTCGCAGATGGGGCACGTCGGCGCGGCGACCCGCACCGTCTACTGCGCCTCGAAATGGGCCATGGAGGGTATGACGCGCGCCATGGCGGTCGATTTGGCGCCGCATGGCATTCGCGTGAATACACTCTGCCCGACGTTCATCGAGACGCCATTGGCGAGCCGCTTCCTCGCCGAAGAGAAGTTCTGCAGGGAAGTGCTCACGAAGATCAAGCTCGGCCGCCTCGGCCAGGTCGGTGATCTCACGGGGGCCATCGTCTACCTCGCCTCGGATGCGTCGGCGCTGATGAACGGCACGTCCATGATCATCGACGGCGGCTGGACGGCCGATTGAGCCGTCATGCCGGGTTTTCAGCCGGCACCGCAGCGACCTCTTGCGTCTCGTCGCGCGCCACTGCAGGCTGGCATTTCTTTCCTAAAGGAGTCAAGATGCGTCGCCGTGACGGTGTGCGCGCAGATCGCGCTGCGCGCATAAGTGCTCGACAGCGTTACCAATGGACTGAACGACCTGATGATGCTGGATGGAGAAGATCTGGAGCCCCGGTGGGGGTGGTGGCGGCGGGTGATGGCGTCCGCCGTCATTGTCACGAGCCTGCACGCGGGGCTCGTCGCCTATGCCTATCTCAGGCCGCCGCCGGAGGAGGCTGCCGAGGAAGCCGAGGGGGCCTTCATGCTCGAGCTGGCGCCGCTGCCGGTCGCTGCTGCGGCGGATGTGGCGGAGCTGCCGGGGCCGCCCGCCGAGGTGAGCCAGCCTGAGATCATCGAGAAGACGCCGACGGACGCCGAGCCCGAGGCCACGCCGCCCAAGGAGGCGCCACTGCCAGTCGCGCCCGATCCGGAGCTCGCCATGCCGCTGCAGAAGCCGGTCGAGGAGCCGAGGGAAGAAAAGGAGGCGGAAGAAAAACCTGTCGCGAAGACGCAAGCCAAAGAGGAGAAGAGGGAGGAGGAGCCCGAGGTCCAGGAGGCCAAGCCGCAGGAGGCCATGGTGCAGCAGGGCGCGCCACCAGCGCCCACGGCGACGCCTGCGCCGCAGACGGCAGCACGCCGCCAGGGCACGACGGACCGGCCTTCGGATGAGGCCATGTCGTGGTCGAAGGCGTTGATGAACCATCTTGGCCGGCATCGCCGTTATCCTGCCGCCGCGCGACAGGCCGGACATGAGGGGGCCGTTCAGGTTCGCTTCACGATCGATCGCCGCGGGCAGGTGCTGGCTGCGCGGGTGATCAAGGCTTCGCCAAGCACCCATCTCGATGCTGAGGCCATTGCCATGCTGAAGCGCGCCTCGCCGCTGCCCGAGCCGCCGGATGAAGTGGCTGGCGATGTCGTCGAGCTGGTGATCCCGATCCAGTTCACGATCCGGTAGAGGAGCGGCGTCGCTGCACTTAGCCAAGACCACCCTGGCGAGCCGACAGCGCTTGCACGCATAGGCGTGATCGTCGATGCTCCGGCATCGCGCGCCGTTACGAGGTCACACCATGCTGAAGCTCTACTTCTCGCCCTCGACCAGCTCACTCGCGACACACATCGCTCTGATCGAATGCGGTGCGGCCCACACGCTCGAGCCCCGTCTTCTGTCAAAGCAGCAGACGCGATCGCCTGAGTACCTGGCCATCAACCCCGATGGCAAGGTGCCGGCGCTCGTCACGGAGAGCGGCCGCGTCCTGACCGAGGTGGCGGCGACGCTCTACTATATCGCGCGCCGGTATCCGGCCGCGGGGCTTTGGCCTGAGGGTGATCTCGAGGCCGAGGCCGATGTGATCTCGTGGATGTCGTTTGTGGCCTCCACCATGCACGGCTCGCGCGCCAAGGGGCCGGAACACGTTGCCAATGCCTTCAAGGTGGCGAACCAGAAGCTCGGCGATCGCCAATGGGCGATCGGGCGATACTCGATCGCCGATATTCATCTCTTCCGGGTCTACTGGCGCTTCCGCCCCGGCCTGGACGCGCCGCTCGGAGCCTATCCGGCCCTCGAGGCGCACCACGACAGGATGCTTGCGCGGTCGGCCGTCAAGAAAGCACTCGAGATCGAGAAGGCCTACGACCAATAGAAAGATGCCATGCCGGCGGCCTCAGGCGGGCGGCAGCAAAGGCGGCTGCTGCACCTCCCGCCCATCGGCAAGGAAGACGCCGCTCTCGTCCTTGAGGGTGACCCCGGTCAGGCGCCGCGAAAACGCTTCGCGCATCAGCCATGCTGCTTTGAAGGCCGCTTCCGCCGCGCTCATGCCGGCCCCGTGAATATTCGACAGGCAGTTGCGCTCGCCATCCGTCCTTCCGGGTTCGGGAGCATACGTGAGATAGAGACCGAGGCTGTCGGGAGACGACAGTCCAGGCCGCTCACCGATCATCACGAGCACCAGCCGGGCGCCCAGCAGCGCGCCGATCTCATCGCCGATCGCCACGCGGCCCTGTGTGACGAGGGCAACGGGACCCAGCGACCAGGCATTCTTCCGGATGTAGGGCAGCAGTGCTTCCGTCACGGCAATCGCGTGCGCGTGAGCGGCGCGCGCGGAGAGGCCATCGGCGATCACCAGCGCGATGTCGACGCCATCCGCCGCGCGCCGCGCCGCCACGGCACTGCGACCGGCCGCATCGAGGCGGCGACCGAGATCAGGACGCAGCAGGTAGGAGTGGCGCGAAACGGCGCAGCTCGACACCGCAACATGCGCAAGGCCAAGGCGCTCGAGCCCGGCGACGAGCGGGGCTGGTTCGAGCGGCGTGTGCACGGCATCGCGGGCTTGCGCGTGCGCCAGTGCAAACCTCATGGCT
Organism: Hyphomicrobiaceae bacterium; assembly: GCA_046293075.1. GTDB lineage: Bacteria > Pseudomonadota > Alphaproteobacteria > Rhizobiales > Hyphomicrobiaceae. The sequence continues at coordinate 8,602 of JBKBPL010000038.1, read as the reverse complement.
TCCTTGGTCGGCAGGCCGGACCCCGCCCGCCCGAGCGCAATGCGCGCCGGCGTCAATGCCGTCAGACGGCGCCAGGCGTCCTCGGCTATCATTGTGCGAGCTCCGCCAGCGGGCCGAGAAGCCGCAGCGCCTGCCCCGGGGCGATGAGACGGCCGTCAGCTCCCGTGATCCCCTGAGCGGCCAGCCAGGCCTCGAACTCGGGCGCACGTTTGAGACCCAGAACGTCGCGGATGTAGAGTTGATCGTGGAACGACGTCGATTGATAGTTGAGCATAATGTCGTCGGCGCCGGGAACGCCCATGATGTAGGTGACGCCTGCCGCCCCCAGCAACGTCAGCAGTGTATCCATGTCGTCCTGATCGGCTTCCGCATGGTTCGTGTAGCAGATGTCGCAGCCGAGCGGGACGCCCATCAGCTTGCCGCAGAAGTGATCCTCGAGCCCGGCCCGCACGATCTGCTTCCCGTCATAGAGATACTCGGGGCCGATGAAGCCAACGACGGTGTTGACCAGCAGCGGCTCGAAGGCGCGGCAGACTGCGTAGGCGCGGGCCTCGAGCGTCTGCTGGTCGACATCGTGGTGCGCCCCCGCTGAGAGCGCAGACCCTTGCCCGGTCTCGAAGTACATGACGTTCTCGCCGATGGTCCCGCGCTTGAGGGAGCGGCCGGCGTCGAATCCCTCCCGCAGGATCGAAAGATCGATCCCGAATGACGTGTTCGCGGCCTGCGTGCCGGCCACGGACTGAAAAACGAGATCCACCGGAACGCCACGGTTGATGAGCGCCACCGACGATGTGACATGCGTGAGCACGCATCCCTGCGTCGGGATTGCCAGCCGCGAGATGATCTCATCCAGCATCATCAGCAGGTCGGCGAGCACCTGCATGTTGTCGGAAACGGGGTTGATGCCGATCACGGCATCACCGCAGCCGTAGGCCAGCCCGTCCGCGATCGAGGCCGCAATGCCGCGTGGATCATCAGCGGGGTGATTGGGCTGAAGCCTGACGGCCATCGTGCCGGGCAAGCCGATCGTATTGCGGAAGCGCGTCACGACACGGCATTTGCGTGCGATGGCGATAAGGTCCTGGTTGCGCATAAGCTTGCTCACGGCCGCCGCCATCTCCGGCGTCACGCCCGGCGCGATTGCTGAAAGCTGCTCCGTCGTTGCCTGATTGGAGAGCAACCAATCCCGGAAGGCGCCGACAGTCAGGCTCGCGATCGGCTGAAACGCGGTGGCATCGTGCGTGTCGATGATGAGGCGCGTGACTTCATCGTCCTCATAGGGCACGACCATCTCATTCAGGAACGTCACGAGCGGCGTGTCGGCCAGCGCCATCCGCGCGGCCACGCCCTCCTCTGCGCTCTCCGCGGCGATGCCAGCCAGCTGATCTCCGGATCGGATCGGTGTGGCCTTGGCCAGCAGCGTCTTGAGATCCTCGAAGACATAGGCGCGCGTGCCGATAACGTGACGATAGCTCATGGGCATCGCTCTGGGGCGGAGGGGGCCACGCTCAAGGGTCTGCTTCGCATCTGCCACCTATACCGCATGACCGGCCGGAGCACCGCCCCGAGCGCACGCTGGAGACCTCGAGAGAGGCAATAGCGCCCTGCGTTCAAGGGTACGAAAACGGTGCCAGCGGCGTTTGCACTTTTCAAGCGCCGGACTTGCCGACGATAGCCATTCCCGCTTCCGGGCTGGCAGCGTCCCTCAATGGACGCGCGCGCCTCGGTCGGGATCGCGCCGGCCCGATACCGCCAATCGCGCAGGGCCATGGACAGCGGCCCAAGGCCACATCGTCAACCATCTGTAGAATAAGGAGGTATGGCGTCAGAGTGTGGCAGTCATGCCGACCGCATGTGCACAATTTGGGCAACTTGCCAACAATTGTGCGTGCGCGGACCGGCGACGGAGAGCTAAAAGTCACAAGGGCGTGCTGCGGTTCGGACCCCGCCAACTCACGATGCCCGGCACGCCGCACCACGGTCGGGGGTGGCCGGAAATTGCTCGCGCACCATTCGGGAGGGCTCCGCTCGGGGCCCGTTGCCCCGTCAACTTAGCAGGGAGACAAAGCCAGATGACCAATCTCGTAACGACGCGGCGCCAGTTCATTCGTCTCGCTGCAGCGGTCCCGCTGGCGCTTGGCCCAGCTCGCTCGGTGCTTGCTCAGGAGATGAAGTTCTTCCGCATCACGTCAGGCGGCGCGGGCGGAACCTATTTCCCGATTGCCGGCCTGCTTGCCAACATCATCTCGAGCCCACCCGGCGCAACGCCCTGCGACAAGGGCGGCTCATGCGGCGTGCCCGGTCTCGTGGCCATTGCGCAATCGTCCAACGCGTCCGTGGCCAACGTCACGGCCATTCAGTCCGGCCAGGCCGAGTCGGGCCTCGCCTCGGCGGACATCGTTTTCCAAGCCTTCAACGGCCAGGGCCGCTTCGACAAGAAGTTCGACAAGGTGCGCGTCATCGCCAACCTGTTCCCCGAGCACATGCACCTCGTGCTGCCGAAAGGGGGCAAGCTCGGCTCGATCAAAGAGCTGAAAGGCAAGCGCGTCGGCATCTTCCAGGCTGGTTCGGGCACGCAGGTGGTGGTGCTCGAGCTGCTGAGGATCAACGGCATTGCGAAGAGTGACATTCAGGCCGCGGAGCTCAACCCGCAACAAAGTGCCGATCGTCTTGCCGACGGACAGCTCGACGCCTTCTTCATTGTTGGCGGCTGGCCGCTCGGCGCCATCGCGCAGCTCGCGGCAACGAAGGGCATTGAGCTCTACTCGCTGTCCGATGAAGAGCGGGCGGCGTTCATCAAGGCCGTGCCCTACTACTACGAAGCCGATATTCCGGCCAAAGCCTACGAGGGTGTCAACTATCCAACCCGCTCGGTGGCCGTCGGCGCCCAATGGGTCGTCTCGGCCGACACGCCGGAAAAGCTCGTCTACGACATCACCGCGGCGATGTGGACCGATACGGCGCGCAAGCTCCTTGACAACGGTCACGCCAAAGCGCGCGAGATCCAGCTCGCGAGTGCGCTCAAGGCGGTCAATACGCCGCTCCATCCCGGGGCCGAGAAATACTACCGGGAGAAGGGCCTCCTGAAGTGAGGCCATCGCCGAGGTGACATGTGACGGGGCCGGCGTGCGCCATGCGCGCCGGCCGCTTCGCTTGCGGTGATGAATTTGGGGCCGACCATGACCACTGCCAACGCCGCCCCCCCGGACATGGACGCGCAGCGCGCCAAGAAGATCGAGGAAGAGTTCGAGAGCGAGCGGCGCGTGCGGCCCGTGTCGACGCTGCTCGGCGGCTTCGTCTATCTGTTCCTCATTGCGTTCGCCCTTTATCACTACATCACCGCCGGTACCGGCTTCCCGATCGACCACTGGCATATGGGCATCCATCTGTCCGGTGTCTTGTTGATGATCTTCCTGCTCTATCCGGCGCGCCGCCGCCGGCGGGTGCTGGCGCCGAAATCGCCCTGGTATATGCCCGGCGGCGTGCCGCTCTGGGATTGGGCGGCGGGGATCCTCGCGGTGCTTGCCGCGCTGTGGATCGGCATCTCCTGGGAGGGCTTCAGCGGTACTTGGTTCGGCACGCCGTGGAAACTTGCCGAACAGGCGATGCGGCAGGGAAATCCGGCGGATATCGATGTCGTGCTGGGCACGATCCTCACGGTCCTGGTGCTCGAGGCGACGCGGCGCACGGTGGGATGGGTGCTTCCGGTCATCGTCATCGCCTTCATCCTGTTTGCGCTCTACGGCCCGCACATGCCGTTCCAGATTCTCATGCATCCGGGCGTCACGTGGCGGCAGTTCATCAACAATATCTACTTTCCGGCCGAGGGCATCTTCGGCATTGCGTTGTGGATCGCGTCGACCGTCGTGATCGTGTTCGTGCTGTTCGGCGCTGTTGCGCAGCGTATGGGCCTCGGCCAGCTCTTCGTCGATCTCTCGACGATCGTCGCCGGGCGCTTCATGGGCGGTCCGGCGAAGGTGTCGGTGGTCTCGTCCGCCATGTTCGGCACCATCTCCGGTTCGGCGGTTGCCAACGTCGTCTCGACGGGTGCGCTCACCATCCCGAACATGAAGCGGCTCGGCTATCCCGGTCATTTTGCTGGCGGCGTCGAGGCGGCGGCGAGCGCGGGCGGTCAGGTGACGCCGCCGATCATGGGCGCCGCGGCCTTCATCATGGCCGAGTACCTCAAGATTCCGTACAGCCAGATCGCGCTTGCGGCCGTCATTCCGGCAGCGATGCACTATCTTGGCGTGCTCGTCATCGTGCACTTCGAAGCCAAGCGGCTCGGCCTCAAGGGTATGGATCCGCGGGAGCTGCCGCGCTTTGGTCCCGTGATTGCGCGCGGCTGGCCGGCTGTGCTGCCGCTGTTTGTGCTGCTCTATGTTCTCTTTTCGGGCTACACGCCGTACATGGCCGCGTTCTGGGGGATCACGGCGGCGATCGTCATCGGCTTCATCAACCCGATGCGCCGCGTCCACTGGCGCGAATTTGCCGATGCGCTCCATGAAGGCGCGCGCGGGGCGCTGGCCGTCGGCGCCATCTGCGCGGCGGTGGGCATCGTCATCGGTGTGATCTCGCTGACCGGGCTTGCCTTCCGCCTGGGGTTCATGGTGACCGGCGCGGCTCAGGATCTCGGCAAGGTGCTGTACGGGGCTTTCGCCTTCGCCCCCTGGGAGCTTTTTACGCTCAAGGACATCACCCTTTTCCTGTCGATGGTCTTTATCGCCGTCGCCTGCATTCTGATGGGCGCCGGGGTCCCGACGACCGCGCTCTACATCATGCTGGTGACCGTCGCCCAGCCGGCGTTCTCGAACCTCGGCGTCCCGCCACTTGCGACGCACATGTTCGTGCTCTTTTACGGTCTGGTCTCGGAGGTGACGCCGCCCGTCTGCACCTCGGCGTACGCCGCCGCGGCGATCGCGAATGCCAATCCCTGGAAGACGGGCTTTGCCGCCTTCAAGCTGTCGAACGCCAAGATCCTGGTGCCGTTCGTCTTCTGCTATTCGCCGGTCATGCTTCTCGTGCTGCCGGGTTGGAGCTGGCCCGAGTTCCTGGAGACGACGCTCACCTGCGCGCTCGGCACGTTCATGCTCGGCATTGCATTCGTCGGGTATGGCTGGGCGCCGATGCCGATGCTGTACCGAACGCTGCTGGGCGTGGGCGGCGTATTCATGGTGCAGCCATCACGCACGGCCGAATTGGTCGGCCTCGCGCTTGCGGCCCTGCCTATCCTGCAGCAGGGGCTTGCGTCCCTGCCACGTCGTCGTCACGGGTGATCGCGTCGTCAGCCATCGCAGCCTCATCGTTGCTGCCGGACGGGTCGACGTCGCGCAGTGCCGGCGCTACCATCCCAATGCATAGGCGGGTCGGCGCGGATCGGCGCCGGCGAGCATCAATCCACTCTCTGGATCCCTGCGGATGGCGCACATGCCGCCCGCGCGCCAGATGAACTGCGGCCACCAGTGCACGTCGTGGCCGAGCGCCGCGAGATGCACGCCGACACTCGCCGGCACGCGCGCTTCCAGTGTCAGCCGGTTGGGCTGGCTGGCGTGCGGCTCAAACGAATCGGGGAAGCTGTAGGTGGCAAACCGCGGCGCCTCGACGGCTTGCTGCGGATCCATCCCAAACTCCACCATGTTGAGGAAGCACTGGAGCATCGCCTGGATCTGCACGTCGCCACCGGGCGTGCCGAATGGCAGCAACTCACGACCGTAACGGCCACGCCGTCCGAGCGCGAACGCGGGGTTGGGGGTGAGCCTGGGTCGCTTGCCCGGCGCCACGACCGATGCATGCTCGCGGTCGGCCCACGACTGCGTGCCGCGCATGGATGGCACGAGGCCCGTTCCCGGAATGACCGGCGAGTCGCTCGACGTATCGCTGGGCGTTGCCGAGAAGACGTTGCCGTGCCGGTCAATGACGCAGACATAGGACGTATCGAGCTGGCTGGCCGGCGCGCCGCTCATGTGGTCTGCTTTCGGCCGACTGCCGTCGCCGGCGGGCGGCAGGCCAGGGTAGGCTCGATCGTGGCGGATCATGGCGCGCCGCTCGGCGGCGTAAGCGTCAGAGAGCAGGCGCGCGAGCGGCACATCGACGAACCTGGGATCGCCATAGAAGCGTTCGCGATCGGCGAAGACGAGCTTGAGCGCCTCGATCATGACGTGGACGTAATCCGGCGTGTTGTGGCCAAGAGCCTTCAGATCAATCCCCTCGACGAGCTTCAAAGCCTGCCCGAGTGCGGGCCCCTGGCACCAGGGCGGGCACATGAAGACCGTATGCTCCTTGTAGCGGACACTGACGGCGCGCTCGGTCTCGACTTCAAAGCCGGCCAAATCCTCCATCCTCAGCCAGCCGCCATTCTTCCGGTGAAAGTCGGCGAATGTCATGGCGATGTCGCCCCGGTAGAAGGCGTCGCGCGCCGCCTTGAGGCCCGCCAGCCGGCCCTTGCTGGCGTGGGCCTTCTCCTGGTCGCACATGTATTGCAGGCTGCGCGCCAGATCGTCCTGCACGAACAGTTCGCCGGGGCGCGGCGGTCGCCCGTTCGGCAGATAGATCGCGGAGGTTGAGGGCCACAGGCGATAGTCCGCCTCGTGTGATGCAATGATCTCCGACATGAGCGGATACATGGCGAAGCCGTCGCGCGCGAAGTGGATGGCGCCCTCGGCGATGTCGGAGAACGACATGGTGCCGTAAAGCTCGAGCGCTTTGATCCAAGCGGCGGGCGCGGACGGGACCACCGTGCGCAGAAGCCCTTTCGGAATATGCCCGCCGTGGTTCTCGCGGAAGAACTCTGCCGATGCCGCTCTCGGCCACGTGCCGAGACCTGAGATGGAAACGGCATCGTCGCGCCCGGCGAGATACACGAGGATCGGCGCGACGCCCGCGACGTTGACAATGTCGCTCTGCAGAACGCCAAGCGCCAAACCGGCGGCGACGCCGGCATCGACTGCATTGCCGCCGCCTTCGAGAATCCGAAAGGCCGTGTGCGCGGCACCGTAGTGTCCGGCCACGACCATGTGGCGCTGGCCGGCGATCAGCGGGCGGTAGGCTGCAATACCTAGATCGGCTTTCGGTTCTGACATGGCCATGATCACCTTATCCTCTGCCATCCCCACTTTGCGCTTGAGCCGCGCGCTTGACCAGACGGCGCCGCGGTGGACGGGCTCATCCTTGGGCCGCCCGCGCTGCACGCTGTAAAGTTGGTTGAATTGGCCAGTCGCCCGGGGCCGCCGAAGCGCCCGGCCGGGCCTCATCCGCGCTCAGAAAATTTGCGGTCCATCCGTGTCCGAAAGCGTTTTATTGCCGGCGAAGCGACCTCAGCTCACGGGGCGCGGTGCGGCTCAATTCGTTGACACAAATCGGTGAAATCCTTGGTGAGCGGGGTGGGGATCGAACCCACGACCATCTGATTAAAAGTCAGATGCTCTACCACTGAGCTACCCGCCCTCAGGCGCCGTGATTACAGGGCTTTGCCGAGGATAGCAACGCCTGAGCCGCCCAAGGTGCGTCGAGCCTCGGGCGCAGCGCTATCCCGCCGCGCGCGCCGTCTGGGCATAGGCGCGCTTCTCGCGGCGGCGCTGGACGGACGAGGCGATGCCCATCGCCTCGCGGTACTTGGCGACCGTGCGGCGCGCGATGTCGATGCCCTCGCGCTGGAGGATGTCGACGATCTGGTCGTCGGAGAGCACCGCGGTCGGGGTTTCCGCGTCAATCAGGAGCTTGATGCGGTGGCGCACGGAGACCGAGGAGTGCGCGTGACCGCTGTCGACCGAGGCGATGGCTGAGTTGAAGAAATACTTCATCTCGAAGATGCCGCGGTTGGTCGCCATGTACTTCGACGATGTCACCCGGCTCACCGTCGACTCGTGCATCTTGATTGCGTCGGCGACGGTCTTGAGATTGAGCGGCCGCAGATGCTGCACGCCGTGGACGAGGAAGGCATCCTGCTGGCGCACGATCTCCTCGGCCACGCGCAGGATGGTGCGCGCCCGCTGGTCGAGGCTCTTGACCAGCCAATTCGCCGTGTTCAGGCACTCGACCAGAAACTCCTTGTCGCGCGACTGCGGTCCCATGCCGCGCAAGACGCGCGTGAAGTAGGCGCGATTGACGAGCACGCGGGGCAGCGTCTCGCTGTTGAGCTCGACATGCCAGCTTCCGTCGTTCGCGGGACGCACGAGCACGTCGGGGATCACGGTCTGCACCGGCGGCCCACCGAAGGCATTGCCGGGCTTGGGATTGAGCGACCGGATCTCGGCGATCATGTCGGTGATGTCCTCCATGTCGGCGCCGAGAATGCGCCTGAGCTGGCGCAGGTCGTGTGCGGCCAGCAACTCGAGATGATCGAGGAACCTGGCGATCATCGGGTCATAGCGGCCGCGCTCCTTGAGCTGCAGCGCCAGGCATTCCTTGAGCGAGGTCGCCATTACGCCCGGCGGGTCGAACGTCTGGAGCTTTGCGAGTACGGACGTCACTTGAGTGAGCGGGGCGCCGAGACGGTCCGCCAGCTCGCTGAGATCGGCGCGGAGGTAGCCGGCATCATCGACGAGATCGATCAGGTAGCTGCCGATCATACGCTCGACGGGGTCGTGGACCGCGAGCTGGAGCT
>JBKBPL010000037.1:0-40764 GCA_046293075.1 Hyphomicrobiaceae bacterium | reverse complement strand
GGTAGACGAGAATGTCCGCAGCCATCAGGTTCGGATAGGCGTAGAGGCCGACCGAGGCGTTCTCCCGGTCTTTGCCGGCCTTCTCCTTGAACTGCGTCATCCGGTTGAGCCAGCCGAGACGGGCGACACAGTTGAAGATCCAGGCCAGCTCCGCGTGCTCGTGCACTTGGCTTTGGTTGAAGAGGATGCTGGTCTTCGGATCGATGCCGCAGGCGATGTAGGCCGCTGCCGCGCGGCGGATCGACTGGCGCAGCTCCTCGGGCTCGAGCCATTCGGCCGTGATCGCATGGAGATCGACCACGCAGTAGATGCACTCGTGCGTCTTCTGCATGGCCACCCAGTTGATGAGCGCACCCAGGTAGTTGCCGAGGTGGAGGCTGCCCGTGGGCTGCATGCCGGAGAAGACGCGGGGTTTGAGCTCGATCATCGTTCAGTTTCCTGGATAAGCCGCGCCGGTTATGGCCCGCCAGGGGGGCTGGGGCAAGGGCTCTCGTGGAACCTCCAGCGTTGACGGCCGATCGCATCGGGCGGGGGGCTTTCTCGCGCGGATCATCCGGCCGGGCGCAAGATGGCGCAGGGGTGATGCGGGACAGCGGGCAGCACGGGAAGGCCACGTCCGGGGCCCTCTTCGCGACTGGCGGATCCCGGACGGGCACCGCAGGCGTCCGAGGCACAGTGCACTTTGGCGACTTGCTTGACATCAGGGTGAGAATAGGCGCTAATAGACCGGTCGGTCTATAACGATGGCCTCGCTTGGAGACGGTCATGCTCACCGCCGGAGATTGGGTGGTTGGGAGGATGGAGATCCCCCCTGCGGCCGTTGGGCAGCACACGCACTTTGGCGACCTGCCGGGCTATCGAACCATCATGGGTGCGCGCGACACGCTGAGCGCCGGAGCCGAGATCGTGCCATCGAGCGTCGGACCGGAAGGACGTCACGCGCATCGCCCGCGCTGGGGCCTCGTCCGCCACGGTCAGATCATGGGCTGAGCGAGTCCGCCTGATGCAGGGCGCCACAGCGGTGAACTCGATTGGACAACCTCGCAACGATGCATCCGACCAAACAGCGCCTCATCGAGTCCGGTCTGGGCATGCTGCTGCAGCGTGGCTACAACGATCTCGGCATTCAGGCGCTCCTCGAGGCAACGAATACGCCCAAGGGTTCCTTCTATCATCACTTCACCGACAAGGAGGATTTCGCCCTCCAGGTCGTGGAGGCCTACATGGTGGAAGTCCATGCTGGGCTCGACGCCTGCCTCAAGGATCCTGAGAGGACGCCGCTTGCCCGGGTTCGGCACTTCTTCGAGCTGACTGAGCAGAAGTACCGCGAGGAAGGCTACATGGGCTGCCTGATCGGGGGCCTGGGCCAGGAGCTTTCCGGCGTGAGTGAGGTCTTCCGGCAAAAGATCGCGGCCTGCCTGTCGGCGATTTCAGAGCGCATCGCGGTCTGCCTCGAGGAGGCAAGGCAGATCGGGGAAATTCCCGCTGCGAGCGATGTGCGGCTCCTGGCGAACATTTGGGTGGATTGCTGGGAAGGGGCCGCGCTGCGCAGTCGCCTCACCCGCAGCCCGTCGTCACTCAACGCGATGCTCGACTTCTATGTCTGCGCGGTCGCCGAACGCTCGCCGGCGGCGTGATGCTTGAGGAGACACTGTTTCGCGAAATAGGGAGGTCAGAATGAAGCCAGATTTGAACGCCGCAACCGCGAGGTGCCGGCCTGCCGAGCAGGCCGCTCAAGCCATCGTGGCGCTGATCAATTCCAGGCCGTACTCGCCGCGGCAGGAAGAGATCGAGGAGATCATTGCACGACTTGTTGTCGGCCCGGCAAACGCCGTTCCCGCCACAGGCCTCGACCTCGATGAGTACGGGCCCGATCTCACGACATTTCGGTCTTCCAAAAGAGCCTAGGCGGGCGCCGGCAGGCGTATTGTGACCGGAGGCGTGCGCGCGACCAACGCCCCCGGGGCGCACCGGACCTCATGTGAGGCAGGCCATCGCCATTCAAACCTTATCTGCGCCCGCGAGCGCGCTCAGAAAGGCCGCGCCATAGCGCGTGACGCGGGCCTCGCCCATGCCATGGACGAGCTTCAACTCATCGCGCGTGCGGGGCCTGAGGCGCACCATGTCAATGAGCGAGCGGTCGTGGCAGACCACGTAGGGTGGCACGCTCGCATCGCGCGCGAGCTGCCCGCGCACCTCGCGCAGCGCCCGGTAGAGCTCGACCTCAGGCTCCTGAAGGCCGGGCACGGGCGCGGCGCGCCGTGAGGCCCGCTTGCGGCTTTCGCCCCGCGCGCGGGAGCCGTCGGAGGTCTTGCGCACCATGAAGGGGGCCTCGCCGCGGAGAACGATCCGCGCGCTCTCGCCGAGCGCGAGCGTGCCGTGGCCCTCCTCGTCCGGCACGAGATGACCGGCGGCGACGAGCTGGCGAAGAATGCCGCGCCACAGACTGGCATCCACGTCGCGCCCGATGCCGAAGACCGAAAGCTTATCGTGCTGGTTGCGCACGATGCGCGCATCCATCTTTCCTGTCAGCACATCGACGATGTATCCGACGCCAAAGCGCTGATCCGTGCGATAGACCGCGGAGAGGGCCTTCTGCGCCAGCACGGTCCCGTCGACGCACTCGGGCGGCTGGAGGCAGTTGTCGCAGTTCCCGCATGTTTCGGCGCGCTGCTCGCCGAAATAGGCCAGAAGGCGCTGGCGGCGGCAGGTCGGAGCCTCGGCAAGCGCAACCAGCGCGTCGAGCTTGGCGCGCTGCACGGCCTTGTGCTGCTCGCCGGCCTCGGACTGCGCGATCCACTGGCGCTGCGTGATGATGTCGCTGAGCCCGTAGGCCATCCAGGCATCAGCGGGCTCGCCGTCGCGGCCCGCGCGGCCCGTCTCCTGGTAGTATGCCTCGATGGATTTCGGCAGGCTCAGATGCGCAACGAAGCGCACATCCGGCTTGTCGATGCCCATCCCGAAGGCGATGGTCGCGACCACGATGAGGCCATCCTCGGCAAGGAAGCGCTGCTGCGCGGCGCGCCGCACCTCCGGCGTGAGGCCGGCGTGGTAGGCGAGTGCGGTTCGGCCCTTGCTCGTCAGCCAGTCGGCGGTCTCCTCCACCTGCTTGCGGCTCAGACAGTAGACGATGCCGGCATTACCGGCGTGCTCGTCGGCGATGAAGCGCCACAGGCGCTCGCGCGCGCCCATGCTGCCGGTCTCGGCGATGCGGTAGCGGATGTTCGGGCGATCGAAACTGGCGACGAGCTTCTCGGCATTCTCGAGCGCCAGCTCGCGCACGATCTCGGCACGCGTCCTCTCGTCGGCCGTGGCGGTGAGCGCGATGCGCGGCACGCCCGGGAAACGCTCGGCAAGAATGCGGAGCTGGCGGTACTCGGGGCGGAAGTCGTGACCCCACTGCGAAACGCAATGGGCCTCGTCGATGGCAAAGAGCGCAACTTCCGTCGCGGCCAGCAGCTCTAGGAGGCGCGGCTGCACAAGGCGCTCGGGCGCCACATACAGCAGGTCCAGCGCGCCAGCCCGCACGGCCTTCTCGATCTCGATCTGTTCCGGCCAGGAGAGCGATGAGTTGAGGAAGGCGGCATTCACGCCGAGCGACTTCAGCGCATCCACCTGATCCTGCATGAGCGCGATCAGCGGGGAGACGACGACACCGGTCCCAGGCCGCACCAGGGCAGGGATCTGGTAGCAGAGCGACTTGCCGCCACCGGTCGGCATGAGCACGAAGGCGTCGCGCCCCTCGAGAAGGGCGCGAATCGCGCGCTCCTGGTGCGAGCGGAAAGCGCGATAGCCGAACGTCGTCTCGAGGACGGCCTGCGCCTGCCTGAAGGCATCGCCAGCATTCCATGAAGGCGCCGGAGGCGTCCCGAGGGCAAGCATGGGCATGAGCAAGGTCCGGCGGCGGCGCAATGTTGCGGCTGCTGGCACCATGAGGGCGATTCTGGCGCCCTGCCAACGCCAGGTCCGAGGTGCGGCGTGGATTGCTGGCGGAGGGTTGCCGAAATGCGCCCCCTGCACGCCGATGTGCCGCGCGCGCATGGACGTGCGGAAAGCGAAGAACTTGCAGACGGCGTCGCACGCCCCCTATAGCAGTCCATCGTGCGGCCTTGGCCTTCCGCGACCCAGGAGAGTTCCCTTGATGCCCCAACGTCCCGAGATCCGCTTCGTCGCCCTTGACGCGCCGACGAGCCCCGTTGTCGGCGCGCTCGTCGGGCAGGATCTGCAGATGCCGCCGGTACTCAAGGCCCTGGACCAGAAATCGGGAGGCGCCATCACGCGCGCCGCCAGGGCCGCGGAGTTCAAGGGCAAGGCCAAGAGCAGCCTCGAGATCCTTTCGCCGGAGCGGCTTGAGATGAGCCGCCTGCATCTCGTCGGCACGGCACAGAGCGAGGCCCCTTGCGAACTCGACTGGATGCGCGCGGGGGCGACGGCCTATGCGGCCATTCGGGCGCGCAAGGCGCCCGCCGCTAGCCTTATCGCAGAAGCGCCGGACAAGGGCGCGCCGTCTTCCGACGAGCTTGCCGCGCTGCTTGCCTATGGCGCGCTGCTACGAAGCTACGACTTCCGCAAATATCGCACGCGGCCGGCACGGGAGAACAGCAACGGCGAGCCTGAACCGGAAGAGAAGCCGCAGGTCCTCTACGTGCACTGCAAGGACCCGCGCGCGGCGGAGAAGGCCTTTGCCGACAAGCTCGCCGTCGCCGAAGGGGTGTTCCTCGCCCGCGATCTTGTCAACGAGCCCGCCAACGCGCTAGGGCCGGTCGAGTTTGCCGAGCGCGCGCGCGAGCTCGCCGCGCTCGGTGTCGAGGTCGAGGTGCTGGAGCCCGAGGCGCTGCAGAAGCTCGGCATGGGTGCGCTGCTCGGCGTTGCCCAGGGCAGCACGCGCCCCGCCCGCGTCGTCGTCATGCAATGGCATGGCGCCAAGTCCAAGCGGACGAAGCCGCTCTGCATCATCGGCAAGGGCGTGGTCTTCGACAGCGGCGGCCTGTCCATGAAGCCTGCGGCCGGCATGGAGGACATGAAAGGCGACATGGGTGGGGCGGCGTGTGTCGTCGGGCTCATGCGGGCGCTCGCGCTGCGCAAGGCAGCCGTAAACATCGTCGGCGTCATTGGCCTCGTCGAGAACATGGTGTCCGGCGGTGCGCAGCGGCCGGGCGACATCGTCACGTCCATGTCCGGGCAGACCATCGAGGTGCTGAACACCGATGCCGAGGGCCGGCTCGTGCTGGCTGATGTCGTCTGGTACGCGCAGGAGCGCTTCAAGCCACGCCTGATGGTCGATCTCGCGACGCTCACCGGGGCCATCATGGTCGCGCTCGGCAAGGAGTACGCGGGGCTCTTCTCGAACGACGACAAGCTCGCAGCTGATCTCACCGAGGCCGGTCTCGCGACCGGCGAGAAGGTCTGGCGGATGCCGCTCGGCAAGGCGTACGACAAGCTGCTCGACAGCAAGAACGCCGATATGAAGAACATCGGGGGGCGCCACGGCGGCGCGATCACCGGCGCACAGTTCATCAAGCGTTTCGTCAAGGACACGCCCTGGGCGCACCTCGACATTGCTGGCACGTCGATGGACTCAGTGAAGGATGAGTTGAATCAGAGCTGGGCCTCGGGCTGGGGCGTGCGCCTTCTCGACCGCATGATTGCGGAGAAGCACGAGAAGGGCTGACCCTTTCGGAAGGGACCACTGGTCGTCCATGAGCATGAGCGGCGCCGTGTCCCCTCCCAGCGCCGATGTCGCCGCACAATGGCCCATCATCGTCAATCTGCTCGCCGGGAGCCTCGCGGGGACATGGCTTGGTGCGAGCTCGGCAACGCGCTTGTCGTCAACGGCTGTCTACTGTGTCATCGCAGTAATGCTGGTGGGGATCGCTGCGGTGCTGGTTCTCGGTCATCATGCTGCAGCCTCGGGCGCCATGCTGACGGGGCTGTCTCAGGCTGTCGTCGGCATCGGTGCGGGTTTCGGGATCGGGATCGTGGCGGCCGTGCTTGGTCTGGCCGGCGGTGAGCTCTTGATCTGGACCTTGATCCAGTTATTTGGCGCCGACATCAAGCTGGCCGCCAGCCTGTCGCTCGCCGTCAGCCTGCCGACCATGCTCATCGGCTTCGCACGCCACGCGCAGGATCGCAGCTTCGTGCTCCTTGCCAAGGACCAGGCTTCTTGTCGCAGTTATAGCGATCGGCACGATCGCGGGGCGTTTATCGGCGGGCCGCTCTCGGGGCTCGTGACGTCGTCTGTTCTGAAACCCTTGCTTGTGGCGGCCCTTCTGGGTTTGGCGGTCAAGATCTGGCGCCATCAATAGCGGGGCCTCAGGAGGCCGAGCTACACGCGCACAAACCGCAGATATGTGCAACGCCGGCCTTCACGCAGCGCTTTCGCCTCGTAGCGCGTCGCGGGACAGTCATGTGGGCGCTGGCGCCAGTCAGCCGCACAGGTTGCCGTCCAGCGGAAAGCGGGGTGGCGCATGAGGGCTGCGAGCATCGTGCGTGCGTAGTCGCCGATATCGGTCGCAAGGCGCAGCTCGGCGCCGGGTCTCATGACGCGCGCGAGCTGGTCGAGGAGCGGCGTTGCGACGAGGCGGCGCTTGCGGTGGCGCGCCTTCGGCCAGGGATCGGGAAAGAGCACGAAGACGCGGTCGAGCGAGGCCGCCGGCAACCAGCGCAGCAAGGGCCGCACATCATCCGGGTGCAGGCGGATGTTGGCGCGGCGCTCCTGCTCGATGAGGGCGAGTGCTTTCACCACGCCTTCCTCAAAGGGCTCGCAGCCGATGATCCCGACATCCGGGTGATGACGCGCCTGCCAGGCCAAATGCTCGGCGCCGCCGAAGCCGATCTCCAGCCAAACCTGAGTGACGGGACCATCGAAGATGGCAGTCGCCTCGTCGGGGGCGGGCTGAGCAAGGTCAGGCCGCACCCGGGGGAGCAGTTCGGCCAGCAGGTTGGCCTGCCGCGCGGAAAGCTTGCGTCCACGCCGGCGGCCATACGAGCGGAGCTCGAGGTCGTGCGCAGGGATGTCGTGCGCTGGGATGTCATCGTCGATCATCGGCGCGCCATACCACAGATGCGCGGCCAACGCGCTCTTCTGCCGCGTTCCAGGACATTGCTGGCGTATCACGGCGTCGCTGCCGCGTCGTATCTGCAGGATGCGCACGATCAGTGCGGGTCGTTTGTGGGTTGACTATGACCAATTCCTGGTTCATTCTTCTAAACAGCGTTCCGCAAAATTGGTGCGGTGTCTGGCGCGGGACGTGGGCCGCATTCGCGGCGGGGAGCGCGTGTGGTGCTGCGTGGGCTCCGGAGAGGTGCGGCAGCGTCGAGGCCGCGTTGCGTGCTCTGGGCGGGCTGCTGGCTCGTGGTCCTGGCCTTGCACTTCCCTCCTGCCCACGCCGAAGAGCCTCCCACGGTTGAGGTCTCGGGGGGCGGAGAGATCGGCGGCCATGTCTGGTCGGCGCAGACCAACACGACGGTTGCGCTCGCTGCCTGGCTCTCCGACATTCCAAAGAGCATCCGCGAGGACGGCTGGCGGCTGCGCGCGGGAGCCGGGTACTGGGAGTATGCGCGGCGCCAGACGATCTGGATCTCGGGTCTTGGTGAGCAGAGCGTTCGACGCAAGCGGACTGGATCATTCGCCGACGTACTGCTCGGGTATCAGGCCGGCTTCGGCGCGCTGACGCTCAAGGTTTTTGCCGGCGGCGCCTACGCGAACGAGCAGCGCCTCATCAATGGCGAAGACGAGGGCGCGACGGGTCCCCTGACCGAAGCCAAAGTGCTGGCAGAGAGCTGGTACGACTTCACGCCCAACACCTTCGGCCAGCTGGACGCCGGCTGGACGAGCCGCCTCGACGCCATCACCGCACGCGGGCGGCTCGGCTATCGCCTCACGCCGAACGTCTCGCTGGGTCCAGAGGTTGGCTATTGGTCTGCGGCGCGTGAGCTCGAGGCGGGTCGCGATGAGGTCGTCCGCTACGGCGGCTTCGTCCGCCACGAGTGGGCGGGGGGCGAGGTCTCGCTGTCGGCGGGGCTGGCGGATGGCGCCGAGGGCAGCGATTTCTACGCCACGCTCAACGCACTTCTGCGCTTCTGATCCTTTCGGCGGCACGCTGCTGCGGCGGCTGCCGCACTCTGGGCCAGCGCTTTACCCTCACTTAACGCTGCCTGCCTAGAGTAGTCCCCCGTGGCCGCGAGCGGGTTTCGCGTCGATCCGGGCCACGTTGGTACCGAGAGGTATGATGGCCCGATGGTCAGCAAGCGGCAGGTGTCGGTGTTGCTTCTCTGCGGTGGGCTGACGGTCTACTTCGGCTATCACACGATCAAAGGCAGGCACGGTCTCGAGACACGTTCACGTCTGATCGAGCGCTCAGCGACGCTGGAGCGGGAAATCAGCGCGCTCGAGACCGTGCGCGCCCGCCTCGAGCGCGAGCTCGCGCTCCTCGATGGTCCGAATGCCGATCTCGACTACGTCGAAGAACTGGCCCGCCGCCATCTCGGCTTTGCCGCGCGCGCGGACCGCATCCTGATCGAGCGGCCCGTTGCGCCGCGCTGAGGCCAATTCGCTGACGCCGCCCGCCTATCCGCGGCCGGCGCTCGCAGACGACGACTTGCCGCCGGATCGCCGTCTTTCGGCCATGCGGCGGGCCAACGAAGATACAACTATTCCATATCGCTCACGGAGATCATTCATGTTTCAGCGTATGATCCTGCCGGCGACGGTGTGCGCGGCGCTGTTCGGGGCGGCGCTCGCGGCTGGCTGCAAAGAGACGGCTCTCGAGGACATTCAGGACCGTCCATCGAAGCTCGGGGCATTGGACGGGGCAGCGGCCGTTGCTTCAGCGCCAACGCGCACCAGCCATTTCGCCGAGTCCGCGCGCCCTCTCCGTGTTCATCCCGCGCTTGGGCCTCATACTCCAGCCGAGATCAAGCGCCGCGTGGCGATCCTCATCGAGCCGCCGCGTCTTGCGACGCCGCCGGCGTCCGTGCTCGCGCGCGTTGCGCCCAATCCCGTAGAGCCCGAGCCGCGCCAGCAGGTGGCCTCGGTGACAGTTCAGCAGGGCGCGCCCTCCGTGCCTGCACCAGATGTCACGCCTGCGAGCAATACCCCCGCCCATCAAGGACCGACGCGCAGCAGCCCGCGCAATGTCGTGATCCCGATGGTTGTCTCCAGCGCCGACGGTAGCACGTGGCGGGCTGAGAACGGCGATGGCAGCAGCGCAGGCAAGAACGAGTCCCGGAATGCCCATTGCCGCGAGGAAGCGCTCGAGCAGCTCAAGCGCTATTCCGCCTCGGGCTACCGCATTTACGAGCGCCTTGAGGACAAGCGGATGTTCACCGCCTGGATCCTCTGCGATGAGCGCCAGCGCGGGCTGACAACGGCCGTGCACGAGGCCGTGCATATGCTGACCGAGCAGCTCGATGCCTATCCGCTGGTCGATGGCGGCCAGATCGCGCGCATTCCGGAGACTGAGAAGTTCGCCAAGCCGGGCCGCATCGCGGCGCAATTCAAGCAATCCGACGATTTCGTGCGGACCTATCTGCTGCCCGGCGGCGCGTCATCGGCCGACGACTTCACCTATCTGCTCGACGAGTTCAACTCCTACATCCATGATCTCAATACGGCCATCCAGACGCAGGCCATGGCACCGCGTGACAGCCATCTTGGCCATCGCGATGGCATGTCGGCGATGATGAGCTTCCTCATGGCGTACGTCGCGCTCGCCGAGAAGGAGGATCCGCGCACGTGGGCTGGCCTGCATCGCCCGGACGTCAAGCGGCTCATTGTGACGCTCTGGTCGGACGCCGAGCGCACCATCGAGAAATCCTGCAGGGTGCCGCGCTACGCGGTCGATGATCAGGCCTTCCTGCGCCACATCTGCACGCCGGCCAACGGTCGTGCCCTCGGGCATCTGCTCGGGCGTGCGCCGCGCTGCCCGAGGGCATGTCTCACCGCCGCGAGCGGCTGAGACGCAAATATCAGAAACTACATCCCCGGGTAGTTCGGCCCGCCGCCGCCCTCGGGCACGACCCAGTTGATGTTCTGGGCCGGGTCCTTTATGTCGCACGTCTTGCAGTGCACGCAGTTCTGCGCGTTGATCTGGAATCGCGGCTTGCCGTCCTCGCCCTCGACGATCTCGTACACGCCCGCCGGGCAGTAGCGCTGGGCGGGCTCGGCGTATTCAGGCAGATTGTGAGCGATCGGGATCGTCGGGTCCTTGAGCCTGAGATGGACCGGCTGGTCCTCCTCGTGATTGGTCGCCGAGAAGGAAACGCTCGTCAGCCGGTCGAACGTCAGCACGCCGTCTGGCCGAGGATACTCGATCTTCTTGGACTGAGAGGCGCGCTTGAGCGTCGCGCTGTCGGGCTTGCCGTGCTTGAGCGTGTAGCCGAGACCGGTGCCGGGAATGACCGTGTTGAGCCACATGTCGGCCCCTGAAAGGAAGGTGCCGATCCGCGTGCCATAGCGCGAGAGCAAGGGCTTCGCATTGCGCACGGGGCGGAGATCCTTGGCAATGGGGCCCGTGCGCACGGCGGCCTCGTAAGCCGTGAGCTGGTCGTGGGCGCGCCCGGCGACGATCGCCTCGAACGCGGCCTCCGCCGCATGAATGCCGGAGAGGATCGCGTTGTGCGAGCCCTTGATGCGCGGCACGTTGACGAAGCCAGCCGAGCAGCCGACGAGCACGCCGCCGGGGAACGTCAGCTTCGGAATGGATTGCCAGCCGCCCTCCGTAATCGCGCGGGCTCCGTAAGCAATGCGCTTGCCGCCAGCGAACGTTTCGCGGATGGCCGGGTGCGTCTTGAAGCGCTGAAATTCCTCGAAGGGCGAGAGATAGGGATTCTGGTAGTTGAGATGCACCACGAAGCCGACAGCGACGAGGTTCGCGCCATAGTGATAGAGGAACGATCCGCCGCCGGTGGCGTCATCGAGCGGCCAGCCGAGCGTGTGCTGCACGAGCCCCGGCTGGTGCTTCTCGGGGGCCACCTCCCAGAGTTCCTTGAGGCCAATGCCGTATTTTTGCGGCTCGCTGTCCCCGTCGAGGGCGAAGCGGGCGATAAGTTGTTTTGCCAGCGAGCCGCGCGCCCCTTCGGCAATGACCGTGTACTTGCCGCGCAGCTCCATCCCGCGCGTGAAGCTGTCTTTAGGTTTTCCGTCACGGCCAACGCCCATGTCGCCGGTTGCGACGCCGATGACGCGATTCTCCTCGTCATAGAGCACTTCGGCGGCGGCAAAGCCCGGGTAGACCTCGACGCCGAGTTCGGCGGCCTGCTCGCCGAGCCATCGACAGAGATTGCCGAGGCTGCAGATGTAGTTGCCGTGATTGCTCATGAGCGGCGGCATCCCGAAGTTGGGAAGCCGCAGCTCGCCCGCAGGCCCCAGATAAAGGAAGCGGTCCTCCCTGACTTCGGTCTCGAGGGGGGCGCCCTTCTCCTTCCAATCCGGAATCAGCCGGTTGAGCCCCACCGGATCGACGACGGCGCCGGAGAGGATATGCGCACCGACCTCCGAGCCCTTCTCGAGGACGACGACGGAGACCTCCTGCCCACGCTCGGCAGCAAGCTGGCGCAGGCGGATGGCGGTCGCGAGACCGGCGGGGCCGGCGCCAACCACCACCACGTCGAACTCCATGCCTTCGCGCGGTGGCAGCTCGCTCTGCTCGTCGGTCATCGTCCGCCGTCCTTCGATCCGTTCCAGGGTCCGTCCGGGTGTTCGATAGGTCGGGGGCGCAACCATGGTCAAGCACCAAGGTAGGCGCGCAGGGCGATGCGCACCAGGCGGGATGCCAAGGCGGAAGCCAGGCGCTATGGTGCCGCCCATGATTGAAGAGAAGGACCGGGCCGGCCTCGCCACTCTGCTCGCGTGGTGGCGCGAGATGGGTGTGGACGGCGCGCTCGACGAGGTCGGGACCGACTGGCTGGCGCGCGACGAGGCGGTGCCAGGTCAGGCGTTCGCGCCGCAAGGGCCGGGGCCTCTGCCAGCCGCAGCGCGCGGGGCACCCGTCCTGGCGCCATCCTCCCGCGCGCCTGGTCGGTTCGAGGCGCCTCCAGCGGAAGACGCGCCGCCCTCGGTGCGCGAGGCGGCGCGCCGCTTCCCGACGACGCCGCCCGATGCGGCGACGCAGTCCGCGCGGGAGGCAGCGCGCGCGGCGGCGACGCTCGATGCGCTCCGCGCCGTGCTCGAACGCTTCGACGGCTGCACGCTGAAGGCCACGGCAAAGTCGCTCTGCTTCTTCCGCGGCCGGCCGGATGCGCGGCTGATGATTGTCGGCGAGGCGCCCGGTCGCGAAGAGGATCTTGCGGGAAAGCCCTTCGTCGGCCGTGCCGGCCAGCTCCTCGATAAGATGCTTGCTGCGATCGGCCTCGGCGAGGACGATGTCCACATCACCAACGTCGTCTACTGGCGCCCACCCGGCAACCGCACGCCGACGCCGCAGGAGGTGCAGGTCTGCCGTCCCTTTCTGGAACGCCAGATCGAGCTCGTCGCGCCGGACGTGCTGATGACGCTTGGCGGGCCGGCGGCGACCGCGCTTCTCGGCATCGAAGGCGGCATCATGCGTGCGCGCGGACGCTGGCGGGAGCTGGAGGTTGGCGGCCGTATGGTGCCGGTCATGCCGACGCTGCATCCGGCCTATCTTCTGCGTACGCCGATCGGAAAGCGGCTCGCTTGGCGCGACTTGCTGGCTGTCCAGGCGCGGCTACTCGCTTCACGGGGGAAGTAACCACATGAGAAGCATCAAGGAAGCGCTCGACCATCGCTATGGCGATTTCGGTCATCCCGTGGAGCCGCGGATCGAGGCGTCGGCGTTCCTGCGCGGCCTCGCCTCGCGCGGTGTCTGCCGACGTTTTCGCGACGAGCCGGTGCCCCCCGCCCTCATTGATGCGCTCGCGGCGCTGGCGCTGGCCGCACCAACGAAGAGCGACCTCCAGCAGCGCGACATCGTGCTCATCGAGGATCCAGCCATCAGAAGCCGTATCAATGAGCTGCTGGCGAGCCAGGATTGGATCCCCAAGGCCCCCCATTTCCTTATCGTTCTGGCCAATAACCGCCGCCAGCGGCAGGTTCACGAATGGACGGGCATTCCCTTTGCCAATGACCACCTGGATGCCTTCTTCAACGCCTCAGTGGATGCGGGAATCGCGCTCGCCGCGTTCGTGCTCGCGGCCGAGGCGGCGGGGCTCGGCTGCTGCCCGGTGAGTGTTATCCGCAACCATGCCGAGGAGGTGAGCGGCCTGCTCGGTCTGCCGGATCACGTGTTTCCGGTCGCGGGCGTCGGCTTCGGCTGGCCGCAGAGCCCGCCCCACATCAGCTTGCGCCTGCCGCTCGCGGCGACCCTTCACCGCGACCGCTATCGCGAGTGCACGCGCGAAACTGTCGCAGCCTATGATCGCCGCCGGAACGGCGTCTTTCCTTACCGCCAGCAGCGCAATGTCGCCCGCTTCGGGACGAGCGATTCCTATGGCTGGTCAGAGGATAAAGCCCGCCAGTATGGCGCGCCGGAGCGGGCCGACTTCGGCAGCTTCGTTAACAGACGCGGCTTCAAGTTGATCTGAAGTCGATCCATCGGATTAAGCGGCGTTAAATTTATTCGTACTAATACTATTCGTACGCGACGGAGGCCGGGGTCGCCGCCGTTCGCGGATTGGCTGGAGGGGATTGTGCACATCAAGTTCGTCTATCAGCGGCCAATGCCGGTGCTGCACTATCGCGCCGTGGGCCCATACGAACAGGCCGTGAAGGACGCCTGGGGGGCGTTGCTCGGCTGGCTCGACTCGCAGGACATGCGCAAGTTCAGCCAGCGTGCCTTCGGGATCATCCATGATTGGTCGCCGTTGGCGGAGACCGCGACGCTGCGCTATGACGCCTGCGTCGAGCTCGTGCCGGGCCTCAGTGCGGCTCCTGAGCTCGGGATCACCCGCAGGGTCACGCCAAGCGGCGCCTATGCCCAGGGCGTTCTCAAAGGCAGCTATGGACAGATCCGCGAGCGTTTCAGCTATATGTGCTCGCAATGGGCGTCGGCGGAGAACCTGCGGGTCGACACGTCCCGCCCATTCATGGCGGTCTATCTGAACGATCCGGCGACGACGCCCAGGGAAGAGCGGCTGACGAAGCTCTGCGTCCCGATCCGGACTGAGCCCGATCCGCGCAAGCTCCTGCATATCAGCGACGATGAGCTCGAGCTGGAAGTCTGAGGTGGCGGCAAGGACGCCCGGGTCAGAGACCTGGGGCGCGCTGCGGCCCACGCAACGCCCAGGCGTAAAACGAATCGTGATTTGCCAGCCCAAGGGCCTCATGCATCGATGGCTCCATGTGGGCATATCGGACATGCATCGTCGCCTTGCTCGCAGCGGTGATGGCCTTCGGTACGGCGGCGCCATCGCGGGCCGAGCAGGCCGTGGACCTCGAGCTCGTGCTCGCCGTCGACATCTCCTGGTCCATGGATCTCGACGAGCAGCAGCTCCAGCGCGAGGGCTATGTCAGCGCGCTTCGCGATCCTGAGGTCTGGCAGGCGATCAGGGGCGGTGGCACCGGTCGCATTGCGCTGATGTACGTTGAATGGGCGGGACAGCTCATTCAGCAGATCGTCGTTCCATGGACGCTGATCGATAGCCCGGCGGCGCTTGAGGCGTTCGCGACGAGGCTCGAAAAGTCCCCGATTTCGCGAGAGCGCATGACGTCGCTCTCGGGTGCGATCGATTTTTCCGCGAGTCAGTTCGGTACCGGAGGCTTCAAGGGCAAACGGCGGATCATCGATGTATCCGGGGATGGCCCCAATAATTCGGGAGGCCCGGTCGAGGCGGCTCGGGACAGGGCTGTCAGCGCGGGCATTGTCATCAACGGCCTGCCAATTATGCTGAAGCCGGCCCAGCGCTCGGGTTTCTTCGACATCAACAATCTCGACAAATACTATGCCGACTGCGTGATCGGCGGCTTCGGCAGCTTTGTTATTCCCGTGCGTGCGCGGTCCGAGTTCGCGCCGGCGATCCGACGCAAGCTCATTCTCGAGATCGCCGATCTTGCCCCGGCACGACACGAGACGCCGCGCTTCATTCGCGCGCAGATGTCGGTCCCGGAGGAGCGAAGCGATTGCATGATCGGCGAGAAGCTCTGGCGCCTCTACATCGACGGGCGCTTCCGCGAGTAGGGGTGCCGCCTCGGCTCGGCATCCCCGGCAATGCTCTCAACGCAAGAACCCCGCGCAGTTTCTGCGCGGGGTCCTTTTTGATATTCCGGGGTGCCGATCGTCGCGTATCAGATCGACGCGTTGATCCAGTCCTCGAGCTTGCGCTTTTGGACGAGCGCGCCGACCTGCTGGGCCGCGACCTTGCCGCCCTTGAACACGAGCAGCGTCGGCATGGCCTGTATGCGGTAGCGCTGGGTGACCTGCGGGTTCTGGTCGACGTCGATTTTCACGATCTTGACCTTGCCGGCCATTTCCTGTGCGACCTGGTCGAGTGCCGGCGCCATCGCCTTGCATGGTCCGCACCACTCCGCAAAGAAGTCTACCACGACCGGCTCGGCCGACTTGAGGACCTCGTCTTCGAAGTTTGCGTCGGTAACGAACGCAGTCATGTCGGAAGTCTCCTTGAGGAAGGGTCGCGTGCGGGTCCGCACGGGAGGGGATACAGCAGAATCGCTGTGCTAATAGCTACGTAGGCATCGCACCAACCTGCGTCAAGTTGACCTCAATTCGGCGTGAATAACTCGTCGTGTACCTGCTCCAGCGCATCGACGGGGAGCTCCATCAACCTCGGGCCCTCCGTCCACAGCAGGGCCGCTCGGACCTTGCTGATGCCGAAAACGCGCTGGACCGCAAGGCGGTAGGCGGCGAGCTGCTGAACATAGGCGCGCGGCACCTCGCCGAGGTCGCGGGGCGGGGGCCGGTTGGTCTTGTAGTCCACAATGAGGACCTCGTCGCCCATATCAACCAGCCGGTCGATCTGGCCGGCGATGCGGAGGGGCGCGCTCGTGCCGTTCGGGGGCGCAATCTCGGCCACGATCGCCACCTCGGCGCGCGAGCGCGGTCCGAAGACAGGGGCAAAGGTGGGGTCGCTCAGCACCGCGAGGGTTTCCTGCGCGATGCTCGCACGCACGCGCGCGGGAAGGGCGTGCCCACGCACTTCAAGGAATGCTGCAGCGGCACGCTTCCAGCCGACCTGAGGGCAAGTCGGAAGATACTGCAGAAGAGCGTGCGTGAGCGTGCCGCGCAGGAAGCGGTTGTCACCGTCCGCTGCCGTTCCGTTCGTCACGATGCGGGTCGGGCGATCGGCCGACGCCGCGCGCGGCTCGATCGGCTCGCCTTCCGCGTCAATGTCGAGGGGCGCGAGACGCGAAGGTGCGATCGGGATGGCAAGCGCGGGCTCGCGGGGAGCCGGGCGCTCAGCCCACTCGGGCGGGGCCTGCGGCGCGGTGTCAAGACCGTGATCACTCCGGCGTTCGGCGGGCGGTGCCGTTTGTGGCTCGGCAAAGCGGAGAAGGGGGCGTCCTTCGGCATCGCGCGCCTCAACGAGGCGGCCTGCGAGGCCCGCACGGATCAGCTCGTACCAGCAATCGGCTGGTCTTCTGCTCTTGCCGTCGTATCCGCAGACATAGAGGCGGTCGCGCGCTCGCGTCAGCGCAACATAGAGCAGGCGGTTGCGTTCCTCCGCTTCTTGAGCGGCGGCGTAATTGCGGGCGCTGGCGATCACCGCGACCCGCGACGCATCTTTGCCCGCAGGCCATACGACGGGCTTTGCGCCGCCCGCGTCGCTGATCCTGTCGGCGAGCTCGACAAGGCCACCGCGCGCGGCGGCTGAACGGGTGCTGCACGTGTCGGGCAGGAACACGATCGGCGCTTCGAGCCCTTTGGCCCCATGGACGGTCATGACGCGCACCTGGTTTCCACCATGCTCGAGATCGCGCTTGATCTCGCGCCGGCTCTGCCGCAGCAGGTCGAGAAAGCTCTGCAGGGACGGCGGCTCGGCCTCGTCGTAGCGCAGCGCAAGATTCATGAACTCATCGATCGCATCGGCCGCCTCGGGCCCGAGACGCGTCATGAGCTTGGCGCGGCCACCATGGCCGTCGAGCAGCTCGGCGTAGAACTCGAATGGTGGGCGGAAATCGGCGCTGCGCCGCCATTGCTTGATGATCCCGGCGGCTGCCGCGAGACGGTCATCGCCGGCGTCGGCCGCCGCCAGCAGCGCGCTCCAGAGCGGGCCCTTGCGCCTGGGGGCGAAGCGCAGCAGGTCATCGTCGTCGAGGCCGATGAGCGGGCTCTTCAGCACTGAGGCCAGCGCCAGATCGTCCTCGGGCAGGAGCACGACCTCGCCGACCGCCATCAGATCCTGGATCGCGATCTGCTGCTCGAGGGTCATGCGGTCCGCGCCGGAGACGGGGATGTCGCGCTGCTTGAGCGCCGCGATGAGGGCTGGCGCGAGATGGCCCCGACGCCGCACCAGGATGAGGATGTCGCCGGGCTCGATCGGCCGGTCTTCGCTCTCGAGCCGTTCGCGCGTGTCGAGCCAATGCCTGATCTGCTGGGCGATGCGGGCCGCGAGGCGGGCCGCGGGCGAGGGCGCCGGCCGCTCGTCGAGAGGCATGAACGCGTCGGCGTCCTCGGCAGATGCCGGCGCCTCGGGCTCCCAGATCTCGACGAGGCCGGCATGGCCCTGTCGGAGCGGCTGGTGCCGGATTGCGTCGCCCGTCCAGGTCAGGCCCGGCGTGCGCCCATGATCGGCGAAGACGGCGTCGACAGCGGCGATGACGGGTGGTGCCGAGCGGAAGGAGAGCGTGAGCGGGACGGCGTGCCAGGGATGCTGGATGGCGCGCGCGCGCTCGGAGAAGTGCTTGCCGACCTCTGCCAGCATGTGCGGCGCCGCACCCTGGAAACCGTAGATCGACTGCTTCTCATCGCCGACCGCGAAGAGGGTCCGCACGCCGCCGCTATCATCCGCGGCATCGCTGAAGAATTCCTCGGCGAGACCGGCGACCACGCGCCACTGCATGGGGCTTGTGTCCTGCGCCTCGTCGACGAGGATGTGGCTGAGGCCGCCGTCGAGCTTGTAGTGCACCCAGTGCGGGACGCCGAGATCGCCGGCCAGCAGGACCGCTGCCTTGGCAATGAGGTCATCATAGTCGAGGGCCGCGCGGCGGGCCTTCAGCGCGGCGTAGCCATCGCGCACGTCATGGGCGAGGCGGAGCAGGGCGAGGGTCGCGTCGAGCATCTCAAGGGCGCGGCGTTCCTCGTCGAGCGCGATGAAGCGGTCCTGTGCGGCTTCGAGCATTTCCCTGAGGCCAGGGTTTGCAGCAGCGGTCGGATTCGTCACCAGGCTTTTGCGCTTTTCACCTTTGTCGGTCAGGAAGAAATTGGCGAGGGCCGCTGCGGCCGCAGCGCCATCGGTAGCGTCGGCCGCGAGCTTGAGGCGCTCGGCCGCCTGCACATCGTTCGTCGAACCGCCGCCCAAAGCTGTGATCGCGCGATCGCGTACGTGCGCCGGCAGCAGGCGCCCGATCTCCGCGAGCACTTTCGCGTGCGATACGCCATCGCGGATGCCAAGCGCCGTCCGGTATCGCGCTTCGGCCGCTTCGAACGAGGGAACGCCGGACAGCATGTCGGGCCGCACGGCATCGAGCCAGTCGCGCTTTGCGATCATGGCGCCGAGCAGCTGGTCGAAGTGTTCGTCGGCAGCATATGTGACGACCGTTTGGAGCGCCGCCTTCAGTGGCGTCTCCCGCTCGTCTGCGGCCTTGCCGAGCGTCGCGTCTATGGCCTCGCGCATGAGCGCCTGCGCATGCGCGTCGTCGAGCACAGCAAACCCGGGTGGGACATCTGCCTCGAGCGGAAAGCGCTGCAGCAGGCGCTCGCAGAAGGCATGGATGGTTTGAACCTTGAGCCCGCCCGGTGTTTCGATGGCCAGCGCGAAGAGCTGGCGCGCGCGCGCGATCTCATCGGCCCGTGGCGCCCCGCCAAGCAAGTCTTCGAGCGCCTTATGCAACTTGTCGTCAGGTGCGCTGGCCCACTCGGCGAGGCGCCGGAACAGGCGCGTCGACATTTCCGTCGCTGCGGCCTTGGTGAACGTGAGGCACAGAATGTGCTCGGGCCGTGTGCCGGCGAGCAGGAGACGGAGCACGCGCGAGGTGAGCACGTGCGTCTTGCCGGTTCCGGCATTGGCGCTCACCCAGACAGACGCGCTCGGATCGGCGGCACGGCTCTGCGCCGCCGTCGTCTCGGCGAGGAGCCTCTTGAGAGGGGCGCTGGTCATTCGCCCGCCTCCTCGTCGTCGCTCGCATTGCCGCCGCTCCACTCAGCAACGCGCGCAAGGTGCGCAAACTCGTCGTAGCGGTACTCGAAGCGCGCGCGGCGCACGGCACGATAGGGCTGATCCGCATTGTCGTATGCCGCAACGAGCGCGCCGAGGCGCGCGATGCAGTCGTCTGCCAGTGCGTGGACGTCGGCGGCCCTGATGGTGCGCTCGCGGCCGGCCGGCGTGCCGCCCGTCGCGCGGATGTAACGGAGCGCGCCGATCGTATCCGCTTCAAGGCCGAATCCTTTGTTGCGTGCAATGGCTGCCTCGAGCGGGAGCTGTGGAGCCGTGCCATTGAGGACGTTCTTGTCGCTCGGCGGCGCACCGGTCTTGTAGTCTGTGATGATGAGCCCGTCCGACGCGATGTCGATGCGGTCCGCCCGCGCCGTGAGCGTGAAGGGGCCGCCTGGCGCCGCCAGCTCGCGCTGCCCGGCCTGTTCGGTGACAATGCGCGCGACGCCCTTGCGCCGCGCCGGCTCGCTCGCGGCGAACCACTCGGCAAAGCGGGCGATGCGCGGCAGCCAGAAGGCGGCGACGCGCGGGTGGGCGGCGTAGTCGGCGAGCACGGCTCTCGCATCGGCCATCAGTTCGCCGGCGACGTCATGCGGCAGCTCGGTCGGGAAGCGGCGGGTGAAGCGCGAGAGCGCATCATGGATGATGATGCCCTTCTCGCGCGGCCCTGGAGCCGCGCCGAGCGGGTTCAGCGCCTCCAGTGCGAGGATGTGGCGGGCGTAGAGGCTGTAGGGGTTCTTGATCCACAGTTCGATGGCCGAGGCGCTGAGCATGCGCGGGCGCAACTCCAGTCGCGGCCGCGGTTCGGGTGCGCGGAGGGGCTCAGCGGCGCCGGCGCGGGCATCGCGGGCGCGCGCCCAACTGAGCCATGGCTTCGTCGGCCGTAGTGCTTGGCCGAGGTCCATGCCGCCGAGCAGCGCGTCGATGCGCATGAGCCAGCGCGATGGCACCGTTGGTGCCCCATCGACGCGGTTGGCGCGCGTCAGCACCACCTCGCGCGCGCCGAGGAGGTTGGTCACATCGAGCGCGGCGCGTCCGATGGCCACTTCCGGGGAAGGAAGGCCGAGCTTGGCCCGCATGGGGCGATTGAGCCAGGCGCCGGGATCGGCAGCCGCCGGCCACGTGCCTTCATTGAGGGCGCCCAGGATCACGAGATCGGGCTGCTGGAGGCGGGCTTCGTACGGCCCCCAGATGAAGAGGCGCGGGTGCACGGCGACGCGCGGGCGCACGGTCACATTGCCGGCGAGTGCGCGGTAGAACTCGGCATAGTCGGCGGGCGGAATTGCAGGGGCGCTCAGGCTCGGATCATTGAGCGCCGCGAGGAGGCGATCCGCCGCCTCCCCGTCCTCGTCCTGCCAGAGGCGGGAGGCTGCATCGTCGTCGCCGGGAGCGGCGAGCGCATCGGCGACGGCACGATGGGCGATTGCGAGCGCCCGCAGCTCTTGCGCCGCATGATCGGCAGCAATGGTCATGAGTGGCGCCATGGCCTTGCGCAGGCGCTGCAGGAGATTGCGCGCCGCAACCCAGTCCGCATCCCACAGCCGTCGCACGGCCCGCTCACGCCGCGCGCCATCACGGATGTCCCGCTCGGCCCGTGCAAGGCTCGCCTCGATGCCATCGAGATCTTCGCCGAGATAGATCGTGCGGAGCGCTGCGAGTTCCACGAAGCGGGCGGCGCGGCGGACATCGCGCACGGGCAGGCCGAGCCGCGTCAGTGGATGCTTCAGCAATGCCATCACGGTCGCCGGGGCAAAGCGCGTGGCAATGGTCTGGGCGATGAGATCGAGGAACGCGCCGTGCGGCGTCTTCGCGAGTGGGCGGCCGGCCGAGTCGTCGACCGTGACGCCCCAGCTCTGAAGGCGGATCGCAACGCGGCGCGCGAGCAGGCGGTCGGGTGAGACGAGGGCTGCCGTGCGGCCAGGCGTTTCCAGGGCCTCACGCATCATGAGCGCGATGACCTCCGCCTCGTCGGCGGCGCTGGGTGCGTCAATGCGGATGACGCCGGCGAGCGCGGCGCTGAGCGCGGGCCGGTCCGCCCGTTGGATGTACTCGCGCCAAAGTCCGGTGGCGCCCGCGGGCCGCATGACCTCGCTCAGAAAGGCACTGCGGACGCCGGCATGCTGCGGCGCCGGCGTGCCCGCAACTTCGCGAACGGCCTCGCGCGGCACGCCGAGCGCGCCAAGGAGGCGGAACAGATCGTACTGCGGATGCTCGGGGTGATCGGCGAGCTGCTGCCAGCTTTTCTCGTCGAGGGCCTGATCGAGGCCGGGAACCACGACGGCACCTGCCGGCAGTCGGGCGACCGCACGCATGAGATCGACCGTCGCCGGTACGGAGCCGGTAACGCCAGCGACGATCACGGGCTCCGCCGGCGGACTTCGCGTGAGCCGGTCGGCTTCGGCGTGGATGAGGCGGTTGCGGCGATCCGCGGCGGAGAGCAGGCCGCGTTCGGCCAGATGGGCGGGCCAGTACTTGGTGACGATCTCGAGAAACTGGATGGTCTGCTGCCAGTGCGCGGAAAAGTCCTCCGGTACCAGCCCCGCGAGGCCATCGAGGGATTTCCCTTCGGTCTCGACCATGTCCATGAGCTGCCCAAGATCGGCGGCGAGGTGTGCGGCCTGGGCCGGTGTCGCGGCGCCGGCCGCCGCGACGGGGGCGAGGGCCGCCTCCGGGCCGCTGCCCGCGCGGCGCAAGTGTTCCGACCAGGCGAGCACGAGGCGGGTCAGCGCGAGCTGGCGCTCCAGAGGGGAAACCGCCGGTGCCAGGGCAAATTCGGCTGCGAGTGGACTCTGGGCGCCCGCAAGGCTCGTGATCAGGCCTTGGTCTTCGTCCGTCTCGGCGATGGGCACGAGGCGCGGCAGCAGCAGGGCGCGGCCTCCAGCAGCGCGCAGGAAGGCATCCTGGAGCGTGCGGACGGCTCGGTGCGTCGGCAGCAGGATGGTCATGCCGGCAAGCGCCAGCCGATCAGGCGGCGCGCCACCGGGTTGGGGGAGGTCACCGGCCAGGACGGCGCGCGCCAGCGTATCGAGAAAAGGCCGGCCCGCGGAGATGCACCAAACGCGGCGCGCCGCGCCCATGGCCGCGTCTGTCGTGTCAGCGTTCATGTTGATCGGCGATCCAGGCCTCGGCGGCAGCGACAGCCGCAGGATCGCCAACATGCATCCAGCGTCCCTCGAGGACCATGCCGAAGGCGCGTCCCCGCGCGATCGCCTGGTCCCACGGCCGATTGAGGGAGAACGGGCCGGCTGCGGCGCCATGGAAGAGCCGCGGGTGGGCAACCGACACGCCGGCAAAGGCGAATGGCACCTGCTCTGCGGTTTGCGGACGCCGAAGCCGTCCGTCGGGACCGAGCGCGAAATCGCCGCGCCCGTGATAGCCGAGGCTCGTCGCTGCGGGCGCGAGCAGCAGCAGACAGTCCATGGTTTCCGCGTTCCAGCATGCGCCCAGTTTAGCCAGATTCGAGACCGGGCCTTCCGTCCAGATCGAATCACAATTGTGGATCAGAAAGGCGTCGGGACCGAGGATCGGCAGCGCTTTCAGAACGCCGCCACCCGAATCGAGCAGATGGTCACGCTCGTCCGAGATCGCAATTTCCGGCCGGGTGCGGGTCGCGACATGCGCGATAAGCTGATCGGCGAGATGGTGCACGTTGAGAATGGCGCGGCGCACGCCGGCCGCCGCCAGCCGGTCGAGAACGTGGTCGATCAAAGGTTTGCCGGCCACGGGCACGAGCGGCTTCGGTTTATTGTCGGTGAGCGGCCGCATCCGCGTGCCGAGCCCGGCCGCGAGAACCATGGCTGTTTCCAGGACGCCCCCCATCGCGGTGACTGCACTCCCGTTCGCTCGGACCGTGTGGCGCACCCTGCCATCAATCTCTTCAGCCGCGGCGGCTATTCGGCGGCCTGGGCCCTTCTGCGCCGGCGCTCTGCAGCGCCGGCGGAGGCGTCCGGGCGTGCCTCGGCCGCAGCACTGCTCAGTTGCCACATCGCGTCGAGAGTCGCCAGCAGCCTTTCCTCGCGGGCGCGGATGCGTGCCGGATCCCACGTTCTCACGCTGCGCAGTTCCTCGGTCAGCCGGGGCAGCGGCGGCGCGGTCTTGGCAAAGAAGATCGCATGCTTGCGTTCGAAGTCCTGGTTGCGTGCACGCTCGTTGAGGGCGCGGGG
This sequence comes from Hyphomicrobiaceae bacterium, assembly GCA_046293075.1. Classification (GTDB taxonomy): domain Bacteria; phylum Pseudomonadota; class Alphaproteobacteria; order Rhizobiales; family Hyphomicrobiaceae. The sequence continues at coordinate 17,317 of JBKBPL010000037.1, read as the reverse complement.
CACCAGCACCAGATTGCCGAGGGAACCTGTGCAGGCTTGGCGCTCCTCGGCATCGGAGAACCAGTTCCGCCACAGGCTCGTGCGGGCAGGCTTCTGCGGCAGGATATGCTCGACCGTGAGCGAATCGGTGTCGAGCTGACCGGCGTCGCCCGAAAGCTCGCTCTCGAGACGCATAAGCACCAGCTTGCACGTGAGTTGGCTGCGCGGGTGCAGATCGCGCAAATTGTGGCGGATATTGCGGATCTCTTCGCTGGACAGGTCGAGCGGTCCACCGCCCGGGATTGTGCCTGCGCCGTTCTCGATCGCCGCCCTGACCTGCTGCATGCGCGCCAGCCGCTTGTCGGCGCCGAGGCCAAGAATGCGCAGGCCGAAAGCCAGCCGATCGAGCCGCGCGAGGAACGCAGCAAGTGCGGGAGCGTCGTTGCCGCAGCGGGTCCACCAGAGCAGCAGGGGTGGAATCCACTCGCCGCCCGGCAGCCAGGCAAGGTGCCTGAGATGGCGGTTGATCTCGGCGCTCTCCGGGCTGCCGCGATGGTCTGCCGACTGGATCTCGGCGAGCGCCCGGCCATAGGGCACCAGGATCGTATCGATGAAACTGCCGCCCCCGCCGCTGACCGCCGCGAGCCGGCGGATCTCCGCGATCACGGGCGCACGGACATCACCGATCGCCGCACGGATATGGCTGAACAGCGAGTCGAGGCTGGCGCCGAGACGCGCGTCGAGCGCCTCCCACGCGTGCTGGAGGCGCGAAAGCTCCGCGCCGGCCGCGCTGTCCATGAGTTCGGCGTGAATGATGTCGCAACGGTCGAGAGGACGGCCGCGGTTGTTGAGGGCCGCGAACGTGCGGTGGGCGCGGTCGACGTCGCGGGAGGTGATCACGACAACATTGCACCCATCATGAAGGAAGGCTGCGAGCCGAGCAAGCATCGCAGGGTCGCGATCGGACAGCGCCTCGACGAACTGATCGCGCACGGCGAGCAGCAGCATCTCGGCTTCGCTGAGATCCTCTGACGGGAGCTCTGTCAGCGTGGCCCCCGGGGCTTGTATGCCGACGGCCATGGTGCGCTGGGCCGCGCCGCGCATCTGAAAACGGAAGCGCTCCGGCGCCGCCGACGCACTCGTGCCGCCGATCATGCGGGCGAGTTCGGGAGGTACACGTTCTCCCGCGCGGCTCACAAGGTCGCGAAGCACGCAGGCGAGCACAGTCAGCGTGGCAAGACGCTGCTGGCCGTCGATGATCTGGAAGGTGCGCGGGCGCCTATCGCCGGCCTCTGGCGCTTCACTGTCGAGGAGGAGAATGGGGCCGAGAAAGTAGCCGCTCGTTGCCCCTTGCGCAGCGGCCTCGGCAAGGGCGAGCAGCAGGTCCTCGATGAGCTGGCCTGCTTCATCCGTCGTCCACGAATAGGCGCGCTGGAAGGCCGGCACATCGAAGAGGTTGGCTGGTCCAAGCAGTTTGCCGAAGGTCGTCGCGTAGGCATCCAGTCCGTATGTCATGGGAGTGTTTTCAAAGCTCGAAGCGGAAAAGAGGAATGTGCGGTCGGGCAAAGGTGGCGGCGAAGTGGATCGGCGCGCGGCGCGCTAGGTCAGCCACCTGTACGCGGTGCCGTGCCGCTCGACACGTCCAAGGCCGGGAAAGGGAAGGTGGTAAGCAGCGATCTGGAGCCGGTCGGTGGCTGCCATGTCGAGGAGACGCCGCCGGCTCGCGACGGCCGCGATGCCGTCCATGTCTGCGACCGGCTGCCATTCGGGATGCGCAAATGAGACGCGCGGGTGGAAAACGGTGTCAGCGGTCACGATGAGGCCGCGTGGTCCGCTTGAAAGGCGCACGGAGCAGTGTCCGGGCGTGTGCCCCGGAGTCGGCACAAAGGCGATGCCCAGCGCAATCTCGGCATCTGGCGCGACGCCGGCCAGGCGCGCGCCGATCGTGCCGATCACGCGCTTTGCGCCGGCGGCGACGCCATGCAGCCGCGCGGGCAGGGCCTCCACGCTCACGTTTCGCCAGAAATCGAGCTCGGGCGCAGGCATGGTGTGCTGCGCGTTGGCAAAGCGTAAGGCGTTATCGAACTCGTCGACGAGGCCCCAGAGGTGATCGGGGTGGGCGTGCGTGACGACCACCCTGGTGATGGAATGCGGGTCGATGCCGGCAGCCGCGAGGCGATCGGCGAGCTTACCGACCGTCGGCGCCCAGGTACCGCCTGCCCCGGCATCGATGAGCACGAGCTCGGCGCCTGAACGCACAAGTACGGTGTTGACGCTGTACTGCACCTGACCTGATGCGGAAAGCGCGCCGCCGAGTGCGGCCTCGATGGCGTCTTGCTCCATCTCGCGGTTGAGGAGGCGCGTCGGCACATCGAATATGCCATCGGAGAGGATCGTGATGTGGAGGTCACCGAGGACAAACTTGTGAATGCCCTCCCCGGAGCCGGGGCGTGCGGAGACCGGCAGCCCGGCCGCGGACGTGGCCAGTGCCGCGGCGAAGCCCCCCACCATCACCTCGCGCCGCGTCGGCTGGGAACGAACTCGCATGGTCATCTCCCTCTCGCGCGGCTGTCCTCTCCCGTGACGCCGCGTCGATGCGTCCTCGACGCGCCCCCGCTTGTCAGTCCGATCCCGTCCGGCACCCGATGCCGCCCGTCCGTGGGGTTCCCGCCAAAGACCGGTGTGACAATAGCGTATCAGAACCGTGACGTCGCCCGCCCGCGCGTCCGACAAAACGTTCACCAAGAGAGTTTTGATCAATCCCGCGTGAAATCAGCGCTTTGGCTTGCGCTGTGGCAACGGAACTTCCGTGGACGCGCGCGCACCCGCGCCGCTCGTGCCGGCAACCGGCACCACCTGCGCCGTCGTGGGATTGGACGCATCAGTCTCTGTCTGGGGTGAGCTGGCCGATTGGGCGGCGGCCGCCTGGCGCGCCCTCATGTCGCGCTCGACCTGGCGCCATACCTGGACCGCTGCGTTGTGATCCTTCAGCGTTTCCGAGAATGTATGGCCGCCTGTGCCGTCGGCCACGAAGTAGAGATCCTTGGTCTTCGCGGGGGTCAGTGTTGCTTCGATGGCGGCGCGCCCCGGATTGCAGATGGGTGTCGGCGGCAGGCCGTCGATCGTGTAGGTGTTGTAAGGCGTGCGGGTGTCGATGTCGGCGCGCGTGATCGGGCGGCCGAGCGATCCTTGGCCGCCGACGATGCCGTAGATGATGGTCGGGTCGGATTGGAGGCGCATTCCGCGCCGCAGGCGGTTCACGAAGACACCGGCAATCCGCTCACGCTCGTCCGCGCGCCCCGTCTCCTTCTCGACGATCGAGGCGAGGATGAGCGCCTGTTCGACGGTCTTATAGGGCAGGTCCGGGCTTCGCTTGTCCCAGACGGCGGCAAGGAAGCGGCGCTGGTCAGCGCGCATCCGTTCGATGATATCGGCGCGGGCCGTGCCGCGTGAGAAGCGGTAGGTGTCGGGCAGCAGCGAGCCCTCGGGCGGCACCTCGGTGATCTCGCCGGAGAGGTTCTCCTCCGCCATGAGGCGCGCGACGATCTGCTGGCTCGTCAAGCCTTCAGGGATGGTCAGGCGATATAGAACGGCCTTTCCCTGCGAAAGGATGTCGAGCACGTCCTCGAGGCTTGCCCGCTTCTTGAACTCGAACTCACCGGCCTGGAGCTGGATCGGTTTTCCGCCGGCGAAGCGGGCGTGCAGCGTGTGGGCAAGATACTGCGCGACGAACAGGCGGCGGTCGGAGACGACGCCCTCGCGCTCGAGGCGGCCGGCGATTTCATACACGCCTTCACCGCGCGGAATGACCGTGACGGTGGAGTGGGTGAGCGGGCCCGGTGCAGCGAACGTCGCGCGGAGAAGCAAGGCGACGACCGCGATCACCGACATCGCAAGAAAGCAGAATGTCAGGATGCCGCTGATGAAACGCAGGACCCCATTCATCCGCCGCGCTTCGCGCCGCTCGCGGATGCGCCGCGGCGGGCGTGGTGCGCGGCCTGGCTCAAGCGCTTCCGCCGGGCTTCGCGGCAAGGCATTGAGGCGCCGACGGGTGGTATCGAGAGTTGGCAGGGCCTGCCTCATACTGTGGTCGCTTCCCTCCAGCCCAATCGGGCGCCGTCACGTCTCTGCCATTCGTTCGGATGTGGCATCAGGACCGAGTGCCGATCCCTTCAAGCTATCCTGAAATATGGCCAAAGCGGGCCGCGATCGTGAAGGCGGAAACATCAACGTCCCGGCTGTTGCCGGCGCGTACGGTTCGAATGCAACAACTTTAGCAACAGATGCAACGTCACGCTTCAGTGGGGCGCTGTCGGAAGGAAAGAATGCCTAGTGTCCCGATCGCGAAGTTCGTCACCATTTGCAGCGGGCTCTCGAACGAACTTCGCGATCGAAAGGACACGAGCAAGCCTATGCGTCTCGTGTGGTTCAGATTCCGAAGTCCGCCTCCGAGACCTACCGCGACGTGGCGGCGGACTTCGCAATCACCACACTAGGCGTTGAGCCGCCTCATGACCAGCGAAGCGTTCGTGCCACCGAAACCAAACGAATTTGAAAGCACGGTGTTGATCGGCTTCTTCTTCGGCGTGTGCGGCACGAGATCGATCGGCGTTGACACCGATGGATTGTCCAGGTTGAGCGTCGGTGGTGCAATCCCGTCACGCAGCGCCAGGATAGAGAAAATCGCCTCGACCGAGCCGGCGGCACCGAGGAGGTGGCCAATGGCCGACTTCGTCGACGACATGGCGAGCCCGCCGGCACTGTTGCCGAAGAGGCGCTCGACGGCGCCGAGCTCGATCTCGTCGCCCATGGGCGTCGAGGTGCCGTGCGCGTTGACATAGTCGACTTCGTCGGCGGTGATGCCGGCGCGCTTGAGAGCGGCGCGCATGCAGCGGTAGGCGCCATCGCCGTCCTCGGCCGGCGCCGTGATGTGGTAGGCATCGCCCGAGAGGCCGTAGCCGATGATCTCGGCATAGATGCGTGCGCCGCGCGCCTTGGCGTGCTCCAGGCTCTCCAACACGACGATGCCGGCACCTTCGCCCATGACGAAGCCGTCGCGGTCCTTGTCGTAGGGGCGCGAGGCCTTGGTCGGCTGGTCATTGAAGCTGGTCGAGAGGGCGCGACAGGCGGCGAAGCCGGCAACCGCAATGCGGCAGATCGGGCTTTCGGCGCCGCCTGCCACCATGACATCGGCATCGCCGAGAGCGATCAGTCGTGCGGCATCGCCGATCGCGTGCGCGCCCGTCGAGCAGGCCGTGACGACCGCGTGGTTCGGACCCTTGAGGCCGTGGCGGATCGAGACATAGCCGGAGGCGAGATTGATCAGGCGGCCCGGAATGAAGAACGGGCTGACCCGCCGTGGGCCCTTCTCCTTGAGGAGCAGCGAGGTCTCAGCGATGCCGTTGAGACCGCCGATGCCGGAGCCGATCAGGACGCCCGTCCGCTCCTGCTGCTCGGGCGTCTTTGCCGCATAGCCGGCATCCGTGAGCGCCTGCTCCGCTGCCGCCATCGCATAAATGATGAAGTCGTCGACTTTGCGCTGCTCCTTGGGCTCCATCCACTGATCGGGATTGAAGCTGCCGCCGGTGCCGTCGCCGCGCGGCACGAAAGCGGCGATCTGGCAGGAGAGGTCCGCCACCTCGAACTCGGTGATCCGGCGCGCGCCACTGCGGCCTTCGATGAGGCGCGACCACGTGGGCTCGACGCCGCATCCGAGGGGAGTAACGAGGCCGAGCCCCGTGACGACAACTCGCTGCATCCCACACCTGTACACGTTATCCGGCAGGAAGGCCGCGTCGCGTTACCGTTTCCGCCGTGTTGTGCCGGCTGCGTGATCGCAGACGGCATCCCCCAAAATCCAGAACGCTGCACCTGGGCTTCGATAGCACTGCGGCGCCGCTCCGGTTCCCCCCGACGGCGCGCGCAGCCCGATCCACCAGTGCGTTCGCCTCAGGCCGTGCTGGCGGCGCTCTTCTCAAGGAACTTCACCGCGTCGCCGACCGTCTGAATCTGCTCGGCGGCGTCGTCCGGAATCTCGCAGCCGAACTCTTCCTCGAAGGCCATGACCAGCTCGACGATATCGAGGCTGTCTGCGCCGAGGTCATCGATGAAGCTTGCCGTCTCGACAACCTTCTCGGCTTCGACGCCGAGATTCTCGACGACAATCTTCTTAACGCGCTCTGCGACGTCGCTCATATCCACCTTCCCTCGCGCTCTGTCACCTCCAGGAACCGCGGCGCGGCCCTGACGACCCTGTACGTGCCACACCTGATTAGGCTGCGGCGGTTTCCTTGCTACGACCGATTCGGACCTGTCGCGGAGACTCCCACTACAGGGTGCTTGAAATCGATGCAAACTCCAGCGCCAACGGCTCGAATTTTCGGCTCGTTAACACACAACAAATCCCTTGGCTAGCTGCCCTGAAGGGCCGTCGAGGCGGCATGGTGCATGAGCGGTCAGACCTCAGATCATGACCATGCCGCCGTTAACGTGAAGCGTTTGTCCGGTCATGTACCGGGCCTCGTCACTGGCAAGGTAAACGGCGGCGGCCGCAACATCTTCGGGCTTCCCGAAGCTCTGGGCCGGGATGGCCTCCTTGATCGTGGCAATCTGCTTCTCGTTCAGAACCGCCGTCATCGCGGTCTCGATAAAGCCCGGGGCGATGCAGTTGGCGGTCACGCCGCGCGAGGCGACCTCGCGCGCCAGCGATTTCGTCATGCCGATCATGCCGGCCTTGGAGGCGGCGTAATTGCCCTGGCCGGGATTGCCGATAATGCCCGATACGGACGAGATGTTGATGATGCGGCCATAGCCCGTGCGCGAGCGCATCATGTGCCGGGCTGCCGCCCGCATGAGCATGAACGTCGAGGTGAGGTTGACGGCGATAACCTCATCCCACTGCTCATCCTTCATGACCATGAAGAGATTGTCGCGCGTGAGGCCGGCATTGTTGACCAGGATGTCGAGGCGGCCGCCGACGAGCTTCACCGCGTCGTCGATCAGCTTGCCGACCTGCTCCTTGTTGGCGAGGTCACAGGGCTGGACATGCGCGCGCTCGCCAAACTTGGCTTTAAGCGCCTCGAGCTTGTCGGCCTGCCGGCCGGAAAGCACGACGGTTGCGCCCTGGGCATGAAGCGCCTCGGCAATGGCGCCGCCGATGCCGCCCGTCGCGCCGGTCACCAGCGCATTCTTGCCCGTCAGATCGAACATCGTCCTGTCCCTCAGCTCAGCAGGTGCGCAATGGCCGCCTCGATGTCGGCCGGCGTGCCGATCGGCGTTGCCTTCAGCGACTTGTCGATACGGCCGGCGAGGCCACTCAGCACCTTTCCGGTGCCGATCTCGTAAAGCTCCGTGACGCCCGCGGCGACCATGGCGAGCACGCATTCGCGCCAGCGCACGGTGCCCGTGACCTGCTCGACGAGGCGCGTGCGGATCTCGGCCGGGTCGCTGATCGGTGCTGCAAGCACGTTGGCAACGACGGGTACGACCGGGGCCTTGATCTCGACCTTGGCGAGCGCTTCCGCCATGGCGTCGGCCGCCGGTTTGAGCAGGCTGCAATGGAAGGGCGCCGAGACGGGCAGCGGGATCGCGCGGCGGAGCCCGTGCGCCTTGCCGACCTCGGGAACACGGTCGATGGCCGTCTTGTGGCCCGAGAGCACGACCTGTGTCGGCTCATTGTCGTTGGCGATATCGCAGACATCGCCCTGCGCGGCATCGGCCGCGATCTTCTTCGCCGCGTCGAGGCCGACACCGAGCAATGCCGACATGGCGCCGACGCCGACCGGCACGGCCTTCTGCATGGACTGGCCGCGCAGCTTGAGGAGGCGCGCCGTGTCCGCGACCGAGAGGGCGCCCGCGGCGGCCAATGCCGAGTATTCGCCAAGCGAATGGCCGGCGACGAAGGCCACGCGCTCCTTGAGCGAAAAACCCTTCTCGCGCTCCAGGACCCGCATCACGGCCATCGAGGCGGCCATCAGCGCCGGCTGCGCATTCTCGGTCAGCGTAAGCGTCTCGATCGGGCCCTCGAACATGAGGGTCGACAGCTTCTGCCCAAGGGCCTCGTCCACTTCGTCGAGCAACTCGCGGGCAGCCGGGAAAGTCTCGGCCAACTCCTTGGCCATGCCGACGGTCTGGCTGCCCTGGCCGGGAAAGACAAAGGCTCTCGACATGCTCGCGTCCGTTGGTTTGGTTCGTCGCCCGTCTGCGGACATTGCCGCAGCATGACCGGAACAGAAAGTGAAAACGTGCCGACGCCGCGGACGGGCGGCAAGGGGTAGTGTGTGCTCCGGCCTTAAGGCATGGCGGACGAGGCGGTGTCAAGAGAGCGTCATGTCGATAGGATGCGCCGGCGCTGCACACCGCGTGGGCCGCAACGCGGCGAGGGCGATCTGCAGGCCTGGGATGGCGGAAGACCTCGCGGTGTACGTGTGATTGCCGCGGCGCCGCAGCACGTCCAGACGTAGGCCGGATGATACGGGAAAACGCACATGAAATGGCAGATCGGCGACGTGACCGTCACCAAGATCGTCGAGCTGGAGACGACTGGCGGCAGCCGGTTCATTCTTCCGGATGCGACGCCGGAAGCCGTCCGCCCGATCACGTGGCTCATCCCGCATTTCGCGGACGAGATGGGCCGCCTGAAGATGAGCATCCACGCGCTGCTCGTCGAGGCGCCGGGGCGACGCATCATCGTCGATACCTGCCTCGGCAATGACAAGAAGGACCGGCGCATCCCGACGTGGAACGCGCGCAGCGGCCCCTTTCTCGATGATCTGACGGCGGCAGGCTTCGCGCCTGAGACGATCGACACCGTGCTCTGCACGCACCTCCACGTGGATCATGTCGGCTGGAACACCCGGCTCGTCGACGGCCAGTGGGTGCCGACCTTCCCGAACGCGCGCTATCTCTTCGGCCGCATGGAGTACGCGCATTGGAGCAGCCAGACCGCGCGTCCCGATATGCACCCAGTCATGGCCGACAGCGTGCGGCCGGTCTTCGACCGCGGGCTCGTCGACCTCGTCGAGTTGGACCACCAGATCTGTCCCGAGGTACGGCTCATGCCGAGCACGGGGCACTCGCCCGGCCACGCGAGCGTCCTCATCAGCTCCAAGGGAAAGCGCGCCATGATTACGGGCGATTTCGCGCACCATCCCTGCCAGTTTGCGCGCCCTCAATGGTCCTCGACGGCCGACTACGATGCGAAGGCTGCCGAGGCGACGCGCCGGCGCATTCTGCGCGAGATAGCCGGCGAGCCTGTTCTCGTGATCGGCACGCACTTCGCCGGTCCGTCGGCCGGGCACGTTGTGCGTGACGGCGAGGCCTACAAGCTCGTCGTGTGAGTCTCAGTTCCGGAAGCCTCTCTGAGCCTTCTTATGGGCCGCAAGCGCGGCCAGCCGCTCGTTCCGCCAGAGCGATTTCTCTGCGATCTTCTCCGGTGCAGGCGCCGGGCCCCAGGCCTCGACCACGCGGTGCCAGTTCGCCTCCTCCCACACCGCCGGCTTCGGGAGATCCTTCATGTAGCGCCGGAACCAGTCGCCATAGCGCTCACAGTAGTCGGCCATGCCTTTCGGCGCATTGAGCTCGATGGTCTCGAAGGGCCCCATGAACGACCAGCGCAAGCCGAGCCCGTCCGCGATCGTGTGATCGAGATCCTGCGGCGTTACATAGCCTTCATCGACGAGCCGGAAAGCCTCGGTCAGCAGCGCGATCTGCAGCCGGTTCAGGATGAAGCCGTCGATCTCCTTCTTCACCTCGATCGGCACCTGACCGACGCTGCTGTAGAGGCTCCGGGCGCGCGCGACCGTCTCCTTGCTGGTCCACGGCGCGCCGCAGAGCTCGACGATCGGGACGAGATGCGGCGGGTTCACCGGGTGCGCGACGAGACAGCGGCTGCGCCCGGCGAGATTTGCCGTAAAGAGCGAGGCGACGATCGCCGACGTGGATGAGGCGAGCACGGTCTGCGGAGCCGCCGCCGCATCGAGACGCGCCCAGATGGCGAGCTTGTCCTCGAGCCGCTCAGGCCCGGACTCCTGCACAAGATCGACGCCCTTCACGGCCTCTTCGAGCGTTGATGCCGTTCGCAGTCGCGCAGCCGCCTTCTCGGGATCCGTGACGAGGCCGTGGCGAGCGAGATCGTGGAGCGATTCGGCGACGAGCTGCGGTGCCGCAGCCGTGGCCTCGGGGTTCGCGTCCCACATCACGACGTCCCAGCCCGCGCGCGCGAACACGTTCGCCCAGGCGCGGCCGATCAGCCCTACGCCCACCAGTCCGATTGTTGGCATCGCCATTCCTCCCTGCGTCATGTGTTGAGGCGGTTGAGGCGAAGGAAGCAAATGCGCTCTTGCTCAGCAAGCGAAAGAGGCCGCACCTGCGGCGCGACCTCCATCGACAACGACCTATTCACATGACCGCCGCCGCCATGGCACTGCGGAAGAAGGCGAAGCGCCCCTTTCCAGCAGGCGGCGGCAAACGAACTAATGCGCCAGGATCGCGAGCAGCAGCAGCGCGACGATGTTGGTGATCTTGATCATCGGGTTCACGGCCGGCCCAGCCGTGTCCTTGTAGGGATCACCCACCGTGTCGCCTGTGACCGAGGCCTTGTGCGCCTCCGAGCCCTTGAGGTGCTTGACGCCGTCCTTGTCGACGAAGCCGTCCTCGAAGGCCTTCTTGGCGTTGTCCCAGGCGCCGCCGCCGGCGGTCATGGAGATGGCGACAAAGAGGCCGGTCACGATCACACCGAGCAGCATCGCACCGAGCGCCGCGAAGGCATTGCCCGTGCCCCCGATCCACCTCACGACGAAGAAGCAGACGATGGGCGAGAGCACAGGGAGCAGTGACGGCACAATCATCTCGCGAATCGCCGCGATCGTCAGCATGTCGACGGCGCGGGCATAATCCGGCTTCTCGGTGCCCTGCATGATGCCCGGCTTCTCCTTGAACTGCCGGCGCACCTCCTGAACGATCGAGGACGCCGCGCGCCCGACCGCCGTCATGGCGATGCCGCCGAAGAGGTAGGGCAGCAGACCGCCGAACAGCAGGCCGACGACGACGTAAGGATTGGACAGAGAGAAGTCGACTGTCAGGTTGTGGAAGAGCGAGCCCGCCTTGGCCTGACTGATGAAGTATTTGAGATCCTCGTTGTAAGCCGCGAACAGCACCAGCGCGCCAAGACCGGCCGAGCCGATCGCGTAGCCCTTGGTGACGGCCTTGGTCGTATTGCCGACGGCGTCGAGCGCGTCGGTCGTCCGGCGGATCTCTTTGGGCAGGCCCGACATCTCGGCGATGCCGCCGGCATTGTCGGTGACCGGGCCGAACGCATCGAGCGCGACGACCATGCCGGCAAGCGCGAGCATGGTCGTGACCGCGATCGCGATGCCAAAGAGGCCCGCCAGCTTGAACGTGACGATGATGCCCGCGACGATGATCAGCGCCGGCAGCGCAGTCGCCTCGAGACTGACGGCGAGGCCCTGGATGACGTTCGTGCCGTGGCCGGTCACCGACGCCTGGCTGATCGAGCGGACCGGCCGGTAGCCAATGCCGGTGTAGTACTCGGTGACGACGATGATGAGCGCCGTCACGGCGAGGCCGACCACGCCGCACAAATAGAGGTCCATCCCGGTGAAGCTGAAGTTGTTCGAACCGGTGTAGACCGTGCTCATGCCGAGCATGTAGTCGGTGAGCGGATAGAGCCCGATGAGCGAGAGGACGCCCGTCGCGATGATGCCCTTGTAGAGCGCGCCCATGATCGACTGGTTGGCGCCGAGACGCACAAAGTAGGTGCCGATGATCGATGTGACGACGCAGACGCCGCAAATCGCAAGCGGATAGATCATCAATGTGCCGACGACCGGCTGGCCGACGAAGTAGATGGCGGCGAGCACCATCGTCGCAACGGCGGTCACCACATAGGTTTCAAATAGGTCGGCGGCCATGCCGGCGCAGTCACCCACATTGTCGCCGACGTTATCGGCAATTGTCGCGGGATTGCGCGGATCGTCCTCGGGAATGCCGGCTTCGACCTTGCCAACAAGGTCACCGCCGACGTCGGCCCCTTTCGTGAAAATGCCGCCGCCGAGACGGGCGAAGATCGAGATGAGCGAGGCGCCGAACCCGAGCGCGACAAGCGAGTCGATGACCGTGCGGCTGGTCGTCCCGTAGCCCATGCCGACGGTCAGTATGGCGTAGTAGACGGTCACGCCGAGCAGCGCGAGGCCGGCGACGAGAAGGCCGGTCACGGCGCCCGCGCGGAAGGCTATTGAGAGCCCGTCGGCGAGCGAGACGGTCGCTGCCTGCGCGGTACGCACGTTGGCGCGCACGGAGACGTGCATGCCGATGAAGCCGGCGAGGCCGGAGAGCACGGCGCCGAGCAGAAAGCCGATGGCAACAAGCCAGCCGAGCAGGAAGCCGACGATCACGAAGATGACGGCGCCAACGATGGCGATCGTCTGGTACTGGCGGGTCAGGTAGGCTTGGGCACCTTCCTGGATGGCGCTGGCGATCTCCTGCATGCGCGCGCTGCCGGCATCCGACGCCATCACCGCGCGGATCGTGAACGCGCCATAGGCAATCGAAAGCAGGCCACAGATGATGATGGCCCACAAGATGGACTGCATGAGTAGAGTGCTCCCCGTTGGTCAGATGCCCCCTTCAGGGCTCGGAGTGCGCGCGGCCGTGGTGGACGCCACCAAGGCCGCAGGACGCACGGCAAAGTGAGGGCCTCGCGGCGTTCCGGCTGCCGCTGGGATGGCCGGCACGATGCGAGGAAAGATGTTGCGGCGCCGCCTGGGGCGCGTGCCGGCTCCCGCCGTCAGTACGCCCACGGTCGGGATTTGGCGGGCGGACCATGCCAAAACCGGTGCCGCGATGCAACATTCAATGGTGCGTCTTTCGTCGCGCATGCACCAAATTGCGGCCCCGCCGTGCCGGTGCGCCACAACTGGCCATCTGCGGACGGCGGGGCCGCAACCAGGCCGCAGATCTCAGTTCCGCGGGGTGGCAACCGTCGTCGCGGCGCCGCCGACCGCTGTACGCCCGCCATCGACCACGTATTGGGCGCCGGTGATGCTGCTCGCAAACTCCGAGCATAAGAAGAGGACCGTGTTCGCTATTTCGTCCGGCGTCGCATACCGGCCGAGCGGGATGGAGCTCTGGTAGCGGGCGCCGACGGCCGAGGCATCCTCGGGATTGATCATCTCCTCGATGGCGTGGATCATGCGGGTATCCACGGGACCCGGGCAGACGGCGTTGACGCGAATGCCCTGCCGCGCGACCTCGCCGGCAACCGACTTGGTCAGGCCGATGACAGCGTGCTTGGAGGCCACATAGGGGGCGAGGCCGGGTGTGCCGGTCATGCCGGCCACGGAAGCTGTGTTGACGATCGCGCCGCGGCCCTGGCCGATCATGACCGGCAGGACGTGCCGGAGCCCGAGAAAGACGCCTTTGAGGTTGACCCCGATCACGGCGTCAAAGACCGCTTCGTCATACTCGGCAACGGGCATCACTTTGCCTTCGATGCCGGCATTGTTGAAGAAGCAGTCGATCTGGCCATAGGTGTCCATTGCCGCCTTCACGTAGCGGGCCACATCGGCCGACTTGGCGACGTCGGCGGCGACCGCCCGAGCGGTCCCTCCTTTTGCATGGATCTCCTGAGCGAGCTTCTCGGCGCCCGCCGCATCGCGGTCGACGGCGACGATCCTCGCGCCGCGGGCCGCGAAGGCGAGGGCAGTGGCGCGGCCGATGCCGTTGGCGGCGCCGGTGACGACGGCGACTTGCCCGCTGAAATCCATGGCGTTCTCTCTCCGAAATTGAAGGTTCTCATTGCGTTCGCGGGCGCGCGGCGGCGTGCGGAACGAGGGCTGCAGCTTTGCAGTGGCCCGGCCGGGCGTCAATGCGGGCGCCCGGATGGCAGCTCAGCGGTCACGGTCGCCTGGCCGACGGCCGCCCAAGCTTGCGTCAGGCCTTCGGCTTAATCCTTTTCGTAAAGACACATTTCCACCATGGCACCATGTTTGGCTCCTACAGCGGCAGAGCACTTGTCGCTTGGCAAAATGATACGGGGGCCGGAAATGTTCACGCGTAATGGTTCGACCTCACCCAAAGCTTCCGCGGAGCCGCAGCGGATGGATGCCGTGCGGCTGCAGACGGTGTCGCCCGCCAGCGGGCGTGCGCCGAATGAGACGCCGCCGGTAACGCCTCACCACCACAGCCACACCGAGACCGTGATCCCGACGGGGCCCGTCAGCGACGGCTCGGGCAGCGGCATTTCCATTATCGGCCGCGATCTGACGATCATCGGCCAGGGGCTGCGCATCATCTCCAAGGGCAAGATCCGCGTCGAAGGCGAGATCCAGGGCGACGTGCTCGGTACCGAGGTCATCATCGGCGACGTGGGCAAGGTCACCGGCGTCGTCTCAGCCGAGACGATCACCGTCTTCGGCTCGATCATGGGCACGATCCGCGGCATCAGGGTGCTGCTCGAGTCGGGCGCCAAGGTCGAGGGCGATGTGCATCACCAGACGCTGAGCGTCGATGAAGGCGCACAGCTCGAGGGGCGCGTGCGTCGGGCGCAGACTGCCGACGAGCTCAAGCCCGACCTGAGCGAGAGTGGAACAGGATCCTGAGGCCGCGGTACTTCTGGAATTCATAAATAGAGCGAGGCCCCGCCATGGGACGGGGCCTTTTACTTGCGCGTCTGGCTGTGCAGCTGCCGTGTGCGCTCAGCCGAGCATCTCTTCCACGTACTCCCAGTTGACGAGATTGTCGAACCAGGCATCGAGATACTTCGGGCGCGCGTTGCGGTAGTCGATGTAGTAGCTGTGCTCCCACACGTCGACGCCGAGGATCGGCTTGGCGCCGTGCATGAGCGGATTCTCGCCGTTCGGCGTCTTCGTCACCTCGAGCTTGCCGTCCCGCACGGCGAGCCAGGCCCAGCCCGAGCCGAACTGGCCGATGCCGGCGGCAATGAAATCTGCCCGGACCTTGTCGAAGCCGCCGATCTCGTCGACGAGCTCCTGCACCTTGCCGGGCAGCTTCTTGCCGCCGCCACCCTTCTTCATCCACTTCCAGAAGTGGATGTGATTGTAGTGCTGGCCGATGTTGTTGACGACCGGCGCGTCTTTCGCCGCGAATGCTTCCTTGCAGATGTCCTCGATGCTCTTGCCTTCGTACTTGGTGCCGGGGCCGGCGAACTTGTTGCCATTGTCGACGTAGGCGAGGTGATGCTTGTCGTGGTGGTACTCCAGCGTCTCCCGCGACATGTAGGGCGTGAGCGCATCATAAGCATAGGGAAGATCAGGCAGCTTGAAGGTCATTGCAAGGTCTCCTGTTGGTTCTGGCTTTCGCCCTGCTTTGGATTGGACTGCGGCACGCGCGCGCGATCATCGCGTTGGCCAAGGCCGCTCAAGAGCGGCTTGTCTCGCTGAGCCATATGTCGGATCGCGGAGGCAGCGTGCAAGTGCCGGCAAGGATGCACCAGCGTGGAGGCTTTGGCCAGTGCCGTGCACTCGGCCCGGCCATGCGCGCGCAACGCTCCTGCGTGGCTGTACTCCGTCCGCGCATGCGCCGTACCTCTCGCGACGCGGCGCGCCCCTCACGCGTGGTCGATGCGCGCTGCCGACGCCGCCATTAACTTGTTGGTGAGAATTCAACAGTGTGCGCACACAAAATGCGTGTCGTTCAGGCCACAATGTGACTCATTACGAACGCCGCCCCGGCCCGTAGCCGTGCTTTCAACTCCAGGTTGTTAGACCGCGGACGCGCCGAAACATAAACGTCAAGCACCTAGTCGAGTCGTGCGGCGAGTCCTCCAGTCGAGGTCTCATGAGGCGACCTGTGGTGTGGGCTCTCCATACCAATCAAGTCGCAGCGCAGGAAGCAAGCCCGGCGCTCATTTGGTCCTGCCGCAGGCCGCGTAATCCAGTCCAGTTTCTGCGTAGTCGAAGTCGCGTTCCCTCGTGACGGCGTGCGCTTGAGGCGCGTGCGTGCAGTCCCGAAGGAGCGTGAACCGCCCGCCGCCGGGCTGCGCACTCTGCCTCCGCGCTGGAAGCATTGGGAAATGGAGCACTAGACAGATGAATGGGGGATTGATGACGACACTCAGTCGCATTTCGATGGCCGCCGTTGCCGCACTGATCGTGGGGATGGGCCCCGCGACGGCCGCGGATCTCGGTGGCAACTGCTGCGCTGACCTCGAGGAGCGGGTTGCCGAGCTCGAGGCGACGACGGCACGCAAGGGGACCCGCAAGGTCTCGCTCACCATCTCGGGCCAGGTCTCGCAGCAGTTGATGTTCTGGGACGACGGTATCCAGAGCGACATGTACGTCTCCGGCCCGACCCAGTCGAACTCGCGCTGGCGGATGCTCGGCTCGGCCAAGATCTCGCCCGAGATCACGGCGGGCTTCCTTTATGAGCTCGAGGCCTTCGCCAGCCAGTCGACGTCGCAGAACCAGTCCAACGGCAGCGGCATGACCGTGCTTGGCGGCTCGGGTGACGACGCTGGTGGCGCGATCAGCCTGCGCGAGGCGATGGTCTGGATCGAGCACAGCCGCCTCGGCCGCGTGTCGATCGGCCATGGCTCGACGGCAGCGAACAATGCCATCCTCGTCGACCTTTCCGGCAAGGGCATGGCGGCGTCGAACGACGTGCGTCTGCACTCGGCGGGCATGCAGATCGCCCAGGCGAACGGCGCATATTCCAATGCCGTATGGCGTCACTTCTTCCAGGGCTCGTCGGGAGACTGGCTGAACGAGCGCAACGAGCACATCCAGTATCGGACGCCGACGATCGCCGGCTTCACGCTCGGCGCCTCGTTCGGTGAGGACAACTACTGGGATGCAGCGCTGCGCTATGCGGGTGAGTTCAACGGCATCCGTATCGCCGGCGCGATCGGCTACAGCGTGCGCTCGGAATTTAATGGCGCGGCTGGCGCTTTCGTCTGCACCACGAACTGCGACAAGGAGCTGCGTCAGCTCGCCGGCTCGCTGTCGATCCGTCACATGCCGACGGGCCTGTTCTTCACGGGCGCGGCGGGTGACCGCGATATGAAGAACGACAGCATCGGCGGCGACTTCAGCTCGAGCTTCTTCTACCTGTCAGGTGGTATCGCGAAGAATTTCTTCGGGATCGGTGATACGGTGCTGTATGGCGAATACAGCGAGTGGAAGGGCAATGCCCAGGACCAGTTCGTCGATGCGACGTCGAGCGACAAGCTGACCCACTGGGGCGTCGGCATCGTCCAGCACGTCGATGCGGCGGCGATGGAGTTCTGGGTCGCCTACAAGAACTACAGCCTGAGCGGTGACTGCTTGATCTGCGGCCCCGTCCCAGCTACCGCGGCCGAGGA
>JBKBPL010000036.1:0-41357 GCA_046293075.1 Hyphomicrobiaceae bacterium | reverse complement strand
CCTCGAACTGGACGCACGCTACTGCGCGGCGACGGCCGGCGGTGTCCATTTCTCGCGCATGGTTACCAGCTCCTCAGCTGCGCTCGGATGAAGCGCCATGGTGGCGTCGAAATCGGCCTTTATCGCCCCCATGCGCATGGCGATCGCCGCCATCTGGACGATCTCGGCGGCATCCGGCCCGAATACATGACAGCCGAGCACGCGGTCGGTCGCACGCTCGACGATGAGCTTCATCAGCATCCTCTCATCACGGCCAGTGAGCGTCACCTTCATCGGGCGGAAGCGCGCCTTGTAGATATCAATGCCGCCGGGCCGCCTGGCGGCCTCGTGCTCGGGAAGCCCGACGGTGCCGATCTCGGGCGTCGAGAAGACCGCGGTCGGGATCCAGTCATGATCGACAACGCGCGGCTTCGGGCCGAAGACCGTGTCGGCAAAGGCATGGCCCTCGCGGATGGCGACCGGCGTCAGGTTGACACGCTCGCAGACGTCGCCCACGGCATAGATGCTCGGTACATTCGTGCGTTGATGCTTGTCGACGATAACCTCGCCGGCCGCGCCAAGCTTGACCCCGGCACTCTCAAGACCGAGCCCCTCGGTATTCGGGCTGCGGCCGATCGCAAACATGATCTGATCGGCCTCAAGCTTGCTGCCGCCCGAAAGATGGGCCGTGATGCCGCGCGCGGACTTCTCGAGGCGCGTGAAGACCTCGCCGGTGATGATGCGGATGCCGCGCGTCCCGTATGCCTCGGTCAACGCATCGCGCAAATCCTCGTCGAAGCCGCGCAGGATCTTCTCGCGCCGGTAGACGATCGTCGTCTCGGCACCCAGACCCGCGAAGATGCCGGCGAACTCCATGGCAATATAGCCGCCGCCGGCGATCACGATTCGCTTCGGCAGGGCCGCGAGATGAAAGGCCTCATTCGAGGTGATCGCGTGCTCGACACCCGGCAGCTTCGGATCGACGTTCGCACGCCCGCCGGTCGCGATTAGGATATAGCGCGCCGTGACCTCCCTGCCGCTGTCGGCAAGGCGCACGGAATGCGGACCGGTTACGACCGCACGCGTCTTGTGGATAGCGACGCCGGCCCGCTCCAGGCCGCCGAGATAGGCGCTCTCGAGGCGGGCGATCTCGCGGTCCTTGTTCGCGATCAGCGTAGCCCAGTCGAACGTCGGCTCGCCCAGCGTCCACCCGAAACCCGCCGCATCCTCGAACTCGTCGGAAAAGCGGCTCGCATAAACGAGCAGCTTCTTCGGCACGCAGCCGCGGATCACGCAGGTGCCGCCGATGCGGTACTCCTCCGCGATCGCAACCTTCGCGCCATGTCCGGCGGCAATGCGCGCTGCGCGCACGCCTCCCGAGCCGGCGCCGATCACGAAGAGGTCGTAGTCATAGCCCGCCATTGCAACGCCTCAGAGATCGATGCCGCGCTTCTTCAGCTCGCTGCGCGCCTCCTCGGCAATTTCCTGGCCGAGCATCTGGCCCCAGATCTGCCCTGCCGATGAAGAGCGTCGCGTGATCTCGGGCATGGCCATGACCATGCGGCGACCGGGCCCGGACTGATAGAACTTGGTGACCTCGCGCATGTCCTCGACCGTCATCAGGTCCGCATAGATGCGCACCACCTCATCCATGAGCTCAGACTTGCGCTCGAGGAAGCGCACAGAGAGCTTCTCCATGACTTCGCGGATCTCCTGCGCACGATCCGGGGCCAGCGACGTGAAAGCCTGGGTCATCTGCCGGACGAGCAGCGGCACCATCTGATCGAACTGCGCCGACGTCGCCGAGGCTTCGATGAGTGCCTTCGCGGCGGCGCGCGCTTCGTCGGATGCCCGGGCGGGGTGCTGAGCCAGCGCCGGCTGCGCGAGGGCCGCGACAAGCGCCACGATTACGGTCATGCGTCCGAGAATGCTCATCTGCGCGTTTCCCTGCTATGCCTCGAGGCTCTTCAGCCCCCGCTTGTGTTGTGGTTGCTCAACGCCCGTCGTCCTCGACTGGATCGGTCTCGATCACGACGATGCCATCGGGGCCGGCGACGAAAGCCATGTCGGCAAGCCCGAGGAAAAGGCCGTTCTCGACCACGCCGGGGATGTGCTTCAGCGCTTCGTCCAGTCGCTCGGGCTCGTCGATGCGCTTGAATGCGCAGTCGAAGATGTAGTTGCCGCCGTCGGTCACGAAAGGCTGGTTATCGCGGCCGAGGCGCAGCCGGATGTCACCGTGGCAACCGAGATCGGCGGCAAGCAGCGCGATCATGTTCTGCGTCGCCATGTAGCCGAACCGCACGACCTCCACCGGCAGCGGAAAGGCTCCGAGCCGCTCGACCCGCTTGGTGTAATCGGCGATGATGATGAGGCGCTCCGAAGCGGCCGCCACAATCTTCTCGCGGAGCAGCGCACCGCCGCCGCCCTTGATCAGCCTCAGCGCACTATCGAACTCGTCGGCGCCGTCCACCGTGACGTCGAGGAGCGGCGTCTCCTCGAGCGTGGTGAGGGGAATGCCGAGGGACAGTGCCTGCGCCCGCGTCGCTTCCGACGTCGGCACGCAGATGACGTCGAGCCCGGCGCGGACCCGCTCTCCCAGAAGATCAACGAAGTGCGCCGCTGTGGAGCCTGTGCCGAGGCCGAGACGCATGCCCGATGCCACCTGCTCGATGGCGCCGCGCGCCGCCATACGCTTGTACTCGTCCAAACTCATTCCGATGATCCGTCGCCCCGCCTTATTGGCAGGCTTATCGCAGGTATCCGGTGAAATGGCCAGACTGCGCAAGTTGGTGGTGCGCGATACCTTGGCAGCAAGCGACGTCCGCACGACGCCCCGATCGAAGCCCTATGAGGCTCAGCCCGCGCGGTCCAGCAGCCGCTCCACGAACTTAGGCACGACTTTGGAGGCGGGTCCGTGGACGGCCTCGTCGAACAGGCTCGAGCCCTGCGAGGGCTCGAGATTGAGCTCAACCGTATGCGCCCCGCGATCGCGGGCCTCGGCAACGAAACCGGCGGCCGGATAGACATTGCCGCTGGTGCCGATCGAGATGAAGAGGTCGGACCGGGCAAGCTCCTCGGCAATGCGCCCCATGTGGTAGGGCATCTCGCCGAACCATACGACGTCGGGCCGCATGCCGCCGGGGACGCCGCATGACGGGCAGGCGAGCGCGACCGACAGATCGGGATGCTCCGGTCCCCAGGGATGCCGGGCGCCGCATCTGGCGCAGAGCGCCTTCTGATGCTCGCCATGCATATGAATGAGGTTCTGTGTGCCGGCCGCCTCGTGCAGCGCATCGACGTTCTGCGTGATCACGGTGACGCGCCCCGGGTGCTCGCGCTCAAGTCTTGCCAGAGCGAAATGGGCGGCATTCGGCTTGGCCATGGCACTGGCACGCCGACGCATATTGTAGAAGTCCAATACGAGCTTCGGATTGCGGGCGAAGCCTTCCGGCGTCGCCACGTCCCGGTAATCATATTTCGCCCAGATCCCGTCCTTGTCGCGGAATGTCGAGATGCCCGACTCCGCCGAGATGCCGGCCCCGGTCAGAATGGTGATGTGCCGAAATGTCTGCATGCCGCCCCCGCCCGCAGTTCAGTATGCCGTCGACGCGCATCAAGGTCGCGCGTTTGTGACAGCAGCGGGGCAGATGTTGCAACAGTGCCCGTTCGGAGCAAATGGGCTGACCCAAGGCCCGCACTTTGCTATCCGATCCGGCGCGCCCTATACTCCCGACAGGGGGCACAGGTCTGAAGGCTGCGCGTCGAGCGCTGCCTGGGGCGGCGTTCGTGTGGCACTCGGTCGAGCAGAGGGAGTTGCGTCAGAATGTTTACCAAGAAGGCGGACAAGGAACCGACAGCGTTCGACATTCCCCGCGGCGT
The DNA here is from genome assembly GCA_046293075.1 of Hyphomicrobiaceae bacterium. Lineage (GTDB taxonomy): Bacteria > Pseudomonadota > Alphaproteobacteria > Rhizobiales > Hyphomicrobiaceae. The sequence goes on along the minus strand of JBKBPL010000036.1, from coordinate 37,499 downwards.
GCCGCCCCCACCGCCGTACGGGCCGTCCCATCAGGCCGAGCCCTCCGCGACCTCGCGGCCAGCCGCACCGTCGCCTCGGCCAGGTGTCCCGGCCGGCGCCTCCCATATCGGTGAGGATCTGACGATCGTCGGCAATCTCGTCTCGAAGGGCGAGGTGCACATAGATGGCCAGATCCAGGGCGATCTGCATGCGGCGAACGTGATCATCGGCGAGAATGCGCGCATTACCGGCGGCGTCGTCGCCGACGAGGTGATCGTGCGCGGCGGCGTCTCGGGGTCGATCCGCGGGCGCCGCGTGGTGCTGCAGTCCTCGAGCCGCGTCGAGGGCGACGTTTTCCATCAGCAGCTCGGCATCGAGCAGGGCGCCTACTTCGAAGGCAAGTCGCGCAGGGTGGCGGATCCGCTGACGGGAGTGAGCGCGCCGGAGACGTCGGGATTTTCCGGACCAGGGTTCCCACTGAACAGCGATAGCTGAACCCATCCGGCCGGTTCAGATCGCGAGATACTGCGCCTTGATGTCTGCGTCTGCGTCGAGATCGGCGAGCGTGCCGGCAAAGCGGATGCAGCCGCGGTCCAGCACGAAGGCGCGATCGGCAACGGCGCGCGCGAAGGTGAGGTTCTGCTCGCAGAGCAGAAGGCCGACGCCACGCGCCTTGAGCTTGGCAATGGCGCCGGCAATCACCTCCACGATCACAGGCGCGAGCCCTTCGGAGGGCTCGTCGAGCAGCAGGAAGCGCGGATTGCCCATGAGGGCGCGGGCAATGGTCAGCATCTGCTGCTCGCCGCCGGACATCTGGCCGCCCTTGCGCCCACGCATCTCGGCAAGCGCCGGAAAGAGCTCGAAGACCGCTTCAGGCGTCCATGCCGCGCCAAGCGCGGAGGGCAGGCGACCAACGGCAAGGTTCTCGCTGACGGTGAGATCCGTAAAGATGCGGCGATCCTCGGGCACGTAGCCGATGCCACGGCGCGCAATGCGATGTGTTGGCTCCCCAATGATGTCCACGCCATCGAAGCGGATGGTGCCGCGCCGCTCGGCCTCAAGGCCCATTACGGACTTCATGAGCGTCGACTTGCCGGCACCATTGCGGCCGATCAGCACAGCGGCCTCGCCCGCCTCGACCGCGAGCGAGACGGCAAAGAGGACCTGCGCGCGGCCGTACCAGGCATCGAGGTCGCGGATCTCCAAGAGCGCCATATCCCGCCCCCTCAGGTGCCGCCGCCGAGGGCGGTGAGCGCGTCGCCACCGAGATAGACCTCGCGGACGAGCGGATCCCCGCGCACCGCGTCCGGCGTGCCCTCGGCAATGAGACGGCCGCGGTTCATGACGACGACACGATCGGCATGGCCGAACACCACATCCATGTCGTGCTCGGTAAAGAGCACGGCCGTGCCGCGCTGGCGGGCGCGATCTGCGACGAGGCGCATCAGCGCATTACGCTCGCGCGCCGCCATGCCGGCGGTCGGCTCGTCCATCAGCAGGAGCCGTGGATCATTCACAAGCGCGATCGCGAGCTCGACGCGCTTCAGGTCGCCGTAGGCGAGCACAGAGCAGAGGGTGTCGGCCGCATGCCCCATGCCGACCTCGGCGAGCCGCGCCTGGATCTCGTCGGCGTGCGGGCCCCTGGCCGCGGCAAGGAGACCTGCGGCGCGCTCGCGCGAAAGGATCGCCACGAGCAGGTTTTCGGCAACGCTCATGGAACCGAAAGTCTGCGTGATCTGGAAGGTGCGCGCGACGCCGGCCCGCCAGAGCGCGCGCGCCGGCCACCCCGTGACATCCTCGCCGCCGAGGTGCACGCGGCCGCGATCCGGCGTGAGCTGGCCGTTGATCATGTTGAACGTCGTTGTCTTGCCCGCGCCATTGGGGCCGATCAGCGCCAGAAGCTCACCGGCCTCCACGTTGAAGCTCGCGCTTTCCACTGCGCGAAAGCCCTTGAAGGACTTCCCGATCCCTTCGACGGCGAGGACGGGCACACTCATGGCTCCGCCTCCCAGCGCTGGCGCCACTGCCGGATCGTGCCAACGATGCCCTGTGGGAAGATGATGGTGATCAGAATAAGCGTGATGCCGAGCACGGCATGCCAGTAGGGGGTCGCGCGCACGATCCAGTCCTGGAGCGTGATGAAGACGACGGCGCCGACGGCCGGCCCGACAAGCGTCTGCACCCCGCCGATCAGCACCATGGCAAGGGCATCGACCGAGCGCGGGATGGAGAGTGAGTCCGGCGAGAGCGAGCCCTTCGAGAAGACATAGAGGGCGCCGGCGAGACCGGCCGCCGCGCCGGCCAGGACAATCGCGCGCCACTGGACAATTCTCACGTCGACACCGACGGCCTCGGCGCGGATGCGCGAGTCGCGCCCGGCCCGTAGCAGGTAGCCGAGGGGCGCGTGCACGGTGCGCCAGACGAGCAGCATCGCGGCGCCGGCGAGCGCAAGCGTTGCGAAGTAGTAGACGGTCTTGCTGGAGAGCATCTCGGGCGGCCAGATGCCGACGAGGCCGTTGCTGCCGCCTGTGACGCTGTCCCACTGGAAGGCGATGGCCCAAGTGATCTGGGCGAACGCGAGCGTCAGCATGGCGAGCGAGACGCCCGAGAGGCGCACGCAGAACCAGCCGAAGAGTACGGCGAGCCCACCGGCAAAGGCGACGCCCGCTGGCACCGCGACGGCGAACGGCGCGCCGGCCTTGGCAGCGACGGCGGCAGCGTAGGCGCCTGCGCCGAAATATGCAGCGTGGCCGAAGGAGGCCATACCGCCGGCGCCCATGATGAGACCGAGACTCGCCGCAAAGAGCGCGAAGATGATGATGTCGGTCGCCAGCACGACCGTGAAGCGGTCGGCGAAAAGCGGGAGCGCAATCAGAGCAAGGCCGACAAGCGCCAGCGGCCACGGGCGCCTCAGGTTCGGCATTGGCATGGGCAGGACCGAGGCGGCCGCAACGCGCTGCGGCGCCTGCGGCGTCCCGAAGAGGCCCCACGGCCGGATGATGAGCACGATCGCCATGACGATGAACTCGGCAACCAGCGTCAGCTTCGAGAAGGAGAAGACAGAGCCGAACAGGCGCACGTCGCCAATGCCGATGCACCAGGCCTTCACGACGCTGATGATGACCGCTGCGACGTAAGCGCCCGGCATACTCCCGAGCCCGCCGACGACGGTCACGACGAACACGTCGGCAATGATCGTCAGGTCCATATTGTGATTGGCCGGCTCGCGCGGCAGAGCAAGCGCACCCGCGAGTCCCGCGAGCAGTGCGCCGAGCGTGAACACGCTCGTGAACATCAGCGCCTGATTGACGCCGAGGGCCGCCGCCATATCGCGATCCTCGGTCGCCGCGCGCACGCGCGTGCCCCAGTCCGTGCGCGTGAGCAGCAGCCACACGAGAAGACCGACGAGCGGGCCGAGCACCAGCAGCAGCAGGTCGTACTCGGGCAAGGGCTTGCCGAAGATCCAGACCGCGCCCGTAAGCCCCGGTGCGCGCGGCCCGAGAATATCCTCCGGTCCCCACATGTAGAGCACCACGTCCTTGAGCAGCAGCACGACGCCGAAGGTGGCGATGAGTTGCAGCAGCTCCGGCGCGCGATAGATGCGGCGCAGGATGGTCAGCTCGATGAGCGCGCCGACGAGCCCGACGGCAAGGGCCGCGAAGATCGCGCCGCCCCAGAAACCAAGCACGCCGCCGCCGGCAGCCCCGTGGAAGCTCACGGCCAGATAGGCGCCGAGCATGAAGAACGAGCCGTGCGCGAAGTTCACCACGCGCGTGACGCCGAAGATCAGCGTCAGCCCGAGCGCCACGAGAAACAGCAGCGATGCACTCGCGAGCCCGTTGAGCGTCTGGATGAGGAACGAGGCGATCATGGCGGCCCGGCCGTCACGTTGCTCGCCGCACTCATTCCCCGCCCCTCATGGGGGGAGGCTAGGAGGAGGCTTGCAGACCACTACAGGCAGGGCTGCCCCCACCTCTGCCCCCTCCCCTTGTGGGGAGGGGATGCGCGTTGATGCTATCGCGTTGATTGTATTTGGACAGCGAAAACTCTCATATTGCCGAGCAAGACTCGGCCCCGCTTGCGGCCACGGCACGACACTCACTGCGAGCCTACTCGCGCCTGAGCGTCTTCACGATCTCGTCCGGCGGCAGATGGCGCTCACCCGGCTCATAGCGCCAGTCCAACATGATCCCCTTGCCGTCCTTGAGGCCGATCCGGCCGACATAGGCGCCCATCGTCGACTGGTGATCGATTGCGCGATAGGTGATCCGGCCGAATGGCGTCATGTGCTCGAGGCCCTTCATCGCGGCGACGATCGCTTCCGCATCCGTGGACTTCGCCTTGCGCAGCGCCTCGCCGACCGACATCAGCGCCGAATACCCGACAACCGAGCCGAGCCGCGGGTAGTCTTTGAACTTCGCCTGGTAGGCCGCCAGGAAAGCTTTGTGCTCCGGCGTGTCGATCGCGTACCAGGGGTATCCGGTCACGATCCAGCCGACCGGCGCCTCGTCGCGCAACGGATCGAGATACTCGGGTTCGCCGCCGAGGAGGCTCAGCACCGTGCGCCCCTTGAAGATGCCGCGCGTCGTCCCCTCGCGCACGAACTTCTGCAGGTCGGCACCGAAGGTCACATTGAAGATGGCGTCGGGTTTGGCATCGGCCACGGCCTGCGCAACGCTGCCGGCATCGATGCGATTGAGCGGCGGCGCCTGTTCGACGACGAACTCGACGCCCGGTTGGCGCGCCGTCATGAGCTGCTTGAAGGAAGCGACCGCCGACTGGCCGTACTCATAGTTCGGGTAGACGAGCGCCCAGCGCTTCTTGTTCAGCTTGATGGCTTCCTCGACCAGCATGGAGGTCTGCATGTAGGTCGAAGCGCGGAGCCGGAACGTGTATCGGTTGCCGCTCTCCCAGACGATCTTGTCGGTCAGCGGCTCGGAGGCGATGAACGGCATCTTCCGCTGCTTGGCGAAGTCGGCAACGGCGAGGCCGACGTGCGAGAGGAAGCCGCCCGTCAGCAGCACCACGCCCTCGCGGCTCACGAGCTCCTCCGCCGCGCGCACCGCATCACCCGGCGTACCGTTATCATCGCGCGAGATGACCTCGAGCAGCCGGCCGTTGATGCCACCACTCCTGTTGATTTCCTCGACGGCCAGCTCCCAGCCCTTCCGGTACGGCTCAAGAAAGGCGGGGATCACCTTGTAGCTGTTGATCTCCCCGACCTTGATCGGGGCCTGTGCCCACGCCGGCGCGGCCACTGCCGCCATCGCTGCGAAGGTCATAGCCAGTCTGCCAAGTCGCATTTTTGCTGCGCTCCCTAGATCCGCGTGCGGAACGACGCGCCTCGGCACATAGGGCCAAGCGCGTTCCGTTCCGATAGTGCCGCCGGCGCCCGCGCAGGGCTCGGCGCTGTGGAAATATTATGGCCAGATCGTGTCCCTGTCTGGTATTTCAGCAGTCTGCGTGGAATTTCGGACATGTGCGGCGAGCATACGGGGGCGCGGGCCGGACCTCCGGCCGGATCAGATGACGGAATGCGGATGACCAGCGATCGAGCGCCACCCAGGTTTCACGCCGAGGCATGCGACGACGGCCTCCGCTCATGCGCATCCTAGGGATCGTCAGTGAGACCCACGACAGCGGTATCGCCCTCCTCGAGGACGGCGTGCCGACGCTCGTCATCGAGGAGGAGCGGCTGAGCCGCATCAAGCACTCTCAGGACTTTCCTCGGGCTGCCGTAGCAGCGGCGCTCGCGAGCGGCGCGCTACAGCCCGACGCCATCGACGTCATCGTCACGCCGTGGAGGGTGGCGCGCCTTCGCAAGACATTTCTCAAGGCGATCCTCGGGCACTTACCCGCGAGCCTCAATCTTCTCCGCCCGGGCGCTCAGACGGCGCAGAAGAACAGCATCATTCTATTGAATACGTGGTTGAGGCATGGCCTGAGGCGCCAGCTCGGGCGGCGCCAACTCCCGCCGCTCGTCAACGTCGCCCATCACAATGCGCACGCCGCCATCTACTTCGTCTCGCCATTCGAGTCCGCCAACGTCCTCGTCATGGATGGTTACGGCGACGATGCCGCCACCTCTGCCTACGCCGGCGCGGGCAACCGGCTGACGCGCCTGTGGCATAGCGAGTTCTTCAACTCGCTCGGCATGATCTACACGTTCGTTACCGGTCACCTCGGTTTCCGCGCATTCGAGGAAGGCACGGTGATGGCGCTCGCCGCGCACGGCGACGACCGATACGTCGAGCGCTTCCGCGACACCATCCATCTCCGCGAGGACGGCCGCTATCAGGTCAACATGGCCTACTTCAGCTACGACAGATACGCCTTCCTCAAGCCGTTCAGCGACACGTTCATCGCGGCCTTCGGCCCCGCGCGGCGTCCGGAAGAACCGATTACCGATCACCACAAGGCGTTGGCCCGCGCCCTCCAGGTGCGCCTCGAGGAGGTCGTTCTGCACCTCGCGCGCGCGCTCTACGCGCGCAATCCTTCGCCCCATCTCGTACTGACCGGCGGCGTCGCCCTCAACTGCGTCGCCAACGCGCGGGTGCTCGCAGAGACAGACTACGAGCGCGTCTGGGTGCCGCCATGCGCCTCCGATACCGGCGCCCCGCTCGGTGCAGCGCTCTGGTACCACCACCATCAGATGAAAGAGCCCCGGCGCTTCACGCTGACCCACCCCTTCTATGGCCTCGCGGAATCCGACGCTGCGATCCGCGCCGCGCTCGAAGCGGCAGGGGTTGCAGCAGAGCGGCTCGACGACAGGACCCTCTTTGCGCGCGTCGCGCGCGATCTTGCCGACGGGCGCATCGTCGGCTGGTTCCAGGGCCGCTTCGAGATGGGACCACGGGCGCTTGGCAACCGCTCGATTCTCGCCGACCCGCGGCGCCTCGCGATCAAGGATCGCATCAATGCCTGCATCAAGTATCGCGAGAGCTTTCGCCCGTTCGCCCCGGTTGTGCTCGCCGAGCACGCGCACGCATATTTCGAGATCGACCAGGCCGACCCGTTCATGACCATGGCGCCGCGCGTGAGGCCGGAGAAGCGCGACGTGATCCCCGCTGTCGTGCATGTGGACGGCACGGCACGCATTCAGACCGTCGATCGGAAAGCCAATCCGCGCTATTACGCGGTCATCGAGGCCTTCATGCGCGAGACGGGCGTGCCCGTGCTCATCAATACGAGCTTCAACCGCCAGGAGCCGATTGTCGCCACCGCCCGCGAGGCTGTGTCCTGCTACCTCAGGACCGAGATGGATGTACTCGTGCTCGGAAACTTCTATACCCGCAGCCGCAATGCCACGAGCGAGTCGCGCGCCCGCGCCGGCTTCGCCGTGCGCGAGGAGAACCTGGTCGGCGGCGAGTAGCGGGCGACCGCCCGCCACTTGACTCGGGCACCCGAGTGCGGGCTTGCTGGCGCCGACCGATCCCCATCCGAGAGGCGTCCGATTCCATGAGCATCGAAGCCTGGCTCGCCTTTGTCGCGGCCTCGACCATTCTCGTCATGATCCCGGGGCCGACCGTGCTGCTGGTCGTCTCCTATGCCCTCGGCCAGGGCTGGCGCGCCGCATTGCCCACCGCGATCGGCGTCGCGCTTGGCGATTTCACGGCCGTCACGCTGTCGCTGCTCGGCGTCGGCGCCCTGCTCGCGACCTCGGCGACGCTCTTCACGATGCTGAAGCTTGCTGGCGCCGCCTATCTCGTCTGGCTTGGCGTCAAGCTCTGGAGGGCCGGCGGCACCTTGCAGACAGAAGCGCGGACGGATCGTGCGACATCGCTCGCGATGATCCTGCATGCCTGGATCGTGACCGCGCTCAATCCGAAGGGGATCACCTTCTTCGTCGCCTTCATGCCGCAGTTCATCGACCCCAGGGGCGACGTGCTCAAGCAGATGCTGATCCTCGGCGCAACCTTCCTGGTCCTCGCCTTCGCCAATGCGCTGGCCTACGGTTTCCTCGCGGCGCGTGCCGGCGCCATGGCGCGCCATCCGAGTGCGATCAGCCTCTTCAATAAGCTCGGCGGCAGCCTGCTGATCGGCGCAGGCGTCGCGGCGGTGACGGTGAGGACGTAAGAACGAGCGGTGTGCGCGCTGCAAGCGCGGGAGCGCCTCACACACCTGCCATCTTCATCTTGACGATGCGGCAGGTGGTCTTGATGCGGCGGACGGTGCCGGTCGCAGAGCGCATGACAAGCGTGTCGGTCTCGGCGAAGTCACCGCGGAAGTGCACACCTTCGAGGATCGACCCGCTGGTGACGCCCGTCGCCGAGAAGATCACGTCACCCGACGCCATCTCCTGCATGGTGAACTTGCGGCGGATGTCACTGATGCCCATGGAGGCCGCGCGCTCCTCCTCCTCGCGGTTCGAGGGTTTGAGGCGGCCTTGCATCTGGCCGCCAATGCAGCGCAGCGCCGCCGCCGCCAGCACGCCCTCCGGCGCGCCGCCCGAGCCGAGATAGATGTCGATGCCCGTCTGCTGCGGGTCCGTGCACCAGATGACGCCGGCGATATCGCCGTCGGGAATGAGCCGGATGCCGGCGCCGACCTTGCGCACCGATTCGATGATCTCGGCATGGCGCGGGCGATCAAGAATGCAGGCTGTGATCTGATCGACGGGCACGCCCTTGGCCTTGGCGAGTTTCGCGAGCTGCTCGGCAGGCGGCGTGTCGAGGTCGATGATGCCCTCGGGATAGCCGGGCCCGATGGCGATCTTGTCCATGTACATGTCAGGGGCGTGCAGGAGCCCGCCGCGCTCCGCGATCGCGATCACGGCCAATGCGTTCGGCATGTCCTTGGCGCAGATCGTTGTGCCTTCGAGCGGATCGACGGCGATGTCGACTTCCGGCCCATCGCCGATGCCGACCTCCTCGCCGATGTAGAGCATCGGCGCCTCGTCCATCTCACCCTCACCGATCACGACTTTGCCGCGGATGTGGATCTTGCCGAGTTCCTTGCGCATGGCATCGACGGCCGCTTTGTCGGCGCCCTTCGCGTTGCCTTTGCCGCGGAAACGGGCAGCAGCAATGGCAGCCGCTTCGGTCACGCGGGCGACCTCGCCCACCAGCACGCGATCCAACCCAGCGTTCTTCGCCTTGTCCTGCGACATATCCGGCCTCTCCGATCGGCTCTCTTCCGCGGCCCCCGCGGCGCGTGCGCGTGCTGGCCCCCTGCGGTTTGCACGAGCGGTCTATACGCCAGCCGTCCGCAACATTGAAGCGCCATCAGCGTACTGTGTTGCGCCGCACAAATTGACGCGCAGCAACGAGCGCTCCCATTCGGCAACGCATTGCTGCTGTCCGGACATCGTCCTGGCGCGCGTATGCGCACGCGTCTACTCTTAACCCCAACCCAATCAAGCTGAGGATACGACCACCAATGCGACAGATGGCGCTGATCGGCTTCCTGCAGGCGCAGAACTGCTCCAATTTCGCGGCCTCCTGGCGCCATCCCGACTCCCGCACCGATTTCATGTCTGCCGACTTCTACCGCCACATCGGCAAGGTGCTTGAAGCCGGCAAGTTCCAGCTCGCCTTCTTCGATGACCGGCTCGGCATGCCCGAGTTTCATGGCGGTCGGTATACGGAGGCCGTCGAGAACGGCATTCGCTGCGTGAAGATGGACCCCGTCGCATGCATGATGGCCATGGGCATGGCGACTGAGCGGCTCGGGCTCGGCGTGACGTACTCGACGACCTACTACGAGCCCTTCCACGTGGCGCGCCTGTTCGCGACGCTCGACCTCATGACCAACGGGCGCGCCGGCTGGAACATCGTCACCTCGCTCAACGACATCGAAGCCCACAACATGGGCCGCGATGCCGTCATCGAGCACGATGCGCGCTACGACCGTGCCGACGAGTTCATGCAGGTCGTGCTCGGCCACTGGGATACCTGGGGCGATGATGCGCTGATCGTTGACAAGACCACCGGCCGCTTTGCCGATGCCTCGAAGGTGCATCGCCTCGATCACAAGGGCGCACACTTCAAATCGCGCGGTCCCTTCACCGTACCGCGTTCCCCGCAGGGCCACCCGCTGCTCATCCAGGCCGGGCAGAGCGGGCGCGGCAAGCGCTTCGCTGCCGAATGGGGCGAGATGATCTTTACCTACACGCCGGGCGTCGAGGTTGGCCGCCAGGAGTACGCGGAACTCAAGGCGATGTGCGCGGCGACTGGCCGCGACCCCAACGGCATGCTGATCGGGGCGCTGGTTCATCCGGTCGTCGCCGCGACGAAGATGGAAGCCGAGGACAAGCGGGCGGCACTCGACAAGCTGCCGCTCGAGGTGGACAGCCTCATGCTGCTCTCGGAAGCGCTGAACTTCGACTTCGGCTCGAAGCCGCTCGACGAGCCGCTGACGGACGCAGACATTGCCTCCATGTCGGGGCTGCAAACCATTCGGGACCGCGTCCTCAAGGCCGCCGGCACGAAGAACCCGACCATCCGCGACTTCATCCGCATCAGCGGCCGAGGGCGGCTCAACAATCCTTGGGTCGGAGGCCCCAAGGAGGTCGCCGACATGTTCGAGGCGTACTTCACAGCCCCCGCCTGCGACGGCTTCGTCGTCGGCGCCACATGCGTGCCGGGGACGTATGAGGATTTCGTACGCTTCGTCGTGCCGGAGCTGCAGCGGCGCGGCCTCTTCCACAAGGACTACCGCGGCGCAACGCTGCGCGAGAACCTGGGTCTCGCGCGGCCCCAGATCGGCGCGTGGCGGAACGTCAAGCGCGGGGCGGCCTGAGAGGCAACATGAGCATCGCGCGATCCGACCTGGTGCAGGCCATTGACCACGCGCTCGCCGGCAATTGGGACGCCGCGCACGCAATCGTCCAGCGCGACGAGAGCGAGCAGGTATCATGCTGGATCCACGCCGTGCTGCATAAGATGGAACCCGATGAGGGGAACAGCCGCTACTGGTATCGCCGTGCGGGGAAGGCATACGAGGCTTATCCCGATGCGCGCCAGGAGCTGATCGCGATCAAGGCCGCGCTGACCTATTGAGCGGCGGCTGAGGGGCCGGCGCGTAGCAACCCTTCATCGTTGGCAAGAGCAAGCTCGGAGGAACACCTATGGCTGTCACGCTTTTCATGGTGCGCGCGACGATCACCAAGGAACAGGAGGCCGCCTTCAACAAGTGGTACGACGAAGAGCACGTGCCGCAGGTCCTGCGCTACAACGGCGCCGTCAGCGGGCGGCGCTACAAGCGGATCATGGGCGAGGACAAGTACGACTACATGGCGCTCTACGAATTCAAGAACGAAGAGACGTTCAGGCAGTTCCAGGAGTCCGGTCACCTGCGCGAGCTGCGCGCGGAGTACGACAAGCACTTCGGCACGGTCTCCGACCGCGCCGGCACGGGCTGGGTGCAGATCTTTCCGTGAGGGCGGCAGATCCGTTGGACGGGCGAGCCGGCGTGGACCGGCCGCACCCGCGTGCGCCTCTAGAGGCCGCGCATGATGCAACCGAGCATCAGGATCATGTGCGAGAGCAGCAGGAACCAGAACTCATTGCCCTGGATCAGCGGGATCTGAGCGCCAAAGAATTTCACGACCAGCACGCAGACCGTCAGGACGATCGCAAGAATGAAGGTGATGATTCCCGGTGCCTTCAAAACCATGATGATGTCCCCCATGCCGACACGCGTGCGCTTCACGGCGCAATAGCTGCATCATCAACACGATTCGGCCGGGCTTGTGACCCCCTGCGGCAGCGTTTTGCAGAACCATGTAGTGCCAAAATCCCCGAATCCCACCATGGGCTTAGGGGCGGAGGCGGAGGCGCCTGCTAGGACTTTGATGCGTACCGGAAGCCGGTGCCCGTCGCGACCACCTCGACGGCGCCGTTCGTGATCATCGGGTGGCTGAGACGAACGGCGAGCACGCCGTCATAGCCCTGCTCGGCGGCGCGCGCCTTCAGTGCCTCGAGGGCGCGCGCGATCGTCATGTCGACCAGATCCTCATAACGCGTCATCCGGCCGCCGATCGTGTTGATGATCGCCTCGCGCATGTCGCGCACGATGTTGGCGCCGCTGACGGCCACCGCGTACACGACCTCGCCGGTCACGATCTCGGCGTCGTCGATCCTGTCCGTGGTCACGAGACGCATGGGATCTCCTGGGATACGGGGTCAGGATCGCGGGCCGTTCTGCGCAATGACGATGCGCGGACGCCGGCCGAAGATCATGCGCCACAGCATCAGCAGCACGATCAGTGCCACGAAGCCGAATACGCTGAGCGCCACCGGGTAGCGCGCCCAGAGCAGCAGCGGGCTGATCCGTCCCTCGCGCACGGCGCGGAGATCCTCGGCGAAGACGAAGACGTCGAAGATAGCGTCCGAGCGCGCGATTACGGCAACGGCTTCTGCCTGATCACGGCTGGCAAGGATCGCGGACTGAACGCCGGACGCCGTGTAGGACGCCATCCGCGCGGGCGCATGACCGACGACCGCGAGCAGACGCTGCGCGGCCGCCGGCTCGAGCATGCTCATGTAGCGTGAAAGCGCCTTGAGATCCGTTTCGGTGAGCGCGCGTGCCAGACGATTGAGATCGCGCGGGGGCAGCTCGAGAAGCGGCTCGCGCTCCGCCCGGGTGAGGCTCGCGAGCCGGCTGATTGCGACGCGATCCTCAAGAACGAGCAGACGGGCGAGCGCCGACTTGCTCATCTCCTCGGGCGCACCGAGGCGATGCAGATCATAGGCCACGACCTCGGGCAGCTTCTCCTCCCCGAGCGCCCACCATTTAAAAGCCGCCTCCAGCGAGCGCGTGTCGCGCGCGATCGTGATCGCCTCCGCGGGCATGGTCTCGATGGCGCGATGCAGGGTGCCGTCGTTGAGCCGCCGCGTCAGCGCCGGCTCGCCTTCGCCGGCGAGAACAAGGGCCACGACCTCGTCGAGGCGCGGCAGCTTGGCCGGCGTCACCGTGTCGAGGAATTGGCGGAACCGGTCGTCCTTCTCGGCCAGCTCCAGCACCTTGGCATGGGCGCGGCGGAACTCGCGCCAGATCTCCGTGACGCGATCGGCCGCGGTGCCGGCGATGTCGCGCGCGTGCTCATTGATCTGCTCGCCGATCACCTTGGCAAGCTCAACCTGCACCTTGTCGCGCGTGTCGGTGCTCTTCATCTCGCCGGCGATGATCGGCAGCACGCCGTGGCGGAACTCCCAGATGTCCTTGGCGATGAGCGCGATGCCGATGCCGCCCGCGACGACGCCGACGATGCGGCTCAGGATGGCGCCGACCACGCGCTGGCCGACGTTCATGGCCATGCGCGAGAGCTGGCGGCGCACGATCAGCAGCACCGTTCCCGTGAGGCCTTCACTGCCGTGGATGAGCACCTGTCCCGCCGTCACTTGCGCACTCGCCTTGGATGGATCGATGGTGAACTCGCGGCCGGTGTCCTGGCTCACCGAACGCGCCACCATGCCGCCGTAGCGGGGCCCAAGAAAGACCTGCATGCACTGAGCGACCGGCTCGGCGGCCGCACCGAGGCCGAGCTCCATGCGCCGGCCGACCTCGTTGCCGACGCCGCTGGCGACGCCGAGAATGGCCTTCTGCACCGCATCGGAGCGGAATACGCGCTCGGCGGTCGTCGTCGCGAGTTTTTGCGCTGTTTCCTGGAAGGCGATCGAGCCGATGAGCTCAGTCCAGCTCGACTCCTCGCGAACTTCGCCGATGGCAAGATCGACCTGACGCCAGAGCACATCATCGACATTTCTCCGCCGCCAGGCCTCGCGCACGATCGGGACGTAGTCGAGATCGGCAAGGCTGCGCATCAGGGCCTCGTGAGTGACGCGCGCAACCGCGGCGCGGAACGTCGCCTCGTCGCCGGCCTGGCACTGCTCGTACTCAGCACGCGACATGGCGATGGCCGGCCGGCTGGCCGCGGGCGCCTGCTGTGAGGCAGGACTGGCCTGAGCGGCTGGGGGAGATGTCGTCTGCGCCGCATTCTGGCCCGGCTGGGCACGCACCGGCGCCACGGGAAGCGAGGGTGCGAGCATGGCTGTAATCACGGCAGCCGCAGTTGCACGCCGCCACCGGCCGACAGGCTGGCGCCCATCACTGTGGGACAGAAAGGATGGTCTCTCGCTCACGTTTCGTCGCCAAACACATCCAAAGGGCGCGGAGAAGATACCCATGCCGCGCACGGATGGGCTTGGTTAGCAGCGCCATGCAGTATAGCTGCACCACTGTGGGAGAACAGTGGCGCGCGCGCACTGCCACGAAAGCTCGGCGGGGGAACGTCAGCCCCCGGCCTTCTGTTCCTTCGCCTCGAAGAAGGCCTTGATGGCCGCCTGAGGCTCGCCGGTCGTGTAAGCCTCGGAGATGGCGTCGATCCCGGCGTAGACACCCTCCTCGACGGACACCCGCTCCCAGCGGTTCATCAGCGCCTTCTGATTGCGCACGGCCTTCGGCGTTGCCCGCCCGATCAGGCCGAGCCAGTGATCCACCGCCGCATCAAGCGCGGCGGCCGGCACGACCTTCTGCACGAAGCCCATGGCGAGCGCCGCCTCGGCGCCGAAGGTCTCGCCCGTCATCAGGATCTCGCGCGTCTTGCCCCAGCCGATGAGGCCAGGCAGCAGCGCCGCCTCGATCACCGAGGGCAGCCCCATGTGGACCTCGGGCATCCCATAGATGGCGTTATCGGACGAGACGCGCATGTCGCAGCTCGCCGCCACCTCAAGCCCGGCGCCGAGGCAGAACCCGTTCACGCGTCCGATCACCGGAACCGGGCACTCCCGGATCGCCAGGCAGGCCTGGTGCAGGCGCGTGATGAAGAGGCGCACGGTATCGGCGTCGCAGGCGCCGAGCTCCCTGAGATCGGCACCACCGATGAAGGCCTTGTCGCCCGCCCCGGTCAGAATGACGGCACGGAGCGCCGGATCCTCGCAAAGCGTCCGGAAGGCCCGCGTCAGGCTGACGATGGTCGCGCTGGCGAGGCAGTTCAGCCGCCGCTGGTTGTCGATCGTTACGGTGGCGACGCGCCCGCTCGGGCGGTCCTCGGTCTTCACATGCACGGCGGCTTCGGTCATTCTGGGCTTCCTGCGTGACTGAAGCCGCACATATGGCAGAAGCCGCAATGCCACTCCAGAACCGCGTTGCTCCGGACGGCTCGATCGTCGCCCATGCGGCGAGGGGCACGCTCATGGGCAATCGCGGCGGCGCCATCCACGGCCCCGACCGCACACTCGGCGCGCGCCGCTGGGCCACCCGCCAATGGATCTGCTGTCGCCTCGAGTTCAATGACCGCCACCGCACGGTCATGCAACCAGGGCGCTACACCGAGCTTTTCTTTCTCGACGAGGCGACCGCCCTCGCTGCCGGCCATCGCCCGTGCGGCGAATGCCGCCGGCAGGACTTTCTCTGGTTCGCCTCCCTCTGGGCCCAAACCAAGGGCCTCAGCGGGCGCGCCAAGGCCGAGGACATGGACGCGATCCTGCACGCCGAGCGCACCACGCCGGAACGCGGCAAGCGCACGTACTACGCGAGCATCGAGGCACTCCCCGGGGGCGCCTTCATCCGCTGGCAGGGAACGGCGCACCTGGTGCTCGCCGGCTGGCTGCTGCCTTGGGATTTCACCGGCTATGGCGCGCCGGTCGAGCGACCGGCCGCCGGCACGGTTGAGGTGCTGACGCCGCCCTCGATCGTCGCCGTACTTTCGGCCGGTTTCTGCCCCTCACTTCACCCAACGGCGCACGCCGTCGACTGAGGCCGGCCCGAGACCTTCGCCCAACACCACCGGGGGAATTCATGACACGCTCGTCGCTCAGGCGCACGCTGCGGCGCGCCTATTGGAGTCTCGGCCTGGTGCTGCTGGTTTCCGTGATGGCCAGGCTGGCCAATCACATTCCCGGCCTCGCCGAAAGTCCCGCGCAGCGCCTGCTCGCCGACATCTACGACTACCTGAAGGACATGGCGCTGGTGCTCGTGACCGTCATTGCGGCCTATCTCGCCAACGTCTTCCAGAAGCGCGCTATCTTCCTCAATGCCCTCAAGGAGGAGTGGCGGAACATCGTCAAGGCGAAGTCGGCGTTGTTCACGTTCACACAACGTGAAGCACCGACACCGGCCGAGTATTTCTCGGCCTTTTGCGCGATCTCGGAGACAATTGACAACATGCGTGCCGTATATGGCAATGTCGGCGAGACACAACGCCGGATTGGTCTCTACCCCTACGCGCCGCTCCACGACATGCGCCGGGCTCTGCAGTCGATCGAGCCACAAGGCGATCGGCGCGTCACGGCCGAGGACCGCAAACTGGCGCGCGACGCCATCCTGCAGTCGTTCTACGCCCTGCGCGAAACCTTTCTCGAGGAGCTGGACCTCGAGGCGCCCGACAATCCCTTGCTGATCCACAACGGCCGCCGCATGAAGAAGCCGGGCGCACCGATCTGGGCAAGGCGGCGTCAGGCGCGCCAGCATCGCTATCAGGATCGCGTCGCGCCGCCCGATCCCCGCATCGCGTCGTTCCTGACGGCGCTCTATGACAAGGAGCAGACGACGGCCAAGCCCTGGCGGGAGGTCGAGAGTTCGCCTGCAAACTCACCCGAAGCGCCCACGCCGGTAGCCAGTGCTCCAGCTCAGGCATGAACCAGCGCACATCGTCGCTCATAGCGCGCCCTATCGGGTGCCCTGCGATCGCGATCACCGCGCCGGCGACGAATAGATCGGCGTGATCCGCTGTACGGGCCTCTGGCGGCTCTCCTGATGCGGGGCCTCCAGCGCCGCGAAGGCCGCATTGATCCGCCGCGCCATGGCCGCGAGATAGGCCCGCACCTCCTCCGGCAACTCGGCATTGGCATAGCGATCAGGATGGTAGTCCTTGGCCTTGCGGAGGTAGGCGGCGCGCACTGCCTCGTAGGGCGCGCCGGCTGGCAGGCCGAGGATGGCGTAGGGGTCGAATCCGTCGCTGTCACGCAACCGTGCGAGGCCCTGAGCGCGAGCCGGGCTCATCAGGCGCACCCCGCTGATCGCGTGCTTGGCGAGGAACTGGCGCGGACCGTCGAACGTCTCGAACTCCACAAACGGCGCCGAGCCGTTAAGCGCATCGACGAGCGAGCGCCCCTGTGGAACCGCGAGGCGGCCCTTCAGCTCCGTGCCATCCGTCAGGCTGAGGACGACCGAGACACCCGACACGGCCTCGCCCGTTCCGGTCTCGATTTTGCCGCGCTCGAACATGATGCGTCTTCCGCTCTCTGTCCCAATTGGAGGCACCACGGGCGTGCCGGCGCGTCGCGTCGCAAGAACCGTGCAAGGCTTCACCGGTGGTTCACCACTCGAGCACGTCATGGGGATGCGCGTGCATCGGCGCGGTAACACCATCTCTGATTGCGAACACGATTAACAGTTGCAGCAGCCCGCGCGCTGAACAACCGCGCGGGGAGGTGGACAACGCGTGGATTAGCTTGTGGGGATAAAGTCTTGGCCAAGCTGTGGCCCTCGGGACCAGCTACGTGACTGCAATCACACACTGCCGCTCGATCGAACCCTAAGGGGTCTGAAACAATTAACAAATGATTACGAATCGCCTACCGCTGGTAGGCGAGAGGAGTTCTCTGTTGTTGTTGCGTTGCCTGTCGGCCGGTATCAGCGCCTGTGCAAAAGCTTGCCGTCTAGCGGCGATGGCGGGTGTGCATAAGTCAGGCCGGTCGTACCCGTTCCGATCGAATGCCGAAGCCGCTGCGCATCCGGCCAAACCGAACCGCTCGGTCTGGAGCTCACCGATCCGCAGCCGAACGAGGGGCCCGCCAAAGCGGCGGTCGCCCTTTAAGGCAGTGAACGGTCCGGCTTAGCACCTCTCGGTGTCATACGTCTCTGCTCGGCCGGCACTCATGTGTCCGCGTAGGCTGGCCCCAAACGATTGGGGGCAAATGAAACGATGAGACACGCTCTAGGTATCCTAGGCGTATTGGCAGCCGGCGTTTTGCTTGCTGTTTCCGCCGCAATGAACTGGCGCTTCGGATACAGTCTTGGCATGACTGAATTCGACGGGCTGATCTACGGAGCGGCCAGCGCGGCCGCCGACGGCCTGAAGGCGCTCATACCCTTCTTCCTCTTCGCTGCCGTACGAAACCGGATGTGGTCGCAGGCGGCCGCATCGGCGGTCGTATGGGTGGTGGTCACCGCCTACTCGTTGACCTCCGCGCTCGGGCACGCCGCCCTGAACCGGCTCGACACTGCAGGCCAGCGGGCCCAGCAGACGGCCGTCTATCAGGACATGCGGGCCGACGTGAAACGGATGGAGGAGCAGGTGAGCTGGATTCCCCAGCATCGCCCTGCCGCCACCGTGGCGAGCGAGATGAACGGCTACAAGAACCAAATCTACTGGGGCCGGACGAAGGGCTGCACGGAGGTGAACGGTCGCTTCAATCGCGAGTTCTGCCAGAAGTACCACGCTCTTTCTGCCGAGCACGCCAATGCCGTTCAAGCTGCGGAGCTCAGCCGGAGGATCATGGAGGTGAAGGCTGAGCTGGCGAAAGCCGGCGAGACCCGCACCGCGCTCACCGAAGCCGACCCCCAAGCCGCCATGCTGGCCAAGATCGGCGGCCTGGTGATTGCGGGCCTGAAGGTCGACGACGTCCAGATGGCGCTCACGATCTTCATCGCGCTGCTGCTTGAGGTCGGTTCCGGCTTCGGCATGTACGTGGCGTTCAGCCAGTGGCGACTGCATGATGCCTTGTCCGTCCCGAAGGCAGCGCCCGCTGCCGCGGCCGGCCGGGCCGCAGCCGCCATGCCGCTGGATCTCGATGTCCGGGCTCCCGCTGCGGTCCCGGCCATGGCCACCGCAGCCGCCGCTGCGCCACCGGTCCAGGCCATCGCGGCCGCACCGCCGGCGCCTGCGGTCATCACCCCCCCGGCCGTCACGGCCAACGACAACACGGACCGGGTACTGCCCATCCAGCGGATGGTCGCCCCGGAGAGCGATGTCGAGCGCTTCCACAAGGAGAAAGTCGAGACCGCAGAAGGTGCAACCATCACGGCTACGGAACTCTACGACAGCTATTGCCAATGGTGTGAGGAGCAGGACAAGGAGCCACTGGCGCTCCCGACTTTCAGCCGTGAGTTCGGAGAGTTGAAGGGGATCAAGAAGGCGAAGATTGCGGGCCGCGTCCGCTACATTGGGATTGCGGTCCAAGGCGCCACGGAGACAGCGGAGGATAAGAAGCCGCCGGCCTCACTGACGCGCGCTGCCTAGGGCAGCTGCTTGCAGAAGAAGGAAGGGTCGCTTCGGCGGCCCTTTTTTATTGGGCTGTAGAGATGCTTCATAACGCGCGCCGCAGCGTCTCCACCGGTCAGTGCGCGGGACCTTCGCCCCGCCCTCCAATCGGGAGGGACATCCTCCCGAGCACACCTGCCGTGATTGATTTGCCGAGAAGCACGAGCGCTAGGCACTGGACTTGTCCAGCGATCGCCGCGCGCGGCGCATCCCAAACTCACGTTACGTCGGGGGTGCGGGGTATCCCTGCGCCGAACTGCAGGCGCGACAGCTCAGCTCACGCTGCAGGCGCGAGAGCCCAGAGCACAGCGCTGGCAAAACCCACGATCCGCAAAATCTTAGACCACTCACGCCAACTGAGGTGCACCGCACACGGTGGCTTCAAGCTGCGGCGTGCCACCTGCCAGCGCGCTCTCGATATCAAAGGCAATGCGAGCGCGCTCCGCGGCGGAGGCGCGCTCGACGCGCACGTGCACCTCGTTGGCACCGAGCGTTGCACCGAGCTGCCGGATCCGCGCGAGGTTCAGCGAGCGCGCCTTGTTGTCGAGCGTGCCAACGCGCAGCACGCGTGCCGTCCCAGCCGCATCGCGGTGCACGAGGACATAGGTCGCTTCCGGCATCTCGGGGCAGAAGAGCAGGCTGGTGACGGTGTGGGCATAGAGCGCCCCGGAGGCGCCGCGCCAGACCTGCTGGCTCGGCGCGGCAGTCGCGGCATCGGAGAGGTGCCGCGCGGGCGCGCTATCGCGGCGCTCCTTCGCCCGCTTGCTTACACGCTCTGTCCGACGCGTAGCCATCTCAACATACTCTCAGAACGCAACAACATATCTTAGCGCCGTTTACCGGCGCGCTCCACCAATGGCTTCCAATGCGGAATGCACAGGGCCGCGCAGCAGCTCCCACGAAGTTTGTCGTATACGCACATTATTCAAGCTCGAACACCCGGCATCACGTCGTTTTGTTAATGCGCCACGGATGTGTGACGCGCCCGACACACATTCTGATCGCCGCGCATTACCGGCGCATGACGGTTTGCACTACCCGCAGGTCGAATAGCCACAATCCATGCAGACATGGCAGCCCTCCTGCGGAAGAAATTGATACCCTTGGCATTTTGGGCAACGACGGCGCCCCCCGCCAAGCCCCAGCGGCGCGGCCACGCCCACAGGCGTCCACGAGATGCCGGCGGCACCGGGGGTACCTGCGGGCTCCGCCACAAGGGCCTTTGCCGGCGCCTGGACCTCCTGCCGCTCCCCACGACGCCGCTCCGGCGGGGCCAGGAAGCCAATGCGGATCATATGCGCCTCGATGACTTCACCGATCGCAGCGAGCAGGCTCGGCACATAGCGCCCACCCATCCATTGGCCGCCCTGAGGGTCAAATACCGCCTTCAGCTCCTCGACGACGAAGCTGACGTCCCCGCCGCGACGGAAGACGGCGCTGATCATGCGGGTCAACGCGACCGTCCAGGCGTAGTGCTCAAGGTTCTTGGTGTTGATGAAGACCTCGAACGGGCGCCTGCGGCCCTCACGCTCAATATCGTTGATCGTAACGTAGATGGCGTGATCGCTGGCCTGCCACTTGAGCTTGTAGGTAAAGCCCGGGAGGACGGGATCGCGCTCAAGCGGGCGCGCCATATAGACGATATCGCCGGTACGTGCGGCGGCAGCCGGCAGACGTTCGGTGACCTCGACAGGCGTTGCCGGTGTCGGCACTGCGGCAGCGGGCGCCGCCTCGAGCACCGCACCCGTCACCGGGTTCGGCCGGTAGGTCGTGCACCCTTTGAGACCGAGCGCGTAGGCCTCCGTATAGATGCTCTCGAACGCCTCAAAGGGCATATCGGCGGGGCAGTTGATGGTCTTCGAGATGGCGCTGTCGACGTGCTTCTGCAGGGCCGCCTGCATGGCGAGGTGGGCAGCTGGCGCCAGCATGTGGGCGGTGACGAATGCAGCGGGCAGCGGAGCATCAGAGCCCGCATGGCGCCGGAAGTAGGCATACGCGTAGTCCTCGACCATTTCCTCGCTGATGCTGTCACCGGTACCACGCACGCGCCGCTTGTAGGCGAGATCGAAGATCGGCTCGACGCCGCTCGACACATTACCGGCAAGGAGCGAGATCGTGCCCGTCGGGGCGATCGACGTGAGGCAGCCATTGCGAATGCCATGCTGCGTGATCGCGTGGCGCACTGCCTCAGGCAGGCGGGTAACATTGGGAGCGGCGAGGAAGGCTGTCGCATCATAGAGCGGGAAGGCCCCTTTGTCGGCAGCGATCTCCGCGCTCGCCTCGTAGGCACGCGCCGCGATCCCGGCCATGATGCGCTCCGCGAGCGCGCGCGCCTCTGGTGCATCGTAGCGTAGCCCGCACATGACGAGCGCGTCGCCAAGACCGGTGATGCCGAGGCCGATACGGCGCTTGGCCTTTGCCTCGCGGCGCTGCGCCTCGAGCGGGTAGTGCGAGAGGTCGATCATGTTGTCGAGGAAGCGCACGGCCGCCGGCACGAGCTCAGCGATCCGCGCCTCGTCGATGCGCGCGGCCGCGGTGAACGGATCGCGGACCAGCGCGGCGAGATTGATCGAGCCGAGAAGGCACGCGCCGTACGGCGGAAGAGGCTGCTCGCCGCACGGATTGGTCGCCCGGATCTCCTCGCAGTAGGCAAGGTTGTTCATGGCATTGACGCGATCGATGAAGATCACGCCTGGCTCAGCATAGCTGTAGGTCGCGCGCATGATGCGCTGCCAGAGCGCTCGCGCCCGCACGGTCCTGTAGACCGTGCCCTCGAACGTCAGCGCCCAGGTATCGTCGCGCGCCACCGCCTCCATGAAGGCGTCCGTGACCAGCACCGAGAGATTGAAATTGCGCAGGCGCGTCGGATCGGACTTGGCGTCGATGAAAGCCTCGATGTCGGGATGGTCGCAGCGCATGGTGGCCATCATGGCGCCGCGCCGCTGGCCGGCCGACATGATGGTCTTGCACATGGCGTCCCAGACATCCATGAAGCTGACCGGTCCCGACGCGCCGGCACCGACACTCTTCACGAGGGCGCCTGCCGGCCTCAGCGTCGAGAAGTCATGACCGATGCCGCCGCCTTTCTGCATCGTGAGGGCAGCTTCCTTGACATTCTCGAAGATCGAACCGAGGTCGTCGGCGATCGGCCCCATCACGAAGCAGTTGAAGAGCGTGACATCGCGGCTCGAGCCGGCGCCGGCGATGATGCGTCCGGCGGGGAGGAACTGGAGATCGGTGAGCGCGTCCAGGAAACGCTTCTGCCAAGCCTTGCGCCGGCGTGCCTTCTCAATACTGGCGCCCGCCACCGCAAGGCGCGCCCAGGTCTCCTCGATGCTGGACTCCAGCGGCGTCCCGTCAGCTGCCTTCAGGCGATACTTCGCGTCCCAGATGAACCGGGATATCGCCGGGAATTCTGTAGGTTCGCTCGCCATGCTGCCGGCGCACTCCCATCCGGAGACCGCCAACAAATATAGTGCGCCAGGAACAAATGGTCAAGAAATGTTCTTTTTCTGTTCCGCGACATTCTCGGCCGCCCGGGCCAGCTCCGCGAGGCGCGCCACCGCCGTCGGTGGCAGCGGCGGCGCGCCGGGCGCCGCGGCCGCTTCCTGCAGCAGGCGATCGCTGGCCGCCTCGAGACGCGCTTCGAGCACCTGCCGAAACGCCTTGCGCGAGAGGCCCGGCGGGATCGGATCGAGGATCTCGACGATGATCGTACCCGGATAACGCATGAGCTGGCGGCGCGGCCAGTAGAGACCCGAATTGAGCGCGAGGGGATAACAGGGTAGCCCCAGCCCCTCGTAGAGCGCCACGTAGCCCGGCTTGTAGTCCGGCGCGGCGCCGGGTGGGCGGCGCGTGCCCTCGGGGAAGATGAAGATCTCGCGGCCCTGGGCGGCGCGATTTCTGGCATCGGCGACGAGCTTCTTGAGCGCAGCGCTCGCGCGGTCGCGGCTGATCAGGATGTGCTCGAATTTCAGGCAGAACCAGCCATAGAAGGGGATCCACTTCAGCTCTTCCTTGAGCACGATCGCGGGATCGCGGAAAAGCGGGATCAGCGCGAACGTGTCCCACGCCGACTGATGTTTCGAAACGATGAGGCAAGGACCTCCGGGAAGCTTCTCGCGGCCACGCACCTCCATCCGCGTGCCGCAGATGAGGCGCAGCAGCCATGTGCACGTGCGGCCGTGGATCTCGAGCCCCTTCATGGCCCACGAGCGCGGCGCAACGAACAGCCAACTCCCAAAGACGACGAAAAGCGCCGTGACGACATAGAACACGACGAAATAGACGAGCGAGCGCACGAGCGTCATGGGCTTGCCTCATTCGCCAACGCCGTCCCTACCCCCTTGTGGTGGAGGTTGCGAGAGGAAGATCGAAGCTCATCAGCGGTGGGGATGCGCCCCAGCCCTGGGCCCTCCCCGACAGAGACGGGTCGACGATTGTGCATGTTTGATTGGGTCGTCGGGCCATGCATCGGATCAAATCGTGCCTCAAACGGTCAACACGATCTTGCCGACGTGCTGGCTCGATTCCATGCGCCGATGCGCGTCGGCTGCCTGCGCGAGCGGGAACGTTGAGTCCATCACGATTCTGACGCGGCCCGCATCGAGCAGCGGCCACACCTGTTTTTCTAGCGCGCGCGCGAAGCGTGCCTTCACCTCGCGCGTGCGCGGGCGCAGCGTCGAGCCGGTGAGCGTGACACGCTTCATCATGAGGCGCGCGAGCGTGAAGGTGGTCGTCGGTCCGGCCAGCGTCGCGATCTGCACGATGCGGCCGTCCTCGGCCGCCGCCGCAATGTTGCGCTCGGTATAGTCGCCACCGACCATATCGAGCGTGACGTCGATGCCGTGGCCGCCGGTCACCTCCTTGATGACCGCAACGAAGTCCTCGGTCTTGTAGTTCACGGCGACGTCCGCACCGAGGTCGCGGCAGACCTCACATTTGTTGGCACTGCCGGCCGTCGCGACAACGCGCGCACCAAAGGCCTTGGCCAGTTGTATGGCCGTGGTGCCGATGCCGCTCGTGCCGCCGTGGACCAGGAACCAGTCGCCAGCTTCGAGCCGGCCGCGCTCGAAGACGTTGTTCCAGACCGTGAAGTAGGTCTCCGGCACGCCAGCCGCTTCAACCATCGAGAGGCCCTTCGGGATCGGCAGGGCCTGCACATCCTCAGCGATGCAGTACTCGGCATAGCCGCCCCCATTGACGAGCGCGCAGACCTTGTCGCCGACTTTCCAGCGCGCAACGCCCTTTCCCACCGCGACGACTTCGCCGGCAATTTCGAGCCCCGGGAGCGGCGAGTGCCCGGGCGGCGGCGGATAGGCCCCCATGCGCTGCTGCACGTCCGGCCGATTGACGCCGGCGGCAGCCACCTTGACGAGGATCTGGCCGCAGCCCGCTTGTGGCACGGGCATCGAGGCCGGCTGCAGCACCTCGGGGCCGCCCTTGCCGCTGAGCGCGATGCCGGTCATGGTGGTCGGGATCGAGGACACGGTCTGCCTCCCTGATGAAGCGCTGATTGGAGCCGCTGCGGCTGTCGCAACGCTTAAAGCAGTCTCCCGTAATGCCCGCAAGGCAGAAGCCGGATGGTTGGTGGGGAACCTTTCAGCCCCTCCCGCGGTTGTCCTCGACGGTCGGATGCCTTAGGTCGGTGAAGACGACGGTTTCAGGCCGAGCGCCGGCGAGTTGGACATGAGGTCAGACCCATGCTGTACGTCGACATACCCACGCTTCCCGAATTCGCGGCCCTCAACCGGGAGCGCGCCGATGCCTGCGTCTCGATCTACCTTGAAACGACGCCTCTGACGCAGCAGGTCCATGCCGCCCGGATCGCGCTTGGCAATTTTGCGCGACAGGCGCAGCAGCAGCTGGAAGCCATCGGCCTCAACAAGCGGCGGCTGGCCGCCCTCATGGAGCAGTTCGACGATCTCGCGAACGACACTGCGTTCTGGCGCCTGCAAGCCAACAGCCTCGCCGTGCTGGCCACGCCGGACAAGCTCAGGACCTATCGCCTCGCCAACAAGCTCACGCCCATGGTGCAGGTGTCGGACCGGTTTCATCTGAAGCCGCTGCTGCGCGCCATCACGTTCCCGCATTCGGCTTTCGTGCTCGCGCTCTCGGAAAACGCCGTGCGCCTCGTCGAGGTATTCGCCGATTTGCCGCCCCAGACGGTGAACGTTGATGATCTGCCAAAGGACGCGGCGAGCTCGGTCCGCAAGTCGACGCTCAACGATCGTGCTCCGGTCGCGCGCATCCAGGGCGAAGAGGGGCGCAATCTTCGCTTCCGACAGTACGCGCGGCAGGTCGACGCCGCGCTGAGGCCCGTACTCACCGGGCGCGATACGCCGCTCATCCTCGCCGCAA
Source organism: Hyphomicrobiaceae bacterium (assembly GCA_046293075.1). Taxonomy (GTDB): domain Bacteria; phylum Pseudomonadota; class Alphaproteobacteria; order Rhizobiales; family Hyphomicrobiaceae. The sequence goes on along the minus strand of JBKBPL010000036.1, from coordinate 11,952 downwards.
CAGGCCGGCTCGAGTCTGTGTACCGGTCTGTGAACAGCTATCCCGCGCTGCTGTCCGAGCCGATCAAGACCAGCCCCGACAGGATGAGCGATGCAGAGCTCGCCGATGCGGCGCGGCCGATCCTCGATGCGGCCTACCGGGCCGAGATTGACAGGCTGAAAGCGCTCTATGACACGCGCGCCAAGCAGGGCCGCGCCACATCCGACATTTCCGATGCGGCGCGCGCTGCAACATTCGGCGCGATTGAGGCCCTGCTCGTCGATATGGACAGTACCCTACCCGGCACGATCGATGAAGAGAGCGGCGCCGTAACCTTCTCAGAGGAAGCCGATGCCACCAGCTATGCCATCGTGGACGAGATCGCCGGCCGCGCTCTTGCCAGCGGCGCGCGTGTTCTGGCCGTGCGCAAGGCCGACCTCCCGGCCGGCGGTGAATTGGCCGCGATCCTGAGGTACGCGGTGTAGATCACAGAAGCGGAGCGAGCAGCGCTGCGCTTCACCGCCGTGTGCGACCGGCCTGCGACGACGGCAGGATGTGCGCCGCCGCGAGATCGCGACGCACAGTCCGGTTCCGCCCGCCACCCTTGGCAAGGGAGAGGGCCTCATCTGCGACCTGCAGGAGCGGCTCAATGGACGCCGGAGCCTGGGCCGCGCATCCGAGCCCGATGCTGAGCGTAGCCTCGATACGGCGGCCGTCACCGAGGTCGATCGGAGTTGCGGCAAAGGCGCTGCGTATGTGCTCGGCGGCGGCGGCCGCGTCAGCGGGTGTGGCGCCGGCCAGCAGCGCCGCGAATTCCTCGCCCCCGAGGCGTCCGATCAGGACGTCTTCATTCAACGTGCTCGTGAGGACGCCGGCAAGCGTCTCGATGGCGCGGTCGCCGGCCCAGTGTCCGTGCGCGTGGTTGATGTTCTTGAAGTGGTCGATGTCGAACATGAGCACGGCAACAGGCGCTTGCTCGCGCGCAGCCGCCGCCAGGAGCTGTCGCGACTGATCGGCGAAGGCGTGGCGCGTCAGGAGGCCGCTCAGCACGTCGTAGGACGCGAGCCTATCGTAGCGGTCGCGCAGTGCGTTGTGGGCGGCCATCGTGCTCGCGACCGTGAGCGGCGCAAGTCCCACGAGTGTCACGGCAAGGCGCGCAGAGACAAGCGCGCCGCCCTCATCCAGATCAGGCCAGCCCGAGATCAGTCCGAGCGTGATGCCCCCGAGCGTCCAGATCCCAGCGAGAAGCGTGAGCGTGGCCGTCGTGAAGACGCTGTAGCTCAGCGCGCACCAGAGCAGCGCCACGAGGGGCAGCGCTAGCGCCCCCGGCCCGCCGACGAACGGCGCCGCAATGCATGCGACCGCCAACGCTGCCGCAGGAAGGTAGTCCGCGACATCGATCTGCCGAAAATCCGGGAGGGTCTTGAGATCATACCGGCGGATCAAGCCATCCGGGATGGTGAGCATCACCGGCAGGATGGCAAGGAAGTTCACCAGTTCGCCAATGAGCCAGTAGGCAAAGCCCGTGAACGAGGCAGCACCCGCGACGAGCAGGCTGCCAGCCGTCCCGACGACACCCGCCGCCGCAGCCGCGATAACGAGGGTCATCGCAAGGCGCAGCACGGCCATGGGCCCGACGAGGCGCCGATCGTTCTCGGTTTGCCGCATCAGCAAGAGGTATCCGGCCACGACGCCGGCGAGGCTGGCCGCCGTGAGGAGCAAGGTGTTGAGGAGACTATTCCCGGTCAGGAGGTCGGCAAGGAGATAGGCGGCCACGGCAGCTACCCAGCCGGCTGGCGTGGCGAGATGCGGGAAGCGAACTAGGAGGCCGAGAAGCACGGCATTGGCGGGCGAGACGGCCGCCAGGAGGTTGGCGGACCGCAAGGCGATCCCAAACAGGGCAACAACCAGGACGGTGGCGCCGACGACTGCCGCGGTCTCGATGTGCTGGCGGGCCGACCCGTCCACGCGGACCGTGCTCAAGAAGCCAAGCGACTTTCCCTCAGCCATCGCGCTACGCCTCGATACGCGCTCGATCCCCCGCCGGTGCGGAACGTGCCATGCACCATAGAATAATCCGTGCCACAGAACGCCAACCCAATCAGCGAAAAGATTAATTTCCGCCGAGATCGCGCGCACCCTGCGGCAGCGCGGTCACGGCTCGCGGCAATGGCTCTAACGCGGGTCGGTGGCAATCGTTGGTCGGAGCGGCGAGATTCGAACTCGCGACCCCTTGCTCCCGAAGCAAGTGCGCTACCAGGCTGCGCTACGCTCCGCCAAATATTCAGCCCGCACGCGGCGGGCTCGGGAAACGGGCGGCCCCGGCTGATCGGGCGGCCGCCGCGCGTGGCCAGCCTTATGCCTTTCGCCTTGACGAGATGTCAACCCCGCCCCTATAGAAGCCGCCACACGCTCCGCCAGCGCCCCCGGGCGCCTCCGCGCGGGGCCTTCTTTTTCATTCGAGACGCCTGATGCGGCTGCCGGCCTGGCCTGGCGCCCCCAAGCGGCCCACCAGAGGCCAAGGAGCTTATCATGACGAGGCGCTGTGAGCTGAGCGGCAAGCTGCCCATGTCCGGGAACATGCGGAGCCACGCCGAGAACAAGACGCGCCGGGTCTTCCGCCCGAACCTTTGTGAGGTGACGCTCATGAGCGACACGCTCAAGCGCAAGGTGCGCCTGCGCATCAGCGCGCACGCGCTCAAGACGATCGAGCACCGCGGCGGGCTCGACGCCTACCTGATGAAGGCCAAAGAGGGTGAGTTGTCCGACCGCTGCCGCCGCCTGAAGCGCGAGATCGAGAAGGCCACCGCCGCCCCCGCGGCGTGATCCCCCTAAAGCCTCATCGCTCAATTCAGCAGCGCCTGCTCGCGCCAGGCGAATGCCGCCTGCTCGGCTTTCAGCCGGTCGGCGCGTGAGAGCTTCTTGGCGATCTCATCGAGGCTCGCGTCCTCGACCCCGCCGGCCTTGGCGACGAGGTGCCACTTCACAGCCTCAACCAGGTTCATCTCGACGCCGGCACCGTGCGCAAGACAGCGCGCGTAGCGGTTCTGGGCAACCGGATTGCCCTTCTCGGCCGCGGTCTTGAAGTAGTACGCGCCGCGCACTTCGTCGGGCGCGACGCCATGCCCCTTAAAGAGCAGGATCCCGTACTCGACCTCGGCGTCCGTATGGCCCGCCGACGCCGCCCGCCCGATCCAGCGCGCGGCCTCGAAGATGTTCGCCGTTGTGCCGGTCCCGGTCGCATAGAGCGTACCGAGATCGTACTGGGCGGCGGGCAGCCCCTGCTCGGCAGCGTATTCCATGAGCTGGAACGCCCGGATCGGGTTCTCCGGCTTGCCTTCGCCCGAGAGGAACAGCAGCGCGAGATTGTACGTCGCGAGCGTGTTGCCGCGCCGCGCCGCCATCTCGAGGTACTTGGCGCCGAGCGGGACGTCCTTGGCGACTCCATTCCCCTGCACGAGCATCGTGCCGACAGCCAGTGCGCCCTCAACATCGCCAAGCTCGGCCGCCTTTGCGTACGACTGCGCCGCGGTCACCTGGTTCTGCGGCACGCCGAGGCCCTCGGCATGAATGCGCCCGATGAGCGTGTGGGCCTGCGCTTCGCCCTTGTCGGCAGCCTCCTCGGCGAGCTTGAGCGCGGTCAGGTACTTGCCGAGCTCGAACGCCGTATAGGCGGGATCGCTGTCCGGCTTGGTCGGGGTGTCGGTGGCCTGCGGCAAGGGTGCAAGCTTGCCCGAGGGTGCTGGCGCTGCCGTCGTCTTCACCGCGCGCGCAGACGCTTTGCCGGGAGCTGCCGGTCCCGGCGCCGCGCGCGGAGCCTTCGCTGCCGGCGCGCTCTTGGCCTTGGGCGTGCGCTTCGGCACGGGCTCCGGCGTGATCGTGTGGCTCCAGCTGCTCGTCTGCGCGTGGCCGGCGATGGGCGCCATGACGGCCGCAAGTAGTGTCGCCCCGAGAATGCGCCCCAGACGCAGCTTCATGCGGTCACCTCGCCGGCAATGGCCGCGTGTGCAGCCCGCACCAGCTCGCCCGACGCGGCCGGCGGCTCCCGCGCGGGAAGCGTCAGCGCGATGAAATCGGCACCCGCGGCGGCAAGTTGGCCCGCCTCCCCGGCGCTCATGACATCAAAGGCCACGACGGGCACCTCGAAGATCTCGGACCACCACGCGATGAGCTCGCACCGGCGCCGGTGCGCCTTTTCCCGGTCGTCGACATGAGCGGGAATGCCGAACGCGACGTACTCCGCGCCACCCTCGCCGGCCACCATGGCCTCGTGCCGCGAGCGGCCCGCATCGACACCGACAATGCCGCGCGCGCCGACGATCTCCCGCGCCTCGCCATAGGCCTTGGCATTGCCCGCCGAAAGGTGCACCCCATCCGCCTTCAGCGTCCGCGCGAGGTGGGCGTCATCACAAATGAGCGCTGCTGCACCGGCGGCCTGCGCGGGCGCAATCAGGGCCTGGACCTCGGGCACTGGGGTGCCCTCGGGAACGATGATCACGACCGAGGCGACAGGGCTGGCCGCGAGCGCCGCCGCAAGGCGTGCGGGCGCACCCGCGCCCGCTTCGACCACGACCATGATCCGGCATTTCCCCACTGGCTCCCCTCCTCAAAGCACCTTGCTGCCTATCGTGGCTGAATCGGGCGGAAATCCGGCCCGCTGGCCGGGTTCCCGCGCGTCAAAGTTACCGATCCATTATGCGACGGCTCACCCGTTTGGTGCATTGCAGCAAGCGCCAGAGATTGCCATAAGGGATGGCGTGCGCCCCTGGCACGGAGATTGCCAGCCGGAGCGGGGCCTCGGGGTTCAAAGCAGGCAGGGTCATGGCGCCGACGAAGACGGTTTTTATCAGGACCTACGGCTGTCAGATGAACGTATATGACAGCGAGCGCATGATGGAGGCGCTTGCCGGCGGCGGCTATGCCGAAACCGACGCCCCCGACGATGCTGACCTCATCATCCTCAATACCTGCCATATTCGGGAAAAAGCTGCCGAAAAGGTTTATTCCGAGCTTGGCCGGCTGCGCACGCTCAAGGAGCGCCGCGCCCGCGCCGGCCAGGAGACGGTGATTGCGGTCGCCGGCTGCGTCGCGCAGGCCGAGGGCGACGAGATCATCCGCCGGGCACCTATCGTCGACCTCGTCGTCGGACCGCAGAGCTATCACCAGCTCGACCAGCTGATCGACCGCAGGCGAGCGACCGCGCGCCCCGTCGTCGAGACCGAGTTTCCCGAGGACGACAAGTTCCGCCACCTGCCTGAGCGCGCGCCGCTACCCGCCAAGGTGCGGCCGGCAAGCGCCTTCCTCACCGTGCAGGAAGGCTGCGACAAGTTCTGCACGTTCTGCGTCGTGCCGTACACGCGCGGCGCGGAGTACTCGCGCAGCGTCGCCGCGATCGAGGATGAAGCGCGCCGCCTCGTCGCCGCTGGCGCCCGCGAGATCACGCTGCTCGGCCAGAACGTCAATGCCTACCACGGCGATGACGGCAAGGGCGGGACGGCATCGCTGGCCGACCTCCTGCGCCGCCTCGCCGAGATCGATGGCCTCGAGCGCCTGCGCTACACGACGAGCCACCCCCGCGACATGAGCGAGGAACTCGTTGCCGCCCATCGCGATCTTGCGAAGCTCATGCCCTACCTCCACCTGCCCTTCCAGGCCGGATCGGATCACGTCCTCGCAGCCATGAACCGCAAGCACACCGGCGCCGAGTACCTCGAGCTCGTCGCCCGCATTCGTGCCGCGCGCGCGGACATCGCGCTCTCCACAGACATCATCGTCGGCTTTCCCGGCGAGAGCGACGCCGACTTCGAGGCAACTCTCGACATCGTGCGCAAGGTGCGCTTCGCCCAGGCTTATTCCTTCAAGTACAGCGCGCGCCCGGGTACGCCGGCCGCCACCATGGGCAGGCAGGTGCCCGAGGCCGTGAAAGTCGAGCGGCTCTCCCGCCTCCAGGCGCTGCTCGATGAGCAGCAGTCCTCCTTCAACGCCGAGTGCGTGGGCCGCGTGCTGCCGGTGCTGTTCGAGCGGCGCGGCCGCCACGAGGGACAGCTCATTGGCCGCTCGCCCTATCTCCAGGCCGTGCACGCAGAGGCTGCCCCCGGCCTCATGGGGCGCATCATTCCGGTTGAAATCGCCAAGGCGGGACCCAATAGTCTTTCTGGTGTCATCAGGGCGGCGTGATATGCTGCCCCTGACTCGAGGGCGCGATCGAGTTGCATCCGCCTCGCGTCACTGTTCAACCGGCCAGGAGAGCCACATTTGACAACTGCGCGCGGGTCGGCGGCCGCACGGCCGTCCAAACCCGAGAGGTCCCCCGAGCACCTTCGAGAGGGAACCCGGGCAAAGCACCGCATTGTCGTACCTTTCGACGACAACCGGCTGCTGGCCCATTTGCTCGGCGAGTACGATTCCCATCTCGCCCTCATCGAGAGCAGGCTAGGCATCGAAGCCCACGCCCACGGCAACGTCGTCACGCTGATAGGACCGCAGCCGGCGTGCGAGATCGGCCGCGAGGTTCTGAACGAGATTTATGATCGCGTACGCAAGGGCGAAGGCGTCACCGCCGGCGACATCGACGGCCTCGTCCGCCATGCCCGCTCGGGCGCCCCGAGGAGTGACGGCACGGCCCAGATCCGAACCCGCCGCCGCATCGTCACCGCCCGCACCCCCACACAAAGTACGTATATTCGGGCCCTTGATGCGCACGACCTCGTTTTCGGGGTTGGCCCGGCCGGCACCGGCAAGACCTATCTCGCCGTCGCGCAAGCCGCTTCATACCTCGAGCGCGGCCTCGTCGAGCGGATCGTGCTCTCTCGGCCTGCCGTCGAGGCCGGCGAGCGGCTCGGCTTCCTGCCCGGCGACATGCGCGAGAAGGTGGACCCCTACCTGCGTCCGCTCTATGATGCCCTTTATGACGTTCTGCCACCTGAGAAGGTCGAGCGGGATCTCGAGACAGGGGTCATCGAGATCGCGCCCCTTGCGTTCATGCGAGGACGGACGCTCGCGCACGCCTTCGTCATCCTCGACGAGGCGCAGAACACGACGAGCATGCAAATGAAGATGTTCCTGACCCGCCATGGGGACGGATCGCGCATGGTCGTTACCGGCGATCCCAGCCAGATTGACCTGCCGCCGGGGCAGAAGTCGGGCCTCGACGAGGCCGTGAGCCTGCTCGAGGGTATCGAAGGGATCGCGGTGACGCACTTCTCCGCCGCCGATGTCGTGCGCAGCGAGCTCGTTGCACGCATCGTCGCCGCCTACGACAACGCGCCGACATCACCGGGGCTCGGTTCGGGCGTGACCGCCACGCTCGCCCGGGGCCAGGGGCGCACGGACTGACTGAGATGACGACGGCTCTGGATCAGCCCGCAGGTCCCGGCGATGCCGCCACTGGCGAAGAGCGTTCGTGCGACGAGGAGCCTCCGTCGCGAACGTTGCTCGTGCTCGAACGTGTGGATGAGGACGGCGATTGGGCCGCAGTCGGACCAGTCGATGAGCTGATAGCGGCCGTCGGCCGGGTTCTGGCCGAGGCGCCGGAGCTTGCCGCCATGCTGCCGGCCTCGGCGGTGGTCGCGCTCAGCAGCGACGATGCCGTCCGCCGCCTGAATGCGATCTACCGTGGCAAGGATGCGCCAACCAACGTGCTCTCTTTCCCGGCGGCGGAGCCGTTCGGCACGATCGCCGGGGAGCCGCGCGCGCTCGGCGATGTCGTGCTCGCGCTCGAAACCGTCATCGCCGAAGCCGGCGCGGACGGGATTCCCCCCGCGCACCACTTCCAGCATCTGCTGATCCACGGCCTGCTGCATTTGATGGGCTACGATCATCAGACCGACGCCGAGGCTGAGCGCATGGAGGCGCTCGAAACGATGCTGCTCGCGCGCCTCGGCATTCCCGATCCGTACGCAGAGACGCCGGCATGACCAACGCCGCAGACACGCCCATGCATCGCGCGGCCAGACAATTGAGCCCAGACACTTGAGTCCAAACACTTGAGCCATGACACTTGCTGACGAAACCACCCCGCGCCACGAAAGCCCCAACGGTGCCGACACCGCAAGGAGCGGCGAAGGCTGGCTTGCCGCGCTGCGCGCCCGCCTCGGGCTTGGCGCGCAACCGACGCTGCGCGAGACGCTTGCAGAGACGCTGCGTGCCGAGGACCAGACAGGGACCGGATTTTCGTCGGCCGAGCGGGAGATGCTGCTACGGCTCCTCGAGTTCGGCACGCTCAGGGTCGAGGATGTGATGGTGCCGCGCGCCGACATCACCGCGATCGAGGAAGGCGCCTCGCTCGCCGAGCTGCTTCATCTTTTCGATACGTCCGGCGTCTCGCGCATCCCTGTATTCCACGAAACGCTCGACGATCCGCGCGGCATGATCCACATCAAGGATCTGATGTCCTATCTCTCGCGCGGCGGCGTTCCGGCAGCCCGGCCAGGCGCCGGTGCACCAGTCGACAGCAGCGCGCATACGGACGCGCACGCGCCGAAGATCGATCTCAGCAAGGCCGATCTCTCTGCAACGATCGCGTCCGCCCATCTCCGGCGCCGTGTGCTCTATGTGCCGCCATCGATGCCGGCGGTGAACCTGCTCGTGCGCATGCAGGCGACGCACGTTCACATGGCGCTTGTCGTCGATGAGTACGGCGGCACCGACGGACTCGTCACGATCGAGGACCTCGTCGAGCAGGTGGTCGGCGAGATCGAGGATGAGCACGACGTCGCCGAGGCCGCCAACATCGTCGAGGACGCCAAGCAGGGCCTTATCGCCCAGGCACGCACGCCGATCGAGGAGCTGGAGGCCCATCTCGGCGTGAAGCTGCTCAAGAACGGCGAGGAGGAGGATATCGATACGCTCGGCGGTCTCGTCTTCACGCTGGTCGGCCGGGTGCCGGCGCTCGGCGAAATCGTGCGCCATGAGAGCGGCATCGAGTTCGAGGTCATCGACGCCGACCCTCGCCGCGTGAAGAAAGTCCGCATCCTGCGGCCTGGCCCGACCCCAGCGGCACCGGTCGCAACGGCGGGTTGATCCTGCATGACAGCTCAGCGCGACGCAGAAGCCAAAGGCGCGGAAAACGTGCAATTGCCAACGCACGCGAGAGAAGCCATATCTCGTGTGCCATGACCAATGTCCATCCGGTGCCGGAATCGATCTACACGGAGCCCGAGTTCCGTGTGCGGGCCGGGGCTGCGCTGCACGAGCGCCCGAGCGAGAACGTCTTCGACCCGCGCACGGGGCGCGCCTGGTCACGCAGCGACTGGGATCTCAATCCGGAGATGCTCGCCGACTTCGAGGTCATGGAACCACCCCGTCCGGCAGCCGTGCTCGTGCCGATCATCGCGCGCGCCGAGCTCACGGTCCTGCTGACCGAGCGCACCGCGCACCTTGCCACCCATGCCGGGCAGATCGCGTTCCCGGGCGGCAAGGTAGAGGAGACAGACCCCGATACGGTGCACACGGCGCTGCGCGAGGCCGAGGAGGAAATCGGCCTCTCCCGCACACTCGTTGAGCCGCTCGGCTTTCTCGACGGCTACCGCACCGGGACGGGCTTCCTCGTCACGCCGGTGGTCGCACTCGTCAGGCCAGACTTCGTGCTCGTTCCCGATCCCGGCGAAGTCGCGAGCACATTCGAAGTCCCGCTCGCTTTCCTCATGGACCCCGCCAATCACAAGCGCCATTCGCGGCCCTGGCGCGGGCGCGAGCGCCATTACTATGCCATGCCCTACGGCGAGCGTTACATCTGGGGAGCGACAGCGGGCATGCTCAAGAACCTTCACGAAAGGCTCTACGGGGGATGATCCGCGTCGTCATTGAGAACATCGTCCTCTTTCTCCTGCCGACGGCGATTTACGTCACCTACGTTCTGCTGACGCGCAAGCCCGGCGACAAGCGAGGCGTACTGGACGATGCCCCCTTCATCTGGCTCATGCTCGCCGGAATCGCGCTCATCCTTCTCGTGCTCATTGCCTTCGGTTCGACCTCAGGCGGCAGGCCCGGCCAGACGTACGTGCCGCCCTCGCTCGATGCGGAAGGCAAGATCAAGCCCGGTGGATTGAAGTAACCCCTGGTCGGATGCCATGCCCCCTGAGGCGCCCGCTACGATCCCGACCTCGCTCGCCGGCGCGCCCTGGCTCGAGCGGCCGGAGACGCGTGCGGTTCTTGCCGCGCTGGCGGCTGGCGGGCATGAAGCGCGCGTCGTCGGCGGCACGGTGCGGAATGCGTTGCTTGGCGAACCCGTCACGGACATTGATATTGCCACGACCGCGACACCGGACGAGGTCATGGCGGCAGCCGCGGCAGCCGGTCTCCATGCGGTCCCGACGGGCGTGAGCCACGGCACGGTGACGGTCGTCGCCAACCGCGTCCCCTTCGAGGTGACCACGCTGCGCGAGGACGTCGAGACATTCGGCCGGCGCGCACGGGTCGCGTTCACGGCCGACTGGGCTGCAGACGCGCGCCGCCGTGATTTCACGATCAACGCCCTTTACTGCGATGCCGATGGCACGATCCATGATCCGATCGGTGGCCTCGCCGACCTCTCTGCGCGGCGCATCCGCTTCATCGGCGACGCGCGCGCGCGCATCCGTGAGGACGCCCTGCGCATCCTGCGCTTCTTCCGTTTCCACGCCCGCTACAATCCTGAAAAGATCGATGCAGAAGGTCTAGCCGCCTGCGCGAAAGAGCGCCACCTGCTGGCGCAGCTCTCCGCCGAGCGCGTGCGCGCGGAGCTTCTGAAGCTGCTCGAGGCACCGGGGGCCGCGCGTGCCCTTGCGGCCATGGCCGCTCATGGCTTCCTCGTCGCGATCCTCGGCCGCGCACCGCGCATCGGGCTCATCGAGCGGCTCGTGGCGCAGGACGTGGCGTTGCAGCGCCCGGCCGATCCGCTGCTGCGCCTTTCCGTGCTTGCCGTCGCGGTCGATGAGGACCGTGATCACCTCGCCCAGCGCCTCCGCCTCTCGCGCGATGAGGCGCGTGACCTCATCGTGGTCGACCCGCGCCTCATGACACTCGTCACGCTCGACGCGCGCGGGCGGCGCCGCGCGCTCTATGCGCTTGGGGTTGAGCGCTGGCGACGAATGGCCTTGGTGGGCGCAGCGAGCGCAGAGGATCCTGCCGAGATCGCCGCGTGGAATGCGCTCCGGTCGCTGCCCGAGAGCTGGCGTGTCCCCAAGTTCCCGCTCGCCGGCCGCGACGCGCTCGACCTCGGGCTCATGCCGGGGCCGCAGGTCGGCGCGCTCCTCGCCGAGGTCGAGGCCGAATGGATTGCGGGCGACTTCGCCTTAAATGCCGCCGAACTCAGGGCTCGCCTAGCGACCCGCATAGCCGAATCCCGCTGAGCCGGCACACGCCCACGCAGGATCCGTCTTTTCCGCAAGCTTATGAAGCAAAAGTGAGATTCGATCTCAAGGCAGCCGCGGCCTACACGGAGCATCGTCCCGGCGCAACCTTTTCCCCACAGGTCCCGCAACGAATCTGTGGAAAACTGCCGGCTGCCTTAGTCTGTTTATGGACGAAGGCCGTGGACAAAATTACAAGGGGATTACTGAATATCTCGTTCGGCAATTCCCCCTCTCCCCCTGAGCGCCAGCGAGATCGTAGAGCCCCGGCTTGCCACGCCGGGGCTTTTTCTTTGCTCATCAGCATCCCATGCGCGCCGCCAGTTCCTCGAAGCCGTCGACGACGAGATCACAGGCCGGATTCGGCGTCGGATCGGGTGGACCGGCCGGCCCCCACTCGAGCGGGCGCCGTACGAAGCAGGTCTTGAAGCCTTGCTTGCGCGCGGCGTCGAGATCGAAGTTGTGACAGGCCACCATCAGGATCTCTGCCGGCGCGAGTTGCAGCAGCTTTGCCGTGGCCTTATAGGCCTCCGGCCGCACCTTGTAGACGCCCAGCATCTCGCAACTGATGATGCAGTCCCACGTGATGCCATTGCGCCGTGAGACGTCGATCACCAGGCGCGGCGTCAGGAGCGTGAACGAG
>JBKBPL010000035.1:0-43740 GCA_046293075.1 Hyphomicrobiaceae bacterium | reverse complement strand
AGAGATATCTGTCGATGGCGTTCTTGAAGGACCTGCAGCAGCCCCACCAAACCGCCTGAGCCCTGGCCGGGCACCGCTCAGCCAACTTCAAATGTGCGAAAGATACTAGACACTACCCGGCCACCGCCGCCCCCGCCCGATCCGCGCGGACGCCTGCAATCACGTGGGCGGCCCCTTCCTCGGCGCGAGTCTGACATGCAATGTGCGGGGTGATGATCACCCGCGGGTGCCGCCAGAGCGGATGCTCGGGCGGGAGCGGCTCGGGATCGGTCACGTCGATCATCGCCGCCGCGAGCCGGCCGCCGTCGAGGGCGGTGAGAAGCGCCGCGTGGTCGAGCTGGCGGCCACGTCCGACGTGCAGCAGGCGCGCGCCCTCGGGAAGGCGGGCGAAAAGGCGGGCGTCGAGGATGCCCGTCGTCTCGGGCGTCAACGGCAGCAGGCAGATAAGGATGTCGGTCCGGGCGAGGAAGGCCTCAAGGTCCGTGAAGCAGTCCACGCCCGGGATCGACTTCGGGCTGCGGCTCCACCCTGCGAGCGGGAAGCCGAAGGGCGCGAGTGCGGCGAGCGCTGCCCGGCCGAGGGTGCCGAGGCCCAAGACGCCGACTCGCCGCTCAGAAGCGCGCCGATTGGTGGCAGTCTGCCAGCGGCAGGCACGCTGATTGTCGAGGTAGAGGGAGAGGTCGTGGTGCAGCGCAAGGACGCCAAGGGTCACATACTCGCGCATCTGCTCGGCGAGGCCCGGCTCCAGCATGCGCACGACCCCGATGCTCGGCGGCAGAGTCGTGAGGTCGAACTGGTCGACGCCGGCGCCGAGCGAGAAAATCAGGCGCAAGTTCGGGTAGGTCTCGGCGAGGCGCTCAGGCACGGCCCAGGTGACGAGGTAGCGCACCGCTTCCGGGTCTTCGGCCCGCCCCTGCCAGAAAGGGACTTCCGGCAACTGCTGGGCGAAGGAACGGGCGAAGACTGCGCCGCGTTCCGGCGTCGAAAGGCAAAGAACGGCCATCAGGCGAGCACCGCGCGCACATCGGGGTCGGCGAGCGTCTGGTCGAGCGTGACCCGGGTGCGCTCGACGATCGCGTCGACCTCGTCCGCGGTGCAGCAGAGTGGTGGTGCGAAGCCGAGCACGCCGTTGGCGAAGGAGCGAATGATGAGGCCGTTCTCCCAGGCGCGGTCGAAGATTCGGCGGCTCGGGTCGGCGGCGACCGGCAGCGGCGTCCTTGCCGCCTTGTCGGTGACGAGCTCCACCGCTGCGAGCATACCCCGGCCGCGGACGTCGCCGACGAGCGGGTGCTCCGCGAGGCCGGCGAGTCCGGCCTGCAGCCGCGCCCCCATAGCGCGGCCATTCTCAAGGAGCCCGCCCTCGTAGAGATCGAGCACTGCGAGCGCCACCGCTGCCGAGACCGGGTGCCCAGAGTAGGTAAAGCCGTGACCGACGGCAGCGGCGCCCGCCCCGTCGGCGATCGTCTGGTAGACATGATCGGCGATGAGCACCGCGCCCATCGGCACGTAGCCCGAGGTAAGCCCCTTGGCGACGGTCATCAGGTCGGGGACCACTTCGTCCTCCTCGCAGGCGAAGAGCGGGCCGGTGCGGCCGAAACCTGTGATCACTTCGTCGGCCACGAAGAGAATGTCGAGCTCATCGCAGACCTCGCGCATCGCGCGCATCCAGCCCGCGGGCGGGACCAGCACGCCGCCCGAGCCCTGGATCGGTTCGGCGTAGAAGGCGGCAACGCGCTCCGGTCCTCCGAGCACCTCGACCTTGGCGCGGAGCGCGGCGATCGAGGCCGCGATGATCGCCTCCGGGTCGGAACCGGCGGGATTGCGATAGGCGTAGTGCGAAGGGATCTTGTGCTGCCAATCATAGGGAACGCCGAAGCCCGTGTGGAAGATAGGAAGCGCGGTGAGGCCTGCGCCGACCGTCGTTGAGCCGTGGTAGCCCTGCTCCATGGAGATGAACTGATCTTTCTGCGGCTTGCCGAGGGCATTCCAGTAGTAGCGGATGAAGCGCACGGAGCTGTCGACGGCGTCGGACCCGCCAAGGGTGAAGTAGACATGGTTGAGATCGCCCGGCGCCAATTCTGCGAGGCGGGCCGCCAGGCGGATCGCGGGCTCCGAGCCAAGGCCGAAGTACCCGGTCGCATAGGGCAGGACGCGCAGCTGCCGCTCAGCAGCGGCGATGATGCTCTCCTGGCCGTAGCCAACATTCACGCACCAGAGGCCCGCGAAACCGTCCACGAGCATACGGCCCTCTACGTCTGTCACGATCGCGCCCTTGGCGGAGGCGAGAACGCGGACGCCCGCGGCCTCGTGCCCGCGCCAGCTGACGACCGGGTGGACGAGATGGGCTCGGTCGAGCGCAACCAGGGAATTCGAAAGCATGGCAGGTCTCCTCTTGGTTCAGCCGAGCGGCCGGGCGGCGAGGGCGACGCTTGGTCCTCGGAAAGCGCTGCGGACGAGCGCATTGGATGCTCAGTGCGGCCAGCCCACCGCCAGAGAGAGTGCCTCAACGCACCTTCGAGATGGACAGGCGTCCGTGCGTCGAAGCTCGCGGCATGGCTTCTCTCGGCCATCGGCACAGCCATATCGATGCCATTCTGAAGGAGAAGCGCACGCAGGTGCTGTGCCCTGCCGGCCTCATCACGCAATCCCGCGCCGTTCTTGATGCGACCTGCCACAGGAAATGCCGCGGAGCTGCGCGCGGCTGCCATCAGGGAGCGGACGTGACCGGAAGGGCTGCCTGCAACAATCTGCTGCGCGCGGGGGACATACGGTGTTTTCTGCTCGGTAGTATCACAACTGTGGCGGTGCCAGCTGGTAGGGACGGTCTAGTTTCCTATCGATACGGGGCTGACCGGCAACCTCAGCAAAGGGACTCCACGCACATGACCTTCCGGCCAAAATACGTGACCTTCGATTGCTATGGCACGCTCATCAACTTCGATATGGCCGGCGCTGCTCGTCGGGTTTTCGCGGATCGACTCTCTGAGTCGACAATGAATGCCCTCATCAAGAACTTTGCGGCCTACCGTCTCGACGAGGTCCTCGGCGCCTGGAAGCCCTTTGACGAGGTGGTCCACAACGCGTTGGAACGCGCCTGCAAACGCAACGGCGTCGCCTTCCGCGCCGAGGACGCGCAGACCATCTACCAGGAGATCCCGAGCTGGGGCCCACACCCGGACGTGCCGGCCGGCCTCGCCAAGGTCGCGCGGGAGATTCCGCTGGTGATTCTCTCGAATGCGATGGACAGCCAGATCATGTCGAACGTCACAAAGCTCGGTGCGCCATTCCATGCGGTCTTCACCGCGGAGCAGGCGAGGAGCTACAAGCCGCGGATGAAAGGCTTCGAGTATATGCTCGACCAGCTCGGCTGCGGGCCCGCAGACATCACGCACGTCTCCTCGTCCTTCCGCTACGATCTGATGACCGCCTACGACCTTGGCATCAAGTCGAAGGTCTGGGTCAATCGTGGGCACGAACCGGCCAACCCCTACTACGAGTACACCGAGATCAAGGACATCGGCGGACTTGCGACCGCCGTCGGGCTCGAGAACGTGGGCCGGCCGGCGTGAGGTGCGACTCTTACCGCTTCGATGCCGCGCGCACGGCATGTGCGCAGGAACGAATTGGTGCCATCCTGATAGCCGTTCGTGCAGACCAGAACCTGCCGAGCCTGTACCGTCTCGGCGGAGAGGCCGGCATAGCCGACGCCGACGATGGCCACGCCAAGCTTCATGGCCAGCGGCTGCGGCGGCCGAGGCTTGGCAGGTGCATCTTCCCACCACTAGGGCGCGTTCTTTTCCGCGACGTTCGGCTGCTGTACGCGAATGCCTTTCCGTTAGGCCTCAAAGATCGGCACTCGGTCGCGTCTGGCGACTAGATCAGACACGGTCATCTCTCACGTCGAGCGCATCGCGCATCCCGTCGCCGATGAAATTGAAGCTGGTCACTGCGATGGTGATGGCGACCCCCGGAATGATCGCGAGCCAGGGAGCACTGTCGAGGTACTGCTGCGCGCCATTCAGCATGTTGCCCCAGCTCGGCAGTGGCGGCTGGATGCCAAAGCCGAGAAAGCTGATGTAGGCTTCGCTGAGAATTGCTCGGGCGACGGTCAGCGTCGCGGCCACGATGATCGGCCCCACGGCATTGGGGAGGATCTCGCGAAACATGATATGCGAGCGGCTGAGGCCCAACATCCGCCCGGCGAGGACGAACTCGCGTTCCTTGAGCGAGGCCACTTCGGCCGCGACGATACGGGCGACTGCCATCCAGCTCGTGAGCGCAATGATGATGGTGATCATGATCGGGCTGGGCTTCAGAGCGACCGCCAGGGCCAGCAGGAGGAAGATCGTCGGGAACGACAGGAACCCGTCGACGGCCCGCATCAGTATCGCGTTCGTCCAACCGCCAATATAGCCAGCGATCACCCCCACAAGCGTGCCCAGAAGGGTCGCGAGCAGCATCGAGAAGAACCCCACGAGCAGCGAGATCCGCCCCGCCATCAGAAGCCGAGCCGCGAGGTCGCGGCCCAAGGGGTCGGCGCCGAGATAGTGATCTCCCGTGAACGGCGGCGCAAACCGCGCGCGCAAGTCGATCTGAAGCGAATCGTAGGGCAGCAGATAGGGGCCGAAGGCGCAGGCGAGCGACAGCAAGGTGATCATCACGAGCCCCAGAACTGCCAGCCGGTGGCCGAAGAACCGGCGCACCACGCGGCTCCTCCACCACACATTCTTGGGGGCCGAACCTGCGGTGAGCGTTGTCATGACGCCGCCTTCCTGTGGCTGTGGGACCGGGTTCAGGCCAGACGGATCCGCGGATCGACCAGCGCTACGACGATATCTGCGACGAGGTTGCCGACGATGGTGAGAATGGCCGAGAACATCAAAAGGCCCATAACGACCGGGTAGTCGCTGTTGCCTAGGCTATCGAGAAACAGGCGTCCCATGCCTGGCCACGTGAAAACGGTTTCGGTGACGAGGGCGCCAGTCAGAAGCGAGGGAAGCTGAACTCCGGCCAGGGTGATCATCGGCAGGAGCGCATTGCCGACGACGTGCTTCAGGATGACCCGCCGCTCGCTCAGCCCTTTTGCGCGGGCAGTCTTCACGAACTCCTGGCTCATCGCATCGAGCGTGGCGGTCCGCATGAACCGGCTCCAGATGGCAATGTGCACGAGCGCCAAGACCACTGAGGGCATGATTAGATGGTGCAGGTAGTTCAGGACCGACCCGTCGCCGATCGTGTACATGTTGCCAGCAGGCAGCCAGCCCAGTCGCAGCGAGAAGACATAGATCCCAACGAGCCCGAACCAGAAGGTCGGGATCGAGAGCGCGACCATGGCGCCGACCGTCGCCAGATAGTCGAAGGTCGAATAGCGGTGCGTGGCGCCCCGGATGCCGATCACGGTGCCGACGGCGACAGCGATGACCGTTGCCGATCCCATGAGCAGCAGGGTCGCAGGCACATGGCGAGCGATGACGGACAGCACCGGATTGCTATCGCGGAACGAGATGCCCCAGTCGCCCTGCAACAGCCGCCAGCCCCAGTCGAAATACTGCACCCAGAGCGGACGGTTGAGACCGAGCTGTGCGGCGATCCGATCCCTGTCCTCCTGGGTCATGCCGGGATCTAGTGCGTACTGCGCCAGGGGACCGCCGGGGATCAGGTTGAGCACGACAAAGCCAATGATCGACACCACAACCAGCAGCACGATGCTCTGCAAGAAGCGCTTGAGCAGAAACGCAGCCATGTTCCCCTCCTGCCGGGACTGACGCCTCAGGCCGTCGGCCGCCGCGCGCGCGGATCATGGGCGGGCGGCGGCAAGTTGCGTCAGCCCCAGTACCAGGCTGCGGCGTGCCAGGCTTCGCTGCGCGTGTTCGTGTTGGGCACGAAGCCCTGGATCCGCGCCTTGCGACCATAGACGGTGTTGTTCGTGAACAGCGGCAGGAACGGAAGGTCGTTGCGGATGATCTCCTGCACCCGGTTGTAGATCTCGCGCCGCGCCTTGGGGTCGAAGGTACGGGTGCCTTGATCCAGCAGGGCATCGACTTCGGGATTCGAATACTGCGCGTTGTTCGACCCCCGGCCGCCCTTGGCGACGATCGCGCGGCTGTGGAAACGTAGAGTGACGTCCGGGTCGGAAGCGATCAGATAGGTGATCCCTACCATCGCGGTGTCGAACTGCGACCGGCCCCAGAATTCGCCCCACATCACCGCCGCAGGATGATTGAGGATCTTCATTTCGACGCCGATTTTGGCGAAGGTCTGTTGGATGAACTGTTGCGCCTGCTCGCGCAGATGGGCGCCCGTCGTGGTCGAGTTGTTGAATGACAACCGCACGCCGTCCTTGCTGCGGATGCCGTCGGGACCGGGCCGCCATCCGGCCTGGTCCAGGAGCTGGGTGGCGCGGGCGAGGTTGAACTCATGCTTCGACAGGTCGGACCTGTAGTACCAGGACTGCGGTGGCATGAAGGTCTCGGTCACGCGCGGCACGCCGTGATAGAGGACGTCGACGATCGCCTGGCGGTCGATCGCCATGTACAGCGCCTCGCGCACGGCCCGATCCCGGAACTGGGGCTTCTCGAGGTTGAGGTAGATCGACTCGACCGAGCCAGCGGGCACCAGCATCACGGTCCGGTCGGGCAAGCGGCTCGCCTCCTTGTAGTTGTCGGGGGTGATGTAGGCGCGACCGGCCACATCGATGTCGCCGCTGCGGAACTGCGTGTACATCACCGTCATGTCGGGGATGTACTTGAAGATCAGCCGCTCGATGAAGGGCCCTTCGCCGTGGTAGCCGGGGTTGGCGACCAGCTCGACATGATCGCCTGCCACCCGCCTGCCCCATTTGAATGCCCCGGTCCCGACCGGTGCCTTGTTGAACGCGGCATCGTTGGGGGTCGCCTCGCCCCCCAGGATGTGCTTGGGCACGATGAAGGTTTCTGTCAGGAACGACAGATAGGGCGCGAACGGTTGCTCCATCCGCCAGGTGATTTCGGTCGGCGAGACCACGGTGATGTCGCGCACCAGCGCATGGCCGGTGGTGCGCCAGGCGCGGAATTTGGGGTTTACGATGAGCTCAAGGGTGAACTTCACGTCCTCGGCAGTGAAGGGCGTCCCGTCGTGCCAGCGCACGTCGTTGCGCAGCCGGATGCGCCAGTCGAGCCCGTCAGCGGAGATCCCGCCGTTGGCCTGGTTCGGCACCTCTACGGCCAGGTTCGGCATGATCTCGCCCTTCGGGCTGATCCGGAACAGCGCATCGAAGACCGAGAAGGCGACGCTGTCGTCCACCTCGATATGCGGCAACAGCGGGTTGAAGACCGTCGGCTCCTGCGTCACGCCGACGACGATCCGACCCTTGGGTGCGGCAGGCCGGGTCTGGCCGTGGGCGGGCTTGCCCAGCAGGTTGGGCGCGAAGATGCCCGCGGCGGTGCCGGCCGCCATCATGTGCAGCGCCTCGCGACGGGAATAGCCGGCGCGGGTCTTCATGTTCCTGGTCATCGGTTCGTCTCCCTTTTGATGTATTCTGCAACAGATCTGGTCATCCGTTTTCGGCAGCCGCGGCCGGGCGAGGTTGGGATTGTTCGCCCGGGATGGCAGCCACGAGCTCGCGGGTGTAGGCCGCGCGGGGATTGAAGAAGATCTGCGAGGGCGGGCCTTGTTCAACAATCCTGCCCTTCTGCATCACCGCGATCTCGTCGCAGATCTGGCTGGCAACGCGCAGGTCGTGCGTTATGAAGATCATCGCTACACCTGTCTCGCGCTGGATGCGGTCCAGAAGCTCCAGGATCTGCGCTTGGATGGACACATCCAGCGCCGACACTGCCTCATCGGCGATCAGCAGCTTCGGCTTGAACATCAGCGCCCGGGCGATGCCGATGCGCTGGCGCTGTCCGCCGGAAAACTCGTGCGGGTACCGCTCGAAGGCACCGCCATCGAGGCCGACCAGGTTCAGAAGCGCGCGCGCCTGTTCGCGGGCTTGGATCTGGGTCATGCCATGGGCCTTGGGCCCGACCGTCAGGATCGTGCCGACCGTCATGCGCGGGTTGAGCGAGGCGAAGGGGTCCTGAAAGATCATCTGGATCTTCGGCCGCAGGCTTCGGAAGCGGCGTTCGTCCAGTGGTGCAATGTCGGTTCCATCGAACAGGATCCGCCCGCCATCAGCTTCCAACAGTTTGATGAGCAGCCGCCCCAAGGTCGACTTGCCCGACCCGCTTTCGCCAACCACACCCAGCGTGCGGCCCGGGGCCAACTGAAACGAGACGTCCTGTACGGCAGGCACCACGCGCAGGGAGCGGAGAAGCGCGCTGCCGCTGCGATACGTCTTGGCGAGCGTCTCGACCTTCAATAGCGGCGCAGCGTCTGTCTCCGCCAAGGGCGCGCGGTCCTCGCTGCGCAGACGGGGAACGGCGGTGATCAGGCGACGGGTGTAGGGATGGTCGGGTGTCCCGAGGACCTTCGCCGCGCTGCCCTGCTCGACCACGCGGCCCTTTTCCATGACCACGACGCTGTCGGCGATCTCGGCCACGACGCCGAAATCGTGGGTGATGAACAAAACGCTCATTCCTTTGCGGCGCTGGATGTCGCGGATGAGCCTCAGGATCTGCGCCTGGGTCGTCACGTCGAGCGCCGTGGTCGGCTCGTCCGCGATGAGGATCGAGGGCTCCAGCGCGAGCGCCATGGCGATCATCACCCGCTGCCGCTGGCCCCCCGACAGCCGGAACGGATACTGGTGATACATTAGTTTGGGGTCGGGCAGACCGACCTCGGTCAGCAGCTCCAGTGCCCGCTCGCGGCGCGAGGCCGGGGTGCCGACGCCGTGTGCCACCATGGCCTCGTCGATCTGTGCGCCCACGGTCATCAGCGGGTTCAGCGCCGAAAGCGGGTCCTGAAAGATCATCGACACGACCCGCCCGCGCAGGTCGCGGAGTTTTTCGCGCGGCGTGCCTACGATGTTGGTCCCGTCCAGGTGGATCGCACCCGACGCGATGCGGATCGTCTTAGGCAGAAGCCCCATGATCGCATTGGCCGTGACCGACTTGCCCGATCCAGATTCGCCGATGACGCAGAGAATCTGGCCGCGCGGGAGATCGAAGGAAATGTCCTCGACGGCATTGGCGCGTTCCATGCCTTTCGGCAACATTATGGTCAAACCGCGCACGGAGAGCGCTGTGGGGCGCGGGGTTTCAGCCTCGATGCTCGCAATCATCAAGATGCCCTCCCCTGTCCAACCGCGCCGGTATTCAGGCCGCGAATGGCGCCGTCGGATCGCTCCGCCGCGCTGATAGTATTGGCTATTCTGTCCCTGCAGAATCTTCGGACCGTATCGCGCTGGCGGCAGGAACTTGTGAAGCGAGCGCGGGATTCGACATTTTTCGCTGCGCCGCACCCGCGCTGTGGGCGATGCTGCCAAGATGACGTACAGAGACGTTCGCAAAAAGTGATGGAGGGCCGGCGGCAGCGGCTCGGGCTCTTCCGGTGACTGCGAAGTCAAGCCGAAGACTGAAACGAGGCCACCAGGGCAACCGAGGCAACGCCGATTCCGGGCGCGCTCCACAACATGATCCGGATCGACGACGACCGGATCAACGGACATCTTGAGCGCAATCACGCGCACACCAATGAGCCCCGCGGCCCGGCTGGCGCAGCAGCAACGGGAGACCGCTGGCGGCGGCTCAGGCGATCAAGTGATCATCAGGCTCGGCAGCCAAGTGATGATGCCCGGGAAGATCATGCAGAGTATGAGGCCGAAGATCATCAGCCCGACGAACGGCAACGAGGACTTATAGATGTCCATCATCGTGACGCCGGGTGGCACAACGGCCTTCATGTAGAACAGATTGAAGCCGAACGGCGGCGTGAGGTACGCAAGCTCCATGTTGATCACGAACAGGATCGCGAACCACAAAGGATCGAAGCCGAGCGAGACGACCAACGGGAAGAAGATCGGGGCGGTCAGCAGCACGATGCCCGTCGGGTCGAAGAACATCCCGAGCACGAACAGGATGAGCTGCATGGTGATGATCACCATCCAGGGATCGCCTACTCCCTTAAGCAAACTGCTGACGAGTGATGAAGCGCCGGTCACGGCATAGAGCGCAGTGAATGCCGAAGCGGCGAACACGATCCAGATCACCATCGCGCTCAGGCGCAGGGTGATGAACAGCGCCGAGGTGAAGTTCTGCCAGGTGAACGTGCGCTTGAGCAACGCGCTGACAATGGCACCGAGGGCGCCGATCGCCGAAGCTTCGCTTGGCGTTGCGAGACCGAAGAACATCGATCCCATCACTGCAAATATAAGGCCGATGGGAAGCAGCAATGCCCCCAGCAGTCTGATCCGCGCGCGCGGGGGAAGCCGCTCATCCGGCGGCACGGATGGCCCCAGATCCTTCTGGAAGTAGCAGCGGATGAGGATATACGAGACAAACAGGAAGCTGAGCAGCAGCCCCGGCAGAATGCCGGCGATGAACAACTGACCGACCGACAGCCGCGAGCTCACAGCGAGGATGATCATCAGCACGCTCGGCGGGATTAGAATGCCCAGGGAGCCACCTGCCGAGATGCAGCCTATCGCGATATCCTTCTTGTAACCGCGCTTCAGCATGGAAGGCAGCGCGATCAGACCCATTGACGTCGTGGCTGCACCGCTGATGCCGACCATGGCCGCAAACATCGTGCAGATGAGCACCGTTCCCGCCGCCAAGCCGCCGCGCAGCCCGCCCATCCAGTGGTACATCAACTCGTACATGTCCTCGGCGATGCCACATCGTTGCAACATGGCCCCCATGAATATGAACATGGGCACGGCCACGAGCAGGAACATGTCCATGGCCATGTAGGTTCGATTTGCGAGGACCGGCAGCGCGTGCGGCCCCCACAGCAGGATGATGAACAGCGTCGCGACGCCGCCGATTGCGAAGACCAGCGGCAGCCCCGCAAGCAGAAGAATGACGAGGCTGCCGAAAAGTATGATCGTCAGCCATTCTGGGCCAAGGGTGAGCATCAACGTACTCCTGGGGGCCTCTTCTGTGTCGCGTGGCGATCGGGCCGCTGGCGCAATCAGCCTGCGCTGGTGAGCGATGAACGGAGGTGATTAGGGGAGCTGCACCCGTACGGGAAAGACGTCCTCACCCTTGATGACGATCAGCACATCGCGAATGAGTTTGGCGAGAACCTGCATCAAGAACAGGAAGCATCCGACTGGGAGCGTCGTGCGCAGCGGATAGTAGATGGGCTTCCAATGCGACATAGTGGTCTCGCCAATCTGCCACGAGTTGATCGTGATTTTCAGCGATGTCCAGAACAGGACGCCGAGAAAGAGAAACGCGAACCCGCTGGTGAGGACGTCCAACGTCGCGCGCGCTCTGGGTGAGAGCTGCCCCCAGATGATGTCGACGTTTACGTGGCCGCCGACCAAGTGGGTATACGCGCCGCCGAGAACAATGTAGGCGCCGTAGATGAACAGCGATATCTCATAGGCCCACAGCGACGGACTATTGAAGAAGTACCTCATCACGATCTCCCAGATCATGATGAAGAGCATCGGGCATATCATGAACGCCACAATCCAAGCGAACTTGGCGTTCAGCCAGTCCGTGAAGCGCAGGTAGGACTCGATCGCTTTCATCGCGTCCCTCTATTCTGGCTGGTCGGATTCATTTGCAGGGTTCCCGATGCAGGGGGCCTGAGCACCCGCAACATCCGGTCGATGTCGCCGGCGCGGTCGAGATGATCCGCGGCGGGCGTACGAGCACCGGACCCGGTCTGAGGCAAGCGCGATCGCGCACCTCGCGCGAGCTCAGACCTGGGGAATTCTCCGGCGCTCGGCACACACCGAAGACGAGCTTCAGACCGGCAGCCGCTTCGGCCCGTAGTAGTCTTTGTAGAGCTGCCTGGCCTGGGTGTAGATGTCGATCATCTTGTCAATGTGGGGGATCTTGCCCCGCAAGCTCACGAAACGATTCCAGCACCAGTCGGCGGCCTTTATCAGCTCCTCGTCGGGCAGGATCATCGTCTGCATGCCCCCATCCGCGAGCCTCTTGCGGCCGCGCGCGTCGGTGGGAATGGTGAGCGCCGAGATATCAAGGTTGTGCACGCGCGCCGCGGACAGCATCACCTCCTGGAGATCCTTCGGCATCTCGTTGAAGGTCTTCAGGTTCATGATGATTTCGCAAACGTCATACGGCACCACCGAGGGATTGATGAAGTACTTGCAGATTTCGTGCATCTTCATCCCTGCCCACGCATCCGGCGAGCCGAACGCCGCCGCATCGAGGATCTTGGTCTGAATGGCCGTATAGATCTCGCCGCCCGGCACCGTGACGATGGATGCGCCGTTGTGCACGAGCCAATCGGCCCAGATGCCGAATGCACGCACCTTCATGCCCTTGAAGTCGGAGTACTTCGTGATCGGCCGCGTCGAGACCATGCTGCCCCACTCGTCGGAGCACTCATAGCTCAGGTGCATCACGCCGTGCGGTGCATACGCCTCCCGCCACAGCTCCTTGATGCCCATGAACTGGTAGATGTACTCGTAGAACTCGACGTTGGTGAACGGAAAGAACGGCACGGCCCAGAGGTACTCGCCAACCGGCACGATGCCACGGTGGTAGACAGACGAGGTAATCGCGCAATCGGCCACGCCCGAGGCGACGCCGCGGAAGGTCTCACCGATACCGAGCAATACCTCCGCATTGAAGTTGGTCATCTGAATGCGACCGCCAGACATCGTGTTGACGCGGTCAACAAACAGCTGCGCCGCGCGGTCCTGCGATTCGATGCCGATGCCGGTCCAGTTGCTCTGTAGCTTGAGGTTCCAAGTCTTGTTCTGCGCCTTGGCGATTGCCGGAAAACCGATCGCAGCAGCACCGGCGACGCCTGCGGCCGCAGTCTTCAGATACTCGCGCCGGCTCGGCGCCTTTTCCGAACCCGTCGCTCCGCCGGGCGTCGATGAGCTCTTGGTTTGCGTGGATACGACCTTCTCGCTTCCCTTGTCGGACATTGCATTCCTCCCATGGGGCTTTTTGTTGGATAGACTTTATCCGTTACCCCGCTCCTCATTGTCAACGACAGCTCACGAAGGGGTCCCATGCAGCAGCGCCATGCAAAGGCTGCTGACGGCTCGATCGACCGTATGCTCACCATCGCGATCTGTCTGAAACGCTTCGATCCAGGGCATCATCATGGAAGCCGATGTGACGCGTCCTCTTGACGACAAGCGCACGGCGCCGAAGGCGGCCGGCGATATTCTCGCGACATGATCGGAACTCATGCGCCATGCACAACGGCTCAGTTCATCGGCAAATTGTTCGAGTGGCAGCTTCGCGGACAGCGAGACCACCGTGATACCGTCGGAGGATGTGGGGCTGCGCGGGGCGGATGAGCGGGCGGGGTCGCTGTTCATCTTCGTGGACCTTGAGCATCGGGCGCCGAAGCACCATGCGCTGTGCACGATCCCGCAGATCGGGCACGATGCGCTTACCGCACGCGATGGCGCATTCTCGAATGCTCTATGCACGCTGACGCGGCAGAGGCCAGTCTGCAGAAGCTGAATCAGGCGGGAGGCGAGACCTGGGCGGCGCTGAGCTCTGCCCTTGCACAATCTCGCAAGGCTTTCGATGAGGCGAACCAGAAGGCCTGGAACGCCCATAAACGGGCAACGCTGCCGAAGGCCTGATGGCCGGCCACCGCCCCGATCAACGTCATGCAAGACCTGATCACGCGGGCGCGTCTGGCCGGCGAGCCGCCGCACGTGATGCTGGTGCCCCGACTGGGTCACCTCCGATTGCTGGAGTTCAACCGTGCGCCCGAGGCTATCGCTGAGGGCCGCGCCGTCGTCGCCCACGCGCTCCCGCAAATTCGGCGTTACCTTTGACCGGCCCGCAGCAAGCAAGAGAGCTCGACCGAGCCGCCATCGGGCGCGCGCGGTCAAGCCTTGAATGGCAACGCGCCCAAGCTGAGAGGTCTCCTGAGCCAGTGGCAGCGAAGGCCTCTCATTGCCCCGTTGCCCACAGTCGGCGCGCCATCACGAAGGGCAGGACCAATTCGCCGCCAAGCGAATGGCTCCAAAGGGTCAAGCCGCGCCTCATGTGCTCGGCTCGCTGAGGATGCACTGAGCTCAACCGTTCAGCTTCAGGGCCCGGATGGCGTTCTCCTTGAGGATCAGCGGCTTCACGTCGGGCTTGAACCCTGCGTCATCGAAATCGCGCATCCAGCGATCGGGGCTGATCAGCGGATAATCCGACCCGAACAGCATCTTGTGCTTGAGCTGCCCGTTTGCGTACCGCACGAGCTCGGGCGAGAAGTACTTCGGAGACCAGCCGGAAAGGTCGATGTAGACGTTGGGCTTGTGCAGACAGACCGACAGCGCCTCGTCCTGCCAGGGCCAGGACGGGTGCGCTATGATGATGGTCATATCCGGAAAGTCGACGGCAATGTCGTCGATATGGATCGGATTGGAGTACTTGAGGCGCAGTCCGCCGCCGCCCGGCATGCCCGTGCCGATCCCCGAATGCCCGCTGTGGAAGATCGCCGGCAGCTTGTGCTCCGCGATCACCTCGTAGAGCTGATAGGCGATGCGGTCATTGGGAAAGAAGCCCTGTAGCGTCGGATGAAACTTGAAGCCCTTGATGACGCCGCCGGCGATCAGCTCTCTCGCCTCGCGCACGCCCATGCGGCCCTTGTGCGGATCGATCGAGGCAAAGGCCATCATGATGTCGCTGTTCTCTCTAGCGGCGTCGACCACCTCCTCGTTCGGGATGCGGCGCGCGCCGATCTGAAACTCGGAGTCGACCGTGAACATAACGAGACCGATCTTGCGCTCGCGATAGTAGGCGATCGTCTCGGCGATGGTCGGCCGCTTGCCGGCCTTGAAATACTTGGTCGCCGCCGCGTCGTAAGGCGCCCACGCCTCATCGTGGGGCTGGCGGCAGGACACCTCTGCGTGGGTGTGCACGTCGATGGCAATGAGTTCGCTGACGTTCATTGTGACCTCTCCCTATCTGCGATCGTGCGGCCGGAGCGCGCGAGCTCCACGAGCAGCGGTGCCGGCTCCCAATGCATGGGACCGAACTGCTGGCGATACTTCTCAATACCTGCAAGCACGACCGGCAGACCGACCGTCTCGGCATAGAACATCGGCCCACCCCGATAGCGTGGGAAGCCGTAGCCGCTCGTCCACACGACGTCGATATCGGCGGCGCGCTGCGCGACGCGCTCCTCCAGGATGCGGAAGCCCTCGTTGATCAGTGGGTAGAGGCAGCGCTCGACAATTTCCTGATCGCTATGCCGGCGCTGCGGCACTTGCAGCTCGGCGGCCCGCTTCTGCAGGATGGCCCGTGCTTCGGGATCATCGCGGCGCCGGCGGTCGCCTGGGTCATAGCGATAGTACCCTTTGCCGTTCTTTTGGCCCAAGCGGCCCGCCTCGACGAGCGCGAAGTCAGCCTGGTAGTAGGTCGGGTCGATCGGATAGCGGTCGGCATTCGCCTTGTGCACATTGACGCCGACGTCGATGCCGGCCATGTCGAATACGCCGAGTATGCCCATGGCCATGCCCCATTGCTCGAGCGCGCCGTCGACTTGCCGCGGAGTTGCGCCTTCGAGCACCATGAGTTCGGCCTCGCGCGCGTAGCCTTCCATCATCCGGTTGCCGATGAAGCCATAGCAGACGTTAGCGAGCACCGGCGTCTTGCGCAGCGGTCGCGCCAAATCCATTACGGTCCGAATGGTCTCAGGCGACGTGTGCCGCGTGCGCACGACCTCCAGCAGCGGCATGATGTTGGCGGGCGAGAAGAAATGCATCCCGATCACGTCCTGCGGCCGCGCGGTGGCCGACGCGATCTGCTCGACGTCCAAGGTTGAGGTATTCGTTGCGAGGACGGCCCCCCCCTTGGCCGCCTTGTCGAGCTGCCCGAAAATCCTCTGCTTGAGTGCCATGTTCTCAAAGACGGCCTCGATGATCACATCGGCGTCGGCAAGGTCGGCGTAGTCGAGCGAGCCGCGGATGAGCACCATGCGCTGCGCCTTATCGTCGGCCGCGAGGCGGCCGCGCTTCACCATGCTGGCATAGGTCCCCTCGATGCCCGCGAGCCCGCGCTCCAGCCCCGCCCGATCCGCGTCCAGCAGCGTCACGGGTATGCCCGCATTGGCGAAGCAGATCGCGATGCCGCCGCCCATGGTACCGGCCCCGACGACAGCCGCCTTCCTGACCGGCCGCGCCGCGGCTTCCAGCGGAAGGCCCGGCACCTTGCGCGTCTCGCGCTCAGCAAAGAACACATGGACAGATGCCTTGCATTCCGGCGTGCTCTTGGCGCGGTTGACAAGCCTTTCCTCGCACAGCAGGCCATCCGCCAGCGGCATCTGCACGGGAGCCTGCACCGCTTCGATGGCCGTCAGCGGCGCCGTTCGATTGGGATAGTGCGTCCTG
This sequence comes from Hyphomicrobiaceae bacterium, assembly GCA_046293075.1. Classification (GTDB taxonomy): domain Bacteria; phylum Pseudomonadota; class Alphaproteobacteria; order Rhizobiales; family Hyphomicrobiaceae. Next base: position 27,326 of record JBKBPL010000035.1, on the reverse strand, counting down.
GCGTAGGCCGTCATCCGCTCGATGATTTCAGGGGTGGCTGTCGCCGGATCGACGTGGCGCTCGCTCGTGCGGCGCGGACCCTTGCCATCCGCGAGCAGCCGCCGCGCATAGGTCACAGCGCCTTTCCGCAAGTCGCCTTCGATGACGGCATCCAGAAAGCCGTACGCAAGCGCTGTCTCAGTATCTACCGGTCGGGCCCCGAGCATGAGCTCAAGTGACTTCTCGACACCGATCAGACGCGGCATTCGCTGGGTGCCGCCGGCCCCCGGAATGATGCCGAGCGTCACCTCGGGAAATCCGAAGCGCGCGCCCGGCGCCCCGACGCGGTAGTGGCACGCCAGCGCAATCTCCAGGCCGCCACCCAGAACGGTGCCGTGCATGGCCGCCACGACGGGCACGGGGAGCGCCTCGAAGCGCGCAAAGAGGGCGCGATACTCTCCCTCTCTGGGCGGTCCGCTGAACTCGCCGATGTCGGCGCCTGAAAAGAACGTCGACCCCTCGCACATGAGGATCGCCGCTCTCACGCCCGATAGCGCGTCGAGTTCATCCAGCGCTTGGGCGAGCTCCTGCCGAACGGCTGCCGTGATGGTATTGACCGGCGGGTTGCTCACGCTGATGAGGGCCACATCCTGATCGGGCGTCACACTGACGATCTTGCGTTCGCTCATGCTCGATCCTTCTCATCACCTCGAATGCTCACGTGCACAGTGTGCGTCCCACGCGGCCATCGAATGCCGCGGCATCAATCGATCACGATGACGTCCTCGGGCGCCGGATCGGCGTAGAGATGCTGAACCAGGGCCTGCCGCCGCTCCAGCACAGCGCGCTGGTTGATGTAGCCCTTGTCGGTGATCTCGTTGGCGTCGATGGACGGCGGCTCGCTCATCAGGAGCACACGCCCGATCCGTAAGGATGAGCCGGACTGCGTCGCATTATGACGGGCGAGCCCCTCGCGCACATGCTCGCGCACGCCGGCCGATGCCATCAGCGCGGCCGGGTCCGCCTGCCACGCGCGATCGCCGCAGATCTCTTTCATGCCAACGAGGTTCGGCCATGCGAGCAGCCCGACAAAGTCGCGGTCCTGTCCGGTCACCACCGCGTCCTGGAGGGCGGGCGCGGCCGCAGCGAGCGCAGCAAGACGCAGGCCGCCGACATGCACCCACGTGCCCGTCGACAGTTTGAAGTCCTCCGCAACGCGGCCATCGAACAGGAGGCCCTTGGACAGGTCATCGGGGTCGGCGAGGCGCACCGCGTCGCCGATGCGGTAGAAGCCATCCTCATCGAAAGCCTCGCGCGTCAGGTCGGGCCGGCCCCAGTAGCCCGGAAAGACGTTAGGCCCGCGCACCCGCACCTCAAGCTTGCCGCCCGACGGGACGAGTTTCAGGGTCACGCCGGGCGGCGGCAGGCCAATGGCGCCCGCGCGCTCGACGAGGCGATGGCCGGACGCGGCCGTGGGCGCGGTCTCCGTCGAGCCCCAGCTCGAGAGCATCGGCACCCGCAGGCCGGTGGTGCGTATTGCAAGGGCTTCGAGCCGGTCCCACAGATCCTGCGAGAGTGCGGCCCCGGCGTAGAAGATGAGCCGCAGGTCAGCAAAGAACTTGCGCGCCAGCGCCTCATCCTTTTCGAGATACGGAAGCAGCGCGGCGTATCCGGCCGGCACGTTGAAGTAGATGGTGGGCGAGATCTCGGAGAGATTGCGCACTGTCCGCTCGATGAGGCCCGGTGCGGGGCGGCCATCGTCGATGTACAGCGTGCCGGCCTGGGCCAGCGTGAGATTGACGTTGTGATTGCCGCCGAAGGTATGGTTCCAGGGCAGCCAGTCGACCAGCACCAACCGGTGCGACGCGACGAATGGCCAGGTCTGCTCGGCCATCATCTGGTTGGCGCACATCATGCGGTGGGTATTGATGACGCCCTTTGGCATCCCGGTTGAGCCGGAGGTGAACAGCACCTTGGCGACGGTGTCGGGTCCGACGCCGGCGAACGCGCGCTCCACGGCGTTGGTTGGCGTCGTCGCCAGGAGTTCCGACAACAACACGGCCCGAACATTCTCGGGCGGATCGGCGCCGACGACCAGCTCGCAGTCGCTGAGGTCGATCGCCGCCAGCGCCCGCGCGAAAGTCGTGCCGCTCGCGGCATAGACGACGCGCGGGCGGATCGCGGCGAAGATGTATTTCAGCTTCTCGTGATCCTGGCTCATGAGCGAATAGGCGACCGAGACCGGCGCCACCGGCACGCCGGCGACGTAGGCGCCAAACGTGAGAAGCGCATGATCGATACCGTTGCCCGACAGGATCATGAGCGGCCGCTCGGCGTTGCAGCCACGATCGAGGAGCGCCTGAGCAATGGCATTCGCCTGGCGGCTCGCCGCGGCAAAAGTGAGGCGCCGCCAGCCGCCCGCGCCATCACGCTCGGCCAGGAAATCGCGCTCGGGGTGCACCTTCGCCTGGCGGCGCAGCAGGTGGACGAGACTCGTCGCATGCGCGCGCAGCGGTACCGGCGAGAAGAGCTGAAATGCGCCGTCCGGCAGGTCGCGGCGCACGACGCGCGGCGGCGCGAGCTCTAGCGGCTTGAATGGCGGCTTCGGCGGTGCAGGGTTGGCGCTGATGCCGAGATAAGCGTGGCGCACACCATCGTCACTGAGCAGGGCCTGACCAGTGCCGGTGAGCACGATGCGGCCATTCTCCAGGACATATCCGCGATCGGCGAGCTTCAGCGAGTGGGCGACATTCTGCTCAACCAGAAGGATGGTGAGCCCGCGCGCGTTGAGGGCGCGGATGGTTTCGAACAGGTCCTGCACCAATGCAGGGGCAAGGCCCAGCGAGGGCTCGTCGAGCATGATGAGCTCGGGCCGGCTCATGAGGCAGCGCCCGATCGCCAGCATCTGCTGCTCGCCGCCGGACAGCGTGCCCGCGATTTGCCGGCGCCGCTCCACGAGGCGCGGAAACATGGCGAACACGTCGCTCATGGTCTCCTTCATACGCCCTCGCGCGCGTGGGAGCAGCGCGCCCATTTCGAGGTTTTCCTCGACCGTCAGCGAGGGAAAGATCTGGCGCCCCTCCGCGACTTGGCCGATGCCAAGATCGCAAACGCGATGGCTCGGCTCCCCGGCGATGTCGATGCCGCGAAAGAGGATGCGGCCCGAGCGCGGCTTCTCGATACCGGCAAGAGTGCGGATCAAGCTCGACTTGCCGGCACCATTGGCCCCGACGATCGCGACGAGCTCGCCCTCGCCAGCCGAGAGCGAGACTTGGTCGAGCGCCTGCGCATCGCCGTAGAACACGTCCAGCTTCTCGACCTCGAGCATCATACGACGGCCTCCCCGAGATAGGACTCGATGACGGCGGGATCGCGCGTGACCTCGTCTGGGGTGCCCTGAGCGATGACCTCGCCGTGGTGCATGACGATGACCCTGAGCGACAGCGCCATCACCGCCCGCATGACATGTTCGATCAACAGGATGGTGATGCCGCGCCTTGAATTGAGGTCGCGCAAGACCTGCACCATGAGATCGACCTCGGTGGGACGCAGCCCGGCCATCACCTCGTCAAGCAGGAGCAGACGCGGGTCCGTGGCGAGCGCGCGGGCGACTTCGAGCCGCTTGCGCTCAGGCAGCGTGAGAGAGGCCGCGGGATGCGCGCGCTTGGCGAAGAGGCCGAGGAGATCGAGCACCTCCGCCGCGCGCCGTTGCGCGTCGGCGACGGTGCGACGGGCATTGAGGGCGCCCACAACCACGTTGTCGAGCACGCTGAGCCCGGCGAAGGGCTTCACAAGCTGGAACGTGCGGCCGATGCCGGCGCGGCATATCTGGTCCGGGCGCCTCCCGTCGATGCGCCGGCCGGCGAGGCGGACTGTCCCGGCGTCGGGCCGATAGACCCCGGCGACCATATTGAAGCAGGTCGTCTTGCCGGCGCCGTTGGGGCCGATGAGCGCCACGATCTCCCCTTCGCCGACAGAGAAGGTCAGATCATGCGCGGCACGCAGCCCCGAGAAGCTCTTGGACAGTCCCTCAACCTCGAGCAGCGTCGACATGTCAGGCCTCGGGCTTGTCTGATTGCTTGGGGTCGAGGCCGAGGGCGCGGCTCAGGGGCGGCCACACGCCGTGTGGCAGCACCATCACCACAACCAGCAGGCAGATGCCGTAGAACACCTGCTTGGCGCCCGGCACGTCGATGCCGAAGAAGAGCATGCCCTCGCGCAGGGCCTCGGCCAAGCCGGTGAGCAGAAAGGCGCCGAGGATCGGGCCGAACAGGGTGCCGATGCCGCCAATGATGGGCCCGAGGATCAATTCGATCGAGCGGCCGATGTGGAAGACCTGCTCCGGAAAGAGATTGTTGTAGTAGAAGGCGAAGAAGATGCCGGCGATCGAGGTCATGGCCGCCGACAGGATCACCGCGTACATCTTGTAGCGGAACGTATCGATGCCGAGCGCACGGGCGGCATCTTCATCCTCGCGGATGGCCTGCCAGTAGTAGCCGGCGCGGCTGCGCAACAGGGCATGACAGAGCAGGAATGCCATGACCGTCAGCGCCAGGATCACGTAGTAAAACATGCGCGGGCTGCCGCGCAGCGTCCAGAGGTCATTCTGGGTATAGTTGGCGACCGGCACGAACAGCCCGGCGGAGCCGCCGACCCACGGCCAGTGGTCGAAGCCGATGCGGGCGAATTCGGCGAAGGCGATGGTAAGGATCGCGAAGTAGACGCCAGCCACGCCGAAGCGGAAGGCGAGGAAGCCGATCATGGCACCGGCGAGCCCCGCGATCGCGAGCGCGAGCGGAAGGCCCAGCCAGGGGCTGACCCCGAAATGGAAGAACAGCGCCGCCGCCGTGTAAGCGCCGAGCCCGATGTAGAGCGCGTGCCCGAGCGAGAGCTGGCCGGCGAAGCCCATCATGATGTTCCAAGCCTGCCCCGTATAGGCGAAGTAGAGAATGAGAATGAGCACCGTGAGCAGATAGTCGTTGACGAGCAGCGGCGCCGCCAGCAGGGCCGCAGCGAGGAACAGCAGCAGGACGAGGCCGCGGCGCGGGACACCTTGGAGCAACCCGGCGATCATCGAAGCTTCTTTCCAAGAATGCCCTGGGGGCGAAACAGCAGCACAAGCACCAGGATGGCGAAGGCGAACATGCTCTTGGCCGACGGCGTATAGAACAGCCCGGCGAGCGCCTCAGTGAGGCCGATCAGCACGCCGCCGAGCAGCGCACCCGGCATCGAGCCGAGCCCGCCCGTGATGACGATCACGAACGCCAGCAGCGTGTAGGCGGGCCCCAGTGCCGGCGTCACGTCGATGACCAGTGAGAGCATCACCCCGGCGGCTCCGACGCAGGCGGCGCCGATGCCGAAGGTGAGGGCGTAGAGACGCTTGACGTCGATCCCGACCACCAGGGCACCCGTGTAGTTGTCGGCGCACGCGCGGATCGCCTTGCCAAGGTACGTGACGCGGAAGAAGGCGAAGAGGGCGGCGGCGATCAACACCGCGGTGGCCGCCGCGTAGGCCTTGCTGGCGTCGACAACCAGCGGCCCGACGGCGAAGCTGTCGAACGAATAGGCGGTCTGCACGCTGCGGGCGTCCGGCCCGAACAGAATGAGCTGGCCATTGACGAGGATGATCGCCACTGCCACCAGAAGCATGAACTGGCTGTGCTCCGGCCTATTGATGAATGGATTGATGATGCTCGTTTGGAGAAGGTAGCCGAGCACGAAGAGGGCCGCGGCGGCCGGCACCAGCATGACGAAGGGATCGAGCCCGAAGGAGGCGAAGGCGACGACGGTTGCGTACATCGCCAGCGTCATCATCTCGCCGTGCGCGAAGTTGACGACGCGCACGACTCCGAAGATGACGGAGAGACCGAGCGCCATCAGGCCATAGACGAGGCCCGTGAGGAGCCCGTTGACCGCCACATTGAGGTAGATTTCAGCCGGCACGTTGCCCTGGTCCTGCCTGAAGCGCTCCAGCCGCTTCGGTTGGCCGGAGCAGCGAACGACACTGCCGGATCAGCGCTGGTTATAGGGCTTCATCGGCAGCTCGGGCTTGGCGTTGGCCGCCTGGCCCGGCGCGACGGTGACGAGCTTGCCGGCGCGGTTCTGGATGGCCGCGTTCTTCAGCGTCACGTTTTGACCCTTGGCATCGAACTTGACGCCCGGGCCGATGCTGACGTTGTCCTTGATGTCGGTCGCGCGAATGGCGTCTGCAAGCGCCTTGGGATCGGTCGAGCCGGCGCGCTTGAAGGCATCGGCGGCAACCAGCAGCGCCTCGAATGTGTAAATGTGGTTGGTGTTGAGGTTGATGCCGGGATGCGCCTTGGCAAGCGCCGCCTCCAGAAGCTTGCTCATCCGCTTGTTGGGATCGTACCAGGGCACGAAGCTCAGCGGACCGTCCGCGAGCTTGCCGAGCGTCTTGAGGTATTGGTCCTCATACCAGCCCGGGCCCATACTTAGGATCGCGGTCGGCGTCCAGCGCTGCTTGACGAGCTCGCGCGTGAGCAGCATGGCGTCGTTCAGGCGGCTGACCATGAGCAGGCCGTCGGCACCGGTGGCCTTGGCCTTCGCCACCTCCACCGAAAGGTCGCGCGCCGCCGGATCGTAGGCGATGGTCTCGGCAATCTTGTAGGGCATGTCGAACTTGGGCAGGACCGCGCCAATGCCCTTTTGCATGGCCGTGCCGAAGGTGTCGTTGACGTGCATGAAAACGACTGATTTGGGCGCAGCGCCCGAGGCGGCGAATACCTCCTTCTGGTTGGCGAACGCATCCGAAAGGATCATTGGCGCCGTCGGGAAGTTGCGAAACACGAACCTGTAGCCCTGCTCCGTGATGGGCGGGGCGGCGGCGATATTGATGACGAAGGGGATGCCCTTCTGTTCGGCGACCTGGGCAATTGCTGTGCTCTGTCCGGAGTCGAACGCGCCGACCAGGAGCTGGGCGCCCTCATTGATCAGCCGTTCGGCGCGGGCGCGCGCAACATCCGGGCTCGACTCGGTGTCGCCGTTCATGATCTCGAGCGGAGGCAGGCCCAGCTCCTTGAGGATCCCACCCGCAATCTCCACCCCGCGATGGCAGTCCTGGCCTATGCCGGCCTGAACACCGGAGCGCGGCAGCAGCACGCCCACCTTCAGCGCCGCCCCCTGAGCCCGGATGATGGCGAAGGGGCGTGCACCTGCCATCAAGCCCGCGGCCCCAACACCCGCCGCGAACGTACGGCGCGTGACGCCGGCCACCGGCCCGCAATGCTCCCGCAAAGTCCTGTTGGTCATGGTGTCCTCCCTTGGCGTTCTTTTTGACCGGCTCCCGGCTAGCCCGCGAGCCATGCTGCGTCGCCTCTTGCGGCTTGTCGCAGGTCAGCCTCGTCTGAGCCCTGGCAGGGACTCCCCGAGGCGCGGCGCGCTTACCATACCAAAGGGTATGGCAGATGCAAACGGGATCCTTTTTGTCAGGGCTCTCCAAGGGGACCGGGCGCGCGGGCAGGGCTTTTGCACGATGCAGTAGAAAAATGAAGCATTAGAACTGCCGCTTTAAGCCAGCCACCATGCAGACCGCGAGGCCATCATTGCATTTTTCCAATGGAATCCGTACCTAAGAGTATGGACCAAGAATTTGGTCATCGGCTTGTCGAGATCGTCATGCCGCCAACCAACCCGCAGCACCAGGGGGCCACATGCTCCGTGCCAGTCCCGGACGCGCCACCAAGGCGCGCAGCGATGTCAAAGCAAGCTCGCTGAGCGTCGACGACTGGGTTGCCGCCGCCAACGATCTCCTCGCAAGCGAGAACATTCGCGGCGTGCAGATCCAGGCTCTGTGCGCGAAGCTCAAAGTGACCAAGGGAAGCTTCTATTGGCATTTTGCGAGCCGCGAGGACCTGCTGCGCGCGCTCCTGAACTCCTGGCGGCGGCGGATGACGCTCAACGTCTACAGCAAGCTCGGGCGTGTCTCCGCCGGCGCGGTCAGCACCTTGCGGGCGTTACTGGCACTGCCGCGCAAGAGGTTTTCCGCCGCCGGCGCGGCCATTGAGATGAGCATTCGCGATTGGGGCCGCAGAGAGAAGCTCGCGCATGACGCCCTCAAGGAAGTCGACGAGATACGCCTTAAGACTTTCGAGCAGAGCTTTCAGGGCCTCGGGTTTTCGGGGCGCGAGGCGCGGATCAGGGGCTACATCGCATACGCCATCATGATGGGCGATTCGATCCTCAAGGAAACCCTGCGCGAGGAGATCGACACCGAGGAGTTTGTCGAGCTCGCCGTTAAGCTGCTCGCCCCCGCGCCGATGGCGTCGAAATGAATGGTCTTTGATGGTTCTGGCGGGGCCTGCGCGTGCAGATGTCTACGGCGGCACACCGCGCGGATACCCCCACCTTCCATCTGGCTGTCAGCCACTGCTACACTCTCACGCGCTTCTGTTGGGACAGGAACCTGCATCAACGTGCTGGCGGTGAGGGCCAGGATGGTCCACGATGCGGTGCGCCCCTCAGGGACGTGTGCATAGGAGTGCCTTCTCGTGCCCTCTCTCGTATCGCCGCACGGCGCCAATACATTGATGCCGCTTTTGCTGCCGCTCTCCGAGCGCCCGGAGGAGACCAAACGAGCCGCGAGGTTGAAGCGCGTACCGCTCTCGAGCCGCGAGGTTTCTGACCTGTTCATGCTGGCCATGGGCGCCTATACGCCCCTTGATGGCTTCATGGGCGAGGAGGATTGGCGCCGCTGCTGCGTGGATATGGCGCTTTCAAGCGGCCTGTTCTGGCCGATCCCGATCACATTGTCCTGTGAACGTGATCTGGCGGACAGCATAGGGATCGGGGAAGAGGTTGCCCTTGTCGACGGAGGCAACGGCGAGGTCTTGGGCGTCCTCAGCGTCAGCGAGAAATACACGATCGACAAAGAGCTGGAGTGCTCGCGCGTCTATCGCACGACCGATCCGGCTCACCCGGGTGTGCGGCGGGTGATGGAACAGGGCCCGGTCAATCTGGCTGGCCGCGTTATGGCGTTGTCCGAGGGGCATTACCCGCAAACCTACAAAGGTCTCTATCTGCGGCCGGCAGAGACCCGGGCGTTGTTTCAGGAGAAGGGCTGGTCCAAGGTTGCGGCTTTTCAAACGCGCAATCCCATGCACCGCAGCCACGAATATCTGGCCAAGATCGCAATCGAGATCTGCGACGGCGTGCTCATCCACCAGGTACTTGGCGCCCTCAAACCCGGTGACATTCCGGCCGAGGTCAGGGTCGAGGCGATTGACGTCCTTGTCCGCAACTATTTCGTTCCCGGCACCGTCGTCCAGGCCGGCTATCCCATCGAGATGCGTTACGCTGGGCCGCGGGAAGCCTTGCTTCACGCAGTGTTCCGGCAAAACTTCGGATGCTCGCACCTGATCGTCGGGCGCGATCATGCCGGCGTCGGCGACTATTATGGCCCGTTCGACGCCCAGCACATCTTCGACACGCTGCCGCCGGGGAGCATGGAAATTCAGCCGCTCAAGATCGACGTCACCTTCTACTGCCACAAGTGCCACGGCATGGCGACGGGCAAGACGTGCCCCCACGACGCGTCGCATCGCCTGACGATCTCGGGGACCCGATTGCGCGAGATGTTCGCCCGGCACGAGGCCGTTCCGCGCGAGTTCAGCCGGCCGGAGGTCTTGGAGGTCCTGCAGGCCTACTACGATCGCCTGGGCTAGTGTGGTGATTCCGACGTCCGCCACCACTTCGCGGTAGGTGCCGGAGGCGGACTTCGGAATCTGAACCACACGAGAAACATAGGCTTGCGAGTGTCCGTTCGATCGCGAAGTTCGGCACCATCTGCAGCGGGCTCTCGAACGAACTTCGCGATCGGGACACGAGCGTGTCGAGCTGACCTCGCAATTTTCCACTGCGCAGAACAGCTTGATTCGCCACAGGTTCGACGGCGTCACCTGCGCGTGCGCGAAGGCCGCAATCCCCAAGCCCTGGATCATCAGCCGCGTCCAATTGACAGTCCGTGAACCCTAGAACACAATTCAGATGATTTCCCGCCCGTAAGACGCGCTCGCGAGGCAGGCCTTGGCGAGCAGGCCACGTCGAGGGTTGCGAGGAGGGGAGCATGCGAACGTCTCGGTCGCTTCTTCTCAGTCTGTCATCCGCCCTGCCCCTAGCGGAAAAAGCGTGGCTTGTATGGCGCTACGGTCGGGGGCCAATCCCATCAAGGCGCGTCTGACCTTCACGAGGAAGTCCCGCCGCCATCAATTCCTGTCCCAACAAAAGTCCACAACCATTCACCGGGGGGAGACGAATGCTCACCACAAACCCATTTGCCGAGCTTTCCGCGTTTGTGTCTCCCGGGGTCATGCAGACGTACGTCTTCATCATGATCATCCTGGTCGTGGCCGGGACTCTGGTCGACATCGCGCACAAGGGCAGCGCCAAGTACTTCTTCGAGAACTGGCGGAAATCCAGAAGCAAGGGGGCGCAGCCTCTCAGCAGCGGCGACTTGGTATCGCTCGCCGTCCAAACCGGCCTCTCGGAAGTTCTGACATCTTCGGAGTTCTGCAACGCGCGTCGCCGCGTCGCGCACCTTCTGACCATGTACGGGTTCGTGGCCTACGTCCTGGCCACTGCCATCATGGTCTTCAGCTACCCGACGCCCGCGACGCCGACGCCCGCGATCCTGCCGCTCCTGTGGTGGATTGGCGGCCTGATGGTTTGCGTCGGCGGATACTGGTTCTGGTTCTTCATTCGCGTCGATGTTGCTGCCGAGGGCAATCCGCCGCTGCGCATCGTGCGTGCCGATCTGTTCATTCTGTCACTTCTGGCCAGCGTGACGGCGGGCCTCATTTGGGCCTTCCTGCAGGCCGTCGGCAGCTCCTGGAGCACCGCTTTCCTCGGCCTGTACCTGATCGCCACAACCGTGCTGTTCGGATCGGTGCCGTGGTCCAAGTTCTCTCACATGTTCTTCAAGCCGGCGGCGGCCTTCGAGAAGCGGGTCTCCAATGCCACCGGCCACAGGAGCAACCTCCCGGGGCCTGCCGACAAACCCGAACTCTTCGGAAGCGCGCGAGAACAACCCCGGCACTACTGATCGACCGATCATTGTTCTTCGATACAGGGAACGGCGAAAGCTCATGCCAACATTCGTTTACATGACCCGCTGCGATGGCTGCGGCCATTGCGTCGATATCTGCCCGTCCGACATCATGCACATCGATAAGACCTATCGCCGTGCCTACAACATCGAACCGAATATGTGCTGGGAATGCTATTCGTGCGTGAAGGCTTGCCCGCAGAATGCCATCGATGCCCGGGGCTACGCTGATTTCGCGCCGCTGGGCCATAGCGTCCGGGTCCTTCGGGAGGAGGCAAAGGCCACCATTTCGTGGCGGCTCAAGTTCCGCGATGGCCGCGAGAAGAATTTCGTGTCGCCGATCCGGACAACGCCCTGGGGATCGATCAAGGGACCGGCTGAGTACGATCCGCCGACCCCTGGGGACCTGAACCGACAGGAACTCGCGCACGAGCCGGATGCACTGAAGATTGCCGGGGGATTGCCCGCGCTGCGCCCCGATCAACTGAAACAGGGAGTGGTCTGATGGGGCTGTTCGGAGGCAGGAAAACGATCTTCGTTGATGCGGACATCCTCGTCATTGGCGGAGGCATGGCCGGGTGCGGGGCGACGTATGAGTCGAGGTACTGGGGGCGCGATCTGAAGATCGTCTGCGTCGAGAAGGCCAACATCGAGCGCAGCGGCGCCGTCGCCCAGGGTCTCTACGCCATCAATTGCTACATGGGCATGCAGTGGGGCGAGAACCAGCCTGAGGATCATGTCCGATACGCGCGCAACGACCTCATGGGTCTGGTGCGCGAGGATCTCGGCTACGACATCGCGCGGCACGTGGACTCGACAGTGCACAAGTTCGAGGAGTGGGGCCTCCCGATCATGCGCGACCCGCAGACCGGACGGTACCAGCGGGAGGGCAAGTGGCAGATCATGATCCACGGCGAAAGCTACAAGCCGATCGTCGCCGAGGCCGCCCGCAAGGCCGCAACCGAAGTCTACAATCGAATTATGGTCACCCATCTGCTGATGGACCAGAAGAAGGCCAACCGCGTCGCTGGCGCCGTCGGGTTCAATGTCCGAACCGGGGACTACTACGTGTTCCGCGGGAAAGCCGTCATCGTCGCCGCCGGTGGGGCCTCCCATATCTTCAAGCCACGTGCCGTGGGCGAGGGCATGGGGCGGACCTGGTATGCGCCTTGGAGCAGCGCATCAGCCTACGCCTTGCCGATCCTGGTCGGCGCCAAGATGACACAAATGGAGAACCGTATCGTCCTCACGCGGTTCAAGGACGGCTATGGGCCTGTGGGCGCCTACTTCCTCCACCTCAAGACCTACACACAAAACGGCTACGGCGAGGAATACGAGTCCAAGTGGTACCAACAGACCAAGGAGCTGGTGGGCGACTATATTGACCGGCACCCGGTGCCGACGTGTCTCAGGAACCACGCAATTCTCGAAGAGCTCAAGGCCGGACGCGGCCCCATCCGAATGGTCACCAAGGAGGCCTTCCAGGACCCCCACAAGGAGACCATCGGGTGGGAGAACTTTCTTGGGATGACGATCGGGCAAGCGGTCGTCTGGGCGTCGCAGAACATCGACCCCAAGCACATCAATCCCGAGCTGACCACATCCGAGCCTTATGTCATGGGCTCTCACGCAACCTGCTCCGGCGCCTGGGCAAGCGGGCCGGAGGACTACGCCCCTGCGGAATACCAATGGGGCTACAATCGCATGATGACCGTTGAAGGGCTCTTCGGTGCCGGAGACACCATCGGCGGCACCGCCCACAAGTTTTCTTCAGGCTCGTTCACGGAAGGCCGCATAGCCGGCAAGGCGGCCGTGAAATACGTGAAGGAAATGGGAAGGAACGAGCCGCAAGTCGACGAGCGGGAATACCAGGATCTCGAGAAAGTCATCTTCCAGCCTTTGGAGAACTACCGGGTTGGCCGGAACGAGATCGTCGCGGGCACCGTCTCGCCAAGCTATCTCTTGCCGATCCATGGTCTCCAGCGTCTCGAGAAGATCATGGACGAGTACGTCGGCGGCATCAGCACCAACTACATGACGAACGGCGTGCTCCTCAACCGCGGGCTTGAGTTGCTGGGCATGCTGAAGGAAGACATGAAGAACATGGGTGCCGAAGACCTTCACCAGCTTCAGCGGACGTGGGAGCTGCACCACCGGCTCCTCGCCTCGGAGTCCGTGACCCACCATACGCTGTTCCGCGAGGAAACGCGGTGGCCGGGGTACTACTATCGCGGCGATCATATGAAGTTGGACGACGCCAACTGGCACTGCTTCACCTTGTCGAAATACGACAGGCACACCGGCGAATGGCAAATGGAGAAGGCGCCCGTCTATCACATCATCGACTGAGCGGCACGGGCCGGCGGGTCCCGCCGTGGACGCTATTGCGGTGCGCGTAGCTCGCTGATGAAGCCGGTGTGTGCATCAAACCTGTGGATCTGATAGACGGGCACCGACCGAAGCTCAGCGGGGAATTCACCAAGCCGTAGATCGACGGCGAGACTTGGTGCGCTGCTGACCAGGACGGTGCCGAGCTTGCCTGCGGCGTCGCGGTGGCAATGGCCGCAGAAGCCGCGGACGACATGGCTTTGCCCCTCAAGCGCCTGGCGCATACGGTCGATGGCATCCTGTGACTCGAACTGCCATCGGTATTTCGAGGCTCGGACCTCGAAAGGCGGATGGTGCATGATGAGCGCCGTCGGCTTGGTGCGGTCCTCGGCGAGCGCGGCCCGGAGGCTGTCCGCTCGCATGGCGCAGAAATCGCCCATGTTGCTTGCCGCACTGCGGGTATCCAATGCGACCAGGCGCACTGGATAGTCGTCGACGCTGTACTGCACGAAGGGCGTATCGGGCAGAAGGTCGCGGCCGGCTGCAAAGTTTGAGCGGACCGCGCCCCGGTCATCGCTGTTCCCCACCACGACCAGGAGTGGACGCCGGAGGGCGCACAGGATGCGCACCGCATCGCGGTACTTCGCTGGGCTGGCGTTGTGGACGATGTCCCCGGTATGAATGACAACGTCCGGTAAGGGGTCGAGCTGATTGATATCGCGCACGCATCGCTCAAGATCGCGGATGCGGGCAGCGGCGTTCGGATTTTCCGGATCGATATGCGTATCCGTGATTTGCGCGATGATCATTCTGCCCCACCTCTGAGAACAGGCCCGACATACTCGCACGGGCGCCGCAGCCTCGCGCCCCGCAACCAGCCCGGCTGATTGCAGATCGGACGGCCGCGACCGCGATCGGGTTCAATAGGCGAACGTTACGACGGATCCAGGCTCTTCTTCAGGCAGTTGCGAGCGATCCAATATCGCCCTCGGGTGATAGGACAATCCATGCTCCCGCATGAAATCGCGCACCTGACTTTGGGTCCAGGATGCAAGCGGATCAATGCGGATCAGCCGGCCTTCCTCACGAACCCGCGGGCCCGGCACGTCAGGATAGGGGCCGTGGTACACGGCGCTGATCCAGCACTCGAAACCAGAAAGAGCCTGGTTCAGGTGGACGGTCCTGTACGCTCTCGTGTGGTCGACCGGATTCTCCGCCCACAATCCTTCGCTGTGATTGCAGTCGCCGGGCAGGACCCCGTGGTCCTCGCCGGGTTCGCGGATGTCGCGCAGACCAAGATCGCTGACGAGCTTAGCGCGATACGCCAAGCTTTCCGGATAGAGGTTTGGCATGTGGCAGAACACGATCGGGGTCGACGGGGCGATCTCCGATATCATCTTCAGCACAACAACGCTGCGCGCTCTGAGCGAGCAGGTGGCCACAGTTGCGCGCGGGAATCGTTCCGCGATCAGATATCGCAGGAACGAGACTGTATCCATTTCCGCAGTAATACGGAGGATCTCGTCAGCACGCGCCATCGCAACCTCCATCGGGTTGCTCATGTCATCCGATGACCTGCTCACGGTGGCATTTTGTTCTCACTATACTCCCTTCCTAGCCTCCGTCCATTCTCAGGCGGCACGACGTTTCGGTCCTCCATTCTTGGATCGCCCGATCGCCGCCATGCGGGGCCCGGAGCGCTCCGAGAACACCCGCCGGTCCTATCGGAGCTGGCCGCGCCTGCAGTCGGCGAGCGCGTGGGTGCGCGAGCGGCCGATCTCCCGGTAGACGTTCCACAGCGCGGCTGCGAGCCCGGCGACGATCAGAGCCGCGCAGAGAGGACGCTGCATAAGAGCCCGGAGGCTCTGCTCGGTGAGCTGCGGGGTCGTGACGAAAGCGGCCCCGCCAATGTCGCCGAGGACAAGGTCGAGCGCCATGCCGGCACCTGAGTAGCCCGATCGTCGCAGGAAATAGCCGTCGATATCGGTGGCAAGCATGAGCCAGACGTCGGCGATGAGGCTGCGCAGCGCGGACGCGCCGATCGTCGCGAGTAGCAGGATCCCCGGCGCGAGATCGTGGACCAGCGCTGCCAGCAGATGAACGACGTCTTCGGCTGCACCCAGCCGCGCCCGAAGACGGCAAGATTGGCGAAGACCATTCCGGCAAACAGCGCCCGCACCAACTCTTTGCCGGCGGCGAAGATGAGCGGCCCCGGCTCCATGCCCTGGATCTGGAAGATGCCGAGCATCGTGGCGGCCGTCAGCGCACCGCCCGGCAGCCCGAGCGCGAGCTACGGGATCATGGCGGCGATCTTGAGACGCCAGAACCTGGCAAACAAAGGGAAATCCAGGGAGAGCGTGGGCGCCCTGCGTACGCCGGTCACCATCCACTCGCCCTGGATGAAGACCTCGGAGACGGCGAAAAAGCCGAGCACGATCAGAACGAAGCCGATCCCGACTGGGCGATCGTGCGCATCGAAGGAAACGGCGCGCTGGCTGCCGCGCGGATGCCGGCCCGTTGGTCCGAGCATGATCGGCGTTGGCATCGGCGACGTACGCTCGCACATCGCACGCCATTCACGCCCGCCGGGCCGGCACGGCTGGGGCGATTGTCGCGTCTTGCGCGGATCACGGCTGCAGCCAGAGCCGCTTTGGCCTCTCCCCGACCTGTCGGCCGGTCACACGTTGCGCCAGGAGCACACACTGCGGGCAAGTCGCGCATGATGCAGCAAGGCACACACTGGCGCCCGCGCATCTGTTAATAAAGTGTGAATAACCTGTTGGGGAGTGGTGTAGCGTGCGTACGTTCCTGCGTTCTGTGCTTGTTGTGTCCTCGGTCCTCGGCGGCCTCGCTGCCATGACGCCGGCCAGCGCCGGCAGCCTCGCGAACGAGGCGCCTCCAGGCACATCTGTCGACTGGTCCGGCCTCTATCTCGGTCTTCATGCCGGCTACGGCTGGTCGCGGTTTGACACGGGCCTTGGCGCGGACATCGACGTCGACGGCTGGCTCGTCGGCGGGCATGTCGGCGTTCAGCGCCAGTTCGACCGCTGGGTGGTCGGCATCGAAGCCTCGTTCACGGGCGGCGATGTGGAGGGCAGCACGAAGATCACTGGCTTGGCGGACATGAAGGCCAGCGTCAGCGACATCCTCATGATCACCGGCCGGCTTGGCCATACTTGGCGCGATCTGCTCTTCTACGTGAAGGGCGGCTACGCCTCTGCCGACGTGGACCTCAGGATCACAAGCGGCGCCGGGACCTTCTCAAGCGGATCACGCGTCGATGGCTGGACTGCCGGCGTCGGCTTCGAGCGCAAGCTCGCCCACAACGTGAGCTTTGGCGTTGAGTACAACTACATCGACCTCGGCGCCACGGACTTTCCCTTCTGGGCAGTTGGTGGCCCCATCGTATTGACTGCCAAGAAGGGCTATTGCCCGCCGCCGCCCAAGCCGGTATCGGGCAGGCTCGACCTGGACGGCATGCACACTGTCATGGCGCGGCTGAGCTTCAAGCTCGGCGGGGAGCCCGAGCACGTTCCCTATAAGTGATTGAGACATACGCGGAGTGATCCTCGGCGTGCGAGAGCCAGCGGTGCGGATCCCGCCGCTGGCTCTCTGTCTCTCTGACTGAGGCATGACGCGCTGAGCCGCTCTTTGCGGCTGCGAAGCGCCGCTTCGGCGGGCTTTCCGTCGACTTCGCAGACGCGACACGCCTCAAGATCGCGAATTCTGCCAGATGGGTCTCGACCGCCGGTCCGGACTGGCGCGCCGCGCCCGCGCCCGCCGATCTTTGGTGCCCCCTCTACGCCAGTCTGTTCAGAGCAACCTCGAAGGCGTCGAAGTTGCGCAACGGGACGGGTACGGGCACAGCGAGCCGGCGGTTGGCGATCATGGGCACGCGTTGCTCCGCGAGGCCGCCATGGGAGCGCAGCGGCTCACTGAGGCCCGAGAGATCGTGCCGCTCGGACGATGTCCCGAGTGCCTTGTGCTTCTCGGAAATCACCACGATATCGCCGATGCGGTCGGGCGGCAGGGCGAACTGCTTACAGGCAATGTCGCGGGTGCAGGCCATCTCGATGCCGTCGATCTCCCACAGCCGGGCGAGCAGATCGGGTACCGGCGTGCCTTCCGGCACATGCACCGTCGCGAAGCCGCCGAGCGCGCCGTGGTGGGCAACGTAGGGGTCGGTGATCGGCAGGATGACGCGAGCGACTCCCGCACCAAGCCACGTGTCGAACAGGGTTTGCAGGTAGATCACGTCCGGGGCGCCGTCGGCGGTGTGCTTGTCATTCATGCCGTGGTCGGCCGTGGCGAGAATCGTGCAGCCCAGGCGGTCCAGCGCTGCGAGATAGCCGTCGATCATGCCGTAGAAGGAGTTGGCAACCGGCGTGCCGGGGCCGGCCTTGTGCTGGATGTAGTCGGTCGTCGAGAGATACATAACATCAGGGCGGAAACGCTCGACGAGCTTGACGCCCGCCGCGAAGACGAATTCCGAAAGGTCGGCCGAATAGACTTCGGGCACAGGCTTGCCGACCAATTCGAGCACACCGTCGATGCCGTTTGCGGCGCGCGTCGCTTGATCGGCCCGCTCAGAGGAGAACGCAATCGCACGGCCGCTTGCATAGTCGAGCCCGTTCGAGAGCAGAAGGCGCAGTTTGTCCTTCGCAGTCACCATGGCGACCTTGGCGCCCGCATCGTGGAACGCAGCGAGGATGGTCGGCGCGCGCAGGAAAACGGGGTCGTTCATCATGACCTCTGTGCCGGATGCAGGGTCATAGAAGAAGTTGCCGCAGATACCGTGGACCGCAGGCGGACGCCCGGTGATGATGGAGATGTTGTTGGGATTGGTGAAGCTCGGGATCACGCTCTCGGCGTGCGTGTGCAGTCCTTCGCGCATGAAGCGGGCAAAGGTCGGCGCAAGCCCTGCCTCGATGGCCGCCTCGATATAGCCCGGCTCCGAGCCGTCGAGGCAGACCACAACGGTCGGCCGGTTCGGTAGTCGGTAGCTGCGTCCGTTGCACGTCACTTCGGCCATGGTCATCCCACCTTTGCTTGCTGCGCCACTCTGGCTCGAAAAGCCGCCTCGAAACGCCTCAGGTTGTAGCTGTTCTTCCCCCAGTCGAAGATGACCGTGCCGAGCACGCTGCGGCTCGAAACGTCGACGCGCGTCCGGCCATCATCCGCGCCGCTCAAGCGCACGGTGATAACCTCGCCAATGCTGCGCAAGCTGAACTGCGTGCGCGCGCTCACCTCCATGCCCTCGCGCCGGAAGCGATAGCAGCGCATGTCGGCGAGTGCGCGTACCGTGGGCTCGAGCAGATCCTCCGGCCTTCCGTCAATCTCGAATGATGTCTGCCGGCTGACCGCCATCTCGTCCCCAATGCGCTGCGCGCCGCAGCCGTCACTTGAAGCTGGCCTCTTTGGCCTTGAGCAGCGCGACCACGACTGAGTTGACCGGCGTCGCGACCCCGACCTTCGCGCCTTCGCGCGGAATCGCACCGTTGATGTTGTCGACTTCGGCGCGCCGTGCAGCGAGGTGGTCGAGCAGCATGGACGGCCGCGCGCCGGGGATCTTCTGACCGAACTCGCGCACGTAGCGCACGGGATCATCAAAATCGAGCGCAATACCCTTGGCGCGCGCCACTTGATAGGCCTCATGCGCACAGGCCGCGGCGATGCTCCATGCGCTAGGATTCGCTTGCACCTCGCCGACGCGGAGGCCGGTCAGCGCGCACGGCCCCGAGTATGTGCAGTTGCAGATGAGCTTCTCCCACACCATCTTGTGGATGTCGTCGAAGGTCAGAACCTTGAAGCCGCCGGCGCGCCAAGCCTCTGCGACCTTCTCGAGACGCGGCGTCATGCCACCGTCCATCTCGCCGAGGCGCAGGAACTCCATGCCATTGTGATGGGCATGGCCGGGCCCTTTCATCGAGGCCCCGAAACCACCGACCACGCCGAGCATGATGCGCTTTGAGCCGACCACGTCGGCGACGATGTCGGCGCTGCCGAGGCCGTTCTGGATGGCGAGGATCGGCGCATCGGGCTTGCCAACCGAAAGGGCGGCCTTGGCCGCCGCGCCGACGCCATCGTACTTGGTCGCAATGATGACGAGATCCGCATCCTTGACCTCGGAGGCATCGGTCGTCGCATTGATCTTCACAGTGCGGTCGCCGGAGGCGCCCTCGACGCGCAGGCCCTTTGAGCGCATGGCCTCGACGTGCTCTTTCCACGTATCGATGGCCCAGACGTCGTGCTTGCCCTGGTCGGCCAAGAGTGCGGCATAGACCGAGCCCATGGCGCCGACGCCGATGATCGCAATTTTCATTGGGTGTTTCCGTCCCTCTGGTCTCAGTAGCTTCGTGGCATCCCCAGCACATTCTGCCCGATGAAGGCGAGCACCATGTTGGTCGAGATCGGCGCCGTCTGATAGAGGCGCGCCTCGCGCCACTTGCGCTCGATTCCGTACTCGCGCGCATAGCCGAAGCCACCGAAGGTCTGCAGACACGCCTCGGCAGCCTTCCACGCCGCATCCGCTGCCAGCATCTTGCCGATGTTGGCCTCCGCACCGCAATCGCGGCCGGCTTCAAAAAGAGCCGCGCCCCGGCGCACGACAAGCTCGGCAGCCATCAGCTCGGCGTAGGCGCGCGCGATGGGGAACTGCACGCCCTGGTTCTTGCCGATCGGGCTCCCGAAGACGACGCGCTCGTTCGCGTACTCGGTCGCGCGGCGGATGAAGTACTTCGCATCGCCGAGGCACTCGGCGGAAATGAGAAGGCGTTCGGAATTCATGCTGGAGAGTATGTAGCGGAAGCCTTGGCCCTCCTCGCCGATCAGCGCGTCCGGCGGCACCTCCAGGTTGTCGAAAAAGACCTCGCAGGTGTTGTGATTGATCATGGCGTCGATCTTCTTGATCTCGACACCGCGGCCCTTGGCCTCGCGCAAATCGACAAGGAACACGGAGAGGCCGTCCGTGCGCCGCTTCACCTGGTCGACCGGCGTCGTGCGCGCGAGCAGCAGCATGAGGTCGGAGTGCAGCACGCGGCTCGTCCACACCTTCTGGCCATTCACGATGTACTTGTTGCCGCGCTTCTCCGCGCGCGTCTTGAGCTGGGTCGTATCCGAGCCGGTCGTCGGCTCGGTAACCCCGAAGGCCTGAAGGCGCAGCTTGCCGGAAGCGATATCGGGGAGATACTTGCGCTTCTGCTCCTCCGATCCGTGCTTGAGCACAGTGCCCATTGTGTACATCTGCGCATGGCACGCCGCCGCATTGCAGCCCATCTCGTGTATGGTCTCAAGCACCGCACAGCCCGCCGACAGCGGCAGCCCCGAGCCGCCGTACGCCTCCGGAATGAGACAGCCGAGATAGCCGCCATCTGTCAGCGCCTGGACGAACCCGGTCGGATACTCCGACGCGGCGTCGAGCTTCATCCAGTAGTCATTCGGAAAGCGCGCGCAGATGGCACGGACCCCCTCGCGGATCTCCGACCACTGCGGGTCGATCGGCATCATCAGCTCGTCAGAACTCGTCATCGAACCGTGCGTCCCTGGTTATTCCGCGGCCATGCGGCGCGTCGGCGGATTGAAGCCCTTGGGCAGGCCGGCACGCAGGATGGTGCCGTAGAACTTCTCGTCGGGCAGCGCCGTCTCGGCGATGCGGCGCGCCTCCCGATAGAGCTCGAGATCGACGCCGGTCCTGAGCCCCTGCTTCTCGAGCAGGAAGACCAGGTCCTCCATCACGATATTGCCGGAGGCACCGGGCGCAAACGGGCAGCCGCCGAGCCCCCCCGTCGAAGCATCGAAGCCGGTGACGCCGGCTTCAAGCGCTGCATAGGCATTGGCGAGACCAAGGCCGCGCGTGTCGTGGAAGTGGCAGTACACAGGCTTGCCCGCGGCGAGCTGCACGGTATCATGGAAAAGGCTCTTGACCTCGCCGGGACCGGCATAGCCGACCGTATCGGCGAGCGTGATCTCGTCGGCACCGAGCGAAAGGTACCGCTCCACAAAGCTCAGCACACGCCTGGGATCGACACGGCCTTCGATCGTGCAGCCGAAGGACGTTGCGAGGCAGCCCTGGATCGTCGCGTCCTTGTACTCTGGCCTCTCCTTCCTGAGTGCCGCGACGCTCTCGAACTCGGTGAATGACTGGTCGGGCGTCTTGCGCACATTGGCAAGGTTGTGGCCTTCGGAGACCGACAGCACGAAATTTATCTTGCGGATGCCGGCGGCAAGCATGTTCTCCGCGCCCTTGCGGTTGGGCGCGAGGGCGCACATGCGCGGGCCGGCAATACCAAGTGCGGCGCGCGCCACGTCCGCGGCATCGGCGAACTGCGGGATGACCTTGGCGGGGACGAAGTTCGTCACCTCGACCTCGGGCACGCCGGCGACCGCGACCGCCTTGAGCCAGGCGATCTTGGTCTCGGTCGGCACGAAGGACTTCACGAGCTGGAGGCCGTCCCTGAGACCGACCTCGCGTACGATAACATCCACACTCATGGCGCGCCTCCTTGCGTCCTACTGGCCCTTGTAGACCGGCTTGCGCTTCTCGTTGAAGGCATTGATGCCTTCCTGCCGGTCCGCGGTGACAACAGTGCGGTTGTACGCCTCGATCTCGAAGGCATAGCCATCCGCGCGGCCGAGGTCGCTGGCCCGGTCCATGGACTTCTTGGCCTGGCGCACGCTGACGGGGGCGTTGGCGGCGATCCGGCGCGCCACGGCCAGCACGTCATTCATGAGCTGCGGGCCCGGCACGACCTTGTTGATCATGCCCCAGGCAAGGCCGTCGCTCGCGGTGAACGGGGAGCCCGTGAGAATGATCTCCTTGGCACGTCGGACGCCAACAGCGCGCGGCAGGTTCTGGGTGCCTGCCGCGCCCGGCATGATGCCGAGCGTGACCTCGGTCAGCGCGAAACGGGCGTGCTCGGCGGCATAGACGAAGTCACAGGCGAGTGCGATCTCCATGCCGCCCGCATAGGCATGGCCGTTGACGGCCGCGATGACCGGCACGGGGCAGTCGAGAATGGCGCGCACCATCTGCTCGACGATGGCGTGCTGCTGGCGCCATGTCTCGTCGGTCATGCCCTTGCGTTCTTTGAGATCGGCGCCGGTGCAGAAGCCGCGATCGCCGGTGCCGGTAATGACGAGGCAGGCCGCCTGGTTCGGGTCGATATAGAACTGCATGAAGCAATCCCGCAGCTCCCGCATCATCTGCGTATTCATCGCGTTGAGCGCCTCGGGGCGGTTCAGCGTGATGACGCCGACCTTGTCGGACCCGATCTCCAGCTTGATGGTCTCATAGACGGGGTGTGCTGCCATGGCGTCGTCCTGTCCGGTCCGCTGTTGGCGCTCGAGCGCTCACGTAAACTTGGTGCGCCCGGCATATCGCGGCTTTTTCGCTTTGGCCAGTCGCATGGCGGCGTATGGCTATGCGTGGCGGCCCTAGAGGCGCGCGAAATAGTGAGCGCGGTCCAGATGAGCATGGCTCAGGCGCCATTCGATGCGCCGCCCGCTCAGATCATAGGTCGTGCGGTCAATCGCCAGCAGCGGCGTTCCGGGTTTGATGCCGAGCCGCTCGGCGAGCCGCCGCGTCGCCGCTACGGCCGTCACCTGCTCCTCGGTATGGGCGACGTGAATGCCATAGCGCTTCTGGAAGAGGTCATAGAGCGTGTTGGGGATCTCGGCCTCCTGCGCCAGGCCCGGAAAGAGAGCCTCCGGCAGCACGATGCGGTCGTCCATGAAGGCACGGCCAGCGCGCGTGCGGATACGCGAGATGCGGATCACCGTCGCGCCTTCGGGCAGGTCCAGCTTCCGGCGCTCCGCGCTGCTCGCCTCGCCCGTCGTCACCTTGGCGGGCTGGCTGTCCGGGAGCACCTGAGCGCCGCTCTCATCATAAATATTGAAGAAGCGGAACAGCATGTGCGCGGGGGTGTGCTCCGCAACATAGGTGCCGCTCCCCTGGCGGCGCACGACGACCTGCTCCGTCGTGAGCGCATCGAGCGCCTTGCGCACGGTCCCCTGGCTGACGCCCAGCTCCCGCGCCAGCTCAGTCTCGGCCGGCAGCGCCGTTCCCGGCGGCCAGTCGCCGCCCGTGATCCGGGCAAGGACGATGGCCTTGACCTGCGCATAGAGCGGGCCTGCATATCCGTCCGGCGCGACACGACGCTTGCGCATGACCCTGATCCCGGCTAGGTCATTCTCACCCCGCGAAGTCTTATATAAGACTTCGCCGGACGCGTCATGTGCGGAGAGTCTGCCGCACGTCACACAGGGAGAAAGGGCCCGTGTCCAAATCCAATATTCCGCAGTTCCTGGTCCACAGCCCCAAGGACAACGTCGGCGTCGTCGTCGTCGAGGGCCTCAAGGCGGGAACCGAGATGCTCGGTGTCATCACCGAGAACGACACCACGATCCACGTCACCGCCAAGCATGACATCCCGATCGGCCACAAGATCGCACTCAAGGACCTGAAGGCGGGCGATACGGTCATCAAGTACGGCGAGGACGTCGGCCGCATGACCGGCAATGCCAAGCAGGGCGAGCACGTCCACGTCCATAATCACCGGACCAAGCGCTGGTAGGAGACACGCCACATGGCAACGAAGAAAGGTAAGTCATCTGCCGGCAGCTCGAACCTCTCCTTCTGGGGTTGGCGCCGTGAGAACGGCCGCGTCGGCGTGCGCAACCACGTCGTGATCCTGCCGCTCGATGACCTATCGAATGCGGCCTGCGAAGCGGTCGCCAACAACATCAAGGGCACGATCGCGCTGCCGCATCATTACGGGCGCCTTCAGTTCGGTGAAGACCTCGAGCTGCACTTCCGCACACTGATCGGCACCGGCTCGAACCCCAACGTCGCCGCCGTTGTCGTGATTGGCATCGAGGATGGATGGACCGACCGCGTCGTCAAGGGCATTGCCAGCACCGGCAAGCCGGTCATCGGCTTCGGCATCGAGGGGCACGGCGACATCGCGACCATCGCCAAGGCCTCCTACAAGGCCAAGGAGTTCGTGCAGTGGGCCTCCGAGCTGAAGCGTGAGGAGTGCGACATCTCGGATCTCTGGGTCTCGACGAAGTGCGGCGAGAGCGACACGACCACGGGCCTCGGCTCATGCCCGACGGTCGGGAACATGTACGACAAGCTCATTCCGAAGGGCATCTACGGGGTGTTCGGCGAGACGAGCGAGATCACGGGCGCCGAGCACATTTGCGTGAAGCGTGCCGCGACGCCCGAGATCGGCGAGAAGTGGATGAAGACCTTCAAGGCCTACCAGGACGAGGTCATCGAGGCGCACAAGGTCGACGATCTCTCCGAGAGCCAGCCGACCAAGGGCAACATCGCCGGAGGTCTTTCGTCCATCGAGGAGAAGGCACTCGGCAATCTCGAGAAGATCGGCCGCACGTGCAAGTTCATCGACGTGCTCAAGCCCGCCGAGACCCCGGCCAAGGGCCCCGGCCTCTACTACATGGATACGTCCTCGGCGGCGGCCGAGTGTGTGACGCTGATGGCGGCGGGCGGATACGTCGTCCACACGTTCCCGACCGGCCAGGGCAACATCATCGGCAATCCGATCCTGCCGGTGATCAAGATCTCCGCGAACCCGAAGACGCTCCGCACGATGGGCGAGCACATCGACCTCGACGTGACCGGAATCCTGCGCCGGGAAATGACGCTCGACACGGCCGGCGACGCGCTGATCGACATGATCGTGCGCACGTCGAACGGGCGCATGACGGCGGCGGAGGCCCTTGGCCATCGCGAGTTCGTCATGACGAAGCTGTACCGCAGCGCCTGACGCGCCGGGCAAGACGCGAACGTGAAGCGCTCAACCCGGCGCCCGGGTTGAGCGCTTTGCTTTGCACTCTGAGGCAACATCCATGCAACTCGTCGTACCATCGCTGGAATATCTGCCTTCCTACGCCGCGGCGCTGGAGACAGGCTGGTCGCCGAACAAGGTCATGAATGTTTCGGCGGAGCAGCTTGCCGCCATCCGCGAGAACCCTGTCGCCTTTGTCGCCGGGCTCTTGCTGCAGGGCGGCACGGTTGCGCTGCCCGATGGCACGGCCGTTCCGAAGCTGCCGTTCATGTTGCGCTGGATGTGGGACGAAGACTTCTGCGGCACCATCTCGCTCCGCTGGCAGGAGGGAACGGACACCCTGCCGCCGCATGTACTGGGGCACATCGGCTATGCCGTCGTGCCCTGGAAGCGGGGGCGCGGCCATGCCACCAAGGCTCTACGGACGATGCTGGCTGAGGCCGCGCGCATCGGGCTTCGTCGGATCGAGATCAGCACCGATCCAGACAATCTCGCCTCCCAGCGCGTTATCGCGAAGAATGGCGGCCGGTTTGTCGAGACCTTCGTCAATGCGCACTTTGGTCTGGAACCGCACCTTCGCTATGTTGTCGATCTGAACCGAGCCGAGGTACGGACCACGATGCCATGAAGATCACCCGCATCCGCGACGCCGTCGCGAAGATCCCCTCGCCCATGCGCAATGCCGTTATCTCTTTTGACAGGATGACGATCAGCGTCGTCGCCGTGGAGACGGACGCCATGCGTGACGGCAAGCCGGTGATCGGCTACGGCTTCTGCTCGAACGGGCGCTATGCGCAGTCCGGCATCATCCGCGAGCGCCTGGCGCCACGCATCCTCGAAGCCGATCCGGCGAAGCTGATCGATGCCAAGGCCGGCACACTCGATCCGCACGCCATCTGGGCCGCCATGTTGAGCAACGAGAAGCCTGGCGGCCACGGCGACCGCGCCTTCGCTGCCGGTGCCATCGACATGGCGGTGTGGGACGCGACGGCAAAGATCCTTGAAAAGCCCCTCTGGAAGCTCCTTTCCGAGCGCTACAACGGCGGCAAGTCCGATGAGCGCGTACTCGTCTACTCGGGCGGCGGCTACTACTACCCGGGCAAGGAGCAGCAGGGCCTGCAGGACGAGATGCGCCAGTGTCGCGACCTCGGCTACCGGCTCATGAAGATGAAGATCGGCGGCGCCCCGCTCGACGAGGATTTGCGGCGCATCGAGTGGGCGCTGGAGGTTGCCGGCGACGGGCAGAACCTCGCCGTTGACGCCAACGGCCGTTTCGATCTCGAGACCGCGCTCGCCTATGCGCGCGCCATGGAGCGGTACGGCCTCTGCTGGTTCGAGGAGCCCGTCGACCCGCTCGACTACCGGGCGCACGCCGTATTGTGCGACGCAACGTGCCTGCCGATCGCGACGGGCGAGAACCTTTTCTCGGTGCAGGACTTCCGCAATCTCATCCGCCACGGCGGGATGCGCCCGCACGTCGACTGGCTGCAGCCCGATCCTTCGCTCTGCTATGGCCTCACGGAAACGCTGCGTATTCTCGACATGGCCGAGCGCGCCGGCTGGTCGCGACGCCGCTGCGTGCCACACGGCGGGCATCAGCTCGGGCTCAATATGGCCGCAGGTCTCCAGCTTGGCGGTACGGAGAGCTATCCCGGCGTCTTCAAGCCATATGGCGGCTTCGCCGATGATATTCCGGTCGTCGAAGGCCACACGAAGCCACACGCGACGCCCGGCATCGGCATGGAGCTCAGACGCGAGATGTTCTCGGAGATGCGCCGCCTGTTGGAATTCACCTGACCGGGAAACAGCTCGTGAGCACGACCTCCATCCACCCAGCAGACCTCGAAGCCTTGATCGCACGGGCCCTCGAAGCCTCGAATACGAGCCCGGCCAATGCCGCCTCCGTCGCGCGCGCGCTCACCCAGGCGGAAATCGACGGGCAGAAAGGCCATGGCCTCTCGCGCGTGCCGAGCTACGCAGCACAGGCCCGCGTCGGCAAGGTGGACGGACAGGCGGCGCCCAAACTGATGCGTACACGCACCGCGGCGCTCATGGTCGACGCGGCGAACGGCTTTGCCTACCCCGCCTTTGACCTCGCCATTGCCGAGCTGCCAGCAATCGCTGCCGAGACGGGCATCGCTGCGGCCGGCTTC
>JBKBPL010000034.1:0-43801 GCA_046293075.1 Hyphomicrobiaceae bacterium | reverse complement strand
GACGCCGCCGGGCCGTCGATGGCGATGATCATGGCCCCCGCCCCATCCGTGCCTCGTCAGCCTGCATCGGCGCCCACGCCGTAGCACGCGCCAAGCTGCTCCATGAGCCCGCGGAACTCCGGGAAGCTCGTCGCGATCATGCGGCTGTCGTCCACCGTCACCGGTTTCTCGCTCGCCAGCCCGAGGGTCAGGAAAGCCATGGCAATGCGGTGGTCGAGGTGCGTGGCGACCGTGCCGCCCCCCGGCACACGCGCGCTGCCGGTGACGATCAGGGTATCGCCCTCCACCTTGGCCTCGACACCACTGGCGATAAGACCGGCCGCGGTCGCGGCAAGTCGGTCACTTTCCTTGACCTTGAGCTCCGAAAGCCCCTCCATGCGCGTCACGCCCTCGGCGCAGGCCGCCACCGCCGCCAGCACCGGATACTCATCGATCATCGACGGCGCGCGCCCCGGCGGCACCCGGACGCCCTTGAGGTGCGCACCGCCCCGCGCCCGGACATCGGCGATCGGCTCGCCACCTTCCTCGCGCATGTTGAGCAGCGTGATATCCGCGCCCATTTCCTGGAGCGTCTGGTAGAAGCCCGTGCGCGTCGGGTTGAACAGGATCCCTTCGACGGTTACGTCCGAGTCCGGTACCAGGACGGCCGCCGCCACGAGGAAGGCCGCCGAGGAAGGGTCGCCCGGCACGGTGACGGCCCGCCCCTCAAGCTCGGCATCCCCCTTGACGGTGATGCGCGTGCCGCCCGCGCTCTTCTCTGTCCGCACCTCGGCACCGAAATAGCGCAGCATCCGCTCGGTGTGGTCGCGCGTCGCCTCTTTCTCGATGACCGTCGTCTCTCCGGCGGCATGGAGGCCGGCGAGCAGGATCGCGCTTTTCACCTGTGCGCTCGGCACCGGCAGCTCATACTCGATAGGCACAAGCTGGTCCGTGCCGCGCACGATCAACGGCAGCGTCTCCCTGTCACCGACGACCTCGAGGCCCATCTGGCGTAAGGGGTTCAGCACTCGTCCCATAGGCCGCCGCGAGAGCGAGGCGTCGCCGATGAGCTTGACCTCGATCGGATGGCCCGCGATCACCCCGAGCATGAGGCGCGTGCCGGTCCCCGAATTACCGAAATCGAGCGGCTCCGCCGGCTGCGTGAGCCCGCCCACGCCACGCCCGGTGACCTCCCAGATTGGGCCCTTCTTCCTCGCCGGTGCACCGAGCGCGGTCACTGCGCGCGCGGTATTGAGCACATCCTCGGCCTCGAGCAGACCACGAATACGCGTCACGCCAGTCGCCAGCGCGCCCAGTATGAGCGCGCGGTGCGAGATCGACTTGTCACCCGGCACGCGCACGGTGCCGCTGAGCGCGCCCGCGCGCCCCGCCGTCAGAGGTGCCGCCTGTCCTGCTGCCGTCATCAGCCGCCTGCCAATGGTCCATCGTGGGGCGCCAGCGCCCGCGTCCGTTGCTTATAGCGTGCCGGAAGGCTGCCGACTAATCCTGGCCAGCACGGGCTAGTGTCCCGATCGCGAAGTTCGTCACCATCTGCAGCCGGCTCTCGAATGAACTTCGCGATCGAAAGAACACGAGCAAGCCCATGCTTCTCGTGTGGTTCAGATTCCGAAGTCCGCCTCCGACACCTACCGCGAAGTGGTGACAGACGTCGGAATCACCACACTAGTTCTGGCTTTCTTTGCGCCGCGCCATGAAAGCGAGGCGTTCAAACAGGTGCACGTCCTGCTCGTTCTTGAGCAGGGCCCCGTGGAGCGGCGGGATCAGCTTCCTCGGATCGGTCTCGCGCAGCGTCTCGGGGCCGATGTCCTCGTTGAGCAGCAGCTTGATCCAGTCGAGGAGCTCCGAGGTGGACGGCTTCTTCTTGAGGCCCGGCACCTCGCGCATGTCGTAGAAGATCTTGAGCGCCTCCGAGACGAGCCGCCCCTTGAGGTTCGGAAAGTGAACCTCGACGATCGCCCTCATGGTCTCAGGGTCAGGAAACTTGATGTAGTGGAAGAAGCAGCGGCGCAGGAAGGCATCCGGCAGCTCCTTCTCGTTGTTCGACGTGATCATGACGATCGGGCGCTTCTTCGCTTTGATCGTCTCGCCCGTCTCGTAGACGTAGAACTCCATGCGGTCGAGCTCCTGGAGGAGGTCGTTCGGGAACTCGATATCCGCCTTGTCGATCTCGTCGATCAACAGCACCGGGCGCACGTCGCTCGTGAACGCCTCCCAGAGCTTGCCGCGCTTGATGTAGTTCGAGATGTCCTTGACCCGCTCGTCACCGAGCTGGCTGTCGCGCAGCCGCGAGACGGCGTCGTATTCGTAGAGCCCCTGCTGGGCCTTGATCGTCGACTTGATGTGCCACTCGATGAGCGGCGCGCCGAGCGCCTTGGCGACCTCCTGGGCGAGCACCGTCTTGCCGGTCCCCGGCTCCCCCTTGATGAGGAGCGGGCGCTCGAGCGTAATCGACGCGTTTACCGCAACCTTGAGATCGTCGGTCGCGACGTAGGACTTGCTTCCCGTGAACTTCATGAAGCCTCTCAGGTCGGGGCAAAAAACCGCGGCAGATTAGGGGCTCGGGGCGCGGCGGGCAACCGGAACCCGCGCGCGCGGCCTCCGTGCGGCTATGTGCCTGGGGAGGGGGCGCCCCACAGTCCGACCGCACCGGGAGCAACAGCGCCCAAGCCATTGGCGTGGCCTGGAAACGCTGCTAAGAGGGCCCCGCAACATCGAAGGTTAGTCTCCAACGCTCCGGGATTCGACCATGCCGACCGCCGCGCGCGCACGCGAAGCGCAGAACCTCTTCTTCGCGCAGTCCCTTGCCGACAGCGACCCCGAGGTGTTCGGTTCGGTCGGCCGTGAGCTCGTCCGCCAGCAGACCGAAATCGAGCTGATCGCCTCCGAGAACATCGTCTCGCGTGCGGTTCTCGAGGCCGCGGGCTCCGTCCTCACGAACAAGTATGCCGAGGGCTACCCAGGCCGGCGCTACTATGGCGGCTGCCAGTTCGTCGACGAAGTGGAGACGCTCGCTATCGAGCGCGCCAAGAAGCTGTTCAACTGCGGATTCGCCAATGTCCAGCCGCACTCGGGGAGCCAGGCCAACCAGGCTGCGTTCATGGCGCTCGCCAAGCCGGGAGATACCATTCTGGGGCTGTCGCTCGCAGCCGGCGGACATCTGACGCACGGCTCGCCCGTCAATCAGTCGGGCAAGTGGTTCAACGCGGTCTCCTACGGCGTCCGGCGCCAGGACCAGCGCATTGACATGGAAGAAGTCGCCCGCTTGGCCCGCGCGCACAAGCCGCGCATCATCATTGCCGGCGGCTCGGCCTATCCGCGCGCCATCGACTTCGCGGGCTTCCGCCGCATCGCCGACGAGGTGGGCGCGTTCCTGATGGTCGACATGGCGCACTTCGCCGGTCTCGTCGCCGGCGGCGCGCATGAAAGCCCACTGCCGCACGCCCACGTCGTCACGACGACGACGCACAAGACACTCCGCGGGCCTCGCGGCGGCATGGTGCTGACGAACGACGAGGAGATCGCCAAGAAGGTCAATTCGGCCGTCTTCCCCGGCATGCAGGGCGGGCCGCTCATGCACGTCATCGCCGCCAAGGCGGCGTCCTTTGGCGAGGCGCTGAGGCCCGAATTCCGCGCCTATGCCGCCGCGGTCGTCGAGAACTGCCAGACCATGGGCGAGGTCCTGCAACACGCTGGCTACGATCTGGTCTCGGGCGGCACCGACACCCATCTTATCCTCGTCGATCTGCGCCCCAAGAAACTGACCGGCGACAAGGCCGAGAAGGCGCTCGGCCGGGCCCACATCACGTGCAACAAGAACGGCGTGCCGTTCGACCCCGAGAAGCCGACCGTCACCTCGGGCATCCGGCTCGGCTCGCCGGCAGGCACGACGCGCGGCTTCGGCGCGAGTGAGTTCCGCCAGATCGCCACGATGATCGCCGAGGTGCTCGACGGGCTTGCGGCCAACGGCGAAGACGGCAATGCCGCGGTCGAGGCGCGCGTGCGCCAGCAGGCGATGGCGCTCTGCAACCGTTTCCCGATCTACGACTGAGCGAGGCGCCCGGCCATCGGAACGGTCGGGCAGCCGCGCCAGTACGCTCGGCGCTGCCGGGTATGGAGGCTCACGATGCGCTGCCCCTACTGCGCGAGCGAGAACAGCCAGGTCAAGGACAGCCGGCCGACCGAGGAAGGCGCCGCCATCCGCCGGCGCCGCATCTGCCCCGACTGCGGCGGGCGGTTCACGACCTTCGAGCGCGTCCAGCTCCGCGAGCTCATCGTCGTCAAGCGTTCAGGCCGCCGCGTGGCGTTCGACCGTGAGAAGCTCGCCCGCTCGGTTGAGCTCGCCGTGAGGAAGCGGCCGGTGGCCGCCGAGCGCATCGAGCGGATGCTGACCGGCATCGTGCGCCAGCTCGAGAGCATGGGGGAGAGCGAGGTGAGCTCCTCGGCTATTGGGGAACTCGTCATGGAAGGCTTGCGTGCCCTCGACCCCGTGGCCTATGTGCGCTTTGCCTCGGTCTATCGGGACTTCCGCGAGGCCGCGGACTTCCACGAGGTGCTCGGTGAGATCGCGGGCCAGCCGGCCGGGCTCAACGATGGCGCGACGGCCCCGCCGCCGGCGGCAAAGGCCGGCGCGGACTACAAGCAGTGAGCTGATGCCGACCCCATCCGCCGAGTTCGACCGACACATGATGGACATCGCCTTGCGCATGGCACGGCGGGGGCTCGGCGCGACCGCGCCCAACCCGTCCGTCGGCGCGGTCGTCGTCGATGAGGCGACGGGCGAGGTGATCGCGCGCGGCTGGACGCAGCCGGGCGGGCGGCCGCACGCCGAGAAGGAGGCGCTGCGGCGTGCCGGCGAGCGCGCCCGCGGCCGCACCATGTACCTGACGCTCGAGCCGTGTGCACACACCGGCCGCCTGCCCACCTGCGCCGATGCGATGGTCGCCGCCGGCCTCAAGCGTGTCGTCTGTGCCATTCCCGATCCCAATCCGATCGTCTCGGGCCGCGGGTTTGCGCAACTGAGCGATGCCGGCATCAAAGTCGAGATCGGTGTGCGCGCCGAGGAGGCGCGGCTCGTCACCCTCGGACACATTCTCACGCAAACGGCGCAGCGCCCGTTCGTCCAGCTCAAGATGGCGCTCGATGCCGGCCACGGCGTCGCGCCAGGTGACGGTGGCCCCGTGTGGGTGACGAGCCCAGAGGCCCGCGCCTATGCCCACCTGCTCCGCGCCGAGGCAGATGCGATCCTTGTTGGTGCCGGCACAGTCCTCGCCGATGATCCGGCGCTGACCTGCCGCCTGCCGGGACTCGCGACCCGCTCGCCACGGCGCATCATCCTCGACAGCGCGCTCCGCACACCGCCGACGGCCAAGGTCTTTTCTGCCGCCGGCAGCCCGCCCGGCGCCCGCTACCCGCAGGTCTGGCTCGCGACCCACGCCGATGAGGCGCGCTTTGCAGCATCGCCTCACGCCGCCCACCGCGCCCACATGACGTTCGACCGCCATACCGAGGGCAACGGTCGGATCGCGCTCGCGGCGCTCCTCGCGCGCCTCGCGAAGAACGGCGTCACGCGCCTGCTCGTCGAGGGCGGGCCCGGAATGTGGGCCGCCTTCCTGTCAGCCGGCCTTGTCGACGAAGCGATTGCTGCCGTCAGTCCGTCGAAGAATCCGGGCCGCACCATTCCCGTGGCCGGGCCCGATCTCGAGCAGCATTTCGCCCCTCATGGGCTCGTTTGCGTCGCCCGCCGCATGGCCGGTCCCGATACCCTCCACATCTTCCGCAGGGAAAGCGAATGACACCGCCGTTCCGCTACTACACGCGCGTGCGCTACCAGGACTGCGATGCTCAGCACGTCGTGTTCAACGCACGCTACGGCGACTATGTCGATCTTGCCGTCACCGAGTTCCTGCGCGCATCCTTTCCCGGACGGGACCCGTTCGACGGCTCGCTCGAGATCCAGGTCGTGCGCCAGCTCATCGAGTGGACGGCACCCGCGCGCTTCAACGACGTCCTCGAGATCTCCGTGCGTGCCGTCCGGCTCGGAACGACGTCGGTCACGATCGGCTTCGAGTTCAGACTCGCTGGAACGCGCGAGACCATCGTCACGGCTGAGCTCGTCTACGTGGTCGTCGACGCCACCAGCTGGAAGAAGCGGCCGCTCAGCGCCGACGAACGGGCGCGCTTCGAGGCGGGCGCCGCTGGGCAGATCACTGATCACGCGGGATATTTCCCGATCCAGACCGCCGGAATGGCTATTCTCGAGTAGGCTTCCTGGCGCTGGCTGGCGCCAACGCTGGCCATACCCCCATCCTGCCCGTCACGGCGGCGGCAGCTGCCCGATAACGCCGCGTTTTTGGTCACGCGGCCGACTTATTCGAGGCGCAGCCAATCAATTGACAGCGCGATTGGCACTGATCTAAGTATGCCCGCAAGCCCGACTCGGCGTACATGAGGACAAGGAGACGCCTCGCCGCATGGGAGTCGCAGCGCAGTGAGCTGGGCCGTGCGGCCTGCGCGGGAGCCCCAGGAAGGGTGCCGCGGCGGGTCGGAAGGAGCCGTTACCGGGGGGGCGGCACCACGTTAGGACAGACACACAAAAGGCAATTGAGATCCAGCTTTGGGCTGGCTGTCTTGGGCGTTTTGTATTGTTTTTAACGTGAAAAGGCCGCGTGGCGCGAGGAGACGAACTCAGTTGGCCGTGAATTGCCATCACGCGGCGCTCCGCAGGGGAACGAGCACTTCCGTGGCTGGCTCAACGCCATGATTTGGTTCCCCGGGCGTGCCAGAAGCCGGCGTTGGCATTGCTTATGCATGAAAATCGGATCGGTTAAGACGGGTCGGCATCGGTCGTGGCGTTCGGCAGTTCGATACGATTGACGGTGCCCCGCCCCCTCACCGGGGCCGGTTCGGGCACCAACTCTGAGGGGAACGAGAAGAAAAATGGACCTCGGTGACCTGATCAAGCCGGAAGGCGTCATCGCCTCCCTGAAGGCGAAGAGCAAGAAGCAGGTGCTCCACGATCTCTCGCAGAGGGCAGCGGAGCTGACCGGCCTCGACGAACGGACCATTTTCGAGACCCTGCTCCAGCGCGAGCGGCTCGGCTCAACCGCGCTCGGCCGCGGCATCGCCATTCCGCACGGCAAGCCGCCCGGTCTCGACCGCATCGTGTGCCTCTTCGCGCGCCTTGACGCCGCGATCGACTTCGACGCGACCGACGGCGAGCCGGTTGAACTCGTTTTTCTGCTACTCGCTCCCGAGCAGGCCGGTGCCGACCATCTCAAGGCGCTGGCGCGAATCTCGCGCCTGCTCCGCGACCCGCTGACGATCGAGAAGCTCAAGGCCTCGCGCGACCGCGCCACGTTGCACGCCGTCTTGACCGAGCCGGCCACGTCGCACGCTGCCTAGCGCGCTCGGATCGAGGACACGTCGGCAAGCCCGCCGAACGCGAAGGCGGGCCCTGCGGTCGGGAGTCAGTCGAGCATCATCAGCGCGCCGAGGCCAAGGCCACCAATGATGATCCGCCACCACGCGAATAGCGCGAACCCGTGGCGGCTGACGAAGTCGAGCAGATAGCGCACCACGAACACGCCGGCGATGAACGACACGACGAAGCCGAGGGCGATGCCGCGGATTGTCGCCGCGTCGAGTTGCGCGTGGGTCTTGTAGAGGTCATAGGCGAAGGCGCCGGCCATGGTCGGCATGGCGAGAAAGAACGAGAACTCCGCCGCTGCCCGCTTCGACGTGCCGATCAGCATGGCGCCGACGATTGTGGCGCCGGACCGGGAGACCCCGGGGATCATCGCCAGGCACTGAAAGAGGCCGATCTTGACGGCGAGCCACGGCGTAATGTCCATGGCGTCATGGACCTGCGGCTCGAGCCGGGCGCGATCGACCGCGAGCAGCACGAAGCCGCCGAGGATCAGCATCACACAGATGAGCATCGGCGATACAAAGAGAACCTGCTTGATCACCGAATGCAGCGCCACGCCGACGACCGCGGCGGGCAGGAAAGCAATGACGATGGCCGCGACGAACTTCTGCGTGCGGCCATCGTTCGGGAGGTCAAGCGCCATGCGCCACAGCCTGGCTGCATACACCGTGAGGATCGCCAGGATCGCACCGAGCTGAATGAGGACCTCAAAGGTCTTCTCCGGCGAATCGAATCCGAGAAAATGCCCGGCAAGCAGGATATGGCCTGTCGATGAGACCGGAATGAACTCAGTCAGGCCCTCGATGAGCCCGAGCAGAATCACTTGCCATGTCGGCATAGGTTGGGGGTCCCTGCGGGCGGCATGCGTCGAACGGCAGCACGGGTGCACCCCGCCCGTCGCCGACTCGCCGAATTGTGAGCATAGTCTGGCGACACCACATAAACGAAGCCTGCACGAGGGCGACCAAACATCGTATACTGTTGCAGCGATTGATTGCGAGGTGGGTCAAAAGGGCAACGCCCGGTGCAAGAGCCGGACAATGTGCCCCGCGAAATCGCCGGCAATGCGGCACATAAGGAGATGACAAGCCGATCATGAGGCGGGTTCTCGTCATCCTCGGCGTCCTGATCGTCGCGGCGCTCGCGGCGCTGTTCGCCCTCCCCGCCCTGGTCGACTGGGACCGCTACCGCGGCGCCATTGAGGAGGAAGCCTCGCGGCTCGCAGGCCGCGAGGTCCGCATCGGCGGGCAGATCAACGTGCGCCTGCTCCCGGTGCCGTATATCCACATCGAGCGCCTCAGAATTGCGGATACGACGGCGGCGATTGGCGAGCCGATCTTCAAGGCCGACGCCGTCACCGTGCTCCTCGCGCTCTCGCCGCTCCTCAGCGGCACGATCGAAGCCCGCCGGATCGATCTCACGGCGCCCGTTCTCAATCTCGTGCTGGACGAGAACGGCAGCGGCAACTGGGCGAGCCTCGCAGGACGCAGTGGCGAAGCGCTGCTCCCGAGCCGGGTTTCGTTTGAGGATATCAAGATCAGCGATGGCACATTGGTCATCCGCGAGCCCAGGGGCAACGTTAAATCGCAGTTTCACAGGATCACCGGCACGGTCTCCGCAGCCGCGCTCGAAGGGCCCTATCGCGTCAGCCTGAATTATGCCCCGGCTCATGATGGACGCAGAGAGACCCCGCAGCAGGCCGATCGCGCCCTGCGCGAGCTGCGCCTCTCGACCGCGCGCCCCGATCCGGACGGCCATGTGCGCTTCAAGGGCACAGTTCGCGTGCCCAGTCGCAACCAGAGCTGGGCGATTGACGCGACGGCCCACGACGTTCTCGGCCGCATCCGCGTGGAGGGAGCCTTCAGCGCGCGCACGCCGTTCGTCCGGAGCGACCCCATGGCCGCGCGCAACCGCTCCGCCGCCGCGCCCGCCATGGTCGAGGTCAAGTCGACGCTGAAGGCCGACACGGCGAGCGCCGAGCTTGCGGATCTGACGCTGACACTGGACGCCGATGCCAAGCCCCAGCTCGCGCATGGCGCCGCCAAATTCACGTGGCGCCAGGAGACCACGGCCGAGATCCTCATCAATGCCCGCTGGATTGATGTCGACCGCATCATTGGCACTGATGCGAGCACAACCTCCACAGCGACGCTGACGCGCATCGTGTCCGGACTCGGCGACGCCCTGCCGGGCACAGACCAACTCCGCGCGCTCCTGCTGCTCGATCAGGCGACGCTCAACGGCGACGTGATCAGCGGTCTCAAACTCGACGTGCAGAAAGCTGGGCCGGAGGGCTACGACATCCGCGAGTTCTCCGGCAACCTTCCGGGGAGCGCGCGCATCGTATTGAGCGGCAAGCTGACGCCGGGCGCACCCGAGACCGAGTTCGAAGGCCCGCTCACCCTCCGCGGTGCCTCGTTCAACCGCTTTGTCGCCTGGGCGGGGCGCGGCAAGCAGCCGCCCGAGATTGCCCGCGATGGCCCGTTTGCGCTCGACGCCCGTCTAGCGGTCGGCCCGGGGCGCGTCGCGGGGCAGGCCATCCGCCTGGAAATGCCCGGCGGCCGCCTCGGCGGCGATGCGAGCTGGAAGCCCGGCCACCCAGGGGCGGAGTCGAAGCCCGCCGCCGGTCCCCGCCTCTCGTTGGCCCTCGACGGCCCGTCGTTCGATGTCGGCGCGCTGCTGCCGAACGAGCCGCGCCCCGGCGCGCTCTTGAAATCGCTTGTAACGTCTCTCGCCTTTCCGGCCGCCGGCCCGCGCGAGGAGACAACAAAGCCGCCTGGCGGCCTGCAAGCCATGGAAATCAAGCTGCGGTTCGGCCGGCTCGCGACCCAGGCCGCGGTCTATCACGATGTGGATGCCGAAGTGAGCTGGGACGGGCGCAGCTGGCAGATCCCGCGTCTCAAAGCGCGCGGCGCCAGCGGCTGGCAGGTCGATCTCGAAGGCAACCTTGCCAGCACGGATGATGCTGACCCCGCTGGCTCCCTCGCTGGGGTCGTCATAGGCCCCGATCGCACGGCCCTTGCCGACCTCCTCGCTTGGCTCGACATCCCAGCCACAGGGCTCCTAGAGCCGCAACGCCTCGAGCGCATCGCCCCCCTGCGCCTCGCCGGACGCCTTCAGCTCTCGCCAAAGGGGCAGCCCGGTGCCACGCGCCTCAGCATCGATGGATCGCTTGGTGAGAGCCGCGTGTCAGCGACGCTCACCGCGCCGATGCGGGCCGCGACGCTCACCGCCCAGCCCCTCGAGGTCGACTTCGCCGGCGATGCCCCATCGATCACGACCCTCATAGCCCAGATTGCCCCGCATGGCTGGAGCGCGCCGGCGGCCAGCCGCATGGCCTTGCCGGCGCGCCTCACGCTCTCCGCGGTGGGCACGCCCGGCGATGGCTTCGAGACGCTGGCGGCGCTCGACAGCGTGGGTGCCCGTGCGGAACTGCGCGGCCGGCTCAATGCACCGACCGGCGCCATGCCCGAGCTCAACGGGCACATTCGGATCACGGCCGAGGATCTCGCGACGCTCGCGGCCGCAACAGCCCTGGGCCCCAGCCGCAGTCTTGCCGGCGTGCCGCTCTCGGGCTGGTTCAGGATCGCGCTTTCCGACAGGCGGCTGAAGCTTGAGAGCGACGACCTCGCGCTCGCCGGCGCGCGTCTTGGAGGAAGCGCGGATCTCGACGTCTCAAAGCCGGTGAAACGCCTCGATGCCCGCGTCCGCGTGAGCCGCCTCGATCTGTCCCGCGCGCTCTGGCTGGTCCTCGACGAGCGGCCGCTTGCCGCCGTGGCGCCCGAGGCCCGCGCCGAGACGGCCTCCTGGTGGCCCGAAGCCCCCTTCGATCTAAGCCGCCTCGACGGACTTGAAGGCACGGTTGCCATCGACACGCCCGAGTTCCTGATCGCGGACGGCATCGCAATCCGCGCGGCACGCCTCGAAACGGCCATCAAGCAGGGCGCGCTCGACATCCGCCTCACGGAAGCGGCGGCCCAGGGCGGCAAGGCGAGCGGACGCTTTACGCTCGCCAAAGCTCCGGCGGGCGCGGCCCTCAAGGGCACCCTGCGCATCGACGGGGCGGAGCTTGCGAGCACGTCGCCGGACGGGCGGGCACCACCGCTCGCCGGACGCCTGCAACTCACGCTCGACGTTGCTGGCGCCGCGCTTACGGCGCGCGGGCTCATTGCCTCGCTCAACGGAACCGGCGAGGCGCGTTTGACGGACGGTGTCCTCGGTCAGCTCTCGCCGACCGCGATCGTGGAGGCGAGCGCGAGCGTCCTTGGACCTCAGGGGTCGCTGGCGCCAGGGCATCTGGAGAAGATGATCCGTGAGCGCCTCGCTGCGGAACAGATCCCCCTCGGCCGCCGACGCATCCCGCTCACGGTCAGCGACGGCCACGTGCGCACCGCACCGATCGTGGCCGAGACGAAGGCAGGCCGCGTCTCGGGCACGGCCATCATCGACCTCGACAGCCAGCGCATCGACAGCGAGTGGAAGCTTGACGGCGCGAATGTCGCGCCGCGTCCCGGCGCTCAACCGCGCGGCCCCCTGCCTGCTGTCACCGTCGTCTGGGCCGGCCCGCTGGCCCAGCTCGCCGCACTCGAACCCCAAGTTCAGGTCGATGCACTTGAGCGCGAGCTGAGCGTCCGGCGCATGGAAGGCGAGGTCGACGAGCTCGAACGCCTGCGCCGGCTCGATGAGGATCGCGCGCGGCAGGAGGCCGAGCGCCAGCGCGCGCTCGAGAGCGAGAGACTCCGCGAAGCCGAACGGCTGCGCGAAGCCGAGCGTGCCCGCGAAAGCCTGATCCCCCCGCCGCCAGGCCAACCCTCGCCTTGGAAGCCCTTCACGGTGCCGGCAGCGCCTTCGCCCACCAATGGCGCTCAGGCTCCCCCAACCGGGTCGGGCGGCGCAGGGCCAAGCAACACTGGTGCGGCCGGCGCCCCCCAAATCGAGCCCGCACAGGCGCCGCCCACCCCGCCGCCGAAGCGCCGAGCCCCGCCGAAACCGCAGCCATTCAATCCCTTCTCGTCACTCTGGGGAAACTAGCCGCAGCCGCACTGCCGAGCCTCGGCTGGTGACGGGGCCGACTTATGCCGTTTGCTGCAATTCCGACCAAGTGGCGGGCTTGAATGGGCGCGCTCATAGCTCAATCATCCCGCGGGCAGCGGCACGCCGCCGGCCAGCGCCACGTTCAGGAATACTCATGTCGCAGTGCAGATCACCCCGGCAGCTTCATTTGACCTACGACTCCCGTCCCGCTCGCTCCTTCCGCGCCTCGGCCGCACGGCGCTCGCACCGCACGGTTGCAGCGGCGCTGCTTGCGAGCGTCATGGCGCTGCCCGCCACCGCCAACGAGCTGCCGCTCCGCCGTGTCATTCTCGCCAGCATCGGCCTCGCCCAGTTCACCCACGCCGGGCCCGTCACGGCCGGCGCGCGCATCGACCTGCCCGTGCGCCTCGACCAGGTCGATGATCTCCTCAAGAGCCTCACTGTCTTCGATCGCGAAGGCGGCATCGGCGCGGTGAGCCTGCCCGGTAAAGCCCCGCTTCAGGAGCTCTTCCGTGACCTCCCCTTCGGCCCCGAAGCCCTCGCCTCGCCGAGCGCGCTCCTCAACGCACTCGTTGGTAGCGAAATCGAGATCACCGGACCAGTGAATGCAAAGGGGCGCGTCTTCCGCGTCGAACCCTTCGAGACGCGGCTGCCAAACGACGGCGGCACGCTGACGCGCCACCGCCTCAACCTGATGACCGAAGAGGGCCTCGTACAGGCCGTTCTCGAGGAAGTCACGACCCTCCAATTCACCGATCCTCAGGCGCGCGCGCAAATCGACCGCGCGCTGCAGGGGCTTTCGGAGAACCGCGCGAAGGAGCGCCGCCGGCTGTCGCTCGACATTCTCGGCGAAGGCACGCGTGACATCGCGCTGAGCTACGTCGTCGCTGCCCCCGTGTGGAAGACCTCCTATCGACTTATACTGCCGAAGGCTGGCGGGCGCGCGAAGCTCCAGGGCTGGGCCGTCGTCGAGAACCTCACTGGCGGCGACTGGAAGGACGTCGAGCTGACCCTTGTTTCGGGCAATCCGGTGGCGCTGCGCCAAGCGCTTTACACGGCGTTCTTCTCCGACCGCGTCG
The DNA here is from genome assembly GCA_046293075.1 of Hyphomicrobiaceae bacterium. Lineage (GTDB taxonomy): Bacteria > Pseudomonadota > Alphaproteobacteria > Rhizobiales > Hyphomicrobiaceae. Next base: position 30,262 of record JBKBPL010000034.1, on the reverse strand, counting down.
AGGTGCCGGTGACGGCCGGGCAGAAATTGCTCCCCAAGCAGGACGACAGCGATGGACTGCCTTCAGCGCGCGTCGCCGATGACCGTCCGAAGGCCGCTGCGCCCATGGCACGACTGGCCGCGCCGCAACTGCAGGAGGCACAGCGCTCCCGTTCCGGCCGCGCCTTCGAGCCGATCGCCGCCGCCAGCGCGCCACTGCCCCCACCGGTGCCCGATACGCTCGGCACGGCCGCGATCGCCGCCGAGGCCGAGGAGGCCCCGACCCAGCTCCTCTACCGGTTTCCCTCGCGGATCTCGCTCGCCACAGGCCACACCATGATGGTGCCGTTCCTTGACCGCGAGGTCGCAGCTAGCCGCACCTGGCTCTACCAGCACGACACGCACGCCCGCCGACCGCTCGCCGCCGTCCGCCTGCGCAATGACGGCGACGCAACGCTGCCCGCAGGGATCGTCACGACCTTCGAAGCCGGCGGCGAAGGTGCGACGAACTTTGTCGGGGACGCGCAGCTTCCCCTGCTGCCCAAGGGCACCTTCAAGTTCGTCACCCTCGCCCTCGATACTAAGACCGACATCCGCCGGGAGGACATGGGCGTGCAGCGCACGACCCTCGGCAAGGCCGTCAACGGCGAGCTGACGATCACGACGCGCTCGCGTCGCACGATCGCCTACGAGGTCACACCGCCGACGGAAGAGGACCGCGAAGTCATCGTCGAAGAACCGCGTGCCGCCGGCTGGACGCCTTCTGCCGATCAGCAGGAGATCGAGGAAACACCGACGCGCTTCCGCTTCAAGATCGATGCGCCCAGGGGGAAGACGACCAAGTCCAAGCTTGTCGTTGAGCGCACGGATCGGCGCATCGTGCAATTGACGACGCTTGCGCCCGAACAGATCCTGACGACGATCCAGGGCCTTGAGAACGAGACGCCAGCCTTGAAGAGCGCCGTCACCCGCCTCAGCGAGACGATCGGCGAGATCAATCGTGCGCGCGCCCAACGCAGCCAGCTCGAGGCCGAGCGCAAGAAGATCGGCGAGGACCAGGAGCGCATCAGGCGCAACCTCGGCTCGGTCGGGGCCAACTCCGACCTCGGACGGCGCTACCTCGAGGCGCTCAAGTCGCAGGAGGAGCGCCTCGCCGTGATCGCGCGCAGCGAGCAGCTCCTCGAGGCGGAGATCGCGGCCCGCCGCAACGTCGCCGAGGAAATTGCGAAGGGATTGAGCCTGTGAAGCGCTTCTAGACAACCTCAGGCTTCTTCGTCTCGGTCGGCTCGGTAAAGCCGCCCTCCGCGACGAGCCGTGCAAAGAGCCCGCCCTGCGCGACCAGCTCACGGAACTTGCCCCGCTCGACGATCCGCCCGTGCTCGAGCACAAGAATCTTGTCGGCATTGGCGACCGTCGAGAGGCGGTGCGCGATGATGAAGGTCGTGCGTCCCTTGCGCAGCGCATCGAGCGCCCGCTTGATGCGGGCCTCCGTCTCGGCATCGAGTGCGCTCGTTGCCTCGTCGAGGATGAGGATCGGCGCATCCTTGAGGATCGCGCGCGCGATCGCAAGGCGCTGGCGCTCGCCACCGGAAAGGGACGTTCCGCGCTCGCCGATCAGGAAATTGTAGCCGCCGGGCTTGCGCATGATGAACTCGTGCGCACCTGCAAGCTCGGCCGCCCGCTGCACTTCTCCATCAGTCGCTTCGGGCTTGCCGATGCGGATGTTCTCGGCAATCGAGCGATTGAAGAGCCCTGCATCCTGGAACACCACCGCAATTGATGTCCTAAGCGACGCAAGCGTGACGTCGCGCACGTCGCTGCCGTCGATCGTTATGCGCCCGGTCTGAGGATCGCGCAGGCGCTGGAGCAGGGCGAGGGCCGTGGTCTTGCCGGCACCGGTATGACCAACGAGCGCCACCGTCTCGCCCGGGAGCGCCTCGAAGTCGAGATCCTGAACGCCGATCGTGCCGTCGGGAAAGCGGAATGTGAGATTCTCGTATCGTACATGCCCGCGCGGATGCTCGAGCACTCGCGCACCGGGACGATCGAGGACGGGGCTCGTCGCGTCGACCAGATCGAAATAGGCATCGATCGCCGGCTTCTGCTGGAAGAGGCCCAGAAAGAACTGGGAGAGGGCGTCGAGCCGCGTGATGAGAAGGTTCGCGAAGGCGACGAAGCTCACGACCTGTCCGACGGTCAGCTCGCCACGATGCACGAGGAGCGCGCCGAGAGCGAAGATCGACACCATGGTGATGGTGGAGGCCGCGCGCGTGAGCACCATGACGGCTGCCCACCATGTGAGCACCGGATACTGCGCTGCGAGCAGGTCACGCATGAGATTGCGCAGCGCCTTTGACTCGGCCTCGAAGCGCACATAGCTCTGCACGACCGTCACATTGCCGAGCACGTCGCCGACGCGGCCGGCAAGCTCACGGTGATACCGCTCGACCTCGCCCTGCTGGTCGATCGTGCGCTTGAAGACGAACGTGTTGGCGGCGAGATACACGGCGCCGAGGCCGAACAGCAGCGCGGCCATGCGGACATCGATGGCCACGGCGGTCGGGATCAGCAGGCCGATTGACACGAGCGCGGCGAGGTGATCGCGCATGAAGGCCAGCCAGAGGCCGAACAGGCAGTCCGTTCCCTGCTGGATCGCGCGAATGACGGCACCGGAACCTTTGCGCGCGTGATAGCTGATCGGCAGTGTGATGGCCTGATCGAAAGCCGTCGCCATGGCGATGAGGCGGCGGCGATGCGCCAGCCGGTCCGCAAAAAGCGCAACGATAACGCTCGCCAGAATGCCGAAGAGGCCGAGCGCAGCCCAGAGCCCGATCAACGAAAAGGCGCCCGCACCTTGCGACAGCGCATCGACGACGCGGCCAAACAGGATGGGCTCGGCGAGAAGGATAATGCCGATCGCAATGTTGGCGGCGACGAGGCTGCCGGCAAGCCAGCGCTCAGGCGCGAGAAGGCCGAGCGCGCGGCGGTAGGTCGTCACGATGCTCACCCGCGGCGAGGCCCCCGGCGACGGCTCGGCACCGGGCTCGGCCTGCGCTTCGCCGGGCGCGCCGGTCGCTGCGCTCATGCTGTGTCCCGCTTCGCGATGGAAGTCTTGCGTCGCCGGTCTCGATGCGCACGGCGATCCTGCCACGTCAGCCAGGCATAGACGGCCGGCATGAACCAGGGCGTGCCATTGAAGAAGGGCACGGCCGCGGGCGGACGCATGTCGAGCGCGGAAGTGCCGCCCTCCTCGCCGAGGATCTGCCAGGCGGCCTTCTGCCCTGCCCAGCGGGCCCAGACGACACCCGAGCCACAGTAGCCGGCCGCATAGCGCATGCCCCGCCGCGAGAAGATCCGCGGGATCATGTCACGGTTCATTGCGACGTGCCCGAACCAGCTATGGGTGATTTCGACATCCTCGACCTCGGGGAAGATGTCGATGAGCGCCCGGCGGAGATGATCGGTCGGCCATGTTGGGTCGCCGGCGATCGTCCCGTCGCGCCCGCCGAAGAGAATGCGCCGGCCGTCTGGCGAGGGACGGTAGTAGTAGTGGAGCTTGCGCGTCTCGGAGAGCATCATGCGCTTCGGCATGAGCTGGCGCATGAGGTTGTCGGAGAGCGGCGCAGTCGCGATGATGCGGCTTCTCACGGGCACCAGGCGGCGGCGCAACCAGCGGTCCGAGCGGTCGGTGTAGCCGTTCGTGCCGGTAATCACGTGGCGGGCCCGGACGCGCCCGCGCGCCGTTTCAACCTCGTAGTCGAGGCCGTCGCTGCGGATGCCGAGCACCGCCGTCTCCCCGTGCACGATCGCGCCGGCGCCAAGCGCCACGCGCAGCATGCCTGCATGAAGCTTGGCCGGATGCAGCCCACCGATATCCATGCGCACGGCGCCGCCATGATAGTAGTCCGTGCCGAGATAGTCGCGCTGCTTGGCCCGCGGCACGGCGTAGGCGGTAATGCCCGTGGTCGCCACGAGCATGTCGGCATCGCGCGCCAGACGCTCATAGTCGGACGCCGTCGAGGCCCCGGCAAAACGCCCTGTAAGGGCAAAATCGCAGTCGATGCCCTCGCGCGCGATGAAGGCGGCGAGGTCCTCGCGCGCCGCCTTCGCTTCCATGAGCAGCGCCCGCGCCGTGGCCTCGCCGAACTTCTTGACCAGCTCGTCGAATGAGGGCCGCAGGTTGCCGCTCGCGATGCCGCCGTTGCGGCTCGAGGCGCCCTCGCCCGGCCGCATCTTGTCGAAGACTTGGACGCTGCGCCCCGCTCGGGCCAGCGTGATGGCGGCTGAAAGTCCGGTGTAGCCGGCCCCGACGATGGCGACATCGCACTTCGAACGCACCGGCTCCCGGACAAGCGTCGCAGGAGGGGCGGCCTCCCACCAGTAGGGATCAGATTGGATCATGGGGCTTGGGCTGTTTCAGGTTGTATCAGGGGCTGCACGCGCCATCGCGAGGATGAGCGAAACGCCCAAGAACGCAAAATGATTGACCGTTTGAAGTCAATCATTTTGCGACACCGCGCCGCGGCCGCCGCGAACGCCCTACAGGTTGAAGTGGTAGCTCGCCGGCACCCAGCGGTAGCTTGTCGCCGCCCTCTCGACCCAGCCGAGTGCAGGGAAGGGCATGTGATAGCCAACGACAGGGATCTTGTCGGCCGCCACCATGTCGAAGATCCGCCGCCGGGTCGCGGCGCCGCCCTCCCTGTCATGATCGAAGCTCACATGCCAGTCGGGCTGCTGGACAGACATGATGTAGTGGTTGGCCGTGTCCGCCCAGTTGAGGACTTGCTGGCCCTCACTTTCGATACGGAATGCCAGCATGCCCGGGGAATGGCCGTACGCGGCGACGGCTTGGATCCCGCTCACGACATCGTCGCCGCCCTTGATCATTGTCGCCAGCTCGGCCAGCGGCGCCGCCTGCTGCATGAACAGCTCGCGGTTGGCCTTGCGCGCCTCCGGAATGCCCTCGCCCTTGTTCCAGAAGTCGAACTCGCGGTCGCTGAAGACATACCGGGCATTGGGGTAGACCGGCTTGCCCTCGGCCATGAGGCCGCCGATGTGGTCGGGATGACCATGCGTGATTACGACGACGTCCACCTGCTCGGGCTGGTAGCCGGCCGTGGCCAGGAGATCCGGCAAATGACCGGCAGTCTTCAGCCGCGCCTTGCCGTTGCCGGCATCGAACAGCACCAGCTCCTTCCCTGTATTGACGAGCGTGTTGACGTAGACACTCTCCATCCGGGTCGGTGGCAAGCCTTGAGATTTGGCGTACGCCTGCACGATCTCCGGCGTCTGGTTGTTGCCGAAGATGGGATGCGGCCCATTGCCCTGCACGAAGCCATCGAGGATGTTCGTCACCTCGAAGCCGCCGAGCTTGAAGCGATAGATTGACGGGCGCAAAACACCGAGCATCGGCGCCGCTGCCCGAGCGATTTGCGGGACGATGCCGGCGAGCATGCCAAATGCCGCAGCGCCGCCCGCCAGCCTCAGCGCGTCACGGCGTGTCGCCGTTTGATCCGTCGCCATGAGGTGACGTCCTCTCCTGCCTTCTCGTGTTGTTCTGGCCGCCAGCCTCGTATCGTTACGAAACGAGGGCGGCCGACGGCAACGCGCCCACACAATTGCACGGCCTTTCGATGGCGCATACCCCTTCAAATCTGCCCGTGGCTTGAACAAACCGTGATGCCGGGCCGTGACGCTGCCGTGCCCTCTTCGTCGCGCCGATGCTGCGGCTAGCCTTTGGTCGTGGCTCAGGCGGCAGCGGCTTGACGGCCTCGAAACGGCAGCGCAGGATCAATCCGCATACTAACTCGTCGTTTCCGTGGCTTGCCCTGTCATGCCACCCGGGGCGCTCGCACGCCGGACTGTCGAGGAGACCTGCCGGACAAACCAGTCACCATAGAACGCACGCAAAGAGAGAGCACCGAACCGGAGGACGCCGAATGATCAAACTCTCGCTGACCGTCAACGGGCGCCGCGTCACCGCGGACATTGATCCGCGAACCCTGCTCGTCGACTTCCTGCGCAACAACCTGCGCCTGACGGGGACGCATGTTGGCTGCGACACCAGCCAGTGCGGAACATGCACGGTCCATATCGACGGCCGCTCAGCGAAAGCTTGCGCCGTCCTCGCCGCTTCCTGTGAGGGCGCCGAAGTCGTGACGATCGAGGGGCTCTCCAGCGGCACGACACTGCACCCCATGCAGGAGGCCTTCCGCGAGCACCACGCTTTGCAGTGCGGCTTCTGTACGCCCGGCATGATCATGGCGGCGGTCGATATCGTGAACCGCCATGGCCCGGGCGTCAGCGAGGCGACGATCCGCGAGGAACTCGAGGGCAATCTCTGTCGGTGTACCGGCTATCACAACATCGTCCGCGCGATCGAGGCCGGCGCCGCCGCGATGGCGGGCACCAAGATCGCAGCCGAGTAGCGTGACAGACGGTCAGGAGACATCGCCATGACGGATCAGGGCATTGGCGCTTCGGTCAAGCGCAAGGAAGATCTGCGTTTCATCACCGGCAAGGGCCAGTACGTCGACGACATCAACCGGCCGGGACAGGCCTATGCGGTCTTTGCCCGCTCGCCGGTCGCGCACGCGACGATCAACAGCATCGATGTGAGCGAGGCGCTCGCGTCGCCGGGCGTGCTCGGTGTCTACACCGGCGCTGACCTCGCCGCCGACAAGATCGGCGGCCTCATCTGCGGGTGGATGATCCACTCGAAGGACGGCTCGCCCATGAAGGCGGGTGCGCATCCTGCACTCGCGCAGGACAAGGTGCGCTATGTCGGCGACCACGTCGCGGTCGTCATCGCCGAGACGCTCGATCAGGCCAAGGACGCCGCCGGCCTCATTCAGGTGGACTACGGCGAGCTGCCAGCCGTCGTCGATCTCGCCAAGGCGCAGTTGCCCGGTCAGGCCCAGCTCCACGCCGAAGCGCCGAACAACACCGTCTATCAGTGGCACCTCGGCGACAAGGACGCCGTCGATGCGGCCTTTGCCAAGGCCGCGCACGTGACGAAGCTCAATATCGTCAACAATCGCCTTGTGCCGAATGCCATGGAGCCGCGCGCCGCGATCGGCGAGTACGACCCGGGCCAGGACCAGTTCACGCTGTATACGACGAGCCAGAACCCGCACGTCGCCCGCCTCGTCCTCTCGGCCTTCATCGGTATCGCGCCCGAGCACAAGCTGCGCGTGATCGCACCGGACGTCGGCGGCGGCTTCGGCTCGAAAATCTTCATCTATGCCGAGGAGACGGTCTGCATCTGGGCCGCCAAGAAAGTCGGCCGCCCCGTCAAGTGGGTGGCGGAACGGACCGAGGCCTTCCTCGCCGACGCGCATGGCCGCGACCATCTCACGACCGCGGAGCTGGCCGTCGACGCGAGCGGCAGGATCCTGGCGCTCAGGGCGAGCACGAAGGCGAACCTCGGCGCCTATCTCTCGACGTTCGCCTCGTCGGTGCCGACCTATCTCTACGCGCCCCTGCTCTCGGGCCAGTATGACATCCCGGCCATCTATTGCGAGGTCGACGGCGTCTACACGACCACGACTCCGGTCGATGCCTACCGCGGCGCTGGCCGGCCGGAAGCCACCTACGTCGTCGAGCGACTGGTCGAGGTCGCAGCCCGCGAGACCGGCCGCGACCCGGCCGAGTTCCGCCGGCTGAACTTCATCAAGTCCTTCCCGCACCAGACGCCGGTGATCATGACCTATGATGCGGGCGACTACGCCGCCTGCCTCGACAAGGCGCTGCAGATGGCGGACTACGCGGGGCTCGCAGCGCGCAAGGCCGCGAGCGCCAAGGCCGGCAAGCTGCGCGGCCTCGGCTTCTCGGCCTACATCGAGGCGTGCGGCATCGCGCCCTCGCGTGCCGTCGGCTCGCTTGGCGCCGGCGTCGGCCTCTGGGAGAGCGCGGAGATCCGCGTCAATCCTGTCGGCACCATCGAAGTGCTCACCGGCTCGCACAGTCATGGCCAGGGCCACGAGACCACGTTCGCCCAGGTCATTGCCTCCAAACTCGGCGTGCCCATAGAGCAGGTCTCGATCGTCCATGGCGATACCGATAAGGTGCAGATGGGCATGGGCACCTATGGCTCGCGCTCTGGCGCTGTCGGCGCGTCAGCGATCGTCAAGGCCGCCGACAAGGTGATCGCGAAGGGCAAGCGCGTCGCCGCCGCCTGCATGGAGGTGCCCGAGGACACCGTCGACTTCGCAAACGGCGAGTTCCTGGGCCGCGGCACAAACAAGAAGATGACCTTCGGCGAGGTCGCGCTGCAAGCCTATGTGGCCCACAAGTTCGATCCGGAGGTGATCGAGCCCGGCCTCAAGGAAGGCTCGTTCTACGACCCGAAGAACTTCACCTTCCCATCGGGCGTGCACATCGCCGAGGTCGAGATCGACCCCGAGACCGGCCACACGCGCATCGACCGTTGGACGGCCGTCGACGACTTCGGCGTCCTCATCAACCCGATGATCGTCGAGGGCCAAGTGCACGGAGGCATCGCCCAGGGCGTCGGTCAGGCGCTGCTCGAGCACGCCGTCTATGACGAGAACGGCCAGCTCATCACTGGCAGCTTTATGGACTACGCCATGCCGCGCGCCGATGACCTGCCGTCGTACAAGGTGGCGATGAGCAACACGCCGTGCCCATCGAACCCGCTCGGCGTCAAAGGTTGCGGGGAGGCTGGCGCCATTGCAGCGCCAGCGGCGCTCATGAACGCGATCACCGATGCCCTGGGACACGAGGACATCGTGATGCCGGCAACGCCGCAGGCCGTGTGGCGCGCGGCTCAGAAATCGACGCGCAAGCTGGCGGCGGAATAAGGGAGGATACTATGCACGCTTTCGACTACCGCCGCCCCGGCACTGTCAACGAAGCGGATCTCGCCCTCAAGGCTGCCCCCGGCGCCAGGCTGCTCGCTGGTGGCCAGACGCTCATCCCAACCCTCAAGCTAAGGCTCGCGACTCCGGAGACGATCATCGATCTTTCGGGGGTCGCCTCGCTCAAGGGTATTGCGCGCAAGGATGGCGGGCTCGCCATCGGGGCCATGACCACGCACGCGATGGTCGCTGAGTCGGGCGATGTGAAGGGGACTATTCCCGGCCTCGCGAGGCTTGCGGCCGGCATCGGCGATCCGCAGGTGCGCCATCGCGGCACGATCGGCGGCTCGGTTGCGAACAACGACCCCGCGGCTGACTATCCGGCGGCGGTGCTCGCCCTCGGGGCGACACTGCACACGTCCAAGCGCACGATCACCGCCGATGATTTCTTCACGGGGCTGTTCTCGACGGCCCTCGAGGAGAACGAGATCCTGACGGAAATTGTCTTCCCGATCCCGCAGAGCTTCACGTACGCGAAGTTCGACCAGCCCGCGTCGCGCTTCGCCCTCGTCGGGGTCGCCGTGGCGCGCACGCCAGGCGGCGTCCGTGTCGCGGTGACCGGCGCCGGTCAATCGGGCGTCTTCCGCTGGACGGAAGCGGAGCAGGCCCTCTCGGCCAATTTCGCGCCCTCCGCGCTCGACGCCATCAAGCTCGATCCGTCGAACGTGATGGCGGATGTCCACGGGAGTGCCGACTACCGCGCCCATCTGGTCGGCGTGATGGCGCGCCGCGCAGTTGGCGGCTGAACGCAGGAAAGAGACGGGCACACTCATGACTCTCCCCACGCTTGCGGTGGGGAGAGGTTTATTTTGAGGGGAGCGGCAGCGCGAACTGAAACGTCCGCGGTCAGGCCGCGCGATCCTCCTCGGCACGGTCCTTCGTCGGGCTCGCCGGAAGCTGCCAGGCAGGGAAGCCGAACACGTTGGGGAAGGTCAGCATGTCCCGCTCGCGCGCACCCCGCTCGCGGCTCTCCGATGCTGCAACTTCGCCGTCGAAGGCTTGCATCGCAGTGACCAGCCGCTGCGCGTACTCCGCATAGTCGCGCAACATCGCCTGCCAGAACCGCGCCTGGGCCGCGATCAGATCCTGCGGGCCCCGGCATTGGGCAATCTCGTTGGGAATATCGAGGTAAGCCTTCGCGCGCCGCCCGGCGAGCGAGACAAACTCGAGATTGGCGCAGGTCGCGCACTTCATCAGCGGAGCGACCGCTTTCGCCGCCTGCTCAGTGGACGCTACCAGCCTTTGGAACGGCACGTTCTCGGACCGGCCCGGCTGGTGATGCTTCGGATTGGTCATGACGCCGCACTCCTCATTCGCCGGGCGCCATGCGCGGCACCCGGGGCCAGCCACGCCGTGGGCCAGCATTAACCAAAATAGACATATCCCGGCACTTGTGCATTGATCTTGCGCAAGTACCGGGCCGGAAAGAGGAAAATGCAGGAGACGACGCCGAAAAGAACGCGCCTCAGGCCTTGCCGACGCCCGCCATGTAGTCGGCGAGAAGCTGCTCGGAGATGCGGCCCGGCTGGTAGTGGTAGGGGCCGATCTCACGTACAGGCGTCACCTCGGCCGCCGAACCCGTGATGAAGCATTCCGAGAAGCTCGAGAGCTCCTCGGGCATGATCCGCCGCTCGATCACTTCAAGCCCGCGCTTCTTGGCGAGTTCGATCACCGTCTCGCGCGTGATCCCCGAAAGGAAGCAATCCGCGATTGGGGTGTGCAGCTTGCCGTCCTGAACGAAGAAGATATTGGCGCCGGTGCACTCGGCAACGCGCCCCTGCCAGTCGTACATCAGGGCGTCGGAATAGCCCTTCTTCTCGGCCCGGTGCTTGGAGATGGTGCAGATCATGTAGAGACCCGCCGCCTTGGCCATGGCCGGGGCGCAGGCCGGATCGGGCCGGCGATAATCGGCGATGTCGAGGCGGATGCCGCGCATCCGCTCAGCCGGATCGAACATCGAGGGCCACGTCCAGGTAGCAATCGCGACATGGATCGGATTCTGCTGAGCCGAAACGGCCATCATCTTTTCGCCGCCGCGGAAGGCAACCGCGCGCACGTACTTGTTGCCGCCGCCGTTGCGCTTCAATATTTCGGCCTTGGCGGCTTCAAGCTCGTCGACCGAGTAGGGGATGGTGAAGTCCATGATCTCGGCAGAGCGGTGCAGACGCTCCGTGTGCTGGCGCGACTTGAAGACCACGCCGTTGTAAGCGCGCTCGCCCTCGAACACGCAGGAGCCATAGTGGAGCCCGTGGGTCAGTACGTGTATCCGGGCATCCGCGGAGGGCATGAACTTGCCGTCGTACCAGATCTGAGAGTCGCCGAAATAAAGGAACTCCGAAGCCATGCGCGTATCCTCCCGCGGGACAACACCTGGAAAGTCCACGCTTCGACATCCGGCGCTGGCTCGCCGTTGGACGAGCGGGCCATGGCGGCAGCGAGCGCAGAACAATCCCTTGGCGCCTTTGCGGGTCCACCCTGTCCGCGAGCAGCCAAGGCGCTGCCCAGCAATGGGAAAATCCGCCCTGCACCGATCGCCCAGGCGCAGCCCGCGTATCGAAGTAACCACCCTGTGATGGGATCTGATACGGTGGCGCGACAAGGCCGGCCGGCCCAACAAAGCGCTTGCCACGGGTAGCAATCGACTTCAAATATGTCAATATGACTGACGTAAATTCAAGCCGCCCTTCCACGTCGCGCATGGCGGTCCCGACGGCATCCGGCACGTCGGGTCTCGACGTCGCCGACGAGCCCTCGCCAGAGGCGGTGCAGCTCATCGAGCTGCTCTTCTTCGCCTACCGCGATTTCACTGGCGATGCCGACGCCATCCTCGCAGAATACGGCTACGGTCGCGCCCATCACCGCGTCTTGCACTTCATCACCCGCTACCCGGGCCTGCGCGTCGCCGACCTCCTGCTGATCCTCAACATCACGAAGCAGAGCCTCGCACGGGTGCTTCGCCAGCTTGTCGAAAGCGGTCTCGTTGTGCAGTCGGCCGGCGACACCGACCGTCGCGAGCGCCGCCTGCACGTGACCCCGGCCGGCCGCGCGCTCATGCGCCGCCTCGTCGGTGCCCAGGCGCGGCGCATCCGGCGTGCAGTGGGCCTCACCGGCAACGGCGCCGAGGCGGTCGTCCGCCGCTTCCTCACGGCCATGATCGAGCCGGAAACGCGCGAAATGGTGTCCACATTGCTGAACCTTCCAAAGCTGCCCAAGAACCTCAACGGAGAGCTTCAGCCATGACGCTCGCAAGCAGCATCGCCCGCAGGGACCCGCTGCCTGACAATGCCCCGCACGTGCTCCTCGTCGACGACGACCAGCGGATCCGCGAGTTGCTCGGCCGCTACCTCCAGGACAGCGGCTTTCGCGTGACGACGGCGCGCGACGCGCAAACCGCGCGCGCGGCCATGCGCGGCCTCGCCTTCGACCTCGTGATCCTTGATGTCATGATGCCGGGCGAAAGCGGCCTCGACCTCGCGCGCGATCTGAAGAGCATTTCCCCGATCCCGATCTGCATGTTGACCGCGCGGGCAGAGCCGGAGAACCGCGTCGAAGGGCTTGAGGCCGGCGTCGACGACTACGTGACCAAGCCCTTCGAGCCGCGCGAGCTGGTGCTGCGTCTCAACAACATCATGCGGCGCGGCCGGATTGGCCATGAGCCGCGCGACGAAATCCGCATGGGCGACTACGCCTTCAGCGTCGAGCGCGGCGAATTGCGCCGTGGCGACGAGACGATCAAGCTCACCGAGCGCGAGCGCGACCTTCTCCGCCTCTTCGCCTCGCGCCCGGGCTCGCCCATTGCCCGCCACGAACTGGCAAGCGACGAATCGACCGGCAGCGAGCGCGCGATCGACGTCCAGATCAACCGCCTGAGGCGCAAGATCGAGCTCGATCCCTCGAACCCGGTTTATCTTCAGACGGTGCGAGGCAAGGGCTACATCCTCTATATCGACTGAGGCATCCGCCGGCCCGCCCGCCGGCGCGGAGAGACGGGACGGATGGTTGCGGCACGCGACTCGGCTGGCGAACTGGAGTTGCCCGCTGTCCGCCGGAGCTGGTGGCGACAGCTCAGGATGCCGCGCTGGCGCGCGCTTTGGCGCCGGATCGCGGGCTTCTTCTCCGAGCTCGCGCCCAAAGGCCTGTACGCCCGCACGCTCATCATCATCATCGCCCCGATTGTGCTCCTTGAGAGCGTTGTCGCATTCACCTTCATGGAGCGCCACTGGCAAGCGGTCACCCGCCGGCTCTCGGAGGCCACGGCACGCGACATCGCCGCCATTATCGAGGTCTACTCGAGCTTCTCCATGGCCGACGATCCCGAGAAGCTCATCACCATGGCGCGCGACAAGGTCGGCATTTCGATGCAGATCCTTCCCCCCGACGATCTCCCGAAAGCGCAGCCCAAGCCCTTCTTCGCCCTTCTCGACCGCACGCTGTCGGACGAAATCCGCAAGCACGTGACACTGCCCTTCTGGATCGACACCGTCGGTCAGTCCCGCCATGTCGAGATCCGCGTCAAGCACCCCAAGGCGGTGCTCCGCTTCATAGCGACCAGGAACCAGACCTACGCTTCGAACTCGCACATCTTCCTTCTATGGATGGTCGGCACCTCGGTTGTCCTGCTGACGGTCGCCATCCTGTTCATGCGCAATCAGATCCGACCGATCTTACGTCTTGCCGAGGCGGCCGACGCATTCGGCAAGGGGCGTACTGTCGGCGACGACTTCCGCGTGCGCGGCGCCCGCGAGGTTCGTCAGGCCGCGCAGGCCTTCGTCGAGATGCGCGAGCGCATCATGCAGCACGTCGACCAGCGCACGACCATGCTCGCCGGTGTCAGCCATGATCTGAGAACCGTGCTCACGCGCTTCAAGCTGCAGCTCGCCTTTCTCGGAGACGGCCCGGAGATCACGGCCCTCAGGGCCGACGTCAACGAGATGCAGCACATGCTCGAGGACTACCTTGCCTTCGCCAAGGGCGACGGCGGCGAGCAGGCGACCCCCACCAACGTGCGCCAGCTTCTCGAGGAGATCTACATCGACGCGCAGCACTTCGGCGTGCCGATCGACTTGAGACTTCGCCGGCGCCCAACGGACCTCGTGCTCGAACTCAAGCGCAACGCCTTCAAGCGCGCCGTCACCAACCTCGTCTCCAACGCGGCGCGGTTCGGCAACCGGATCGTTGTCCGCGCCGCGACCGACCGGCAATGGCTGCGCATCGAGGTGGACGACGACGGGCCGGGAATACCCGCAGCCGAGCGCGAGAACGTCTTCAAGCCGTTCTATCGCCTCGACCATGCACGCAACGAGGGCGCGGGCAACTCGGGCCTCGGGCTCGCCATCGCGCGCGACATCGCGCGCAGCCACGGGGGTGACGTGGCGCTCGACACGAGCACGATGGGCGGCTTGCGCGCCGTCATCCGGGTGCCGCTGTAGATTCCGTGGCCATTGTGTGGCCATTGAATCAATAGCCGTTCATATTTCGCGTCGACGTCGCATTCCGCTCGCGCCCTGCGTCCGAGCTTGTTATCGTTCGACTTGCCGGGAAGAAGAAGTGACACTCGGAAAGTCTGGAGGAATACAATGCGAAGGCTCCTGATGGCTCTGATGTTCTGCGCGCTCCCAATCCTGGGGATTGCAATGACAGGGCCAGCATCAGCGGCGGCTCCTGGCAACATGACGCTTCTTGATCGCGTCTCGACCGCAACCTCGCCGGTCGATCAGGTGCGTTACCGGTGCTACAGGCGGTGCTACCGGGTCTGCATCCGTCGCGACTACCGCGGTCGCTGCATCCGCTACACGCGCCGCTGCTACCGTCGGTGCTATCGTCGCTGGTAAGCGATATCGAAGGCCGGGCCCAACGCCCGGCCTTCCTCTTTCAGAAGAGCCGACCGCCGTCGGGCACCTTGCGCTCGGGCCCGATCAGCACGACCTCACCCTCCGCATCGGGAAAGCCGAGCGTCAGAACCTCCGACATGAAAGGTCCAATCTGGCGCGGCGGGAAGTTGACGACCGCTGCCACCTGCCGGCCGATGAGGATGTCGGGCGTGTAATACGTGGTGATTTGTGCAGAGCTCTTCTTGACGCCGATCTCGCTGCCAAAGTCGATGCGCAGCTTGAATGCCGGCTTGCGCGCCTCGGGAAAGGGCTCGGCGGCGACGATCGTGCCAACCCGGATATCGACCTTCAGGAAGTCATTGAACGTCATCGTATCCGCCCGAGGGCTCTTGCCCGCCGCCATGCCATCCATCTCCATTGGGTTCGCTCAGGTGCTGGCCTTGGCCTCGCTGAGCGCGCGGTTGAACTCGGCGCCGAGGATCACGACTATGGCCGTGGCCTGGAAGAAGATGAGCGCCGTGAAGAGCTGCGTCAGGCCCGCATAAAAGCGCGAGTAGTCGCTGATGGCAAGCCAACGGGCATATATCTGCGCGAGCAAGATCCACAGCGCAACGCTCAGCAGCACGCCGGGCCACACATCCCAGAATGATCGCTTTCCTGCCGTTAAGAACAGGTGGTAAGCGAGAAGCTGTGCCGTCGTGACGGTCAGTACGATCGTATAGCGCACGCTGACCGAGAAGCGGCCTTGATCGAGCAGCCAGTGCACGGCCTCGGAGTCGATGCTCTGGGCCAGCACGGGACCAACGACAATGCCCCAGGCGAGCGCCAGCATTCCGGCGGCCGTCATCAGCACCAAAAAGGCGCTCTGCGCGAGACAGAACAGGTACGAGCGGCCTTCCTTGACACGATAGGCCATGTTGAGCGCCGCCCGCAGTGTCTCGACGGCGCTGGTCGCAAAGAAAAGCGAAATAGCGGCGCCCACAGTCAGCAGCCCGTATTGGCTGCGCCCCATGACCCGCTCGATCTCCGGCGCCAGCGCCTTGGCGACCGGTTCCGGTACGGCCTGAAAGAGCTGGTCAACCGCATAGGCCGCAAGCTCGCGCCCGCCGATCGTCCCGGCAAGTGCGCCAAGGAAGATGCAGAAGGGAAAAAGCGACAGCAGGAAGGTGAAGGCCACTGCACCGGACATCGAGAACCCGCAGTTCTCGAAGAGGTTCCACATCGCCCGCCGCAGGATGTTCAGTTGTCGAGCCATCACCATCCTATCACTGCATGATTCGGCGGCATTGTGGACACGCATCAGCGACTACGCCGGGGCGGCAAGCTATAGCCGCGCTCAGATCGGGCGGCCGCCGGCGCGCAGTGCCTCGAGGCGGGCCCGCTCGGCCGCGCGCGCGGCCTCGAACTCGGGCCCCGTCCAGGCGCGGTGGTTGCCCTCGGCATAGGCCCGCGCATTTCGATAATAGAGCCACGCATTGAGCCGGTTGGCGACGAAGTTGTCGGCTGTGCGCACGACTTTCGCCGGTGTGCCCATCACAATCGAGTTCGGCGGGATGACCTGTCCCTCCTTGACGAACGAATGCCCCGCGACGATCGAGTTGGCGCCGATCACTGCGCCATCCATGATCGTCGCCCCGATGCCGATCAGGCAGTTCTCGCCGATCGTGCAGCCGTGCAGGACGACGCGATGCGTAATCGAGGCATAATCACCGATCGCCGTCGGCGTCCCGTAGCCGATGTGGACCATCACCTGATCCTGGAGATTTGCGAACCGCCCGATAGTCACCGAAAGCGCTTCGGCGCGGATGACCACGCCCGGCCACAGGCTCGCCCCCTCACCGATCGTGACATTCCCGTAGACCAATGCGGACGCATCGATCCAGGCGGCATCGGGAAACCGCTGCATGAGCGCGCTGGTCATTGCTGGCTAGCCCTTCCGCGGGCCGTGCTCGTGGCCGTGGTGGGGGTGATGCCCGTGGCCATGATGATGATCGTGGTCATGCCCGCAGCCGCACGCCTCACCATGCTCATGATGATGGTGATGATCGTGATCGTGATCGTGATCGTGATGGTGATGGTGGTCATGGTCGTGGTGATGGTCGGCCGTGACCAGCGCTGCAGCGAGCTTGTGCTCGATCGCGGCCGCCTGCTCGCGGCTTCCCCCCACGTCCTCGATGCTCAGGGCCATGATCTCGGCGGCAAGACGAATGTCATCGGGATGGCCGAAATAGTGGCGCCTGAGCCGCCCGGCACGGTCGAAGATGAGCAGCGACGGCGTGCCCTGCATCTGGTAGGTCGCGAACGTTTTCGGCGATCCCTTGCCGTCCGGCTTGTCGATGCCGATCGGGAACGGCCAACGGTACTCGTGCTGAAAAACTTCGAGCGCCTTCTCGGTCATCACCTCATGGTGCTCGAAGACCGAGTGCAGGCCGATGACGGCGACCTGCTCCGGGCTGAACCGCTGGCGGAGCCGCCGCGCCTGGGGCAGGCCCTCGGATACACACGCCGGACAGAGCATCTGGAAAGCGACCAGCACCACCACCTTGCCCTTGAGGCCGGCGAGGGTCACTGGCCTGTCGGTATTGAGCCAGCGTGTGACGGCCAGTTCGGGCGGCGTCTCTGGATTGAACATTTCCGGTCTCCGGCTGTGGACGCGGCTCCATAGCACGGGCCGGCCGGCTTGACACGCGGCAGCTGCGCGTGGCCCCTGGGCGCGAAACAGTCTCCCCGGAGAAGACGGAGGACAATCCCATGTCGCGCGACGCCGACCGTGCCCGCCTTGTCGAGATCATCAAGGCCCGCTCCTTCACAACGGGCCGCGAGATCAAGCTCGCCTCCGGGCGTAGTTCGAGCTTCTATTTCAACATGAAGCCGACCATGCTTGACCCCGAGGGGGCGCGACTGATCGGCAGCCTGATCTGCGCGGCATTGGAGGGAAAGAATGCCGACATGGTCGGCGGCCTCGAGATGGGCGCGGTGCCGATCGCCACCGCCGTCGCAGTCATGAGCTGTTCGACCGGCCGGCCGCTGCCGGCCTTCTTCGTGCGCAAGCAGGCCAAAGAGCACGGCACGCAGAGCCTCGTCGAGGGTTTACCCAAGGGCGAGACGCTCAAAGGTCGCCGCGTCGTCATCCTGGAAGATGTCACTACGACCGGCGGCTCGGCGATGAAGGCCATCGAAGCCGTGCGCGCGGATGGTGCGGTGGTCGAGCGCGTCATCACGATCGTCGACCGCCTGGAGGGTGCTGCCGAGACCTTCCAGGCCGCCGGCATTGCCTTCGAACCGATTCTGACCGCCGCCGATTTCAAGGACTAGATTCCCCTCGCGCAAGTGGCGAATGGGGGTTGGGGCTCGCAGCCGCTCAATTCGCGCGCCGCAGCGTCCCCTCGACCGTTTCGACGGGCTTGAAGAACACGTCGACGCGCATTCCCGGAAGCAGCGGCGGCTGACCGTCCATGTCAACCACAACCTCGAGCACATCCACGTCATTGGGGCGGCGGGGGCCGCGCTGACCGAGCTTGCCCGGCCCGAGCGACGGCGCGAGGCTCGCAACCTTGCCGGCGAACTCACGGCCGGGATAGGCATCCGATCTCACGACGACGAGCTGGCCGACGCGCACCTTCGCCGCATCGCGCTCCTCGACCTCGGCGCGCACCTTGAGCGCCGAGACATCGCCCATCAGCAACAGCACCTGCTCAGGGGAAGGTGTCGCCGTCTCGCCGGCCCGCGCGGCGACGTTCAGGATGGTGCCGTCGCGTGGCGCCCTGATTCGCGTGCGCTCGAGCGTCGTGATCGCCATCGAGAGTTCGGAGCGCGCGACGGAGAAGGCAGCCTCAACCCGGGTCGGCAGTGCGATCCCCTGGGCCGTCTCCGCCTTTCGCAGGGCCGCGCGCTCGCTGTCGAGCCGGGTCTCGGCGTTGCGCACAGCCTGGCGCCGCTCGTTCAGCCGGTCGAGATTGGCTGACGAGGCATCGCGGCGGTATGCGAGAAAAGCGGCATCCATCTCCGCCCGCGCCTGTGACAGCGCATACTCGGCCTCCATAACAGCGTCCTCGGCCTGGCGGCGTGCACGCACCAACTCATTCGGGTTGGGCTCGGCCGCATCACGCTCGCGCTTGCGGACAGCGGCTTCAGCGCGTGCGCCGTGCACGCGCGCGAGTGCTTCCTCGTCACTGAGCCGGACCAGGAGATCACCTGCCGACACGCGGTCGTTCGGCTGCACCGTGACTGCGATGATGCGGCCCGGCGTCACCGCGCCGATGCGGATCTCACCGCCGCTCGGCTCCACGCGGCCGGGAGCTGCAGCATCCCACTGGACTTTCGGCAGCGGCTTGGCCGTTGTCTGCGCGTTCAGCCGGCCGGAGATGTTCGCCGAGGGGAGAAAATAGGACGCGCCCGCCACGACCGCGGCCGCGATCACGAACGCGAAGAACAGGCTGAAGATCGTCGAGCGGTTGCTATTCATGGGCCTTCATCTTCCGTTTCTTCGCGCGGCGCGAGCCCCCTGCGGGCGCGCCATCCGGCAGCCCATGCTCGCGGCGGACCTCGTCGAGGGGAATAGTCGGAGGTGGTGTCACGATGGCATCTGGCACCCGCACGGGGCGCTCGTCGCCAACGATCAAACCGTCCTCGATGTGAAGAATGCGATCGGCATAGGGAAGCGTGCGGTGATCGTGCGTGACTGCGAGCACGGCATGGCTCTTGTCCTTCGCGATCTCGGCAAGCAGCGCCATGACCGCTTGGCCGTTCTCGCTGTCGAGGGCGGCCGTGGGCTCGTCCGCCAGAAGCAGCGACGGTGCGCTCGCCAGCGCCCGGGCGACTGCAACGCGCTGCTGCTCGCCGCCCGACATGTTCGACGGATAGGACTTGAACTTGTGGGAGAGACCGACCTTGGTCAGCGCCTCGCGCGCCTGGTCGACAGCGAGCCGGCCCCTGCGTCCGCGCACATCGAGCGCAAGGCGCACATTCTCTTCGGCATTGAGCGTTGGAAAGAGGTTGTAGGTCTGGAAGACGAAGCCGATGTGCCGCCGCCGAACCTCCGCGAGTTCCTCGGGTCCGAGATTGGCGGTGTCGGTACCGGCAACGCGGATGCTGCCCGAGGTCGGTCCGAGAATGCACCCCAGAATGGAGAGCAGTGTGGTTTTGCCCGACCCCGAGGGCCCCATGAGCAGCGTCAGCTCACCGGCGTTGAGCGACACGCTGACGCCCTTGAGGGCGCGCACCATGCCCGCTCCGTGACCGAGCTCCTTGACGACATCGGTGGCTTCAAGAACGGTGGGACTGCTCATCGTGCGAACACCATGGCCGGATCGAGCTTGGTCACCTTGATGATCGCAGAGATCGCGGAGATCGCGCACATCGCGACGGTCAGGACGAACAGGCCGATGGCAAGCTCCGCAGTCATGAGGATCGGCAACGCCGTCTGCTCACTGAAGTGCACGACGACCATCGCGATTGACATGCCGAGGATGTAGCCAAGCACCGCAGAAAGCGCCGCCTGCGTGAGGATGACGCGATGGATGTAGCCGGCCGACGAGCCGAGCGCGCGCAACGTCGCGAATTCCCTCAAGTGATCCTTGGTGCTTGAATAGAGCGTCTGCGCCACGATCACCGTGCCAACGAGAACGCCGAGGATGGCGCCGCCGATCAGCGCCACGCCGGCGCCTGTGCCGAACAGCCAGTGGTCGAGGCTGCGGTCGCGGAATTCCGCCTGCGTCAGCACGTCGACATCTGCGAGGCGCGACTTGATCTCAGTGCGCACCGCCTCAGTTGTTGCGGGATCGTCGAGCTTGACGAGGAAGAAGGTCGCCTGGTTCGGATCGAGGCCGAGCATGGTTCGCGCCCGGTTCAGCGACGTGAACACGTAGGGCGCCATGGTGAAGGAGCGGATGCCGTCGGTCAGCGCGGCGACCTTGACGCGGGTCTGCTCGACCTGGGCAATGTCCGAGATGCGCGTGACGCCGAGGTTCTCCATGTAGGTCTTGTCGACGGCAACAGCGTGCGGTTCGGCGAGCGACGCAGGCGTGCCCTGCACCATGTTCCAGGGCTCAAGGCCGCCATCTGCAGGGTCCGCGCCGACCAGGACGATCAGCGCCGAGCCGCCGGCGGGCTTGCGCCATTCCGTGAAGGCCACGGTAAGCGGCGTCACGCTCCGCACGCCGGGCACGGAAAGGACGGCGTGGCGTTCGCGGCCCGAGAGGAGGCCCGCTTCCTCGAAGCTCTTGGCGCCGAACGCGGTGACCCAGATCTCGCCCCGGGCATTGTCGATCATCGAGATGATCATCTTGCGGGCGCCCTGGTAGAGCCCGAGCTGAACGGCGACCAGCACAATGGCGAAGAGGATGCCGACGAGCGTGACCGCCAGACGCACCCGGTCATGAACGAGATTACGAAACGCTAGCGTCAAAACCATGTGAATGCCGAACTGTCCTTGCCTGACGCTACAAAAACCCTGAATGCCGGCTGGCCCGCAGCCCCGTGCTGGCCCTCGTGCGAGCCCCCCTCAGAAGGGCGCGGGGCACTGATCCTGCGGGTCTTCCGTTTTGGAATGGGCCAGGAAAGTCGTGTGCCCGAAGCCCTAGGTGAGCCCGTTATATAGGGATGGCGGCCAACCGGTGCCACCCGCAGCAATCATAGTAAACGGCCGCTGCGCTCCTAAACGTCTGCCGGCGCGAGCGCGCTGACGCCTCCGATTACCCTCTTGTCTGAGGCAAAATCAAGGCGCCCGTGCCAGCCTGTGTCGCCTTGCCGCTGCCACACTTGAAGAATTTACCACCGGCACGCGCAGTCCTGCCCCGGCTCCGGCAGCTTAGACCAAGAGGATCCCATGGCCACCTCTTCCCCCAGCAATGGGCGTGTGCGCCGCGGACCAGCGGCCACTCTCCCCGCACTGACCCTGGCGGCTCTCATCATTGCGCTCGCAACTCCTGCAGCGCAGGCCCAGCAGCCGCCGCCGCGCAAAGGTGCCCAGGCCGCCGTTCCCGCCGTTCCCGCCGTACCGGCCCCCGAGCCGACCCCGCACGGCATCTGGATCGACCACACCGGCCGTGGCGCGATCGAGATCGCGCCGTGCATCGCCGATGCGGCGCCGGGCACGCCTGAGGCCGCCAGCCTTTGCGGGCGCATCGTCTGGATGAAGAACCCCAATGACGAGAAGGGCCAGCCGCTCCGCGATACGCTCAACAAGAACGCGGCCCGGCGCGACCAACCCATCTGCGGCCTGCAGATCATCGGCGACGTCAAGCCGCAGCCCAATGGCTCCTGGGACAAGGGTTGGATCTACGATCCCGAGCAGGGCTCGTCGTTCGATCTCGAGCTGCGCCTGCGCAATCCCGAGACCCTTCAGGTCAAGGGTTACATGGGCGTGAAGTTCCTGAGCGAGACCTACTTCTGGCGCCGCGCCAAGGAGCCGCCGCCGAAGTGCAATGGAGCCTGATCCGCGCGATTGCCTCGGCGGATAGCCCGCTCACCACGCACCGCGAGCCCGAACGGCCGGCTTTCATCATGAGAGCCGGCCGGCTTTGCATGGCGCCGGAGCGGCCGATGAGGTTGGCGACCGGCACGGTCGCTGGTAGACATAATACCAAGCGCACCTCGCGCCCTTCCCGTGACTATGGTGCCGACGCGCCGCCCCCGACAGGAGTTATCGATGCGCAACTTCGCCTTTCCCGGCCGCTCGCCGGTCTATGCCACGCGCGCCATGTGTGCGACGTCGCACCCGCTGGCCAGCGTCGCGGCCATCGAGCAGCTCAAGCTCGGCGGCAACGCGGTTGACGCCGCGATCGCCGCGACCGCAGTCATGTGCGTCGTTGAGCACGCGATGACCGGGATCGGCGGCGACTGCTTCGCCCTGATCGCGAAGCCGGGCACCAATCCGGTCGCGCTCAACGCCTCCGGCCGGGCGCCGATGGCAGCGACGTCCGAGTGGTATGCCAAGCAGGGCATCCAGAGGATCGTCACGCAGTCGCCGCATGCGGTCACGGTACCGGGGGCCATCGACGGCTGGGCGACGCTGCTCAAGGACTACGGCACACGCTCGCTCGCCGATGTGCTCACCCGAGCCATCGAATATGCTGAGGGCGGCTACGTCGTCGCCCCGCGCGTCGCACATGACTGGGCGAAGCTCACCGAGAAGCTCAAGGCCCACCCCGGCGCGCGGCAGCATCTGCTGCCCGGCGGCCGGACGCCGAAGGTCGGCGAAATCGTGCGCTTTCCCGAGCTCGGCAAGACGCTGCGCGCCATCGCCGAGAAGGGGCGCGACGCCTTCTATACCGGCGAGATCGCCGCCGACATGGTGGCGGAGCTGCGCGAATTGGGTGGCCTGCACACCATGGAGGACTTCGCTGCCCAGACGTCGACCTATGTCGAGCCGATCTCGGTCAAGTACCGCGGCGCCGACCTCTACGAGATGCCGCCGAACAACCAGGGCATCGTCGCGCTCATCATGCTGCGGATACTCGATCGCCTCGGTACTCTCGGCACCGACCCGCTGTCCGTCGAGCGCTATCATGTGATGACCGAGGCGAGCCGCCTCGCCTATGCCTTGCGCGATGCTTTCGTCGCGGACCCGGCCATGGCCGACGTGCCGGTCGAGCATATGCTCAGCGACGCGACCATCGCCGACCTTGCCTCGCGCATCGACCGCAAGAAGCGCCGCGACGACCTCGGCCCCGTCCCTCAGCCGACCGGCACGGACACCGTCTATCTCACCGTCGTCGACAGCAGCGGTATGGCCGTCTCGTTCATCAACTCGCTCTTCTCGCCTTTCGGCACCGGCATCGTCACGCGCAAGACCGGCATCACCTTCCAGAACCGCGGCCAGGGCTTCGTGCTCGATCCAAAGCATCGCAACTGCATCGCGCCGGGCAAGCGGCCGATGCACACACTGGTGCCCGCAATGGCCTTCAAGAACGGCAAGCCGTGGATGTCGTTCGGCGTCATGGGCGCGAACTTCCAGCCAATGGGGCACACTTATGTGATGACCAATATCCTCGACTACGGCATGGACGCGCAGGCCGCGCTCGATCACCCGCGCGCCTTCTTCGAAGACGGCCATCTCCAGCTCGAAGCCTCCATGCCGAAGGCCGTGTACGAAGGCCTCGCCGCCGCTGGCCATCCGGTCGCGTGGCGCGATGATCCTTGGGGTGGCGGCCAGATCGTGCAGATCGATCCGGCGACCGGCGTGCTGATCGGCGCCTCGGACCCGCGCAAGGACGGCATGGCCGTCGGCTATTGACGGAGACCGGCGCGTGAGCGAGCGGCGAACCGTACGGCTCAGGATCGAAGGACACGTGCAGGGCGTCGGCTTTCGACTGTTCGTCGAGCGTGCCGCTGTTGCGCGGGGCCTTCATGGCTGGGTGCGCAATCGCCGCGATGGCGGCCTTGAGGCGGTGGTCTCCGGCGCGGGCAACGCGGTCGATGAACTCATCGCGCAGTGCCGCGGCGGCCCGCCCGCCGCTCGCGTTGACCGCGTTGAAGTCCTGCCGGAGGATGGCGTCATAGCCCCGGGCTTCACAGTACGGCCGACCATTTGAGGGGGCTCTTGACGGGCGATCCTACGGGATTACCCCCGCCGCCTTGGCACGCGCAAGCACCTTCTCCGCGAGCACGAGGTGCGGCTTGTCGAGCATCTTGCCGTCGAGGCTCGCGACGCCGGCCGCGCCATTGAACGCCGCCACGACCGCCCGCGCGCGCACAACCTCCTCCTCACTCGGGGTAAACACGGCATTGATCGGCGCAACCTGATCGGGATGGATGGCCATCTTGCCGGTGAAACCGTCGCGCCGCGCCTCGCGCGTCTCCGCCTCGAGCCCTTCATGGTCGCGGAAGTTCACATAGACCGTATCGATCGGCTCCACGCCTGCGGCCGCAGCCGTGATGAGGCAGAGATCCCGCACCAGTCGATAGGGTGACGTGAATTGACCCTGTGCGTCGCGGTTTGCAAGCGAGCCGACCACGGCGCCGAGATCCTCGGCTCCCCAGCTCATGCCGATCATGCGCGCGCTCGCGCCGACATAGGAGCGCAGGTTCAGCACGGAGATCGGCGTCTCGGTGACGATCGGCAGAATGCGAGTCGCCCCTGAGGCGGTGCCTGCCTCGTTCTCGGCATGGCCGAGCGCGATCGAGAGTCGATGCACGTCTTCGCCGGAATGGGGCTTCGGCAGGATGATGCCATCCGGCTTGGCCGGCATGACGGCCTCGAGATCGGCTTCCCAATCGCGGCCATCGAGTGGATTGATACGGACGTAAAGGAGCGGGCTCCGTGCCCCCGCGCGGGTATCGCGCACGAAGGCCGCGCTGAGCGCGCGCGCCGCCGGACGATTGGCGGGGGCAACCGAATCCTCTAGGTCGAGAATCAGCGCATCGGCACCGCAGGCCAACGCCTTGGTGAGCTTCCTTTCGCTGTCACCAGGGACGAAGAGCAACGAGCGCATGAGCCCTCCCCTTGAGTGGAGTTCGCGACGATTGTCCGCCGGACGGACGTCGCGCGTGGGTCGTATACCGCCTCGACGCGCCTCGATCCACTCTAAGCGGCCGCAGGCGCCTTGCGCATGAAGCCGGCGCGGCGACACTCCGCGACGAGCGCGCCGTCCTGGTTGTAGGCGCGATGAAGAAATTCGACGATCCCGGCATCGGGCCGCGACTGGCTCTCGCGTACCGACACGATCTCCGTCGTTACACGCAACGTATCGCCATGGAAGACAGGATGAGGAAAGCGGACGTCGGTCATGCCGAGATTGCCGATCGTCGTGCCGAGCGTGGTGTCGGAGACCGAGATGCCGATCATCAGTCCGAGCGTGAAGAGACTGTTCACGAGGGGCCTTCCCCATTCAGTCTGCGCGGCAAAGTGATGGTCGATGTGCAGCGGCTGCGTGTTGAGCGTCAGACAGGAGAACATCATGTTATCCATTTCCGTCACGGTTCGCGTGACGGGATGCTCAAATACGCGCCCGACCTCGAACGCCTCGAAGTACAGTCCCGCCATCGGTGTCTCCGTGCCAAATCACTGCGTCCTGGTGGCTTGCATGGCGCGCGTCGGCCCGCGCGGCAAGTCGCAGGAATTCGTTCCTATGTTCTTGCTGAATCGTCTCGGCCGGTGCGTTGCCAGCAACTGACGTCCTCGCCCCAAGCCTCAATAGCGGAACTGCTCGGAGAGAATGCGCTCATCGAGATCGTGATCGGGGTCGAACATCATGAACAGGTCGATATCCGAAGCCTGAGAGACCTCGACCTGGACGACCGAGCGGAACTCCACGTTGTCGGCCACCGCGCTCACTGGCCGCTTCTCCGGCTCCTGGACGGTGATGCCGATGCGCGCTGTATTGGCGAGAAGCGCGCCGCGCCAGCGCCGCGGACGGAACGGACTGATCGGCGTGAGCGCCAGGAGCTGGGCATTGATCGGGATGATCGGCCCATAGGCCGAAAGGTTGTAGGCAGTTGAACCCGCCGGCGTCGCCACCAGCACGCCGTCGCAAATCAGCTCGTGAAGACGCACTTGTCCGTTCACCGAGAGCCTGAGCTTGGCCGCCTGATGCGTCTGCCGGAACAGCGCCACCTCATTGATGGCGAGGCCCTGATGGCGCCTGCCTGCCGCGTCGACAGCGGTCATGGCGAGCGGATGGATCTTTGTCACCGCCGCCCGCTCAAGCCGCCCGATCAGGTCATTTTCGCTGAACTCATTCATCAGGAAGCCGACCGAACCGCGGTTCATGCCATAGATCGGGATGCGGTCGTGCATGAAACGGTGCAGGGTCTGCAGCATGAGGCCGTCGCCGCCGAGGGCAACGATGGCATCGGCTTCACTCGGCGCGGCATTGCCGTAGCGCGCGACGAGCCGTTCGAGCGCGGCGCGGGCCTCCGGCACGTCACTCGCTACGAAGGCGATCCGCTCGAACTTCCGGGCACTTTCGGCCATCCGCTTCCATCCATGCGCTGAGCCCTCTACGATGCCGGGTCGGCAGGAGAGGCGCGCGCCGCACTTTAGATGGCGCGGGAAGGTGGGCGCAAGCCATGGAACAAGATGAGCCAATCCTCGTATATGCCACGTTCCCCTCGCGCGCGGACGCCGAGCGCATCGGCGGCCAACTCGTCGATGAGCGGCTTGCTGCCTGCGTCAACATCCTCCCCGGGATGATCGCGATCTACATTTGGGAGGGCGAGCGCCAGCAGGCGGAGGAGTGCGCGATGATCATCAAGTCACGCGCGGGTCTCGCCGAGCGCATCATCGCACGGGTGCGCAGCCTGCACTCCTACGAGAACCCGGCGCTCATCGTGCTCAATGTTGCTGGCGGCGCGCGACCATTCCTTGAGTGGATCCTGACCGAGACCGCCGCGCCGAAGCTCAGCGCGCCCTGAGCCTACTCCGCAGCGAGCGGCCGCGCGGCCGGCGCGCCTTCCCACTCGACGCCGCTGCGGCGCATGTAATCCGTGAACCAGAGCGGATCCGTGCGGAACTCGGCGCGCCCATCGGGATAGATGCGGGCTGTCGCGCGCCGCGAGGACAAGCAGAACATGTGCACGCTCATCGGGAGACCGCCGGTGTGGCAATAGCCGACCTCGATGTGGCAGTCGACGACCATGCTCGAGCCCATGAAACCCATGGCCCCCATTCCGATCGAATTGCCGATCTCCTTGAGTTCTTCCTCGAGCGCCGCAATCTTCGGATCGGGGTTGCGGTCGCCGACGGTGCGCAGACATGCGGCCTGCTTCCCCAGCACCATGGAGATATCCTTCGAGCCACCAAGTCCGACGCCGACGATCGCCGGCTGGCAGGCGAGCCCGCGCTTGCCGAAGGCAACGAGCGTGTCGAGGTAGAAGCGCTTGATGCCGTCGATGCCGTCGCCGGGAAAGAGCATCCGATAGTCGGAGCCGAAGAGGCCGCCCTTGTGCACGGTCGTCAGGTCGATCCAGTCGCCCTCGGGATGGAAGGAATACTCGATCTCGGGCGCACCGATGCCACAATTGTTGTCGTGGTCAGTGCGCCAGAGCGGATGAACGCGGTTCGGCCGCAGAGGGATCGACTGCGTCGCATTGGCGGTGGCACGCCGGAGCGCCGACTCGAGCGCCACCGGCCCACCCTCGATACGCGCTTCATTGGCGATTTTCACGTACCAGCGCGGCACGCCGGTATCCCCGCACATGGCGCGGCGATCCTCCTTGGCCGCCTCGTAGTTCTCCAGCATCGCCTGGATGACGAATGCAGAGAGGTCGCCCTTCTCCGTGTTCGCGCATTGGCGTAGGCCGCCGAGATAGTCGTCCGGTATCTCGATCGCGGCCTTGGCCATGAGGGCCTCGGCGGTCTTCTGGAGGGCTGAGATCGGGATCATCGCCTGCTCATCTTGTTGCGCGCCCCGCGCCGCTCGGCGGCGCGTGAGGTGCAGCGCGCGTGTTTGGCCCGCATACTGGGCCCTCACGCCTCCCGCAGCAAGACTGCCGCGCGCATGGCCCCGCCGCGTCCGGCGCTGCCGCCGGCGGCCGGATCAGGCGGCCTTGGCCGCGCGGATCTGGGCGCGCAGGCGCTGGAGCGTGCCGCCACCTTTCACGGAGCCAGGTAGCGGGTGGCCGACGATCTCCTCGGCGAGCACGGCTGTTTCGACAAGGCGTTCGAGGTCGACGCCGGTCGCAATCCCCATTTCCTCGCACATGAAGACGAGATCCTCAGTGCACACGTTGCCGGCAGCGCCCTTGTGCGCAGCAAAGGGACAGCCGCCGAGCCCGGCCACGGCGGCGTCGTAGATGGCGACTCCCATCTCGAGCCCGGCATAGGCATTGGCGATTCCCATGCCGCGCGTGTCGTGAAGGTGCAGCGCCAGTTCCAGGTCCGGCCAGCGCCCGCGCACGGCACCGACAAGGCGCTTGATCGTCGCCGGCGTCGCCCAGGCCATGGTATCGGCGAGCGAGAGTGTCTTGATCTTGAGGTCGTGCGCCGCCGCAATCTCGAAGACCTGCCCGATGAATCCGAGCAGGCGCTCGGTCGGCATGTCTCCCTCGAAGTTGCAGCCGAAGGCCGCCATGATCGAAGCCTTCTCGATCGGGAGACCGTGCCTCTTGTAGAGCGCGATCGATGCGGATTGCGCGTCGTAGTTCTCTTTGAGAGTCCGATTCTGATTGCGCTTGACGAAGGTTTCGGACGCCGTCAGCGAGATGCGCCCCGCCATGTCGTAGCGGCCCGACGCCATGGCGCGCTCGAAGCCCTTGTCATTGAGCCAGAGGCAGGTGTAGCTGACGCCGTCGCGCTTGCGGAAGCCGGCCGTGACCGCCTCGGCATCGGCCCAGCCTGGCACATTCTTCGGATTGACGAACGAGACGCACTGGATCTGCTTGAGGCCGGTGTCGGAGAGACTGTCGATGAGCGCGATCTTGCGGGCCGTCGGAATGGGCCCTTTCTCGATCTGAAAGCCTTCGCGCGGGCCCTCTTCGTTGATGCGGACCGACTTCGGCAGATCACTCATGATGCCCCATTCCCAACGCACCGCCCCGCCCCATGCGTGGCCCCGGCGGCTCGGCCGGCGCCACACCTTGCGCGCTCAGTACCGGCGGATCAAGCCCACGAGGCGCCCCTGCACCTCGACTTGATCGGGCCCGAAGTGCCGGGTCTCGTAGTTCGGGTTGGCCGCTTCGAGCGAGACCCGCCCGCCCTTGCGGTAGATGCGCTTGAGCGTCGCCTCCTCCTTGTCGACCAGCGCGACGACGATGTCGCCGTCACTGGCCGTACTGGCGCGTCGAATGATCACCGTGTCGCCGTCATGAATGCCGGCCTCGATCATCGAATCGCCAACCACCTCCAGCGCGAAATGCTCACCTGAACCGAGCATATCGGGCGGACACAGCACGTCCTGGCTGTGGTCCTGAATGGCCGTGATGGGCACGCCGGCCGCGATCCGCCCCATCATAGGCACGGCCGTGCTGCTTTCGGTCGGTGTCGCCGCCGGACCGGCCCCACTGCCGCGACCACCTTCGATGACCTGCGGCCTGAACGGCGCCCTTTGCGCTGGCGCCAGCGGTTCATCCTGCAGGGCCTCGGGCAGCTTCACGATCTCGAGCGCGCGCGCGCGGTGCGGCAGCCGCCTGATGAAGCCGCGCTCCTCCAGCGCCGTGATCAGACGGTGGATGCCCGACTTCGATTTGAGGTCGAGCGCCTCCTTCATCTCCTCGAAGGAGGGAGGAACGCCAGTCTCCTGCACACGGTGGTGGATGAGGAGGAGCAGTTCCTTCTGTTTCGCGGTCAGCATGAGATCTCCATTCCAGAGCCGGTGAGGCGTTCATGTCGGAACCGCACACCGCTTCGTTCGATAACCTGCCGCGCACGGCAAGATCGTACAAACCGGGAACACCTTAGATGTTCTAGGGTTGTTCCGCAAGCCTTTTCGGCACCGCCCTGTGAATGAGGCCTCGCCCCACGATCGCCATGGACATTTGGCCCACCCGGGTTCAGCTTGCATTCATGGCTTGGCCCCTAGGTTCTGTTGACATTCATCGCAGCCAGATCATAGCCGCGGCGAGGTAGAGCATCGAGTGGAAGTTGCGGGCGAGCTTCTCAAAGCGGGTCGCAATGCGCCGGTAATGCTTGAGTTTG
>JBKBPL010000033.1:0-44503 GCA_046293075.1 Hyphomicrobiaceae bacterium | reverse complement strand
AGGTTTGAAGGAGGAATACTCGCAGAAGAGTGGCGAACCTATGTTAATCCGCTCGACTACTTCGACGCCATGAATGTGGCGGTTCACGGCATCCACGAAAGCACGGTTGCCGGAGCCCCAACGTTTCCCGAGTTGTCTGACACGCTGCATCGGTGGCTAGCGGATGCGATCATCGTCACGCACACTCATTTCGACCGAACGGCTCTACATCGTGCGGCGGGCAAGTATGGTGTTGAGTTGCCCCCTTGTAAGTGGCTCGACAGCGCTCGAGTCGCACGGCGTACTTGGGAGGAATTCGCTGAGCGCGGCTACGGATTGAGCAACGTATGTCGCACCATCGGCTATGAATTCCAACATCATGACGCGCTCGAAGACGCCAAGGCTGCCGCCATGGTGGTTCTCGCGGCACTTCAGAAGTCAGAATTGGACCTTGCAGGATTGTTGCGACGTGTTGAGCGCCCCGTGGCAGGCAGCCCTTCAAATTGGCGGAACTTGGATTGCAGGCGCGAAGGTAACCGGAACGGCCCGCTATTTGGAGAAGTACTCGTCTTCACGGGCGCACTTCACATTCCGCGGGAACAAGCCGCCGATATTGCCGCGAGGCTTGGCTGTCAGGTGGCCGCAAACGTGACCAAGGCGACTACAATATTGGTGGTGGGCGATCAGGACATCAATCGTCTCGCAGGTCAGAGCAAGAGCTCTAAGCATCGTAGGGCGGAAGAGCTTATAGCTGCAGGCATTCCAATCCGCATCTTGGGAGAATCGGACTTCCAAGAGCTTTCTCGCCTCCAAGATACCGATCTGCTCGCCTTTGAGAACTCCGGCATCCGATAGCACCGTGGCGCCAAACCGCGCGAAATCTCGCGACGCCTCCTACCTCCCCGTCCTGACCGGCAGCGATTTCAGCCCGCGCATGACGAGGCTGTCGAGCCAGACGGGCGGGGATGAGCCGGGCGCCATGTTCGGGAAGCGCTCGATCAACTGCGGAATCGCGATCCGCGCCTCGAGCCGCGCGAGCTGGGCGCCCAAGCAGAAGTGCGTACCCTGGCCAAAGGTGAGGTGACGGTTCGGCTGGCGGCCAAGATCCACCTTGTCGGGATCGGGGAACTGCGCCCCGTCACGGTTCGCCGCGTTGATGATTGCAAAGAGCCGCTCGCCCTCCTTGAGCGTGACGCCGCGCACCTCGTGCGTCGCACGGACGATGCGGCCCATCGCGTTCGTCGGCGCCTCCGTGCGCAGGAATTCCTCGACGGCCGCGGAGATCATCTCAGGATGGGCCGCCAGCCACGCCCGCTGATCGGGGTGGCGCATCATCGTCAGCGTCGCGGTGCTGAGCAGGTTGGTCGTCGTCTCGTGGCCCGCGAAGAGCAGCAGCATGGCGGTCGCGACCAGCTCGTCCTCGCTGAGGCGGTCCTGCTCGTCGCGCGCGGCGATCAGCAGGCTTAAGAGATCCTCGCCCGGATCGGCGCGGCGCTTCTCGATCTCCTCGCGGAAGAACCGCGCCATCCCGACGGCCCCGCGCCGCGCGCGCTCGTACTTGTCCGGGGTTGCCCGGGCGGTCCCGATGAACAGCATGATGTCGTCCGACCAGCCCTTGACGTCATAGAGGCGCGCTTCCGGCACGCCCATCATCGCCATGATGACAAGCGCCGGCAGCGGCATGGTGAAATCGGCAACGAGATCGGCTTCATCCTTCTTGGCGAGCCGGTCGAGCTGGCGCGTGATGATCCGCTCGATGAGCGGCTTGAAGTCGAGGATCGTTCCCGGCAGGAACGCCTTGCTGACGAGCCCGCGCAGCCGCGTGTGGGCCGGCGGGTCGCGGAACACGATCCACAGGTTGAGGTAGCGCATCATCTCGGCGAGCAGGCTCTGCGTCGGCGCGGGGAGCGCCTCGTAGAACGGTGTCAGCCGGTCCGGGCTCATGGATGGGCCGGAAAGGGCAGCGGCCACGTCCTCGTAGCGCGTCAGGATCCAGCATCTGAGCTCGGGGTGCCAGTGGACGGGGTCCTCCTCGCGAAGGCGCGCATAGGCGGGATAGGGATCGGCGCGCACGATGGGGCTCGCCGGATCGTAGATCAGGGTCATGTGAGGCGTTTCCCGTGCCGGTTCTAGTTGCTGCGATCATACATCTCCCCGAGCCGTGCGGCAGGTACGATCGCGCAATGCGCGGATGCATCTTCCCAATTCCCGACCATCGGCTACCATCCGGTCAAGAAAAAAGCCTGATGATCTTCGGAGGAAAACGCCCATGGACGCGCAGACGATCGACACCCCTCTGCTCGAGCGTCTCTACCAGCAGATGCAGCGCGTGCGCCGCTTCGACCAGCGTGTCCACGAGCTATTCCTTGAAGGATACGTCAAGGGCACGGCGCACTCCTACGTCGGCGAGGAGGCGATCGCGGTCGGCGCCTGCGCGGCGCTCGAGGACAAGGACTACATCGTCAGCCACCACCGCGGCCATGGCCACTGCATCGCCAAGGGCGCCGACCTCACCCGCATGGCCGCCGAGCTGTTCGGGCGCGAGACCGGCTACTCCAAGGGCCTCGGCGGGTCAATGCACATTGCCGACATCGAGCGCGGCATTCTCGGTGCCAACGGCATCGTCGGCGCCGGCATTGGCCTCGGCACGGGCGCGGCGCTCTCGGCGAAGCTGCGCGGCAGCGGCCAGATCTGCGTCGTGTTCTTCGGCGATGGCGCCTCCAACGAGGGCATCTTCCACGAGGCGCTGAACATGGCGAGCATCTGGAAGCTGCCCGTCGTGTTCGTACTCGAGAACAACCAGTTCGGGCTCTCGACGCGCATCACCGACGTTGCCGCCATCGACCGCTTCGCGCGCCGCGCGGCCGGCTACTCCATGCCGGGCGAGACCATCGACGGCAACGACGTGATCGCCGTCTTCGACGCCGTAGACCGCGCCGCCTCCCGCGCGCGGAACGGCGAAGGGCCCTCGCTCATCGAGTGCATCACGTGGCGATGGGGCGACCATTCCATGCGCGCGAACCTCCCGGCCTATCGCGGCGAGGAGGAGGATCGCGTGTGGCGCGAGGAGCGCGACGCGATCCGCCGGGCCGGCGAGCGCCTCAAGGAGCGGCAGGTGACCGAGGCCCGCCTCGCCGAGATCCGCGATGCCGTTGAAGCGGAGCTCACCAAGGCCTTCGAGACCGCCAAGCTCGCCGCCGAGCCGACGGTTGCGGTGTTCGAAGACGCCGTGACGGCACCGCATCCGACCTTCGATCCCGAGCCGGGCCCCGATCACGCCTCGGCGCGCGAGCTCGGCTACGGCGAGGCCATCCGCGAGGCGATCGACCAGGAAATGGCCCGCGATCCGCGCGTGTTCGTCATGGGTGAGGACGTGGGCAAGATCGGCGGCATCTTCGCCGCAACGCGCGGGCTCATCGAGAAGTACGGCAAGGAGCGCCTGCGCGATACGCCCATCTCGGAGATGGCGATCGCCGGCTCGGCCGTCGGTGCCGCCATCACGGGGATGCGCCCGATCGCCGAGATCCAGATCTTCGATTTCATCACCCACATGATCGATCCGATCGTGAACCAGGCCGCCAAGTTCCGCTACATGCTCGGCGGCGTGCCGAAGGTGCCGGTCGTGTTCCGGGGGCCGCAGGGCGGCGGCGTACGCCTCGCCGCGCAGCACTCGCAGTCGCTCGAAGCCTGGTTCTGCCACGTGCCGGGCCTCGTCGTGATGGCGCCCTCGACGCCCTACGATGCCAAGGGCCTGCTCGCGGCCGCGGTGCGCGACGACAATCCCGTCATCTTCTGCGAGCACAAGCTGCTCTACGTGCAGACCAAGGGCCCCGTGCCAGCCATCGAGTACGCGATCCCGATCGGCAAGGCCGACATCAAGCGGCCGGGCAAGGACGTGACCGTCGTCGCGACGCTCGCGCTCGTCGCGCCAGCCTTGCGCGCGGCTGAGCAGCTCGCCCGCGAGGGCCTCGACGTCGAGGTCATCGACCCGCGGACGCTGCGCCCGCTCGATACCGAGACGATCATCAACAGCGTCAAGAAGACCGGCCGCCTCGTCATTGCGCACGAGGGCTGGAAGAAGTGGGGCTTCGGCGCGGAGGTTGCCGCCGTCGTACAGGAAGAGGCGTTCGACTATCTCGACGCGCCGATCGCACGCATCGGGATGCGCGATGTGCCCATGCCGTACAACGACACGCTGGAGCGGATCGTCATCCCCGGCCAGGACGAGATCCAGGCCGCAATCAAGGCGGTCGCCTACCGCTGACGGGCAGGACAGCCGCGCACTCGTTGCGCCCGCCGCCTCACGTCGCGAAGCGGCGGTGGAGGGCCTCGGGCCAGCGCGCTGTGAGGTACCGGAAGATCCAGCTGCCGTTGCGCTTGAGCCGTTGGTAGCTGGATTTCAGATCCAGTACCAGCGTGATGCGACGGCTTCTGCAGTTGAGCTCCCCGCGCTCGTGCGTCGCAACGGGCTCGAATCCCATGACGCGCGTGTGGAAGCCGAGCGGGCTGTGCGGATCATCCTCGAACACGTCAGTGACGACGTGCGTGTAGCCGCGTAGCACCATTTCTCGCGTGGCCGCCCGCATCAAGGCCGCCGCCAGCATCAAGTTGCCGCGATGCTCGGGCACGACGGCGAACCGTCCGACCTCGGCGATCCGCTTGTCGCGGAGAAAGCGCTCGATGTCGATGCCGGGAATGGTGAACTGCAATCCGTATTCAAGGTACTGCTCGAGCGGGGGATCGTAGAGCGTGCGCAGGACGCCCGCCGGGCGCCCTGCAATGCGCACAACGTACCACGCCACATCTCGTCGCCGGACATCGGCGCGGGGAAACTGGGTCTCGGGATTGCTGACCCAGCCCTTCTCATCTTGGTAGGTCGCGGCCAGCACGGCGAGCGCCGCCTGCCGCCCGCTCTCGGTGAAGATCCGCGTAGCTCTGATACGTTCTCTCTCATCGACCACGGCGCGCCTCATCTGTCCATGCCTTGCCAGACAACCGGGCAATCTCGGTCATGATCACTGCATGCCAGCTGCGCACGCGCGCCAGGGACGCCGGCTCATGAGCCGGCCCTTCCGGGACGAGGGGCGCGCCGATAACGATTTCCATTGCCGCATACGACGATCCGGCCCGTCCCGGCGCCGGCCCGCAGAAGCGGATACCCATCGGCACAACCGGAACACCGGCCTCGAGCGACAGCCGTGCCGTGCCGTGGCGACCGCGCAGCATCTGGTCGGGATGCCGATTGACCTGCCCTTCAGGAAAGATGCCGATCGAACGACCCGCCGCCAGATGCGCCCGCGCCTCAGCGCGTGGCGGCACCGAGCGATCGTAGAGCGCCTTGAGCACATTGAGCAGACGCGGCCTCGCCGGCTTGCGGACGACCGTGACGACGCCCGCGCGCTGATAGAGGAGCCCGAGGCCGGGTATGATCCGGAAGTTCCAGTCAGCCAGGAAGTGGATGCGCTTGCCGCCGCGATGAAGAAACAGCAGCGACGGCACCAGCACGGATTCGCGCAGGCTGGCGTGGTTGGCGGCGAGAATGAAAGGGTCCTGTGCAGGAAGGATGTGCTGCAGGCCGCGGATTGACACGACGTGCCGCGACGCGATCAGCGCCGTCCCGTACAGCAGCAGGCGGTCGGTGGCGCCGAGATAGGGGAGCTCAAAGCCGAGGATATCACCGGGCTTCTGTTGCGCGGGTGCGATCCGCCCGAGTGCCAGGGTCTCCGTGAAGTCGGTCGTCCGCATGGGGCACCTCCCATCTGCCCCTTTTCTCCGACAATTCCATTGCGGCGCCGTGACGTTACGGTTGCGCTTTGATGAATGCGGTCAGCTACGCCGTGCGCTGATGGCCGGCAACAGTGCGCTGGAGAGAAACATCATTGCCGACCATGACAAGAGCCAGGGGTGCCAGAGGGCTTTGCGATCGCCGCCGCAAGCGCGTATTCGTCGTTCAGATATCGGGAGGCATCGAAGCTTTCGCCATGGACCTCATCCGCCTTGTCTTCGATCGTTTGACCATTGCCGGATCGCCGGATGCGGACGAGCGGGCCCGCATATATGCCGACTGTCGAATTGAGGTCGCCAACGCGCATCTCGATGAAGATGGACGCGCGAAGGCGCTGGCTGAGCTCGAAAAGGTCATCCGCCGGCAGGAGATGCAGGCGCTTTACGAAGAGAGCCTTCGCAGAGGCTGAGCATTTGCGCAGGCAGCCGGGGTACAGCTTTGAAGCATGGCGGCTCGACCTACCCGTTCCGATACGTATAGCTGTAGCCGTTGAGCGCCGGCGCGCCGCCGAGGTGGGCGTAGAGCACCTTCGAGCCCTCGGGGAAGAAGCCCTTCCGCACGAGGTCGATCAGGCCCTGCATGGATTTGCCCTCGTAGACCGGATCCGTGATCATGGCTTCCGTGCGCGCGGCGAGACGGATGGCGTCGCTCGTCTCCGCGCTCGGCACGCCATAGGCAGGATAGGCATAGTCCTCCAGGATGATGATCTCGTCGTCGCGCACCTTGCGGCCAAGCTCCACGAGCTCGGCCGTCTGATCGACGATCTGTCGCACCTGTGCACGCGTCTGCGCCGGCGTCCCCGATGCGTCGATGCCGATCACGCGATCGGCGCGATTGTCATCGGCAAAGCCGACGATCATGCCGGCCTGGGTGGAGCCCGTGACGACGCACACGATGATGTAGTCGAATGTGACGCCCATCTGCTTTTCCTGGGCGCGCACTTCCTCCGCGAAGCCAACATAGCCGAGGCCGCCGTACTTGTGCACGGATGCCCCCGCCGGAATGCCATAGGGCTTGCCGCCCGCGTCCTTCACGGACTGGATGGCGTCCTCCCAGCTCTTGCGGATGCCGATGTCGAAGCCGTCCGGGACGATGCGGCTGTCGGCCCCCATGAGGCGCGTGAGCAGGATATTGCCGACGCGGTCATAGACGGCGTCCTCGTGCGGCACCCAGCTCTCCTGCACGACGACGCATTTCATGCCGAGCTTCGCCGCTGTCGCTGCGACCATGCGCGTGTGGTTCGACTGCACGCCGCCGATTGAGACGAGCGTATCGGCATTCGAGGCAATGGCGTCCGGCACGATGTACTCGAGCTTGCGCAGCTTGTTGCCGCCCATGGCGAGGCCGGAGTTGCAGTCATCGCGCTTGGCATAGATCTGCACCTTGCCGCCGAGCGCTGCCGTCAGGCGGGGCAGGTGCTCGATCGGGGTGGGGCCGAAGGTGAGGGGATAGCGTTCGAACTTGTCGAGCCTCAGCATGTCCGTCTCCGGGTGGGCGAATTTCCCCAAGAGACTAGCGCGACGCGCGAGATAGGTGCTTTCAAAACCCGAGCAGATCTTTCGCCCGAGCCGGGGTCGGGTTATTAAACTTCTCAAGCATCTTCCTGAGTAGAGCCGAATAATGAGAGAATCTTGCACGGTTACAGACCTGGATCGGCTGGACCGCCGCATCCTCAATCGCCTGCAGCGCGACGGCCGGATGACGAATGCCGATCTCGCCAAGGCGGTGAACGCGAGCCCGGCGACGTGCCATCGCCGCACCGAGCGCCTGTTCAAGGAAGGCTATATCCGCCGGGTGCGCGCTGAGATCGCACCCGAGAGGGTGGAGCGCGGCACGCTCGTCATTGTCGGCGTCGTCCTCGATCGCTCGACGCCGGAGAGCTTCGCCGCCTTCGAGTCGGCCGTCACGAGGCTGCCTTTCGTCCTCGACTGCCATCTGGTGGCGGGAGACTTCGACTTCTTCCTCAAGATCCGCGTGCGCGACATCGCGGACTTCAACCGCCTGCACGGCGAGCAGCTCATTGCGCTCCCCGGCGTTCGCCAGACGCGCACCTTCTTCGTGATGAAGGAAGTGATCGACAACGCGCTCCTGGATTTTTGAGACGCGCGGCACCGCGCGCTGCGTCACCGGCTGGCACAGCGCGGGGTGCACACCTCAAGCCGCCAGACGCCGATCGTACGCCTTCTGAAGCTGCCGCCACTGATCCCAGAATGGTGGTGGCTCCATGCCACTCGCCCGCGCGACCAGCACGTCAAGATGCGTGTGCCAGCCGGGCCCGACCTTGAGCAGAACGTCGCGGCTCGGGATGCCGCGATGGATCACGGTGAGGAGCACACGCCCGCCGCGCGGCGCCAGCTCGAAGGTCACGGTACCGCTTGTGTACCAGGTGAATGTGATCCGGTTCGGCGGATCGAGCTCGGTGATACGGCTCTCCATGCTGTGTTCCGGGCTGAATCCCGGCGGCGGGCTGCCCGGATTCTCCATGAGCTCGTTGTTGCGCCAGGTGAGTGTGAATGGCGCGCCGACCTCCATCTTCATGTCGCCGGACGCCAGCCACTTGCGGCGCAGGTCGCTCTCCGTGAGAAAGGCCCAGATCCGATCAATGGGACCGGGGAGAAAGCGCTGGATGGTCAGGGTTGTGGGCTCCGTCAGGACGCCGTAGCCGTCATTGGGTGCGCGATCACTCATGACTTCTCTCCTCTCGTGGGGGCAGGTTCGGGGTCGGGGCGTTTGTCGGCATCGTCATCGCGAAGCAGCCGTTCCAGAACGTCGAGGCGATCCGTCCAGAAGCGCGCGTAGAAGCTCAGCCAGTCGTGGGCGCTGGCGAGCGCCGCCGGGGCGAGGCGGCAGACGTGCGTGCGCCCACGAACCTCGCGATGGATCAGACCAGCATTCTCAAGCGCCTTGATGTGCTTCGAGGCCGCGGCGAGCGACATGTCGAAGGGCTGCGCGAGCTGGCTCACCGTGCGCTCGCCCTGGGTCAGCTCGCGCAGCATCCGCCGGCGCGTGGCATCGCCGAGGGCATGGAAGATGGCATCGAGTTGTGAGGCGCTATGTTCAACCATGCGGTTGAATATATCGGCAAACCGCGCGATAGTCAACCAATTGGTTGAGCAATTCGCAGTTGATTGCAATCACATTCGGATGTGCGAATATCCTAACCCGTTAACCGCAGTGCCGATCAGGAGCCGCGCCTTGACCTGCCTGAAGAAAGAGATCGCGCTCCCCTCACGCGCCGGCATCGGCGGCCTCGACTTCAATGCCTTTGACGCCATGGTGCCGCGCCAGCCCGGCGCGACACCGGCCGCCGCGAAGAACGGCGCGCGCGTCAAGCACAACAACGTGCCGCCCGAGGGCGTTTATCTGCCGAACAACAACCGGCTCGCACCGCACATGCGTTCGCCGGATTACGTGCAGATGTCGACGGCCGCGGCGATCACGCTCGGCGTCATGCCCGGCAAGATGCACCGCTGTGCCTGCACGCGCTGCCTCAACCTGTTGTTGACGTATCCGGAAGGTTGCCGCGCGAACTGCGCCTACTGTGGCCTGGCGCGCCATCGCGAGGCTGATCGCGACTATGCCGACCGCAATTTCATCCGCGTGGACTGGCCCGCCGTGCCCATGGACCAGGTGGTGGACATCGTCGCGCAGCAGGGCGCAGCGACACCCTTCCACCGCATGTGCATCTCCATGATCACGCACCCGCGCTCGGACGAGGACACGCTGACCGTGCTGCGCAAGTGGACCAGCCGCATCGATCCTTCGGCCGTACCGGTGTCGATCCTCTCGAACCCGACCACGATGACGCGCGCCGACGTGCAGCAGCTCCGCGATCTCGGCGCGGATATCTTCACGGTCGCGCTCGATGCCGCGACACCCGACATCTTCGACCGCACGCGCGGCAAGGGCGTCGCGAGCCCGCATTCCTGGGCGAAGTACTGGGAGATTCTCGAGGATGCGCGCGACATCTTCGGGCCCGAAAAGTTCGGCGCGCACATCATCGTCGGCATGGGCGAGACGGAGC
The DNA here is from genome assembly GCA_046293075.1 of Hyphomicrobiaceae bacterium. Lineage (GTDB taxonomy): Bacteria > Pseudomonadota > Alphaproteobacteria > Rhizobiales > Hyphomicrobiaceae. The sequence continues at coordinate 34,715 of JBKBPL010000033.1, read as the reverse complement.
ATGACGTGCTGGCGCTCGTCCAGCGCCTCGTCGACATGGGCGGGCACAGCCATATGTTCTGCTTCTTCCCGGAGAAGGGATCACTGATGGACCACCTGCCGGCGACGCCGCGCGACCAATGGCGGCGCGTGCAGCTCGCGCGGTATCTCATCGACTACCGCGGCGTGCGCGTCGAGCACATGCGGTTCGACGAGGTCGGCCGCGTTTCAGATTTCGGGCTTCCGAGATCGGAGCTCGACACGATTATTGACGAGGGCGTTGCGTTCCGCACGTCGGGCTGTCCTGGCAAGGTGCGCGAGGACATCTCGGCGTGCGATCGCCCGTATGGCGACAGCCCGCCGTCGAACATCGCGAGTTATCCGTTCCAGCCGGCCGCAGTGGACTTGAGGAAAATCCGCCACCAGCTCGGCATGGAAAAGCCCGGCGAGGCGTACGTCGAGGGTGAGGAGTTGGAGGCGTAGTCAGAGGCGTGCGGAGAAGGCGCTGGCTTCTCCCTCTGCCGTTGCCTTCAAGGGCAAAAGGGACTGATACCTCACGCCCTCCACGTCTCCGGATCGCGGATGGCGGCAACGAGCGCGTCGCGACACACATCCATGAGGTGGCGGCCCTTGTCCGCGGTTGACCGCCGCGCATCGCCGACCACGCCCGTCGACGTAAATTCGCCATAGGAGCGATGCCGCATGACCTGCAGCGGCAGCGGCGTCTGGCGCGCCGGCCCGACCGCTTCGGGCAGCCTCTCGACGCGCACGAGATCGGGCGCAACGGCCATCATCATCGAGGTCTCGCCCTCGCAGGCGTGGCGCACACGCTCCTGATCCTCGAGGATCGCCGGCATGCCGGGCTGGGCGAGCTCGAAGTACGTCGTCACGCGGATCGTGAGCCCCGTCTCGCGCGTCAAGTCCGGCAGGAAGGCCGAGAGCGCGCTGATATTGCCGCCGTGGCCATTGACGATGAGCACGCGCGTGAAACCGTGACGCTCGATGCTCTTAAGGAAGGCGAGCAGCACCGCGCGATAGGTCGGGATGTCGAAGGTAAAGGTGCCGCCGCGCGGCATGTGGTGCTCGGCCATGCCGCACCAGAGCGTCGGCGCGACCACGATCGGCATTTCTGCGGCGAGCACTTCCGCAGCGCTCTGGCACACGGCCTCGCAGAGCACAGTATCGACGCCAACGGCCAAGTGTGGCCCATGCTGCTCCATGGAGGCGACCGGCATCACGACCAGCGCGCCGGCTCGCGATCTCTCCACGAGCTCCGGCGCCGTCAGCTCCTTCCACATCACCGACTTGGCCATGGCTACATCACTCCTTGATCGTCTGGCCCGTCTTCTGCCAGTCGGCGAGGAAGGCTTCGAGACCCTTGTCGGTCAGCGGATGCTTGACGAGCGCGTGCAGGATCTTCGGGGGGATGGTCGCAATGTCGGCGCCGGCGAGCGCAACCTGCTTGACATGCTCCTCTGAGCGGATGGACGCCGCGAGGATCTCCGTGCCGAGATCAGGGTAGTTGTCGTAGATCGTGCGAATTTCCTGGATCAGCTCGACGCCGTTCTGGCCGATGTCATCCAGCCGGCCGATGAAAGGGGAGATGAAGGTCGCGCCAGCCTTCGCCGCCAGCAGCGCCTGGTTCGCCGAGAAGCACAGCGTGACATTGACCATGATGTCGTCATCCGTCAGGGCGCGGCAGGCCTTGAGGCCGTCCCATGTCAGCGGCACCTTGATGGCGACGTTGTCGGCGATGTCGGCCAGGATCTCGCCTTCGCGGATCATGCCCTCGGCATCGAGCGCCGTGACCTCGGCGGAGACTGGTCCCTCCACGATGTCGCAGATCTCCTCGATGATGGTCTTGAAATCGCGCCCTGTTTTCGCCACCAGAGAGGGGTTCGTAGTCACGCCGTCGAGCAGGCCCAATGCAGCCAGCTCACGGATCTCGGCGACATCCGCCGTATCGACGAAGAATTTCATGGGTGCTCCTCTCGGCCCCGCCGGGACCGCCCTCGGATCGCCGCCGCTCTGAGGCTAATGTGGCGGGCTGATTCGCCTTCTAGTCTGAGTGCGGTGACATTGGAAGACTTGCTGGCAACGATGCTTGGTCCGCCCGCCGTCGCGCGTCCGCGCGTGCCGGTGCTGCTGCCGGTCGCCCTCGACCAGACCTATGACTACGCGGTGCCGGCGGGCGTAGAGGTGGAGCCTGGCGATTTTGTGGTCGTCCCCTTTGGCCCGCAAACGCGCATCGGCCTCGTGTGGGATCAAGCCGTTGGCGATCAGGGCAAGCCCATCGACGAGAAGAAGCTCAAGGCCATCATTGAACGTATGGACGTGCCGGCATTGCCGCCGACGTCGCTGCGCTTCGCCGAATGGGTGGCGCGCTACACCCTCGCGCCCCTCGGCATGGTCGTGCGCATGATGATGAGCGCGCAGGCGGCCTTCGAGCCGGCGAAGCCGCGCCTCGGTGTCGCGCGTGTCGAGGGCGCTGGCGAGCCGCCGCGCATGACGCCGGCCCGCAAGCGCGCGCTGGAGATCGCGGCCGATGGCCTGATCCGCGCCAAGAGCGCGCTCGCCGCCGAGGCTGCCTGCAGCAGTGGCGTCATCGACGGCCTGATCGAGGCGGGCTGTCTCGTCGAGATCGTGATCCCCGAGCGGCGCTTCCCGCGCCCCGATCCGGCGCACGCCACCGTCACCTTTACGCAGGCACAGCAGAAGGCCGTCAATACGCTCGCCGCCGCCGTGTCGGCCGGCCGGTTCTCCGTGTCGCTGCTCGACGGCGTCACCGGCTCCGGCAAGACCGAGGTCTATTTCGAGGCCGTCGCGCGGACACTCGAGCAGGGTCGGCAGGCGCTGATCATGCTGCCCGAGATCGCGCTGACCAGCCAGTTCATGGACCGTTTCAAGGCGCGCTTCGGCGCGGCGCCCGCGGAGTGGCACTCCGCCCTTTCCAGCGCCGAACGCGGGCGCGTCTGGCGGGCGGCGGCAACGGGCGAAGCGCGCGTGATCGTCGGCGCGCGTTCGGCGCTCTTCCTGCCCTTTGCCGACCTCGGTTTGATCGTGGTCGATGAGGAGCACGATCCGGGCTTCAAGCAGGAGGATCGCGTTCACTACCAAGGGCGCGACATGAGCGTCGTACGCGCGCATCTCGGCGGCGCAACCGTGGTTCTCGCTTCCGCGACGCCCTCGATCGAAAGCCACGTCAATGCGCGTACCGGCCGCTATCGCCATCTCGTGCTGCCGGGCCGCTACACGGGCGTCGACCTCCCCGACATCACCCCGATCGACCTGCGCGCATCGCCACCGGAAAGAGGCCGCTGGATCTCGCCGGTCCTGGTCGAGGCGATGGCGGAGACGCTGGCCAGGCGCCAGCAGACCCTGCTGTTCCTCAATCGCCGCGGCTATGCGCCGCTCACGCTGTGCCGGTCCTGCGGTCACCGCATCGAATGCCCGCAGTGCACCGCCTGGCTCGTCGAGCACCGCTTCCGAAACCGGCTCAACTGCCACCACTGCGGATTCTCGATGCCGCTTCCCTCGAAGTGCCCGCAATGTGGCGAGGCCGACAGCCTCGTCGCCTGTGGTCCCGGCATCGAGCGCATCGACGAGGAGGTGCGCGAGCGCTTCCCCGAGGCCCGCATCGCCCTTCTGTCCTCGGACCTGATCCCGTCGCTCACCGAGATGCGTGACACCATCCGCCGCATTGAGGGCGGCGAGATCGACATCATCATCGGGACGCAGATCGTCGCCAAGGGCCACCACTTCCCGGATCTCGCCATCGTCGGCGTCATCGACGGCGACCTCGGGCTCGCCCAAGGCGCCGATCCGCGCGCAGCCGAGCGGACGTTCCAGCTTCTCCACCAGGTCACGGGCCGGGCAGGCCGCGCCCTTGCCAAGGGAGCTGGCTACATCCAGACGCATATGCCCGAGCACCCGGTGATGGACGCCATCGTGCGCGGCGACCGTGAGGCCTTCATCGAGCGCGAGATCCGAACGCGCCAGCTCGCCCTGCTGCCACCCTTCGGCCGCCTCGCGTCGCTCATCATCTCGGCGCGCCTCAAGGATGTGGCCGAGGGCGTCGCGCGCGACATCGCCCGCCGCGCGCCGCCCGCACCGCGCATCGAGGTCCTGGGACCCGCAGAGGCGCCCATTTCCGTCATCCGCGGGCGCTACCGCTGGCGGCTGCTACTGAAGGCGCCGCGCGAGCTGGACATCCAGGCCTATCTGCGCGCCTGGCTCGCCGAAATCCCCGAGATCAAAGGCGATCTCCGCCTCACGGTCGATATTGATCCCTACAGTTTTCTGTAGCCGGTGCAGAGTCGGTGGCGGAGCCTGCCGGCCGTCGGCGCAACGACGCTGGAGAGGCCAGAAATACGGCACTGCAACATTAGTCTAAGATATCAGAATTGATTATAAAAAGTGCTTAACATGGCTGTCATTCGCGAGCACTATTGTGCAGCGCAATAGAAGACCCATATGACGTCGAAGGAGACCGGTGCCGCCAGCAGCGCCGGCTCGCGTTTGTCAACTTCAAGGGGTGCAGCATGAGCAAGACGACATCGAGCGCGGTCACCGACCCCGACGACGCGCCTGAGCTTCATCCGATCTCGGCAGCGACCGTGCGCAAGCTCTGGCCGACGGAAGCCCATCTGTTCCGCGATCACCTTCTCCGCCTCGACAAGGACAGCCGGCGGCTGAGGTTCGCCCACGGCGTCTCCGACAGCTTCATTGAGGATTACGCCGCACGCATGAACCATATGGGCTCGATCGTCTTCGGCTACTTCGTCAACGGCGAAGTCAGGGCCGCAGCCGAGTTGCGCAAGCTCGCCGACCTCTGGGGCGAGGAGGCGGAAGCCGCCTTTTCCGTTGAGCGCGCCTATCAGGATCAGGGCATCGGCTCGGCGCTCATGGGCCGCGTCATCCGCTCGGCGCGCAACCGTGGCGTGAAGCTCCTGTTCATGAGCTGCCTCGCCGAGAACACCAAGATGCAGGCGATCGCCAAGAAGCATGAGGCGGAACTCCGCTTCGAGTACGGCGAGGTGATCGGCGAGATCATCCCGAGCGGGCCGGACTACTTCTCCCTCCTTGCAGAGGCGGCCGACGACCGGGTCGGCTACATGATGGCGGTGCTCGATCTCCAGGCGCGTCTCGTCAAGGCAGCCTGAGGACGCAGCGGCGGCGATCCTCGCCGCCACCCACAGGGCCTGCCACAGGAATGACCCTATCGCGAGTGATGGAAAGCGCAGCGGTGCCGTTGCCTCGCGCGACGGCACGCGCTAGCACACATCCAGTCACGCGGATCGGCGGCACCTGCGGATGATCGAAAGCCTCACCCTGCTCATCAGCGAGAACCGCGCGCTCGCCGTGGTGGCGGTGGTGCTGCTGCTGCTCGTCTTCGTGCCGGCCGCGCGCGTGGCAGGCAAGCTCGTGCTCCGCATTCTCGCGCGCATTCTTCTGCTGGTCGCGCTCATCGCCCTCGTGAGCGACGGCACGCGCACGATCGCCAATGGCGAGGGTCTCGTCGTGACGTCGGCCCTTGCCTACTGGGCCGAAGTCGCGCCGACCATGCTCGAGAACCTGAAGCGTACCCTTTCGGTGAAGATCCATCCGCTGTTCTGGGACGGCATGGTGGTGCCGCTGCTCAGCCTGCCGGCATGGCTCGTCCTCGGCGGCCTTGCGACCATCTTCCTCTACATCGGCCGCAAGCGGCGGGAGACCAAGATCTTTGTCAATGCCTGAGCGGGGCCTCTCATGAAAGTATTGGTGACCGGCGCCAACGGGCATGTCGGCTTCGGCGTGTGCAAGGCGCTGCTCGCGCGGGGCCACGAGGTGCGCGCCTCGATCCGCTCGAGCAACGATACTGCTAAGGCGGCGCCGCTGCGTGCGCTCGGCATCGACGACATCGTCGGCCTCGACGTGCGCAAGTTCCAGCCGTTTGTCGAGGCCTGCCGCGGCGTCGACGTGCTGATCCACGTGGCGGCGACATTTGCCATGCACGTAGCCAGCCCGGCCGAAACCCATTCCATGCTGCGCGACAGCACCGAAGGCGCCGCCAATGCAGTCCGTGCGGCCGCTGAAGCCGGTGTGCCCAAGGTCGTGCTCACCTCCTCCGTGGCGGCGCTCCCGCGCGTCGGCCCGGACGATCCGCCTGTGACCGAGGCAGATTGGGCGACAGACCTCGCCGTCCCCTATTTTCGCGCCAAGACCGAGGGTGAGCGCGCCGCGTGGAAGGCCGCCAAGGAGGCCGCCGTCAAGCTCGTCACGCTGCTGCCGGGGACGGTTGGCGGGCCGGACTTCCACCGCCGCACGCCCACCCTCAGCATGATCGAAAGCATCATGCTCGGCGCCATGCGCCTCGGTGCGCCGAACACCAACATTGCCTACATCGATGTCCGTGACGTCGCCGCCGCGCACGTTCTCGCGGCGGAGCGCGACGTCAGCGGACGCTTCATCATCGCCAATGACGACCCGCTCGACATGCGCGAGCTGAGCCTGCTCATGCATCGGGTGGACACCTCCGTCCCACCCGCCCCCGCCGTGCTCCCGGATTTCGTCATGAGCGCCGGCCCGGCCCTCGACTGGCTGCGATCGAGCCTCTTCGGCACCCCCCGCATGGTGAGCGCGGAGCTCGTCGAAACCATGCGGGGAAAGCTTACCAAGGTCAGCAACGAGCGGGCCAAGGCCGAGCTCGGCTGGCGCCCGTCCATCGCCCTCGACCAGAGCCTTGCCGACACCATGGCCGCCATCCGGGCGCTCAGGCGGCGCGAGGGGCAAAGGCGGTTCATTTGAGATTCCCGAGCCGCGCGGACATTCTCTTCGGAATTCTTGGGCCATTGACTTTCAGGGACCACTTCATCATGTTGCCGCCCATGAGCAACGGTTTCGCCATTATCCGACGTTTGCGCGCGCGCCCGCTGGCGCGGCGGCGATGACGGCGTACTGACCGAAGAAGCCCGTTCATCGACCGCCGCCGCCTTGACGCGGCTTTTTTTGTGCTCGCAGCACCCCACACGCAGACCAGGACCGCAATCATGGCCACCACCGTTGCGAAGGGCATGCCCACCGGAATCAAAGGCCAAGTTCCTGCCGTGTTCATCGACGGCGAGGCCGGCACGACCGGCCTCGAGATCCGCCAGCGGCTCGCCGGCGCCAAGGGCCTGGAGATCAAGTCGATCGACCCCGAAAAGCGCAAGGACGCGGCAGCACGCAAGGCGCTCATGGCCGAGGTCGACGTCGTCATTCTCTGCCTGCCGGATGATGCCGCGAGGGAAGCCGTGGCGCTCGCCGATGAACTTGGCGTCGACGGCCCGCGCATTATCGACGCCTCAACCGCGCACCGGGTGGCCGATGGCTGGACGTATGGCTTTCCGGAGCTGACCAAAGGCCATGCCGAGGCCGTCGCGACCTCGAGGCGGGTCAGCAATCCCGGCTGCTACCCGACGGGTGCAATCGCGCTGATCCGCCCGCTCGTCGAAGCTGGCCTTGTCCCAGCCGACTATCCGATTTCCGTCAATGCAGTCTCGGGCTACTCGGGCGGCGGCAAGTCCATGATCCAGGCTTATGAAGCCGGTACGGCCCCGTCCTTCGAACTCTACGGCCTTGGTCTCGCGCACAAGCACGTCCCCGAGCTGCAGAAGTTTAGCGGCCTCAGCCGGCGGCCGATCTTTGTGCCCTCGGTCGGCAACTTCCGGCAGGGCATGCTGGTCAGCGTGCCGCTCCATCTCGACACGCTCAAGGGCGCCCCTTCGGCCAGCGCGCTCGAACGCGTTCTGGCCATGCACTATGCAAGTGCGAAACTGGTGCGCGTTGTCCCCGCCGACGATCCCTCGGCGAAGGGTGGGCGGCTCGAGGCGGAAGCCCTCAATGGCACGGACATTCTCGAGCTGCGGGTCTTCGGCCATCCGCAGCACGCCCAGGCCGTGCTCGTGGCCCGCCTCGACAATCTCGGCAAGGGCGCCTCCGGCGCGGCTGTGCAGAACCTCGGGCTGATGCTGGGGATGACGCTGTAAGGCGCTTGCGCAGGCGGCACGCCGGGGCCGCGCCACCGTCGGCACCGCCAGCGCAATCTCAGCCGACGGCGGCCGGCGCGAAGCTTGCAGAGAGCTGAAGCACCAGCTCGTTGAGCACGAAGCGGCCGGCGCGCGTCGCGACGAGGTGGTCCGGCGCGCGGCGCTCGAGCAATGCGAGCCTCTCCAGACGCTCGATTGCCCCCGGTGACGGACGCACCCCACCGAGGGCCTGCAAGCGCCGAAGGTCAATGCCTTCGGCCAGCCTGAGCCCCATGAGCAGCATCTCGTCGGCCTCCTCGGCCGGTGCGAGCGGCGCATCCTCGACGATGGCGTGCCCATGCTGTTCGACGGACGCGGCCCACGATTCGGGCCGGCGCTCGGTCATGAGCGCGCGCCGCTGCCCATTGATCACGAGGCGGCCGTGCGCGCCGGGACCGACGCCCGCATACTCGCCATAGCGCCAGTAGGTGAGGTTGTGCCGGCTCTCAGCACCGGGCCGTGCGTGGTTGGAGATCTCGTAAGCCGGAATGCCGGCAGCCTCCGTCAGCGCCTGCGTGATCCCGTAGAGCTCGTCGGCAACCTCGGGCGCAGGTACGGCGAGCTTGCCGGCGCGATGGAGGCCGGCGAAGGGCGTGCCTTCCTCGATGGTGAGCTGATAGAGCGAAAGGTGATCGCGCACGACCGAAAGCGCTTCCGCCAGCTCCGCGCGCCACACCTCCGGTGTCTGCCCGGGACGCGCGTAGATAAGATCGAAGGAGTAGCGTTCGAACGTGCGGGCCGCAATATCGATGGCGCGGCGCGCTTCAGCCACCGAATGCAGCCGGCCGAGGGCCTTGAGGTCCCCATCGTTCAGCGCTTGCACGCCGAGCGAGACGCGATTGACGCCGGCGGCGCGATAGCCGGTGAAACGATCGGCTTCAACGCTCGACGGATTGGCTTCGAGCGTGATCTCTGCGTCGCGCGCGACGGGCCATGCTCCGGCGATTGCGTCGAGGATGCCCCCGACCGTCTCAGGCTTCATCAGCGACGGCGTGCCGCCACCAAGAAAGATGCTCGTCACCGTGCGGCTTCGCGCGAGCGCCGCCATATGTGCGACCTCGCGCCGGAAGGCGGCGGCAAACCGCGGCTCGTCGGTGCCGGCCATGCGCACATGGCTGTTGAAGTCGCAGTACGGGCACTTGGACGCGCAGAACGGCCAATGGATATAGACGCCGAAGCCCGGATCCGCACTGTGCAACCGCCGGTGCTGCGCGTCTTCCATTCCCCCTGGTTGGCAGGGATCAGGGGCGGGGGAACACTCAATGCTGGCGAGGCGGGCCCCTGCCGCGGTTGCTCTGCGATCCCCAGCTCCCTTGCCCTCTCCAGCACGCGGGCAGGGGCTCCCCGGGTCATGAACTCTACTATCCATCGCATGGATCCAGGCAGGCCGCGACGAAGAGCGCGAAGGCGCGGGCGCGGTGGCTGATGGCGTGCTTGGCCGCGGGCTCCATCTCGCCGAATGTCTGCGTCTCCCCGTCGGGCACGAACATCGGATCATAGCCGAAGCCCTTTTCGCCGCGCGGCGGCCAGACGAGATGGCCAAACACCTTACCCTCGAAAACCTGGGCCGTGCCATCCGGCCAGGCCAGGCAAAGTGCGGCGGTGAAATTTGCGCGCCGCGCAGCAGGGTCACGGGCGCCCTTTTCCTGCAGCTCGCGTTCGACACGCGCCATAGCGACCGCGAAGTCCTTGGACGGCCCCGCCCAGCGCGCAGAGTAAACACCGGGTGCCCCGCCGAGCGCCGCCACTTCCAGCCCAGAGTCGTCGGCGATCGCGGGCAGGCCGCTTGCCTTGGCGCTGTGCACAGCCTTGAGCCGGGCGTTGCCGGCGAACGTCGTCTCTGTTTCCTCCGGCTCGCTGATGCCGAGCTCGCCGGCCGAGACGGCGGTCAGACCGTACGGCCGAATGAGATCGTTGATCTCGCGGATCTTGCCCGGGTTGTGGCTGGCGACAACGAGCCGCGCACCCCGCTCAAGCTTGCGCATCAGCTCAATCCCCAGATCTTGGGCTCGGCGAACTCCAGGCAGTTGCCTGCCGGATCGCGGAAATAAATGGAGCGGCCGCCGCTCGGCCAGAGGAAATCGGCCTCGACGGCGACTCCGGCGGCTTCGAGGCGGCGCTTCCAGTCATTGATCTCGTCGCGGCTCGCACGGAAGCAGACGTGACCTTCACCGATCGCGCCGTGCGGCGGCACGGGCAGCTTGGCATTCGCCGGCGCAGGCACCGCTGTTGCCCTTGGATTGAAGACGAGAAACACCTGATCGCCGCAGCGATAAAAGAGCTGTCGCCCGGCGAGCTTCGAGAAGGGCACCATGCCGAGCACATCCGCGTAGAAGGCTTCCGCCGCGTCGAGGTCAACGGCGTAGATGACGGTTTCGAGGATGCCGGCCGGCGGTGCCTTCTCCGTCATTTCAATCTCCCAACGCACGCCTTCCTCCCTTGTGGGGAAGGCCAGGAGGGGGGGATGGCCGCACGACTGGGTAGGGATTCCCCCACGCCTTGCCCCTCCGCACAAGGGGGGGGCGATCACTTGGCTCCTGCTCAGGTCCTCTGCCCGCGATTGCGCTGCGCGAGCGTCCGCAGCCGCAGCGCATTGAGCTTGATGAAGCCCTGCGCATCCTTCTGGTCGTAGGCGCCCTGATCGTCCTCGAAGGTGACGAGCGTCGAGGAATAGAGCGACTTCGGGCTCTCGCGGCCGGTCACGATCACATTGCCCTTGTAAAGATCGAGCGTGACTTCGCCTTCGACGTGCTCCTGGCTCTTGTCGATCAGCGCCTGCAGCATCTCGCGTTCCGGGCTGAACCAGAAGCCGTAGTAGATGAGCTCCGCATAGCGCGGCATGAGATCGTCCTTGAGGTGCGCGGCGCCGCGGTCGAGCGTAATGCTCTCGATGGCCCGATGCGCCGCGAGCAGGATCGTGCCCCCCGGCGTTTCGTAGATCCCGCGCGACTTCATGCCGACGAAGCGGTTCTCGACGAGATCGATGCGGCCGATGCCGTTGTCACGGCCGAGATCATTGAGCGCCTTCAGCAGGGTCGCCGGGCTCATTTTCTGGCCATTGAGCGAGACGGCATCACCCTTGGCGAAGCCGATCTTGATCGTCGTCACCTTGTCCGGCGCCGCCATGGGCGAGATCGTGCGCTGATAGACCATCTCAGGGGCCTTCTGCGCGGGATCCTCGAGCACCTTTCCTTCGGACGAGGAGTGCAGGAGATTGGCGTCCACCGAGAAGGGTGCCTCGCCCTCCTTGTCCTTGGCGATCGGAATCTGGTGGCTGCGCGCGAAGTCGAGGAGCTCCGTGCGGCTCTTGAAGGCCCACTCGCGCCAGGGCGCGATGATCTTGATCCCGGGCTCAAGCGCATAGTAGCTGAGCTCGAAGCGCACCTGGTCATTGCCCTTGCCCGTCGCGCCGTGGCAAACCGCGTCGGCCCCGGTCTTCCGCGCGATCGCGATCTGCGCCTTGCTGATCAGCGGCCGCGCGATCGAGGTCCCGAGCAGGTACACGCCCTCGTAGACGGCGTTCGCCCGGAACATCGGGAAGACGAAGTCGCGCACGAACTCCTCGCGCAGATCCTCGATGAAGATATTCTCGGGCTTGATACCGAGCATGAGCGCCTTCTCGCGCGCCGGCCCGAGCTCCTCACCCTGGCCAAGATCGGCGGTGAAGGTGACGACCTCACAGCCGTATTCCTCCTGCAGCCATTTCAGGATGATCGAGGTATCGAGGCCGCCCGAATAGGCGAGCACGACCTTCTTCACGGATTTGGGCGCAGGGGACATAGCGGCTCAACCTTTTGGGGCGCGGGAACGCGTTTGCGGCGGCACTATAGGGAGCGCGCCCGCCACTGCAAGTGCCCGCGGAGCCTCAGCCGCCTCATCCACCGCCGAGCGACTGGCGCAGCTGGTTCAGACTTTGTCCCACGAGGTCGCCGGACATCAGCAGGACGAAAGCCCAGAGGAAGGCCGAGGACCAATTGGCGAGCTGGAAGAGCGGTCGCGGCATCTCGACGATCCCGGCGACGAGCGGCACCGACGCGCGCAGAGGCCCCGAGAAGCGCCCGAGCACGATCGCCCACACGCCCCACTTCTCGAAAAAGGCGTGGCCCTTGGGGATGAGATCGGGGTAGTTCCTGAGCGGCCACATGCGCGCGATCTGCTCGTGGTAATGGTACCCAAGCCAATAGGAGACCCAGTCGCCGAGCGCCGCGCCGATGGCGGCCATGGTCAGGATGTACCAGAAGTCGAACCCGCCGCTGGCGCCGATGAGGGTTCCGATCGTCACCAGGATCGCCCAGAACGGCAGGATGAGCGAGACGAAGGCCAGGGACTCGCCGAACGCGAGCACGAACACGATCGGCCCGGCCCACGCCTTGTGCTCCTTCACGAACGCGACGATGGCGTCCGCATAAGCTTCCAGTCCCATTCACCCTCCCGAGGCAAAGCTCCTCCCCCTCACCGGTTTGCTTCCGCGGGAAGAGGGGATCGCGAGCGTGTACAGGCTTGCAGGTTCAAGCTCAAGCCATAGCGGAGCGGGCACGCAGACGCGACGAGCCCTCGCCGCTCATGCCCGGACGCGGCAGCCGCGCCGGCGCATTTCCGCGCCAAGCTCCTTCGAGACTTCGGCCGCCAGCATCGTGCCGCGCGACTTCTGCGCCGGCGACAAGCCGCCCGAATGCGGCCCGTTCAGCGCGGCGGGGGCCGCGTCGGCCTCGCGCTTGCCGTGCGCAAGCTCGTCGCAGGAGAGTTCGCGCTTGCGGCTCCTGAAGGCGAAGAGCCGCACGCCGGCTGCATAGGAATGTGCGCTCGCAGGCTCGCGCACCCAGCTCCGCTTGGGATCGGCCAGCATCTGCTTGAGGGCTTCCCCCCGCCGCTCCACGCACGCCGGGCTGTCATCCACGCAGTCCGCGCGCGGCGGCTCCGTGGCCGCGGTCTCGAGCTTGATCGCAGCACACGCGGCAAGCGCGCTCGCAAGCGCCGCCACCGAGCCAGGGATCAGAAAGCGCCCGGTCGGGCGGCGGACGGTCATGGAGGGTCCTCGTGCAACTACTGCGATCGGGCATAGAAGCCTCAGAAATGCGGCCATCTGATCCCCATCCGCCGCGGAAATACCACAAATCAGTAACCGGAATAGTCGGATTCGGGCTAAGTGGCTGAACAGGCAGACAACATGCCCTAGCAGACTTCATCGCATTTAGGGAGAACGCACCTCATGGCGAATGCCATCCGAGTTCACCAGTACGGCGGCCCCGAGGCCCTCAAGTACGAGACCGTCGACGTGGGCGCCCCGGGCCCCGGCCAGGTCAAGCTCAAGCAGCACGCGATCGGTCTCAACTTCATCGATGTCTATCAGCGCACGGGGCTCTATCCCCAGCCCTCGCTGCCCTTCACACCGGGCAATGAGGGTGCGGGCGAAGTGACCGCAGTCGGGGAAGGCGTTACCGACCTCAAGGTGGGCGATCGCGTCGCCTATGCGGGCGCGATCGGGGCCTACGCCGACGAGCGGCTTGCGCCTGCCGATAAGCTCGTCAGGCTCCCCGACTCGATTCCCTACGAGATGGCGGCAGCCATGATGCTGCAGGGCATGACCGTGCAGTACCTGCTCCGCCGGACCTATAAGGTCGGCCCCGAAACGACGCTGCTGCTGCATGCGGCTGCCGGCGGCGTTGGCCTCATCGCCTGCCAGTGGGCGAAACACCTCGGCGCGACGATCATTGGCACGGCGAGCTCGGATGAGAAGTGCGCGCTCGCGAAAGCTGCCGGCGCGACTCACATGATCAATTACAAGAAGGAGAACTTCGTCGACCGCGTGAATGAGATCACCGGCGGCAAGAAGTGCGATGTCGTCTATGACTCGATCGGCAAGGACACGTTCCCGGCCTCGCTCGACTGCCTGAAGCCGCTTGGCCTGTTCGTCACCTTCGGCAATGCCTCGGGACCGATCGAGGCCTTCAACGTCGGCATCCTCGCAGCAAAGGGGTCGCTGTATATGACGCGGCCGACGCTCAACACCTACACGGCGACGCGCGCGGATCTGCTCGCGACGGCGAAGGACCTCTTCGACGTCGTCGCCTCGGGCGCGGTGAAGATCAACGTCAATCACAAGTACGCCCTGAAGGATGCGGCCCAGGCGCACAGTGATCTCGAGGGCCGCAAGACGACCGGCTCGATCATCCTGATGCCTTAGTTCGCTGGCCGCCGCCGGCTGGTAAAGAGCGCTTGTCCCCTCTCCCCGTCCTTCACGGGGAGAGGCTCAGGGTCAGGGGCGGCGCCATACGCCGGTGTTGCGATCGTGCCGCCCCTCATCCCGACCTTCTCCCCGCACGCGGGGAGAAGGAGAAATGCAGAGCGGCCTTGCTTTACGGGTGCGCCACGATCAGACGCAATGAGCCGTCGTATTCGGGCGCGGAGCGCAGGTCGCCATGCTTTCGATCCCATGCGCCCGACGCGAGATCGCGACGCAGGGCCTCCACGTAGGCCGCCGCCGCCACCACGCTGACGAAGCTCCATGCCGAGCAGGCAAGTCGCGCCGCAGGATCGAGCAAGCGCTCCGGCCGGCCGTAGTAGGCCTCGTTGAAGCCATCGCGGCACCGCAGGGGAATGGGGACCGGCAGGACCTCCGCCGTGCCGCCGAGGACGTCGACCAAGCGATCGAGCGCGGGATAGCGCCGCGCCTCGGCGGCGAGCACGTCCGGGGCATAGTCGTTGAGCCAGAAGCGTTGAACGAGAGCCGGATCGCAGGTGAGGATGATGACGGGACCGCGCGTGACGCGACGCATTTCCCTGAGCCCGTCCTCGAGCCGCGTCCACTGATGCACGGAGAACGTCGTCATGGCCGCATCGAAGCAACCATCCGGAAAGGGAAGACTTTCGGCAACGGCATTGATGGCGGTCGCGAGGTGGGCCGGGCGCTGCGCGCGCATGGAGGCTGACGGCTCGACGGGCATCACTTCGCGGTCCCGGGGCTCGTACGAGCCGGCACCGGCGCCGACATTCAGGACGGTCCGCGCAGGGCCAAGCGCGCGCAGAATGAGCGCGGCAATCGCCGGCTCGGGCTGGCGGAAGCTCGTGTAGTCGCGGCCAATCGTGCCGTAGTCGGCATCGCCCGCGCTGCCATCCCGCTTTCGCTGCGCCATCGTCTGCGCACGGAGCCTTGTGTCCTGGATCGGCACGCGGCTTGGCAGCCTCACACTTTCTCTTTGAGCGTGGTCGGCCCGCCGAGCGGTGCGGAGGCCTGCCGGCCGATCTGCGAGCCGGGCTTTGGCGGACTGCCGGCCGCAAAGCCGTCGAGCACCTTTTCGAAGAGCTCAGGCGTCAGATCCTCGTAGGTGTCCTTGAAGATCTGCACCATCGGCGCATTGGCGCAGCTGCCGAGGCACTCGACCTCCTCCCAGGAGAAATTGCCATCCTTCGAGAGGTGGTGCGGTTCATGATGGATGCGCTGCCGGCAGACCTCCTTCAGCGCTTCCGAGCCCCGCAGCATGCACGGCGTCGTTCCGCAGACCTGGACGTGCGCCTTCTTACCAACCGGCGAGAGCTGGAACATCGTGTAGAAGGTCGCGATCTCGTAGACGCGGATGTAGGCCATGCCGAGCATGTCGGCGACGTAGCGGATGGCCGGCTCCGGCAGCCAGTTATCGTGCTGCTCCTGCGCCCGCCAGAGTAGCGGGATCACTGCCGAGGCCTGCTTGCCCGCCGGGTAGTGACTGATGATCTCCCGCGCCCAGGCGAGGTTCTCGGGCGTGAAGGCGAACGATGCCGGCTGATCGGGATGCAGTCTGCGGACGGCCATGGGGGTTCCTGCTCAATGGTCGGTTGGCGCAACGCGGCACGGTGATGGCACGCCGGCACGCATTGAGCAATGGTCACGCCGCCGCGGCGGGGCGCAGCCGTGTACAGCGTCAGGAGCGGGCGCGCAACGAGGCGCCAGCCTGGGCCGGTCGGCGCGACTTATATGCCCTCACCGAGACAAGCGCCGCGTCGCGGGCACGAAGGCAGAACCGATCCCCACCAGTCACGGCGCGCGGAACTGCACGCGGTTAAGCCGTCCACGCCATAAGTCCTCGGGCGACGAGAATCGCGCGGCGCCAATCACGAGCATGTGGACAACTTCGCGCCCGGCGGCCGATTTCCCCCCGCACGGCGACAGGCCTCGAGCGCGGCGCGGACGCGGCGAGCGAGTTCCTGGCGCGCAACAGTCAAAGGTAAATACTCTTTCTTGATCAGAGTATTACGAAGTAATTCTAACGATCCACTTCATCATGCCGACAGGATTTCGACTGTGGCTGGTCCGGCAGTGCGTGTGCCCGTCGCGCAACTCTGGCGGGCTGCCTTACCATTTGACGGTTCCGCCGGCAGCAACTACGCGTGATTCTGGCGTAAATCATACCAATCTTCGCTGCGCCGCCGTTCGAGGTTCGCGAGAAATGCTCATTCGTGTGCTGACCGCCCTTCTGGCGACTGCGGCCTTATCGGGCAGCGCCGCCGCTCAGGCGCAAAGCTGCGGCAAGGAGACCTTCTCGAAGGCCGTGGACGATGCCGCCGCGGGCCTGCGCCGCCACAGCAGCGAGACACAGCCGCGCATTCAAGCGGGCATCCGCCAGCTCAAGACGCGCTTCGGCTGGCGCGAGGATGAGGAAGCCGATCGCGCCCGCGAGCTGCTCTCCGACGCCGAGACCGATGCGCTCGACCACAAGGCCGCTCAGCTCCTGGCGACCATGGATCGGCTCGCCGAGGACGGCGCGCAGCGCCCCGGTGACTGTGCGAAGCTTGCCGAGCTGCGTGCGACCGCAGCGGCGCTCACGGCGACGGTGCGCAAGAAAACCGAAATCGTGCTGCGGCGCATCGAGACGGCCCTGGCCGTACCGCCCGGTGAGCGCCCAGCGAGGGTGCCGGACGTCTCTCTGCCCAAGGCGCCGTCACTCAGCGCCATGCCGAGAGAGCCGTCGCTCGCGCAGCACGTCGATGTCTCACGGCCGAGCATTGAAGCCCCCGCGCCCGAGGCCAGGACGGCCGCGGCAGCCGGCGCGCCTTGGACCGCCCCGTGGGCCGCGCCCCTCGTTGCCCCACCGGCCAGCAGGGATGCCCCGCTCGGCCAGTGGACTGTGACGACGACGCCGCAAGCGTCCGATCCGCCCGCTGCAGCCGTGCCGCCGCTGCCGACCCCGCGCCGGGTCGCTGCCATCGCGCCGTCGTCGGCAGCCGTTCCGCCACCGGCGAAATCCGGCGCAGCAAAGCCTGCGCCGACGAACGACACCTACTCGATCGAAGAGATCAACAGCGCGGCGCGCGGTGGTCTCCCCAACTGGTCGGCCAGTGTGGCGAAGGTCATCGAGCACGCCTTCTCGAATTATGGCCGACCGACCGCATACGTGATCGGCGAGGAGGGCGGCGGTGCCTTCATTGCCGGCGTGCGCTACGGCAAAGGCAAGCTCTACATGAAGGGCAAGCCGGTCGCGAAGGTCTACTGGCACGGCCCCTCGGTCGGCTACGACTTCGGGGCGGCCGGCTCGCAGACCCTGTTCCTGATCTATGGGATGCGCGAGGCGCGCGACATCTACCGGGGCTTCTCGGGGATTGACGGCGCGGCCTACTTCATCGGCGGCGCGGGGATCACGTTCCTCAGCAACGAGGAAATCGTCATGGCGCCGATCCGCACGGGCCTCGGCTTCCGGCTCGGCGCCAGCGTCGGCTACATCCGGTTTGCATCCAAGCCGACCTGGAACCCCTTCTAAGCGCTCGCCGGCGTCCCAGTTGCGGCCCCGGCCACTCGGCGACGGACCGCCATGCGCACCCCACCACTACGGATCGTCATAATCCGGCGCCGCGAGCGCCGGCGGCGCAAGCGCCTCGATCTCCTGAAGCGCCTTCCCCGCAATGCCTTGAAGGTCGCCGTACATGCCGACGGTGGCCTCGATCACGCCCCGGATCTGCGCCTCCCGCTTCGCCCACAGGCGCGTGGTCGCCTTCCGCTCTCTCTCGAGGTCTGACTGCATATCGGAGAACTTCTCGACGATCGCCTCGATGCGGTGCCGGAAGCGCGGGCCTGTCAGATACTCGTAGATCAGCTCCATCTTGGTCTGCTGGCCGTTCCCCGCCTGCCTCACCTTCGCGATCTCGATCAACGATTGCCGCAACGCAATGGCGACGGGAATCGCGCAGCGGTGCTCGGCCACCCACACGCCGTCCACATGATCGAATGCGGTCACGCCCTTCGGCAGAGCATTGGAGACCAAGAGCGCCAGCTCCGCGTTCGCCGACCTTTGATCATCCCGCAGCTTAGCCAGCCAGCCATCGCTCCAGTTCTTCGTCCGCTTGGACTCCCACAATATCGTTCCGCACGGCTGGCCCGATACGCCAAGGACGCGCTGCAGCACGTCGCCGCCGAACTCGCCCTTGGGGACGGGCTCGATCAGGTCCAACGGGAACTTGGCGCGCAGCAACGACTCGAGTTCCAGCTCCTGAACCTCGCCCTGCAGCTGCTGTGATCCCTGCTCGGCCTTGCGCTTCAGCTCTTCGATCTGGCGCTGCATGGAGGAAATCTGCTCCTCCTTCTCGATCACGCGGAGCCTGAGCGCCTCCTCGACCTCTTGCTTGGCCTTGTCGCGCACGGCCGCGAGAGACTCCTGCACCTTCTTCTCGATGGTGAGGTCCATCTCGCGCTTGGCATCCTCGAGCTCGCGCTGTTTGCGGATCAGGTCGGCCTGCGCCTTCTGCGCCTCTGCCAGCCGGGCATCTCGCTGCTTCAGCACCTCCTGCAGCTCGCCGAGCTCTTTCGTCTTCTGCTCGAGATCCGATGCCGCCAGCAGCCGCGCCTTCTTGGCCTCCTCGGCGGCGATGGCGGCGCGCTCGGCCTTCACCTTCGTGGCCACCTGCTCGTCGATGGATGCCTTGGCCGCGGCAAGCTCGCCCTCTCGCGCCCTGAGCGCGGCCTCGCGCTTCGCAACCTCCGCATCCTTGGCCGCCAGCGCCTGCTCGAACTGCCGGCGCGTCTCAGCGATGAGCGGAGCCGCGAGCGACTCGGTGAGCTTGATCTCCGTGTGGCAGGCCGGGCAGTGAATCACAGGCTCGTTCATAAGCTTCCATCCGGTCGGATCGCCTCCAAACCGGCGGTCCGCTTATTCGTCGACCAGTGCGCAATTTACCATATGTTCCCGCATTGTTCCACGCCTGAAACGGTCGGCATCCCCGCAATCCACGCCACCACCGCACACGCCGATCGTCCGCCACTGGCTGCGGTGCGGACGGCCCGTCAAGCCAGTTCCTGGCCGGCCGGCGCTACCTGCCCACGTTCGCGATCCGCGTCGGCACGCCGAACTCGCGGTTGCAGATCTCGGCGAGCTTGGCCACGCCTTCGCGAATCGCCTGCTCACTCGGATTGGCGAAACAGATGCGAAGGCGCGAGCGGCCGTGCTCCGGATTGACGGACCACTCCGCGCCGGGATTGATCGCCACCCCTTCCTTGCCCGCGACCTGGAAGAGCTTGGTTGTGTCGACCACGTCCGGCAGCTTGATCCACAGGAAGATGCCGCCTTCGGGCGGCTCGTACTCTGCTGCCGTGCCGAAACTAGCGCCGAGCGCCTCGGTCAGCACGTCGAGCTTGCGCTTGAGCACCTTGCGCAGCTTCACGACATGATCGTCGAAACGGCCGTTGCAGTATTCGGCCATGATCATTTGCTCGATGGCGCCGGTGCCGGCATCCGTCTTCAATGAGAGCAGGTGGCTCATGATGGGCCAGCTCGCGACGACATAGCCGAGCCGCACTGCCGGCGCGATCGACTTCGAGAAAGAACCAATATGGATCACGCGGTCGTCGCCCGTGATGCCGCGCATGGCCTGCGGGCGCTTGCCGTCCCAAACGAGATCCGAATAGCACTCGTCCTCGAAGATCGGCACGCCATAGCTCTCGCAGAGCTTGATCAGGGCGTGCCGGCGATCGAGCGGCAGGATCGAGGCCGTCGGGTTCTGAACGGTTGGGATCGTGTAGACATACTTCGGGCGAACGCCCTTGGCCTTGAGATCGGCGAGCACCCGCCCGAGCGCATCCACATCGATGCCGTGCTTGTCGAGCGGGGCCTCGATGATGTTGACGCCGAATTTCTTCACGCGCGTCAAAGCGCCGCCGTAGGTCGCCTGCTCGATGATGATCGTGTCGCCCTTCTCGAGCAGCATCTGATTGACGAGGTCGAGGCCCTGCAGC
Source organism: Hyphomicrobiaceae bacterium (assembly GCA_046293075.1). Lineage (GTDB taxonomy): Bacteria > Pseudomonadota > Alphaproteobacteria > Rhizobiales > Hyphomicrobiaceae. Next base: position 14,496 of record JBKBPL010000033.1, on the reverse strand, counting down.
GAGCCCGAGGTGATCAGGATGTCATCGACGGTGCAGGTGATGCCGGCATCCTTCGCGAGCTTCTTGACCAGGAACTCGCGCAGCGGGCGATAGCCCTGCGGGCCGCTTTCGAGGCCGTAGGTGGCGAGCGTTGCCCCCTCGCGCTTCAGGACTTGGCTGGCGGCCGCGACGAGATCGTCGACGGGGACGCTGCTCGCATCATTGTGGCCGCCAACGAAGTTGTATTTCGGAAAACCAGTGTATTTGACGGCAGCCGGCGGCAGGTTGGACCGGAGCAACGGGGCATAGTCGATCATGCGGGCGCTTCCTCGGTTGGTTTGATTTCTTGGGCGTGAGAGCGGAGGCTCGCCTATTCAGCGGCGTCTTTGCGCGCGCCAGAGTAGCGGCTCTCTGCCGCGTAGTAGGCATCGAAGCCGACGATGCGCTTCAATTCGTCGAAGCTCATGAGCTGATCCGCGGGATGGCGTTCCGCCTTCATGGCTGCGAGGCCCACCGAGATGGCCCGCATCGACGACGAGAGCAGCGTCAGCGGGAAAATCGCGAAGTTGAAGCCGAGCTCGCGCAGGCGGCTCATGGGCGGGATCGGCGTCTTGCCGCCTTCGACCATATTGGCCATGTGGATGCCGGGCGCCTCCCTCGTCACGCGGGCCATCTCGGCTTCCGACTGCGGCGCCTCGACGAAGAGAATGTCGGCACCGGCATCGCGGAAGGCGTTGGCGCGCCAGATGGCCTCGTCGAGGCCATGGACGGCGCGCGCGTCAGTGCGGGCCAGGATCAGGATGTCGCCGCCGGCGCGACGCACCTCGTCGCGCGCGTAGGCCGCGGCGCGGATGCGGTCGAGCGCCTCGGAGCGGTCGACGACGAGCTTACCCTTGGTGTGGCCGCAGCGCTTGGGTGCGAGCTGATCCTCGATCATGACCGCGGCCGCCCCGGCCTGGGCATAGCCGCGGACCGTGCGCTCGACATTCAGGGCATTGCCGTAGCCGGTATCGCCGTCCCCGATGACGGGAACCGGCGTCGCCGCGCAGAGATCGCGAAGCTGTGCGGCCATCTCCGCGTAGGAAATGAGGCCCGCATCCGGGAGACCAAGGCGCGCTGCAGAGACCGCGAAGCCCGACATGAACGTGAAGGGGAAGCCGGCCTCCCCGATCATCTTGGCCGACAGCGCGTCCCAGCAGCAGGGCACCATATGGCAGCGATCCTCGCTCAGGATCGCGCGCAGCTTCTCCGCCTTCGAGGCCATCCCCTCGCTTCCTCCCGTCCGTCGTCCCGCTCACCGCTTTCGGGCAACATTGCAGACGCCTCAGAGTGCGGCAAGCCAGTGACGGTGGACCATCTGCCATGCGCCCGCGGGCGACCGCCGCTCCTTGCCTCTAGGCCAACCGGGCCGCTATTGTCCAGACAAACATCGGCAAACCGGGAGAACGCCCATGGCCCCCAAGATGGCCTCAGAAAATGCCCCCGAGATCCGTGCCTTCTGGCAGCCGGGCTGCACGAGCTGCCTGCGCATGAAGGAATTTCTCCAGCGCCACGGCGTACCGTTCACCTCGGTCAACGTGCTCGAGGAGAAGGGCGCCATGGAGGAGCTGGCCGCTCTTGGCGTGCGCACGGTGCCGATCATCCGCCGCGGCAATGAATGGGCCAACGGGCAGGTGCTCCGCGACGTCGCCCGCGTCGCCGGCATCCCGTACGGCGGCACGAAGATTCATCCGCCCGCCGAGCTGATGCGGCGCCTGAGCGAGATCCAGGGTGCGGCTCGCCGCTTCCTCGGCCAGCTTCCCGACGAGAAGCTCAACAACTTCCTGCCGAACCGGCCGCGCACCTACGCCCAGCTCACCTACCACATCTTCAACATTGCGGATGCCTGGCTCGAGCACGAGGTGGACGGCCAGCCGCTCAAGGAAGGCGCCTACAATCGCGTGCCGCCGCCGGAGATGGATACCAAGGCCAAGATCCTCGCCTACGGCGAGGACGTGCAGCGCCGCCTCGATGACTGGTGGAAGACGAGGAGCGCGACGACGAACTTCCAGGACAAGGCCAACGTCTACTACGGCGATCAGTCGAAGCACGAGTTCTTCGAGCGCACGACATGGCACTCGGGCCAACACGTGCGCCAATACAAGCTCGTCCTCGAGACGCTCGGCATCACGCCCGACCGGCCGCTCCCCGACTCCATTTGGGAAGGCCTGCCGATGCCGGTGAAAGTGTGGGACGACGAGAAGCCTTTCGCGGCGGCTTGATGGATCGCATTGCGGCGGGCTGCACGTCCTCTTCTGCCCGTATTTGCGGGGAAAGCGGACGGCGGCGCCGCTGAAGCACAGCCCACGAGATATCATGAAAGCGGCGCACGGGCAGCGCGCCGCTTTCATGGCTTGCTGATGCCTTTAGAAGCTCAATGCACGCCGTAGACTTCGAGTGTCGCGGCGCCGCGGAAGTTCGGCCGTGCGCGATAGACGAACTCGATACGGTCGATCACGCGCGGCTCGTTGCCCCTGAGGTCGATCGGCTCCGAGCGCTGACCCGCCCGCAGAATGCGGCGCACCTGGATATTGTCCGGCGGTCCGCCGCGGCCGTAGAACACCTTGAGATCAAAGATCTCGATGTCGTTGTCGAGCGCGCGCAACGCAATGCGGCGGAAGCGGCCCTCCCGGCGCCCGACGCGCAGGACGTCACGGTCAACGGCAAAGCCGATCGTCTGGCTGCCGAGCAGCTCGACACGCGGCCCCCCGTCCGGCGGTCCGCGGCGTGCAACACGGGCGTCGACGCGCAAACGTGCCTCACCTTTGAAGTTCAGGCGCGAGCGATAGATGAACTCGATCTGCCGCAAGTAGCTCCGTTCGCCGCGCAGATCGATGTTGATGCCCTGCCCGCGGCGCAGAAGCCGATCGATCCGGAAATCCTCCGCGTAGCCATTCAGATAGACCACCCTGACATTGATCAGGTGAATGTCATTGCGTTCCGCCGTCAGCCGCAGATCGCTGAATGGCCCCTCACGGCGGAACCAATCCTCGTCGCGATTGAGCCGCAGCACGTCGCGATCGACCACAAAGCCGACCTTCAGCTCGCCGAGCGTCACCCAGCGGTCGCCCCCTGGCCCGCGCTGGGCCGCGGACGGGCCAGCCATCAACATCAGTAGGAGTGCCATAGCACTCGCCAAGCGGAACATTACCGAACTCCCTTCCCTAGCATTCTTGCCCGCAGCAGAGGCTGACGAGACCCACGCTCTCGACCGCCCGTCCTCAGCGCTCATGGTTGCCTGCACGCGTGGCAGGGGCACGACGGCCTCGTGGCCGACCGCTGCCAAACGTTCGGGCGCAAGAGCGCACGACCGTTTCCCCGTCGCGAATCGTCGAGGTACGCAGCAATTGAGGTTAAGGTGTGTGCGACTTAAGGTGATTAGGAGAAGATCCTCATCCGGAATGGATCAGCCGAGCCCGATCATCCCTCGGATGTCGGCCGGCGTCGCTCCTGCCGCACGGAGGTCGGCAAGGCTTGTGTCGCGCGCGCTCTTGGCGAGCTTGCGGCCACTTTCGTCGACGATCAGCCGGTGATGCGCATAGAGGGGCGCCGGCAGGTCGAGCAGCACTTGCAGCAGGCGGTGGATGCCCGTCGCCGCAAAAAGGTCGCGCCCCCGGGTGACATGGGTGATCTTCTGATAGGCGTCATCGACGACCACCGCGAGATGATAGCTCGTCGGCACATCCTTGCGCTGGATCACGATATCGCCCCACCGCGCGGGATCACAGAGAATGCGCTGCGGCGCCCCGTTCTCATCGAGCTCCGTGAAATCGAGCGGCGCGCCGCCGAGGCGCTCTGTGGCAAACTTCAGGGCGCGGCCCATGTCGAGCCGCATGACATATGGCTCTCCGCGTTGCCGCCGCGCCGCGGCCTCCGCCGCCGGCAGCCCGCGGTGCAGCCCCGGATACCGCGGCGCGCCGTCGGGATCGCGAGGGGCGCCCTCCCCCGCGCTCGCCTCGGCAATCTCGCGGCGGCTCGCAAAACAAGGATAAAGCAGGCCGAGGCGCGCCAGCCGTTCGGCGGCGGCCTCGTAGCGCGGAAAATGGTGCGACTGGCGCAATACGGGTTCCTCCCAGGGCACGCCGAGCCACGCGAGATCGCGGAAGATGCCCTCGATGTGCGCCTCGCTCGAGCGCTCGAGGTCAATGTCCTCGATGCGCACGAGGAAACGCCCCCCAAGACGGCGCGCCCACGCCAGCCCGGTCAGCGCCGAGAGCGCATGGCCGAGATGCAGCGGGCCATTCGGGCTCGGGGCGAAGCGAAGTATGGGGCTGCTGGTCGATGGCATTCTGCTTCTCTGGTCAAAATCCCAACGCGCCGAGCCGCGATGTTTCATCCCCGCCGTTGCTCTGGCGGCGGCTCATCCCTACAACCCCGTTGGGCCGGGAATGGCCGCTGCGCTCCGCGATCACCGGGGACGCACGGATCATACGCGCTCTCCGAGGCTCCGACATTGCATGATCGACCGCATCGACTTCATCCGCGCCAATACACGCCTCCTGGCGCCGCCGCTGGTGCCCGAGATCCGGCTGCATCTGGCCGAGGAGTCCCTGCCGATCTGGCGCAAGACCGAGGAAGAGCTTGGCGAGATGGGCCTGCCACCGCCGTACTGGGCCTTTGCTTGGGCCGGTGGGCAGGCACTGGCGCGCTACATCCTCGATCACGCCAAAGATATCGCGGACAAGCGCATCCTCGACATTGGCGCCGGATCGGGGCTCGCGGCCATTGCCGCCGCCAAGGCCGGCGCGCGGTACGTCATGGCCGACGACATTGACCCACTGGCCCTGACAGCCATGGCACTCAACGCTGAAGCCAACGGCACCGCGATCACGGTGACAGCCGATGACTGGCTGAGCGGCCCGTCGCCTCCGGGAGACATCGTCCTGGTCGGCGACCTCTTCTACGAGCGGCCGCTCGCCGAGCGTGTGATGGCCTTCGTCAGGCAGAAGGCCGCGGAAGGCAGCCTCGTGCTCGTCGGTGACCCGCGCCGGAGCTATTTTCCCGCCGACGCGTTCATAGCCGTTGCACACTATGAGGTTCCAGTGACCCGCGAGCTTGAGGACGCTGAAATCAAGCGTGCCGCCGTGTGGCAGCTGCGGAAATGAGGGAAAGGGGCGACGACAATGCACATCACGGGGATCAGCTACGCGGCCGTGCTTCTCGCGGCCATCGCCAGCTTCGCGTTCGGTGGCGTCTGGTACGGCCTTCTGTCAAGGCAATGGATGGCCGCGGCCGGTGTCGAAGAAAAGTTCGCGAAGGGTGGTGGCAGCAAGCTCTCTCCAGTGCCCTTCATCGTCGCCTTCGTGGCCCTGTTCGTCATGGCCTGGATGCTTGGCGGGGTGCTCCTGCATCTCTCGCGCGGCGGCATCCCTCTGACACTGCGCACCGGCCTCCTCTCCGGCGCGCTCATTTGGGCCGGCTTCGTGATGACGTCGCTCGTGGTCAACCACGCCTTCCAAGGCGCCAAGCGGACGCTCACACTCATCGACGGCGGCCACTGGCTCGGCGTTCTGCTCATCCAGAGCGCGGTGCTGGTGCTCATGGCGGCGTAAACAATCGCTGCGGCGCCTGGTGTGGCGTCCCAAAGTCCGCCACCACTTCGCGGCAAGTTTCGGAGGCAGACTTCTAGAATCTGAATCACACCAGAAGCATCGGCTTGCTGGTGTCCTTTCGATCGCGAAGTTCGTTCGAGAGCCCGCTGCAGATGGTGGCGAGCTTCGCGATCGGGATCCTAGAGCGGCTCCCCACCGAAGGCCGACACACCGCACGTCACGCGGCGCGCACGCAGCTCGCTGCAGACGCGGTTCGCCGCAGTGGTGCTCTCGATCGGCCCGGCGATGAGGCGATACGCAGGCCCGCTGCCGCTCGTCGACGGCACGTAGCGCGGCTCATAGTTCTTGAGGATCTCCTTGTGGCGCTCGGCGAGCAGCATCCAGCTGATGCGCAAGGCATCGACGGAGGGGCCGGTCGCGATCTGAATGCCCCTTGGACCATCCGGCGCATTCGTTGCCGGCTTGACCTGTGGCGCGCCAAAGGTAACGCGCTCCGTCTCACGTGAAGGCTGAGGTCTGCGCGCTGGAAGCTCGGACGGTCGCGGCGTTTCAATGATCTGGCCGTCGATCGCACGCCCGGAAAGGGCGTCCGCGCCAGCGCCGCCGGGCCCATCGAGCGGCCCGCGGTTGACGCTCGCCGTTGCCAGTGGCAGCCCTTGCTCCGCCATCCGCTGGGCCTCGACAGCCGCAAGTCGTGCTGCGAAGGCCTGGTCCCGCTCATCACGTGCCGCAATCTGAGCACGCAGTGCCGCCACCTCGCGCTGCACGCCATCAAGGCTATTGCGCAATGCCGCGATGTCCGCGCGCGCGCGCTCGTCGCTCGCCTCGCGCGCGCCTTCATCTTCGCCCGAGCGGGCCTCAACGCCGGCCAAAGTCGCGACACTCGTACCGAGGCCTTCGGCAAGATCCGGGCGCACGGACAGCATAACCAGGTACGTCAAAGCCATGCTCGACAGCACCAGCCAGACTGCAACGTAGGGACGCGGCAGGCCGCCGCGGCGCCGCGGCGATGCATGGCTTGCCAGATTGCGTTCCAAGTTAACCCCCAAAACTCATTCGGAGGGCTTGCCGAGCCAAACCCACCCCTTGAAGGCAGAGCAAGCGAACCCACTCTACGCGCTGCTCATCGCAACCCGAGTCGGGGGTGTGGGTCAACGCGGCCGCAGGCAGAGCCGCTCGGCGGGCTGTGGATTGAGGCACCGGCAGCGCGCGCCGCCTCGCCGAGGTGTTTCACGGCCAACTGCGGCCGGCGAGACAACCGTCCTCCAATCCAGCCGGGGTTCAGTGCAAACGGAGATCAGCGGCCGCGATCCTGAGCTCCCGGGGCGAGATCAGCGCTTTATGGGCCACCGTTATCCGGAAAAGCTGGCCCTCGATGTTGGCGGCCCAGAAGCCGAGAAAGGCCATCAGCCGCGGAAAGCGTGGATGCAGGTCGTACTCCTGCCAAACATAGGTCTGGAGCAGGGAAGGATGGTCGGGCAGACGGTAAAGTATTTCCGCAGTTGTCAGACTGAAGCCCTGCAATTGGGCAAGGGCGTCGCGATCCGCCATACTTGGCCTCCTTTGTAAAGGTTAGCAGAATCCCTCCAAGAATACCCTGGCGGCGGCCGACCGCAATCCCAATATCTAGGCATTTCATAATCTTAGCAGCCGCACTTCTTGACTGCTAACATCCCGGGCCGTCGCCGCGCAGCCCAGCGCGCCCGTTCGCACTGCGCGCCCCATCACCGCTCCCTGCTGACCATGCGATTTGTGCACCACATAAACGGTAGCCATATTACAACGCAGAAAATCCGCCACGCCGTCGAAATTAAACTTTCGCGGCCCGATATTTTCTCCTACCGGGGCAAAAGCTCATCTTGCCGCCAGCAGAGAATATCAATACATTCGCGCCACCAGCGGCCTCCTCAGGACGCCCCGGCCGCGCCCCCGAAAATGCCCAAATGCGTGTTGCGTGGCGGGCAAAATGGAAATAGAAGGCGCCCACAGCTCGAGTTTCGACATGGCCCGAATCCCCACCAAAGGAGCACGAGGTAAGAAGATGGCGACCGTGAACTACGACAAGATGCCCCTGAAAGAGCTGCTCGAGCATGAGGCTCGCCTTGCAAAGGCCATTGTCGCGGCGCGGCGCAATGAATTCACCCAGGCCCGGCAGAAGGTGATCGCCATGGCCGAAAGCCTCGGCTTCAAAATCGAGGAGCTTGCGGGCTCCGCGCGAGGGGCCAAGCGCGCGAACGGCTCGAAAGTTGCGGTGAAATATCGCAACAAAGACAATCCGGATGAGACCTGGACCGGCCGCGGCCGGCAGCCGAAATGGCTCGCCGCCAAGCTGGCAAAAGGCGCCAAACTCAGTGATTTCGCCGTCTGAGCTCTGAGAATACACATCTGCCGGTCCAAGTTTCAGCTTGGACCTGATGAATGGAACGTTCGCGGCCGTGGGAAGCCCACATTTCGAGCAGGCTTCCGACGGCCATTTCATTTCTATCCATCGCGGATGGCCGGGGTCTGTGCCCGCGCCCGCGGGGGGGGGGGCACCAAGCCCCGTAGCTGCCCGGCATCAGCCGTCAGGAAAACCGGCGGTGCCGCCTGAACTTGTGGCAGCCGCACGGCTATCCGAATGTCATACGAATCACGTATTATTTTGTGGATAGCGGTTTTTTCCGCATTCAGCGTCCCGGCCTTGCGGCCGGTAAGGATGGTTGCGTCGCTTACCTGCAGCCGAGGCGCTCAGTCGCTATCGGCACCGCGATGAGCGAGGGCATGCTGGCGAGGCACTCGAACAGCAAAGCTGGGATCCGGCGGACATGGATGGGGCCGCCGCCTGATCTTCCCCCGTTTCTGACCATGAAGCCCATCCTCATCAGCCTTCATTGCACCCGAAACGACAGAAACTGCCGTCCGGTCGAGGCCGTGGCGCGTCCAAGGCGCGGCGCAGCCCTCGCACGGGCGTGTGGGCTTTCTCGGCAGGGAAAAGTGGGGCTTCCCAACGACGATGGAGTGGCCAATGCCAACACGCCGTCTTCCACATCGCAGTCGCACGGGCCCGACGACCGGCATCACCGGTTCGAACGGGCCCCGAAGCCGCAGGCTTTTCGAATTTGTCGATCTGCGCTGGCGTGTCAAACCACTGCATCCACCAACTAGGCCCTAGTCACGTACCCGCCGTCACGACGGCCACAAATCAAAAGCCGGCCCGTTGGCCGGCTTTATCTTTTCCGAGACCGCCGTGCATCTCTTCTGCCCGTCCTTCACGGGGATCAGGCCAGAATGTGGGGCGGCACGATCGCAAACGTAGGCTCTTGCCGCTGCCCCTCACCCTGACCCTCTCCCCGCACGCGGGGAGAGGGAGGGGAAGTGCACGTCAGCGCAAGGGCTCGTAGTTGAGGACGGGGGCGAGCCAGCGCTCGGCCTCGGCAATGGACCAGCCTTTGCGCCGCGCATAATCCTCGACCTGATCGCGCTCGATCCGGCCGACACCGAAATAGTGGCTGTCGGGATGCGCGAAGTATAATCCCGAAACGGACGCGCCGGGCCACATCGCGAAACTCTCGGTCAGCCTGATGCCCGTCGCCGCCTCGGCGTCGAGAAGCTGCCAGATCGTCCCTTTCTCGGTGTGATCCGGCTGAGCGGGATAGCCCGGCGCGGGTCGGATGCCCTGATAGGCCTCGAGGATCAACTCCTCGCTCGTCAGAGCCTCATCTTGCGCATAACCCCAGAACTCGCGGCGCACGCGTTCGTGCACGCGCTCCGCAAATGCCTCGGCGAGCCGGTCGGCCAGCGCCTTGAGCATGATCCGCCCATAGTCGTCCGTCTTGCGGATATGGGCTTCGATGGCCGCATCTTCGCCGATCCCGGCGGTCACGGCAAAGGCGCCGATGTAGTCCTGACGGCCGCTGTCCTTCGGCGCGATGAAATCGGCGAGCGCCGTGTGGGCGCGATCGCGACCCGGATCGCGCGCGATCTGCTGGCGTAATGTATGGAGGACCGCGAGCGGTGCGTTGCGCCCGTCTTCCGCATAGACCTCGATGTCATCGCCAACGGCGTTCGCAGCCCACAAGCCGATGACCGCATTGGCGGTCAGCCACTTCTCGCGAACAATACGCTCGAGCATGGCTCGCGCATCATCAAGGAGCTTGCGCGCCTCGGGGCCGAACTTCTTGTCCTCGAGGATCGTTGGATAGCGCCCCTTGAGCTCCCAGGTCTGGAAGAAGGGCGTCCAGTCGATGTAGGGCACAAGCTCGCCGAGATCGTACGCCGCAAAACGCTTGCACCCCATGGCCGCCGGCCGAACCGGCTCGTAGCTCGTCCAATCGACATCGAACCTGTTCTCGCGCGCGGCTTCGATCGTGATGCGCTGCTTGCTCTGCTCCGAGCGAAGATGCGCCTGGCGCGCCCTGTCGTACTCCGCGCGGATCTCGGCAATGTAGGGGTCGCGCTCCGTATCCGATAGAAGCTTCGAAACAACGCCGACCGCGCGGCTCGCATCGAGAACATGGATGGCCTGGCTGCGCGCGTAGTTCGGGCTGATCTTGACCGCTGTATGGACGCGGCTGGTCGTCGCGCCGCCGATCAGCAAAGGCACGTCGAAGCCCTCGCGCTCCATTTCCGCGGCGACGGCGCACATTTCATCGAGCGAGGGCGTGATCAGGCCCGAGAGGCCGATGATGTCCGCCCCCTCCTTGCGCGCCACCTCGAGGATCTTCGCCGCCGGCACCATGACGCCGAGGTCGATCACCTCGTAGTTGTTGCACTGGAGGACGACGCCGACGATGTTCTTGCCGATGTCGTGCACGTCGCCCTTGACGGTCGCCATGACCACTTTGCCTGCTGCAGGCTGGTCGGCGAGGCCCGAAGCCTCCTTCTCGGCCTGCAGATAGGGCTGGAGATAGGCCACGGCCTGCTTCATCACGCGGGCGGACTTGACCACCTGCGGCAGGAACATCTTGCCTGCACCGAAAAGGTCGCCCACCACATTCATGCCCGCCATGAGCGGGCCCTCGATGACGTGCAGCGGCTTCTCGGCAGCCTGCCGCGCCTCCTCTATATCGGCCTCGATGAAGTCGGTAATGCCGTGCACGAGTGCGTGCTTGAGGCGCTCCTCCACGCTGGCCTGGCGCCATGCGAGATCGGCCTCCTTGCGCCTTGCGCCATCGCCCTTGAAGCGCTGAGCGGCCTCGAGCAGCCGGTCCGTCGCGTCGGGGCGGCGGTTGAGGATCACATCCTCGCAAAGCTCGCGCAGTTCGGGATCGATGTCGTCGTAGACAGGAAGCTGTCCTGCATTGACGATCGCCATGTCCATGCCCGCCTTGATGGCGTGGTAGAGGAACACCGAGTGCATGGCCTGGCGTACGGTCTCGTTGCCGCGGAAGGAGAACGACAGGTTCGAGACGCCCCCCGAAATGTGCGCGTGAGGGCAGGCCTCCTTGATCCGACGCGTCGCCTCGATGAAGGCGACGCCGTAGCCGTTGTGCTCCTCGATGCCGGTGGCGACGGCGAAGATGTTCGGGTCGAAGATGATATCCTCTGGGGGAAAGTCCACCTTCTCCGTGAGCAGCCGGTAGGCGCGCTGGCAAATCGCGACCTTGCGCTCGACGGTGTCGGCCTGCCCCTGCTCGTCGAACGCCATGACGACGACGGCGGCGCCGTAGCGGCGCACGCGGCGCGCCTGCGCGAGGAAGGCCGCCTCACCTTCCTTGAGGCTGATCGAGTTGACGATCGGCTTGCCCTGAACGCACTTGAGCCCCGCCTCGATGACGCTCCACTTGGAGCTGTCGATCATCACCGGCACCCTGGCGATGTCGGGCTCGGAGGCGATCATGTTGAGGAACGTGGCCATGGCCCGCTCGCTGTCGAGGAGGCCCTCGTCCATGTTCACGTCGAGGATCTGGGCACCGTTCTCGACCTGCTCGCGGGCAACAGCGAGCGCAGCCGCGTAGTCGCCGGCTTCGATCAGCTTCCTGAACCTGGCCGAGCCGGTGACGTTGGTGCGCTCGCCGATATTGATGAACCTCGCCGCCGTCGGAGGCGATTGAAGGGCAGTGTCCATGGTGAGAAGCGGGGTCCGGCAATGCTGCATCGGGGCCCGCGCCCGACAGGGCCGCAGGCAGCTTGGCGGCCACATCTAAAGGAAATACGTAGAAATTCAAGGAGCAGAGGGCGCGCGCGGGAAGGGCGATGCCCGCGATGGGCAATGGACCGCGTGCGGAAAAAGCAGAACGCCCGCTCCCCCTGGGGAGCGGGCGAACTGTTCGGCGATTTTGGTGCCTGATGGCGGCGCAGCCTGCCGTCAAGCCGGCAAATAATCAGCCCGCGCCCTTCAGGCCTTCGTCGACCTTCTCGAAGGTCGACTTGAGCGAGCCACCAACACTGGTCACGACCGTGATGATGGCAACCGAGATGAGGGCGGCGATCAGGCCGTACTCAATGGCCGTGGCGCCCGACTCGCACTTCGCAAAGCGAACAAGGGTCTTCATGACATCACTCTCCCACTCTGACTAACTATGCGACCCCGTGGGTCGAAGCCCGCCGTCCATTGCGTACCCGGCTGAACTTGCGAACACCCTACGCCCGTCAAATTAATGGCGAGTAAAAATAATATATTCCTCTGAAATCCAGCAGGATTGGCAAACAATGAGTTAAATAGAACCCCGTCGCCCGCCAGTATATATTCCGAACAATCAGCGTCCAAGCGTCGATATTTCTTATTATTGCCTCCAATTTGCGACAGCATCGCCACGTATATCATAGTTTATCGGCGGTTAATTCGATCGCACAGCAAGTCGTGCGCGAGCATTTCGCCGGCATAGCTCCCGGCGGCCGCGCATTTAACCTCGCGCCCCAGGGGCACGGCGGATCAGATCTGCAGGAAAGGCGGGCGCGCGATCCCAGCCGATGCTTGGCCGGCCGAAGGCACCATGCTTCGATGGCAATCAAGAACGCCGAAGCCTACCGAGGCCAACAGGGAAGGGACACCCAATGAAAGTGGGAGATGCAATCGCGACCATCCTCAAGCAGGAGGGCGTCGAATACGTCATCGGCTACCCGGTCAACCACATCCTCGAGCATGTCGCCAAGTTCGACATCCGGCCGATCATCGTCCGCCAGGAGCGGACCGGCCTGCACATGGCCGACGCGGTAAGCCGCGTCACCTCGGGCAAGACCATCGGCGTCTTTGCCATGCAGCACGGCCCGGGCACAGAGAACGCCTACGGCGGCGTCGCCCAGGCCTGGAGCGAGAGCATCCCGATCCTTGTCCTGCCCATGGGCTACCAGCGCCGCCTTGCCTGGATCGAGCGCAACTACAATGCCTCGGTCTCGATGCGCTCCATCACCAAGACGGCCGAGCCGATCACGTCAGCAAAAGAGATCCCGAACATCTTCCGGCGCGCCTTCCAGAACCTGAAGTCGGGGCGCGGCGGACCGGTGCTCGTCGAGATCCCTGCCGACCTCTGGGCCGAGGAGGTCGATCCGACGGACTACGTCGCGCCGCAGCGCATCCGCACGGGTACGGATCTCTCCGCTGTCGCCGAGGCCGCCAAGCAGATCGTCGCGGCCAAGCGGCCGGTCATCTACGCCGGCCAAGGGGTGCATTGGGCCGAAGCCTGGACCGAGCTCAAGGAGCTGGCCGAACTCCTCGCCATCCCGGTCACGACGAGCCTCGAGGGCAAGAGCGCCTTCCCCGAGACGCATCCCCTGTCCCTCGGCTCCGGCGGCCTCGCCATGCCGCAGGCCGTGCGCACTTTCCTCGACAAGTCCGACCTCATCTTCGGCATAGGCTGCTCGTTCACCGAGACCAACTTCGGCGTCAAGATGCCGGCCGGCGCCCGCATCATCCACGCAACGCTTGACCCCGGTGACATCAATAAGGATGTGCCCGTGGCCCTCGGCATCGCCGGTGACGCCAAGATCGTGCTTGAGGCCATGCTCGCCGAGGTCCGCAAGATCCACGGCAACAAACCCAGGGACGCCAAGAAGGTCGCCAAGGAGATCCGCGACACGAACGAGCCGTGGCTCGCGAAGTGGATGCCGAAGCTGACCAGCAACGACACGCCGCTCAATCCCTATCGCGTGCTTTGGGATCTCCAGAAAACGGTCGACGTCGCCAATACCATCATCACGCATGACGCGGGCAGCCCGCGCGACCAGCTCTCGCCTTTCTGGAAGCCGATCACGCCGCTCTCCTATCTCGGCTGGGGCAAGACAACCCAGCTCGGCTACGGCCTCGGCCTTGCGATGGGCGCCAAGCTCGCCAAGCCCGACAAGCTCTGCATCAACGTGTGGGGCGATGCCGCAATCGGATTCACGGGCATGGATTTCGAGACCGCGGTGCGCGAGCGTATCCCGATCCTCTCGATCCTGCTCAACAACTTCTCGATGGCGATCGAGCTCAAGGTCATGCCGGTCTCGACCGAAAAGTATCGCTCGACCGACATCTCGGGCGACTATGCGGCGATGGCGCGCGCCTTCGGCGGCTATGGCGAGCGCGTGGAAAAGCCGGGCGACATCGTCGCCGCGATCAAGCGCGGCATCGCCGCGACCGAGAGGGGCCAACCGGCCCTGCTCGAGTTCATCACGTCAAAGGAAGTGGAGGTGTCGCGGCTCTGATTGTTCGCCGCGGGCTGCTGGACTTCACTCCCCCTCTCCCCGCGTGCGGGGAGAGGGTCAGGGTGAGGGGCAGCGGCACACGCAGAGGTTTGCGATCATGCCGCCCCTCATCCCGGCCTTCTCCCCGTGAAGGACGGGGAGAAGGGGAAGTGGCGCAAGCAAAGTTCCCCTCTCCCCGCGTGCGGGGAGAAGGTCAGGGTGAGGGGCTGCGGCACACGCAGAGGTTTGCGATCATGCCGCCCCTCATCCCGGCCTTCTCCCCGTGAACGACGGGGAGAAGGGGAAGTGGCGCAAGCAAAGTTCCCCTCTCCCCGCGGGGGGG
>JBKBPL010000032.1:0-44851 GCA_046293075.1 Hyphomicrobiaceae bacterium | reverse complement strand
GACCGAAACCGCAACGAGAGCAAGTGAGATGCGTCGCATGACACACGAGTCCTTCTGCACACCTGGGCAATCACCAGCTTGCCCATATGGGGGCCGGCTGCTTACGCCCAATTTGGTGCGCAAGCAAGCTCACAGCAATGTCAGGCGCTGAAATAACTTCCTGCGACCGCACCGAAAACCGCCACAATCCCGCCGGGATTGCGATACTGCGCAGGCAAGCGAGTCGCTGTGCCGCTAGCCCTTGGACAGGCGTCGCGCCGCGGCGAGCACCTCGTCCGCGTGACCGGGTACTTTGACCTTGTGCCAGGCCTCCGCGACGCGCCCCTTGGCGTCGATCAGGAAGGTGGCGCGGTCGACGCCCATGTACTTGCGTCCGTACATGGATTTCTCCACCCAGACGCCGAACCGTTCGGCGACGGCGTGGTCCTCGTCGGCAGCCAAGCGAATGCCGAGCCCGTGCTTCTCGCGAAACTTCTGATGCTTCTTGACGCTGTCAGGCGAGATACCGATGACCGCGACCCCGGCGGCCTCGAACGCCGGCGCGAGCCGCGTGAAGTCCTTGGCCTCGGCCGTGCAGCCCGGGGTGTCGTCCTTGGGATAGAAGTAGATCACGGCCGGCCGGCCGGCGAGATCGGAGAGGCTGATGGTGCCGCCGTCGTCCATCGGGAGCCTGAACGACGGCGCCTTGGCACCCTTTTCGACCGGGCCTGTGGTCATCGGGGATAAGCCTCTCTTCGGTCACCTTCCGGCACCGATCCTGCGTCCAAAACCACAACGATCCCATCATCGGTTGTTAAGGCATCTGGTACCGAATCATGCTGACGATGCCAAGCATGGGCGCCACAGAGGCGCACCTTGCGGCGCGCGGCCGCTGTGTTGCGTACCAAACACTTGTCAGGACGCAATAATGTCGCATTGCTCGGGTCTCTTGAACGATACGTCCTGGGGGCGAAACGCAATGCCCAGCCTCGGACCCGGGCGGCGGCTGCTCGCGGCGTCGCGGAGCATCGTTGCTCGGATCGATGAGATGTGTGACCGGCCAACGAGTTAGGGGAACTCGGCGATGCATGGCCGCGCCGGCCAAGCGAGCGAAGCTTCAGGTGATGCGCCCGACCCGGCAGCGCCTCTTGCGACGTCCGAAGTGATTCGCTCGCCCGCAAAGGTGAACGTGCGCGCCCGGCGTGCAGGCCCCCGAGTGCTCGGCATTTGCCTGCGGGGCGTGCTTGCGATCATGGTGATCGTCCTGCCGGTTGCGGCCCTCGCCGCCGGCCTCCTGTATCTGCGCCTGCTGAGCGGCCCGATCTCGGTCTCGTTCCTCGTCGAGCCGATACAGAACGTACTCAACGAAGAAATGCCGGGCGTCCAATTCCGCATCGAGGATGCGATCGTTCAGCTCAACGCTCGCGGCGCGGTCGAACTCCGGCTGACGAGCGTCCGGGTGACCGAGGATACCGGCAGTCTCGTCGCGCTGGCTTCACGTGCCTCGGTTCAGCTCAGTCTCCGCGCCCTGCGCTCCGGCCGGATCGCCGCCGCGCGCATTGATCTCCTCCAGCCGCGCGTCGTGCTGTTCGCCGCCGACCGGCCCTCGTACATGCTCGGCTATGGTCGCGACCTGCAGGGCCGCACGCTCACAATGCCCGCTCCACCGGCGCGCACTTCCGGCGCCACAGCGCCGCGCGAAACCGAGATTGCCAAGACCGTCACGATTATGCGCGATCGCATTGATGTGGCGCGTCGCGTGGCGGAAATCACCGGCGAAATTCGGCGGCGCAAGGGCGCCGCTTCCTTCCTCGAGACGTTCGGCCTCAAGGAGGCGTCGCTCATTGTCTCGGACGACCGCCAGCAGGCCGTGCTCCGGCTTCCGAGCCTCGAGCTCTCGCTCCGCCATAAATCGCAGCGCAGCGTCATTGCGGGCGCGGGCACCATGGCGGGGGCGGGCGCGCCCTTCAAGTATCGCTTCCGCATGGAGGACTCCGAACGCCGCGACCGTCTGACTATGAACGTCGAGGTCGAGGATCTGATCCCGCGGCGTCTCGCGCTCGGCCACGCCGGGTTTGAGCTGTTCGAGGGCATCGAACTGCCGGTGGCCGGTCGCGGCACGATCGAGTTCTCGCGCCAGGGTGACGTGATCGCCGGCACATTCGATGTGTCGCTCGGAGCCGGCCGCGTGCATCTTCCCTGGCTTGGCAAGGTGCCGCTCGACACGGCCGGTGGCGAGATCAAAGCCAGCTACGAGGGCGCCGAGCGCCGGCTCGTGATCGCCCCCTCGACATTGCGCTGGCGCCAGAGCCACGCGACGCTGCAGGGGCAGGTCGCACCGGCCGTCGGTCATGACGGGGCCGCGGGATGGCGCTTCGAGGTGCACGGGGTCGACGGGCTGCTCACGGCCGACGATCTTGGGGCCCCGCCGCTGCCGCTCTCCACGCTCATCGTGCGCGGCACTGCCTTTCCGGCGACCGGACATATCGAGGTGTCCGAGTTCCAGATGACCGCCGGCGAGGCCAAGGTGGCGATGGTCGGTACGGTCGCGGCCTCGGGCAGCGAGCGCATCGCCCGCCTCGATGGGCGCATCGGGCCAATGTCGCTCGACGCCCTGAAGACCATGTGGCCGCAGAGCCTCGCGCCGCAGACCCGCAAATGGGTGGCGAGCCACATCGTGACGGGGCGGCTCAGAGGTGGTGCCTTCAGCGTGACCAACGAGCGCCGCGATCGGATTGATCCGCGTGATCCCGCCGCGTTCCGCGAGCGTGCGCTGTCGGTTGCCTTGGAGGGCGAGAATATCGGTCTTGAGTATTTGAAGGGCCTGCCCCTGCTCGAGGCTCGCGAGGCGCGACTGACGGTCGAGGGGACCGACGCAACGTTCAAGGTGCCCGCAGGCATCATCAAGGCAACGCCGACGCAGCACCTCCAGATTCACGAGAGCACCTTCACGGTCAGCGGTGTGGATCAGGGGCACCCGCAGGCCCGCCTCGATGTGCGCCTCGCCGGGCCCGCTGGCGCGCTCGCCGATCTTCTTGCGCGCCCGCCCTTGAAGGTGATGCGGAATTCCTGGCTCGACGGCACGGAATTCGACGGCAAACTCGATGCACGTTTCAGCGCCACCTTTCCGATGCATGACGGACTGTCGGTGCAGGACGTGCAGATCGTCGAGGGCAGGGCGACCATCACCGAGGGGCACGCCCTAAAGGTCATGGGGCGCTACAATGTTTCCGGCGCCGCGATCCGTGCCGAGGCGCGCGCCAACGCCATCGAGGTCGCGGGCGAGGCGCTGCTTGATGGCGTCCTCGCCAAGCTCGGTTGGCGCTATCCGCTTGTCGGCGCCGCGCATGGCGAGGCCCAGGGCCTGCGTCTGCGCGCGACGCTCGGCAATAGCGAGCGGGCCCAGCTTGGCATCCATCTCGGTGATCTCGTCAACGGTGATGTGGATGTCGATCTGAGCGTGCGGCCGGGTGATGAGAGCCATGCCGTCCGGGTCACTGCCGATCTGAGTGCAGCCGAGATCCAGCTCAGCGAGCTCGCTTGGGTGAAGCCGCCGGGCCAACGCGCGGAGCTCAAGTTCGATATCGGCAAGCGGCGCGACGGCAACATCGTGCTGCAGAACTTCCGGCTGGACGGCGATACCATCGGCGTCAGCGGCTGGGTCGCCCTTGGCGCCGACAATCGGGCGGTCGAGTATCTCTTTACCGATTTCTCCCTCAACACGGTCAGCAGCCTCACTGTCCGCGGCGTGCTGAGACCGGATCGCGTCTGGGAGATCAAAGCCAACGGCGCTCGTTTCGACGCCCGCGACATCTTCCGCGGCTTCCTGAGCGTCGGCGCACACCCGCGGCCCGACGGCAGTGTGCCCCCGCAATCTCTCGGCGTCGATCTCGAGGCCAAGGTCGACACCGTCACCGGCGTGCCGGATGTCTATGTTCCGGCCAATCCCGATCCGCGTCTGCGCGGCGTGCAGCTGCGCTTCAGCTCGCGCAACAATCAGGTTCGGGAGATTGACCTCAGCGCCCGCCACGACAATGGAAAGGCGCTGCGCGCATCGATGAAGCCCGCACCGGGTGCGCCGCGCATCTTCACCGTCGACGCGGAGGACACCGGCGAGGCACTGAAGCTCATCGGCATCTACCGCAGCATGCGCGGTGGCGAGGGACGGCTCGAGATCAATATCGACGGGGCTGGCGCGGCCGAGCGGCGCGGCACCATGCGCGTGCGCCGCTTCCGTGTCATCGGCGATCCTGTGGTGAGCGATATGGCCTCCGCGTATAGCGACGACGGACAACCGGCCATCAAGCACAGCGCGCGCACTCAACAGGTCGTACGCGAGCAGATCGAGTTTGAACGCCTTCGCGCGTCGTTCGCGACCGGCAATGGCCAGCTTGTGATCGAGGACATGGAGGTTGTCGGGCCGATCCTCGGCGCCACGCTGCGCGGCAAGCTCGACTATCGCACCGAGCAGGTTCATCTCGGCGGGACCTACACCCCGCTCTCGGGCCTCAACCGTGCGCTCTCGGGCGTGCCTCTCTTCGGCGAGGTGCTGACTGGTCCGCGGCGGGAGGGGATCGTGGCCATGACATTCGCCATTCAGGGACCGATGGCCAATCCGCAGTTCATCCCGAACCCGTTGTCGCTGATGACGCCGGGTTTCCTGCGCGAGATCTTCCAGATGGCGCCGAACAACCCGACGGTCACGCCGGGTCGCCCGCCTTCGCAGGTCCGCCGGCCGACGCAGCCGCGGACGACGGCGAGCCCCCCCGCGACCGGTCCTGCGCCGACCCAACAAACATCACGGGCGCCATCGCCCGGGCCTGATGCCAGCAAGGCCGCGCAGACGTCGCGCGCGCGTGCCAAGGTCGCGACGCCGGAGATCACGGACGGGTGGGCGGCGACGACGGACCCCCGCACCGGCACCCCCGTCCGGAACTGATCCGCCGGGTTTACGGGCCGACGCGCTTCCGCTGGCCCCCCGCATGGACGAAAGCCGGCACTTGGAAGCGCTTGCGATAAGCGCCGGGTGTCATGCCGGTCACGCGCTCGAAGAGCCGGCGGAAGAAGGCGGCATCCTCGTAGCCGACCTTCCAGCTGATCCGCGCGCGCGATCCGCCAAGCGGAGAAAGAGCTTAGGGACCTCGATGATCGGATGCTGCGGGACATCGGACTGACCCGCAGCGAGATCCCCTCCGCCGTTCGCGCCGCAGAGCAGCATTTCCTGATCCTGGCGCAGCCCAAGTCATGAGACGCGCACGCCGCGCGGCGGCTCGGCTCGGTTGCATCTGCCGCGCGGCGAGCGGTTCAACGAGTGGGCGACCATTCAAACCGGCCGCAGTAGCACGTGCTTCTTGCGGCCGAGACTCAGCTTGATCACCCCCTCACGAGAGACATCAGCCAGCCGCAGCTTCGCCTTCTCGTCTTTCACAACCGCGTCGTTGACACGCAGGCCGCCGGCGTGGATCTGACGACGTGCCTCACTGTTCGACTTGACGAGCCCGGCCGTGACGAACGCAGCTAGAACACCAAGCTCGTTCTCAATGTCGGCAGCCGGCACCTCGACGGTCGGGAGACCTTCTGCGGTCTCTCCTTCTTCAAACGTGCGCCGCGCGGTTTCGGCTGCAGCTTCCGCCTTCTCGCGCCCATGCAGAAGTGCGGTCGCTTCCGTCGCCAGCGTCTTCTTCGCCTCGTTGATCTCCGCGCCGCCGAGAGCCGCCAGCTTGGCGATTTCGCTCATGGGCAGAACCGTGAACAGTTTCAGGAAGCGGCCGACATCGGCGTCCTCGGTGTTCCGCCACGTCTGCCAGTACTCGTACACAGGAAGCTGATCCTCGTTGAGCCAGACGGCGCCGGCGGCCGTCTTGCCCATCTTGGCACCGGAGGACGTCGTCAGCAGCGGGCAGGTGAGCGCATAGAGCTGATGCGTGCCCATGCGCCGGCCGAGATCGATGCCGGAGACAATGTTGCCCCACTGGTCTGAGCCGCCCATCTGCAGGTTGCACTTGTAGCGGCGTGCCAGCTCCACGAAGTCGTAGGCCTGTAGCAGCATGTAGTTGAACTCAATGAACGAGAGCTCCTGCTCACGTTCGAGACGCAGCTTGGCCGAATCCATCGACAGCATCCGGTTCACCGAGAAGTGGCGCCCGACATCGCGCAGGAACTCGATGTAGTTGAGCGGCGCCAGCCACTCGGCATTATCCGCCATCACCGCATCGGTGGG
Organism: Hyphomicrobiaceae bacterium; assembly: GCA_046293075.1. GTDB lineage: Bacteria > Pseudomonadota > Alphaproteobacteria > Rhizobiales > Hyphomicrobiaceae. The sequence goes on along the minus strand of JBKBPL010000032.1, from coordinate 38,652 downwards.
CCCATCGCCAAAAGTCAGGAATCTGGCGAAGACCTTCTTGATGCTCTCCTTGTTCGCCTCGATCTGCTCAATGGGCAGAATGCGTCGCGTCTCATCGCGTCCCGAGGGATCCCCGACCCGCGTCGTGCCGCCGCCCATGAGCGTGATCGGTTTGCCGCCGCCGCTCTTCTGCAGCCAGTACAGCATCATGATCGACAGCAGGTGCCCGATGTGCAGTGAGGGCGCCGTGCAGTCATAGCCGACATAAGCCACGACCTCGCCTCTGGCGGCGAGGCGATCGAGCCCCTCGAAATCCGAGCATTGGTGGATAAAGCCACGCTCGGCCAGTATGTTGAGGAAGTCGGATGTGTGCGTTGTCATGATGAACGGGCTTTCGGTCGCATCTCAACCGCGGACGGATGACAGGGGGGCGGCAGGGTCGGGGCAAATTGCACAGGAAGGCCGCCATGGGCAAGATCAGGCGCGCACTGGGGCTGATGAGCGGCACGTCCATGGACGGGATCGACATTGCCCTTATTGAAACGGACGGGGAGGATCATGTCCGGCGACTGGCCGCGGGGGGCGTTCCCTATGAACCGGACTTTCGAGAGCGGCTGAGGGGGGCGCTCCGCGATGCGCAAGCCATCAAGCAGCGCAACGAGCGGCCGGGCAGCCTCGCCGCCGTCGAAGCCGAGCTGACCCGGCTCCATGCCGAGGCCGTTCTGCGCTTCATCGGTGACCGCGTGCTGCAGCCATCGGCGATCGATGTGATCGGGTTTCATGGCCAGACCGTGCTCCATGCGCCGGAGCGGGGCCTCACGGTACAGATCGGCGACGGAGCAGTTCTCGCCGCTGCGACCGGCATCGATGTTGTCCACGACCTGCGCGCGGCCGATTGCGCCGCCGGGGGCCAGGGCGCGCCACTCGCACCTGCGTATCACCGCGCGCTGGCGGCGAAGGTTCCGGAACGCCCCGTCGCTTTCGTCAATATCGGCGGTGTTGCCAATATCACCTGGATCGGCGCCGACGGGGCCCTCATCGCCTTCGATACCGGTCCGGGCAACGCCATGATCGACGACTGGATGCGATGGCGGACCGGCCTCCCGCGCGATGATGGCGGGATATTCGCGGCCAAGGGCAAGGTTCATGAGGCGTATGTGACCGAGTATCTGCGGCACTCTCACTTTGCGGCACCCGTGCCGAAGTCGCTCGACCGGAATGCGTTTGCCGTCGAGCTGGTCGATCAGCTCTCAACAGAGGACGGCGCGGCGACGCTGACCGCGTTCACCGCCGCATCCATCGCGCGGGCGCGCGAGCATGTCCCCGAGGAACCGCGCCTGTGGATCATTGCCGGTGGCGGACGGCGCAACCGCACACTGATGGCGATGCTGGCCGGCCTTGTGCACGGCGCGGTGGTGCCGGTCGAGGCCCTCGGCTTCGACGGCGATGCCGTCGAGGCCGAGGCTTGGGCCTATCTCGCCGTGCGCTCGCTCGACGGGCGGCCAATCACCTATCCCGGTACCACCGGCGTGCCTGTCCCGCTCACCGGCGGCGTGCTGAGCAGGGCCTGAGCCGCCGGATCACGCCATCGCAGCTACTGCGACGCGAATGGGTTCTTCCATCCGCGCTGCTGCTGGCGCTCGGGGAAGGCGCTCGAAAGATAGTCGAGTATCTTTTCGCGATCATCGCCCTGGATATCCGGCATCTTGTGCCGCTCGGTCATCCAGGTCAGAACCTCATCCCACCGCGATCGATTGAGCCCTTGCTGTGCCACGATCTTGAAGGAGTGGCAGGCAATGCAGAAATAGAACGTTTCCTCACGGTTGGGTGCATCCGGGTACATTTCCGGCGTCTCGTCGCGCGGCTCGAAGGCCGGCGGCTGTTGCTGGGAGAACGCCGGCGAAATCGCCAGCGCGCTCCCAAACAGCAGGGCAAGTATGGCTCTGCGCATTGTGTCTCGATTTATCCGACCAGCACGGCGATGCGGTGCATGGGATTGCCGCCGTAGCCCTGCGGATTCCAGTTCGGCGCCACATGCGGCTGCATGCGGTCCTGGCTGTCGGTCGCGCGGACCCAGATCTCGTAATAGCCGTCACTCGGCAGCTTCACGCTGGCCGTCCAACGCTGCCAGTCGAAGCGATTGCGCGGTGCGCCGAGCTTCGCCTGCTGCCACGTCGCACCGAAGTCCGTCGAGACGTGGACGGCTTTGACGGTGAGATCGCCGGCCCAGGCCGCACCCCGGAGCGCGACCTCGCGCGTGCCGGCCGCGAGCTTGGTTCCGTTGGCGGGGTTGGTGATGATGCCACGCACGGGCATCGACTCGAGGATCTTGAAATTCTTCGGATCGGCTTTCCCGCCGGGAACCATCGGCTGGATCGGTACGCGGTAGCTGGTGCCGGTCATGCCGGGGCCGTCGTGCTCCTTGTCGCGCAACGTGATCTTGCTGAGCCACTTGTGCGATGCCGAGCCGGGCCAGCCCGGGATCATGAGCCGCAGCGGTCCACCATGGATGTTCGGCAGCGGCTCATCGTTCATGCCCCAGACCAGCATCGCTTCTGCTTCCATGGCCTTGGGCAGACGCACGCCACGTGAAAGCGTGAGGCGCGCAGGATCGCCTGAAAGATGCTGGTCGGTGCCATAGTGGGCCGTGTAGACGGCACTCGGCTTGGGACCAGCGGCCTTGAGAACCTCGGCGAGCGAGACGCCCGTCCATTTCGCGCAGCCGGCGCCGCCGTTCGTCCATTGGTTGCCGCGCGCCGGCGGCGTGTAGAACGACCGCCCGTTGCCGCCGCACTCCAGCACCGCGAAGAGAGACTTCACCGCGAACCGCTTCTTCAATTCACCGAGCGTCAATTTCAGCGGCGTGTTCACTTCGCCGTCGATCGTCAGTTCCCAGGCATCGGGCTGCTGCGGAGGATCGGGAATCTGGCCGTTATTGCGGATGAAGAACTTCGCGTACGGCGTTGTCTCATCGTCCAGCATGTGCTCCGGCGTCTCCGCGACCAGAGGCCGGTCGCCGAGGAGGGAGAGGCCAGGATCCTTGCCGGGGAAGTTGAAGGGCTGCGGACCCTTGGCCGCAGCGGCCTCTGGTGCCTTCTTGGCTTCCTGCGCAAAAGCTGCCGGAATGAGCCCGCCAGGCATGGTCGCGCTGTGGACGATCGTGCCGCCGACAGCCGCGCTCATGGCCGCGAGGCCGGCCCCGTTCAGGAAGCCGCGGCGGGACACGCCGGTTCGCCGCCCGAAGGCGAGCGCATCAGCGCGCTCGGGGTCGTCAGCATAGATCTCGTCGATCGATCGTTCACGTTTCCTCACCATCATTCTGTCCTCTCTTCTCTTCCCTGCGAGGTTCGATGTATTCACATGAACACATCCGAATATAATGATACAAGTTGCATCGTGAACTGCCAATACAGTGCACAACTGCTCCTACAGCGTGCCCGATAGCATTCGCCAACACTGCATGTGCATCGGGGCTACGGCGCTCGGCAGGTGCGCAGTGCTCCACGGCTTTCCACCGCCAAGGCGTTGCGAATCGATCTCTTTTCGCTGCAACTGCCTGCAGTTGGGAATCTGTGGAGGCGGGTGCGCATGTCGATCTTCGAAGCCATGGAGCGGCTGGCAGGTGCGGCGTTACTCGCGCTTGCCCCCGCAGCGGGCGTTGCCGTTCCAGCGCAGCATCGAGGTCGCGGCGTGGATCTCATCGCGATGCTGCGTGCCCGGGGCGGAGGCGACCTTGTCGATGGCTATGTCGGGGAGCTGACACGCGAGATATGGGTTGGTGCTGAGACGCGCAGCCTGCCACAGGACGCCCTCGAGCGGCACTTCGCCGATCTCGCCGAGCTCATGCCGTCCTATGAGATCGCAGAGGCCTGCCTGGTGGGTGCCTTGTCGCCATCGGCGGGCGGCGACCGCGGGCGGCGCATCGCCGTCGATCTCTTCCTCAAGGCACGCGCGGACGGCGCGCTCGCGGCGCATAAGCTCTCCGATGATGTGGCCATGTTCATCCTGGAGCGCAGTTTTTCACGGCTCGTTCGCGAGCGTGAGCGGATCAGCACACTCGTCCCGATGTTGAAGGCGTTTCTTGGCCCACCGCTGACCACTGAGCCAAAGGCCGAAGCGGAGGCCGCGCCGGCCATGCCCGAAAGTCCGCCCGAAGTGGTGGCTGCACCAGCACTGTCCGCGGAAACGGCACCGTCGGTTCTGGCCGCCTCGACGGGACGAGAGGCGCCAACTGAGGCAGAAGAGCGCGCCCGCATCCGCAGCCAATACGACCTCTCGGAGGCCGCGGAGGCGCGCCTCATGGCGCACATCGAGGACCAGGGGGCGAGCGGAACGACGCGACTCGGGCGCCTCGAGAGCCTGGCGCGCTGGCTGCAGGACGCCCGTGCGCAGCTCATGCGCCCGACCAACGACGACGGTGACCTCCGCAAGCTCAAGATGCGCGCTGCCGATGCGCTCGCGGCCGGGGATCTCGCGCTCGCCATGGAGACGCTGAAGCACATCCGCCGCGCCCTGCGCGACGGGCGCCGGCGCATCGAGGCGCGTCTCGAGGACGAGGTCGCCGCCCTCAAGGCGCAGATGACCGAAGAGGCGCGTGCGGCGGCGCGGCTCGCCGAGCTGGCCGTTGCCCGGCGCGATTATCTGGCTGCGGCCGACCTTTTCGTCGAGGCTGCTGACTGCCTCCCGAAGAGCGCGCGCGAGGAAGCCTGGCAGTACCATCTGGCACGCGCCGATGCCCTCTTCCGCAAAGGCGAGGAGGAGGACGACGAGGCGGCGCTGAGCGAGGCGCTGGCCGGCTACGGCGGCGTTCTGCGGCTTCTTTCCGACGGCGCCAATGCGCGTGGGGCGGCGCTCGCCCATATCGGGCTCGGCCGCACCCTGCACCGCCAAGCCGAGGCCGGTGCGGGCACGGGCCGCCTCGCCGACGCCATCGCCGCCTTCCGCAAGGCCGCGACGCTCATCTCGGCCGAGGACACGCCATCTTTGTGGTGCGAGGCCCAGGCTGCGCTCGCACGCAGTCTCGCACTCTCTGGACAGCGCACCCGGCAGATACCCCAGCTTCGTGAGGCGGCAGAGATTTACCGCCTGGCGCTGGCGACGGGGAGCGACGACGTGCCGGCGCCCATGCGCCTCGAGATCAACCTCGGGCTTGGCGCCACGCTGCTGGAGCTCGCTGAGTTCGACAAGTCACCGGAGGTGCTCGAAGGCGCTGCTGCGGCCTATTCGGATGCACTGGCGGCGCTGTCCCGAGCCGAGGCGCCGGCAGTCTGGGCCGAGGCTAGCTTCAACCTCGGCAGTGCGCTGCTCGCGCGCGCCGAGATGCGGCTTGAAGCTGGGCCCGATGCTGAGCGGTTGGCGGCGGCGGTTGCGGCGTTGAGCGACGCGGTCGACGCGATGACGCCTGAGCGGGATGGCAACATCTGGATCAATGCGAGCACGACGCTTGCCGACGCGCTTGCGGCGCTGGCCGAGACCGAGAGGCCGTCCGCCGCGCGCCTGCATCAGGCCATCGCAACCTATCGGCGCGTTCTCGACGTCGTGGACCGCGGCGCGAAACCCATCGCCTGGGCGACGGCCAGCATGAATCTCGGCTCGGCGCTGATCCGGCTTGGCGAGTTGGAGGACAAGCGCAACAACTGGCTGGCCGCTGCCGGTGCCATGGTGCCGGCGCTCGACATCTTCGAGGCCGAAGGGGCGGCAGCCCACGCCGATCTCGCGCGGCGCACACTGAAGCGCTTCCACGAGGAATGGGCTGGCCTGCTCGCGCCACAGCCATCCGGTCCGCTCGCGCCGCCGGCAACCTCCCGCCTGCAGCAGGTGGGCTGAGCCGCCACCGATCCGCCGCCCGCGCGCAGGGATGACCCTCGGAAAGCCGTCAGCCAGGCGAAGCGGGCGGCTCCATTTCCCATAGGTCATGGACCGGAATGAGCTGCCTAAATAATAGGCAGATTGCCCATCATTCGAGCCTGACTTGCTCTAACTTCCCGCCTTAAAACCCGGCAGCAATAGGCTAACCTCCGGCGCGATTGAGGCATTCTGCTCGGTGATCTGGTCTGGCACGTCGCATGCTTAAAGCCTGGAGTGGCGAGGGCGTCGTCGCCGTCACCGCAGGGAGCGCAGGCAAAGTAAGATGAAGAAGATCGAAGCCATCATAAAGCCCTTCAAGCTCGACGAGGTGAAGGAGGCGCTTCAGGAGATCGGCCTCCAAGGCATCACTGTGCTCGAGGCCAAAGGCTTCGGCCGGCAGAAGGGGCACACCGAGCTCTATCGCGGAGCCGAGTATGTCGTCGATTTCCTGCCCAAGGTGAAGATCGAGGTCGTGCTGCCTGACGAGATGGTCGGCAAGGCCGTCGATGCCATCCAGAAGGCCGCCAAGACCGGCCGCATCGGCGACGGCAAGATCTTCGTATCGACCATCGAGGAGGCGATTCGCATTCGCACCGGCGAGACCGGTACCGACGCCATCTGACCCCCGTCCCTTTCGGTTCTCGATGAGCAGGTACGCCGCGAGGACCGCGCTTTCCACCCGTTGACCACCCGCAATCGTAAACTGGGGAACTTACATGTCCAAGACCGCTGCCGACGTGATCAAGATGATCAAGGACAAGGAGGTCAAATTCCTTGATCTGCGGTTCACCGACACCAAAGGCAAGATGCAGCACGTCACCGCCGATGCCTCCTGCGTCGACGAGGCCATGTTCGCCGACGGCTATGCCTTCGACGGCTCCTCGATCGCCGGCTGGAAGGGCATCGAGGCGTCGGACATGACGCTGATGCTCGATCCCGCCTCTGCGCATATGGACCCGTTCTTCGCCCAGAGCACGATGGCGATCTTCTGCGATGTCATCGAGCCCTCGACCGGTGAGCTCTACGAGCGCGATCCGCGCGGCATCGCCAAGAAGGCCGAAGCCTACATGAAGAGCACCGGCATCGGCGATACCATCTACTTCGGTCCCGAAGCCGAGTTCTTCATCTTCGACGATGTGCGTTTCACGGCCGATCCCTACAATACCGGTTTTGTGCTCGACAGCTCCGAGCTGCCCTCGAACATGGGCACCAAGTACGAGACCGGCAACCTCGGCCACCGCCCGCGCACGAAGGGCGGCTACTTCCCGGTCCCGCCGGTCGACAGCGCCCAGGACATGCGCTCGGAGATGCTCTCGGTGATGGCCGAAATGGGCGTCACCGTCGAGAAGCACCACCACGAGGTTGCGTCGTCGCAGCATGAGCTCGGCATCAAGTTCGGCCCCATGATCCAGATGGCCGACCATATGCAGATCTACAAGTACGTCATTCACCAGGTCGCTCAGGCCTACGGCAAGACCGCGACGTTCATGCCGAAGCCGGTCTTCGGTGACAACGGCTCGGGCATGCATTGCCACCAGTCCATCTGGAAGGATGGCCAGCCGACGTTCGCGGGCAACAAGTACGCCGATCTGTCGGACACCTGCCTCAGCTACATCGCCGGCATCCTCAAGCACGCGAAGGCGATCAACGCCTTCACGAACCCGACGACCAACTCCTACAAGCGCCTAGTGCCGGGCTATGAGGCGCCGGTGCTGCTCGCCTACTCGGCGCGCAACCGCTCGGCCTCCTGCCGCATTCCGCACGTGACGAGCCCAAAAGCAAAGCGCATCGAGGTCCGCTTCCCGGATCCGGGTGCCAATCCCTACCTTGGCTTCGCGGCGATGCTGATGGCCGGCCTCGACGGCATCCAGAACAAGCTGCACCCGGGCGACGCCATGGACAAGAACCTCTATGACCTTCCGCCCGCCGAGCTTGCCAAGATCCCGACCGTCAGCGGCTCGCTGCGCGAGGCGCTGACCAACCTCGACAGCGATCGCGGCTTTCTCAAGATGGGTGGCGTGTTCACCGATGACATGATCGACGCCTATATCGAGCTCAAGATGGCCGAGGTCGAGCGCATGGAGATGACGCCCCACCCCGTCGAGTTCGACATGTACTACTCGGTCTAAGGGCCGCCTCGGGGGGATGGGTCTCGCGAGAGGCCCTGCGAGGGGGGCCGGGCCGCAAGGTCCGGCCCATTTTTTTTGGCAAGTGGCCTCAAGGCCCTGCAAGAGGCCCCGGCCCGTCGCCCGATGGGACGGCAAAAGCGAATTGCAAGCCGCAGCCAGGGTGGCCGCAGCCAGGGTGCTTGGCTCAAGCTCGGCGCGGCCCGAAGAAGTTGGGCAGGCCAGCCCGGCGACGACACGTCATCTCGCAGAGGCGGCAGCCACTTCGACGAGGGCTCCGTTGATATACCGGATCGGCGTTTGCCCATCGGCGGGCGACCTGATACAAGGCCGGCGGCCGGCAGGCGTTGCCCGCCGGGCCACTTTCGCGCTCCCTTCGTCTATCGGTTAGGACGTCAGATTTTCAATCTGAAAAGACGGGTTCGACTCCCGTAGGGAGCGCCATGTGCGAACAAGACCGCGAACGGTCGACCGAGCGACGGCAATCCGCAGTCGGGTCAGTGTTGTATCCGGCATGCCTGCTGCTGGTGTCGGACGGCAGTGCCGGAGGGCAGCCGTGTCGGACACACCAGCTTTGATCGCACGACCCCGAACCCGTCACTTGACCTTCCAGTGCGCAGTCATCTGGCCTTGCACGCGATCCGCCCAGCGATCCCGTCCGAAGCACGTGACCAGGAAGAGCAGCCCGAGAGGGGAAGTGCCGTTGCCTTCTCAGCGCGACCGGGCCGGGACCGCTCGACGAAGGCGAGGCGCGGCCTGCGCCACCGTTAAGACGCCGAGGCGACGCCGGTTCGCCAGCTTGGCTGAGGCATTTCGCGCGCGATGTCACGCAGCAAGACCGCGGTCCGACGGATCCGATCCCCTCAGATGAAAAGGTTGATGTCGGATTGCAGCGCCCTTTCCATATAGGTCGCAGCCCCGCCAATCTTGATGCCAGGGATCATGTCCTCCTTCTTGAACTCGAAAAGGTCCATGGTCATCTGGCAGCCGATCATGTCGATGCCGCTCTCGACCGCGGCCATCCGCAAGTCTTCGATCGACGCAACGCCCTTCTTCTTGATCAGGTTCTTCATCATCCTTGTCGCCATGCCGTTCACGCCCGGCAGCATCGCCACCATGTTCGGCATCTTCATGTGCATGCCGAGCATGGGCATGGCCATGTCCGGCTTGCCGAGCGGCGAGATCTGCAGGTCGAGCTTCTTCAAGAGGAGGGGCAGACCGTAGAAGGTGAAGAACATCGACACGTTCACGCCCATGGCCGCGGCCGTCGTGGCGAGGATGAAAGGTGGATAGGCCCAATCGAGCGTGCCCTTCGTCACGATGATCGACATGCTCTTGGTGTTCGGCTCGGCGCTCGCTGACATGTCCACTCTCCTCATGCCTCGTCTCTTGGCGTCTTCGCGTTCGGAACTAGATCGGCCATGCCTGCTGCAGCTCCTTCGCGCGCGAAATCGCGGTGTGCGCAGATATTGGCTGCAGAGCCGCCATCGAGGCGTCGGATACTGGCGCCCTTCATCTGCAGGCGCGCGCCACGGATATGGCCGGCTGCAGGGTGCACGACTTGGCGGACGAAGAAATCACCCTTCTTCTCAGGCTTGGAGCGGCGCCTCTCGCGGCCGGGGCTCTTTGGCCCGGCGAAGGCTCTCGAGCGGGCGCCGGTGGCGGCGCACGCCCCCCCTTCCACTGTGGACAGCTGCCATTTCCATTTGCCGAGCAGATCCCTCAACTCGCCGGTAGGTACGGCCGTGCCTGCAGCCAGTACCACGAGCCCCATCGCCACGGCAGCGATGCGTCGCGTCCAGGCCTGCCAAGAAATGGTCAGGTTGCCCTCCAATACGGCTCGCGTTCGGGCATGAACACTGTTCCGCTCGCTGCGCGGCGCCAACGACCAGTCCGCGCCCGCTTCGAAGATATCGAAGATGCCCATGGGCCGCCAGCCGAGCCCGGGCCGCTGCGGCCGCCAAGGCACCTCGCGTCGCGCCTGTCCCCCGTCGCCTCACACGCCGACATGGTTCATGCCGGTCGAGGCTGACGGTGCCGCACGCAAGCGCGCGGATCTGCCTTGAGGTGCGGACGGAATGCGGCAGAGGCCTATGGCATCGGGGCGACACCACCTAGGTCTCTCGCGCGCACGAGACGCCGCCCGGGCCGCTGCACGAAACGTGCGTGTCCCGCGTGCGCGATCGCCTCGACCGACGAGATTGTCGCCCCGCGACTATTTCTTGAGCGGCGTCTGGAGCGCTCGCAACTCATCAACGCGCTTTCTGATCTGGTCGCGCGTCGGCTTCTCTTTCTCAATCCACGCCCGCAGCTCCTCAAAGATCTGCTGATCCGTTTTCCCTGCAGTCGAGGGCGCAGGCGCCGGGGTGGGTGAAGGCGGGGGCGCGGGCGATGGCGTCACCTGCGCGTACACGAACTTGCGTCCGAGAGCCGCTGATTTGGGGTCCGGCCAACGCGGCCCCTTGAGGAGGATGCCGGCATACATGTACTTCGCCTTCCACTCCGCGGTTCCGCGATTGAGTGCCGCTTCGAGAAAGACGTTGTGAACATCGAGCCACTTGCGGCTCTTCGTGTAGCAATAATAGTCGTGGATCACAGCGGCATCGCGGTACGGGCCGGAATAGGGACCACCGAGCGCGATCCACAGCGGTTCGGGGATGGATGCGCCGTCAGACAGGAAGCCTTCGGGCACCTCCCAGAGCGCCCCAGTGCTATCACGGTAGCTGAAGGGCTTCAGGAGCTGGACCATTTCGATAAGATAGCCGTCGCCAGACTGCACGCTCATGAAGCGCACGTCGAGCGGCCCAAGGAACTGGCCCTTCTTGAAGGCAAGTGACGCGATCGTGTCGTGATCGCACAGCAGGATCTGCAGAAAATCGGGCACGAGCTCACAGCGCGACTTATCCTGCGCGATCCAATAGGTGGCGCCGTAACCACCGGCAGCAACGACCACGAGGAATGCCAGGATCAATCGCCGCATGAACCCATCCACCAGTATCGAGGCCATCAAGTGCGGCCGAACCTAGGGTCGGATCGCGAGGTCGTCAACACGGCCCTGTCGCAGGCAGCCTCGCCGCGGCCGAACTGTATCGACAGTGCATCGGGTGCTGCGGGCTGCATCGTGCCGTGCGTTCACCGCATATTCAGGTGCCGCTCACTTGACTTTGTGATATCCCGCCTCGGCATGAAGGGGAGGACTTGAGCTATGGCGAGAGTGGCTACGCATTGGGGGCGCATCACAACTCGGGTGTTGATCTCCCTGCTCCTGTTGGCGCTTCCCGGATCGCTTGCGCTGGCGCAACGCACCCCTGCCGATGATCGCTGGGAGTTGCTCGGCGAGCAGACCGTCGGCTTCCGCGTCGACACCGACAGCATCGTGCTGCGCCACAACGAGGAGTGGTATCGTACGCGGGCCTACCGCGCACTTCTGTTCCAGGCAGAACGCAATGATGTGCACCTGATCTCGCTGCGCATCGTCTACCTCAACGGTCACGTCGAAGACATCAGGGTCGATCGGCTGATACGCCGAGGCAGCGGCCTTGAGGTGGACCTGCCGGGCGAGCGCAGCTACCTCCGGCAGATCGACATGCGCTACCGGAGCGATGTCGGCATCTCCTTGGGACCTGACGGCATTCGGCTCCAGCAGGCGGTGATCAAGGTCTACGGCGACCGCGCCCGCCGCGGCCCGCCGCCGATCGCGCAACCGCGCTGGGACGAGATGGACGTCTGGCGCTTCGATCGAACGGATGCTGAAGTCGTGCTCAGGCCCGGTCGCGACAGCGGCAGGGTCCGGAGCATCAAGCTGCGCTCGACCGGCGAGTCGATCGAGATCCGGCGGATCGCGATCCGCTTCGCCAATGGCGAGACGCAGATCGTCCGCATCGACCGCCGCTTCGAGCAGGGCGATGAGACCGATGCCATCGATCTGGACGGCCGCCGTCCACGCTCGATCGAGCGCGTGACGGTCAGCCTGGAGCCCCGCCGCCGCCCCGGCCGCGCGGCCCTCGTTCTGCTCGGCGATCGAGAAGACCAAGACGACCCCTACCTCCGTCGCGGCTGGTCGTTGCTCGGGGAGCAGACGGTCGGCTTCGCCGTTGACCGCGATGTCATCGAGGTCAACCAGTCGGAGGAATGGTACCGCAATCGGCGGTTCCGCGCGCTGCACATTGTCGCCGAGCGCAATGATGTCCACCTGATGGGCCTGCGCATCGTGTACATGAACGGATTTGGCGAAGATCTGCGCATAGACCAGCGCATTCCCGCCGGCAGCAGCGCCGAGGTCGATTTGCGCGGTGCGCGCAGCTTCATCCGCCGGATCGAACTGACCTATCGTTCGCGCCCCGGGTTCGGCGGCCGGGCGGTGGTCAAGGTCTACGGCGAGCCGAGCCGACGCTGACGGCGGCATCGCCGGCTCGGCGCGCGGGGATCGCAAAGGAGGCACCGCCTCGCCCCGCTTTCTGATGGGGCGGGTCAGTGCCGGCGTCCGCCGAGCTTCGCTGACAGGCTCTCGGCGATGGCACGGGTCGCCGCGCGCAAGCCTTGATCGCCCCCAAATTCCATGGGGCGCAGCATTCCGGAGGCAAATGCCTCCTCGACGGCCGCCTCGATCAGCATGGCGCCTTCGCCAAGCGCGGAGATGCCATGCCGCTCGCCGAGCCAATCGAGCATCAATGCCGCCGAGAGAATCGTCGCCACAGGGTTGGCTCTGTCCTGGCCGGCGATATCGGGCGCACTTCCATGGGCCGGTTGGAAAAGGGCGTGCTGGTCGCCGATCTCTGCGCACGGGGCCAGGCCCATGCCCCCGACAAGGCCGCCGCCGAGATCGGAAATGATATCTCCGAACATGTTTTCCATGACCAGAACGTCGAAATCCCAAGGCCGGCGCACGAGATCGAGCGCCTGCGCGTCGACGTAGTTGTATGACGTCCGGATATCCGGGAACAGCGCTTTGCGTTCGTCGAATATCTTACGGAAGAATGCGAACGCACGGAACACGTTGGCCTTGTCAACGCAGGTGACCAATCCTTTTGCGGCGTTGCGCGCCTTTCGGCGCCGGGCGAGGCGGAAGGCGACATCGCACAGCTTCTCCGTCGTAGCTCGGGTGATCCGGAGCGTTTCGCGAGCCTCGCTGTCGCCCATGATTTCTCCACGGCCCTGCGTGTAGAAAAGGCCCTCTGTCGACTCGCGAAGCACGACGAAATCGATCTGCGCCGCACGCGGGTCCAGAAGCCGGCGTGGTGTGTTGGGGAATGCCTTGACCGGCCTCACGCCGGCGTAGAGCCCGAAGGCTTCGCGCAATTTGAGATGCGGCGAGATCTCGGTTCCGTCGGGATATCGTATGTCCGGCCAACCCATCGCGCCCATAAGAATCGCGTCTGCGTCGCGCGCCGCTTTGAATGCGGCCTCGGACATATCCTCCCCACTTTCTGCGTAGTAGCGCGCGCCCATATCGCGGCGCTCTTCCACATCGAGCGTAAAGCCCCCGAAAGCCCCTTCAATCATGCGGAGAATGTGCACAGCCGCCGGCACGACCTCCGTCCCGATGCCGTCGCCCGGGAGCGTCGCGATGCGGATTTTTGAGTTGATGGCTTGCATGGCTGAACTCGACCATCCTCTTGCCGAATGTCGCACGGGGACCTGACGATCCTTGCCATGCCCCATGGCGTCTGTCACCTGACGGATGAGCCTTGATCCATGCGAACGGCCAGCTCAGCCACTGAGCTATGAGCATCGTGGCATGGCGTCGCGGGACACGCGGTTGTCCGTCGCTAGGTTGCTCGGGACAGGTGAGCGGCTGAACCCAGAGAGCGCACGTTGCGTTAGACGGACGTGCCCGAGGTCCACCGAGCGGGCCGTGCGCGATAGCCTCGGCCGGGGAGGCCCCTGCCGGTCGGCGGCGCTGGCCCCGAGGACGTCCCTCGCACCGCAGCGTCAGGCCGGCGCGATCGCCGGTCACTGGAGCCGCAGGCAGAGCGGGGGAAATCGCGCACAGTCCCTGCGGGCTTCGCCATTGCACCGATGCTGAAAGCTTTCGTCTTTGTCTGAATTGTAAGCGATTGTTCCGTTGGAGGGCGGCATCGCCTTCCCTGTTGCACACACTGGTCGGGTAGGAGGCTCCCGAGAGGACGGAACCAAGCCATCGGTTCCGGACAAGCACAACTAGCGCCGGAGTGATCGCGCATGTCGGCAGACCAAGGGATAATCCTCGCAATTCTTCTCGCCACCATGGCCCTCTTCCTGTGGGGGCGCTGGCGGCATGACATCGTTGCGATGTCGGCGCTTCTGGTCACCGTTGCGGCGGGGCTCATATCAAGTGCCGATGCCTTCACGGGGTTCAGTCACCCGGCGGTCATCACGGTCGCCTGCGTGCTGGTGCTCAGCGGCGCCCTGCAGGCAACCGGTGCCATCGATGCGCTGGCGCGGGCGGTGCTGCCAACAAAGCCCGGGCCGGCTCTGGCCATCGGCACGCTCGCGGGCCTGGCTGCGTTGCTCTCGGGCTTCATGAACAATGTCGGTGCGCTCGCCCTGCTGATGCCGATCGCCGTGCAGACGGCGACGCGCCTCGCCTTGCCCCCTGGTCGGGTTCTGATGCCGCTTGCCTTCGGCTCAATACTCGGCGGCATGACCACGCTCATCGGAACGCCCCCCAACCTCATCGTCTCGGGATTTCGGGCCGAGAGCGGGAGCGGCAGCTTTGCGATGTTCGACTTCACGCCCGTCGGGCTTGTCGTTGCCGTGGCGGGCCTTGCCTTCATCGTGCTCGGCGGCTGGCGGCTTGTGCCGCCGCGAGAGCGGCGCGGCGTGGAAGGCTTCGAGACCGAGGCGTACCTGACAGAGGCCCGCGTTCCCGACGGCTCGAGAGCTGCGGGCATGACGCTGCGCGACATCGAAAAAGAGCTCGCGGAGACCGAAGCGCACGTAATCGGTCTCGTGCGTGACGAGCTCCGCATCCCAGCGCCACATACGTTTCGCGAGGTGCGCGCCGGCGACATCCTGCTGATCGAGGCCGAGCCGGAGGCCCTGACCAAGGCGCTTTCGAGCCTCGGGCTGGAGCTCGAGGAGGACGTGCGGGAGAGCGCGGCGACCGATGCCGGAGCCGGCGGCCCGGCGGCACAAGACATGGCGGGCCAAAGCGCCGGTCGGACCCGGGCCGGGAGTCTGCGCTCGGACGAGGTGGTCCTGATGGAGCTGGCGGTGCGGCCGCGTGCTGAGATCGCCGGCCGGTCCGCCACCGATTTGCGCTTGAGAACCCGCTACGGCATCAATCTTCTGGCTATTTCGCGGGAAGGCCGGCGCTCGATCGCGCGCCTGCGCGCGGCGGCCATTCGAGAGGGCGACGTGCTGCTGGTGCAGGGGACGCCAGAAGCCATCGGCGAGTTCGCCAATCGGTTCGGCTGCGTGCCCTTGGCCGAGCGACCCCTCAGGCTCCCTGAGCCCCGCAAGGCCGTGCTCGCCTCGCTGGTCATGGCGGTGGCCATAGGCGGCGCTGCCTTCGGGCTGGTGCCGGCCGCGATCGCATTCTCGGCCGGCGCGGTGGCCGTCGTTGTGCTCGGCATTGTACCAGTGCGCCGGCTTTACGATGCCATTGATTGGCCCGTGATCGTCCTGCTGGCGGCTCTGATTCCGGTCGCAGGCGCCATGACCACGACAGGGACCGCCGATCTCATCGCACGTGGCTTGATGAGAACGCTGGCGGGTGGCGATCCGATGCTCGCGCTCGTGCTGATCCTGATCGTGACCATGATACTTTCCGATTTCATGAACAATGCGGCGACGGCCGCCGTCATGTGCCCGATCGCGATCGGTACGGCGTCCCAGCTCGGCGTCAACGCCGATGCTTTTCTGATGGCCGTTGCCGTCGGCGCCTCGTGCGCGTTCCTCACCCCGATCGGTCACCAGAACAACACGCTCATACTCGGCCCCGGCGGCTTCCGCTTCGGCGACTATTGGCAGCTCGGGGTACCTCTCGAAATCGTGGTAGTCGCTGTCGCCACGCCGATGCTGCTGGTCGTCTGGCCGCTCTGAGCAAGGCCGCTCACCGCTCCGCTGCAGGACCGGGCTCAGGACGTTCCACCCGGCGCGAGACCTCGCTCGCGTCGCCGGCGCCGGCGGCCTTGCCGGGCTCGAAGTAATCGACCGTATCCGGGGCATTGGAGCCGCCGGTAATGACGAAGCTCATGGCCTGATCGAATGTCCAATCGGTGAACGTCAGCTTCTTTACTGGCACGATCTCGATGTAGCCGGAGGTCGGGTTCGGCGAGGTTGGGACATAGACGGCGGCCAGTTCCTCGCCCGTCGACTTGTCCTTGAGCACGCGCGTCACGAGACCGATGGTCCTCATCTCCGGCGAGGGAAAATCGATGAGGACGACACGGCGGTCGCCGTTAGATGGAGCGCTGGCGACCGTGAGGACCCGTTTGGTCGACTGGTAGATCCTGTCGACAAACGGGATCATGCCGATCACGGCTTCCAAGAGCACGATCAATCGCTGGCCGATGACGCGGCTTGCGGCCCAGCCCAATCCCCAGAGGAAGGCCAGAACGAGCACAGCGGCAACGATCGACAGCACGGTCTCGTTCTCCATCCATGCCGCGAGAAGCGGATGCTCTGGCGCCAGCGCACGTGCCACGGCCCTGACCCAGGGGCGCCCGATGCGTGAGAGCTGGCCAAACAGAAACTCCACGATCAGCCAGGTGATGGCCAGTGGCGCCGCGGTGATCACGCCGATCAGAATGTACCTTCCGGTCGACTTCATGCGCTCTGACGGGTCGATGGATGCCATTTTGCGTCGTCTCGCTCTTCGGACATCTGCCGCGCCCATGTCGGCTGTGATCGAGCTCTAGAGCACACCGGGCTCGGAACGAACCCCGGAGCTCGCAAGAACCAGGCACGCGCTCCGATCGACTATAGGGATGGCGCAGGCGACGAAAAAGACGTCCTTGCAGGCATCGGCGACGGGCGAGGCGATGCACGATCAATCATCGTCGCCGACCGCACTTCAGCCGGGCAGCATGCGCCTCAATCAGATGGGTTGAACGTTCGCTCAGCGGACACCGGCGCGCCAATCAACCACCTGCGGCGGCCACCGCATTCATGCGCGCCCGCGCAATGGCGGTGCGGCACCGGCCTCGCCCTCAGCTCGCCGCGTGTCGAATGCCGCCTCGCTCCATTCCGGCAGCGCCTTCACGTGCGCATAGCTGAGACCGTCGCGCTCGAGCCGGTAGGCGATCTCGGCCAGGTCGGCGGCGGTGAGGGCGCCCATCCCACGGCTTGAGCCCGTCGGGAATGATTCGGCTGCCTCAGCCTCATGCTGAGTGGCGCCCGCTGCCAGCTGTTGCTCCAGTGCGAGCCACAGGATGCGCGCGAGGTGCACGAACGTATCGCTCAATCCGCGCTGCCTGCAGGTTGCCTCCAGCGCCTGAAGGAACGGCGTGATCCAGCGGCGCGGATAGGCGGCGATGAAGCGCTCCGCCTCGGCCGCATAGGCCAGCGCCTCCATGTGCTCGCCGGCGAGCGCGCGGTCGGCGGCCTTGTCGTAGAGGAGGCCGATGAACTCGAGCTGCACGGCGACATGATCATTCAGGTCCTTGAAGCCCTCGTGGCGCTCGAAGCCATGGCGGGCGTACCAGCTGTTGAGGTCGGCCTCGCTCGGGCCAAGAAAGCCCTCGTCCATGTACACGCCGGTATTCATGAACACGGGGACCGGCGGCGTCACAAAAAGCGCCGCGTACAGCCGCTGCATCTCGAGGGCATTGGTCAGTCCGCGCGCTGCCACGGCGAATCCGTCGAGATCGGCGACGATGTTGAGGCCGATCTCCTCCGCGATGGCGCCGAGATCGGCCGGCAGATGCTCGGTGAAAGCGGCATGAAAGTCGCCGCCGGCCGGAGGCGCGAAGGCACGCGCAAGGCAGAGCCAGAGGTCCCGCCTTGTCGCAAGGTCATCCGCGAGCGCTCGTGTCATAGTCGCTGCCTCGCCTCGATCCCGGGGGAGGATCCCCAACGAACGCGCACCGCCGAGCTTCAATCCTCCGCGCCACGGAACTGAATGGCCGCTGCGTAGATGAGATTGGCGATGCCGATCCCCAGGGCGAGCAGCGCCCACTCCGTCATGGACGGAACATAGCTGATCAGGCTCGGAGCCCAGCTGCCTTTGAACAGCGGAACAATCTGACCGCCGATGATGAACTCGTATCGGCTGATGAACAAGCCGATCATCACCAGCACCGCGGCGAGCAGTTGCATTGCTGGCTGGCTCCGTGCCCCCGTCAGCAGGATGATGAGCGGCAGCACGGTGCACACCCAAAGGCCGATGTGGAACAACGGCTGCGACACGAGGTGCTGCCACACTTGCATGCCGCTCGCATTGCTCCACAGGCCCGTGATCGCGCGACCGCCGATGAACGCGAGGTGCAGCGCGATCACAATAGCGAGCAGCATCGCGAGCCGCCCGCCGAGCAACACCCGCAGCTGGGCCGGCATGGCGCCAGCCGAGAAGCCATGCGCGAGATACGTGAAGAACACCGCAAACGCGAGCCCGCCGAGGAAGGACTCGATGAGGAACGCAACAGGGATCTCGCCGCCGAACCAGAATGGCCGCATCGCCATCATGCCGTAGACCGACCCCGCCACCAGCGAGATCAGCACCGCCAGAATGAACAGCAGGGTCGTCAGCGCGCTGCCTTCGCCGCGCCTGAGCTTTTCGTCGCCCGTAAGCAGCGTCACCAGCAGAACGATCGTGTAGAGGCCAACCAGCAGCATCTTCCAGAATAGCGGCGAGGCCGTCTGGAAGCTCGTCGGTCCAAGGAGCAGGGCACGGAGCGGGTAACCGAGTTCCAGGAACAGAACGGCGACGCCGCCGACGAGGCCGGCAAACGCCAGCCACAGGCAGCGCCGCGCAATGAGCCGGAAGTCGTCCATCCCGAAGACGAGCCCGAGTGCCGCCACCATCACAAGCCCAGTGGAGGTCAGCAGGAAATAATCGTACGTCACAATCGGCAGGCCCCACATGAGGCCGGTGCTCGTGGTGTTGAAGGCGGCGTGGCCCTCTGTCATGAGCTGCATGAGCGCAAAGCCGCCTGCCGCTATGGTGAGGACGGCCGCGGCGATGAGATAGATCTGGCCTTGTCCAGCAGCGCCGGTCGCAGTTGTGGTCGTCATGTGCGCCTCCCGTCTCAGGCGTTGTCGATCGCGTCAGGAGCGCCGGTCTCGGCATCGGCGCGCCGGCCCGGCACGACAGGTGAGCCCCCGCCCGACAGGTAGTAGACTTGCGGGCGATTGCCCGTCTCCTCCTTGAGACGCACGCCACCCTTGTCGGCGATCAGCTGGCTGACGCGGCTCTCGGGATTGTCGAGGTCACCGAAGTAGCGCGCTTTCGGCGCACACACGCGCACACAAGCCGGCGTGTACTCCTTGGTTGCCGGATTGTCCTCGTCGAGGTCGGCGACACCCTTCGGCGCTTTCGAGATCTTGTGGTAGCAGAACGTGCACTTCGAAACGACGCCCTTGGGCTGGATGCCAATGCCCTTGGACGGGTCCTCCATCGCGTCGGGCATGCGATACGGCGGGTTCCATGAACGCTTGCCGTCGCCAGGGAACACGGCGCGAGTGTCTGGCGCGATGACCGGCTTCTCGTCCATGTAGAAGCGCACACCGTACGGACACGCAACCATGCAGTACTTGCATCCGATGCATTTGTTCCAATCGATGAGGACGACACCGTCTTCGGTCTTCCATGTTGCCTTGGTCGGGCAGACCGAAACGCACGAGGGCTGCTCGCACTGCATGCACGGGCGCGGCAACCATGACAGGTTGACGTTAGGGTAGGTACCCTCGTGATAGAAGAGCACGTCCTGCCAGTTCTCACCCGGCAGGCGGTTGTTCTCCATCGCACACGCCGTGGTGCAGGCCTGGCAGCCGGTGCACTTCTCAAGGTCGATGACCATGCCCCATTTTGTCATGATGGAATCTCCTCCCGTGTGCCTCAGGCCCGCTCGACCGTGACTTTTGTGGTGTAATAGCTGCATTGTCCGGTGACGCGGTCGGACTGATTCACCGTCACTTCGCCTGAATGGCCCGTGGGCACGGCCTTGGACCATCGACCCGCGGCCCAATGCCCATATTCCATGGGAAGAACCAGGGTGTCGGGGCGAACGCCCTCGAAGTAGCGGCAGCGGGCTCGAATCTCTCCGGCTGAAGACTTGAGCTTCACCCAATCGCCGTCGCGGATGCCTTTTCCTCTTGCGGTCCTCGGATTGATCTCGACGAAGGCCTCCCCGCGTCCACCAGCGACCGGCTGCAGGTGGGCGATGACGATCGGTATGTTGTGCCCGCGCCCTTCGGCGTGCAGCGCCTGCTTGGGCGTAACGAGGTACATGTCGCCGCCGCCTGGATGCTTCGGCGCCTCCCAGATCGGGAACATGAGCTTCGCCTTGTCGCGCCCGGTCTTTGCGGCGATCCAATCCGCTTCCTTCTCCATGGCTGAAGCGCGGAACTCGAATTTCCCGGACTCGGTCTTGATGAGCTTTGACTTGACCTCATCGGGTGTCATCTTCTTCGCGTACGCGCGGCCATCCCACTCGTAGAATTCGCCGTCACGCTGTTGCCAGAGGTAGGGCTTCTTGTACCAGACGCCCTTCTCGACCCAGCTTTCGAACGAGTTCACTCCGTTGTCTCCCGGCGTCTTCTCGAAGCCCTTGGCGAGATGGCGCAGAACGTTCTCAGTGTCCTTCAGCGCCTTGTAGTACTCGCCCGTCGGCCCCTTGATGCGCTTGCCGATCTCGATCAGCACGTCGCCATAGTATTTCGTGTCGTAGAGAGGTTTGACCGCGGGGACGCGGATCTGGGCAAGCGGCCATCCCTGGAACGGATAGGTCGGCGCATCCTGCATACGCTCGAGATAGGTGTGATCGGGCAGGATCAGATCCGCGAAGTGCCCGGTCTCACTCGGGAACGGTGAGGTGTCGATGACGAACACCTCCTTCAGCGCCTCCTCCCATTGCTGGCCATTGGGGGCCGTCCAGATCGGGTTCGTCAGGTAGAACATTACTGTATCGAGCTTGTAGGGCTTGCCGGCGAGGCTGTTGGGCCCAACCTCCTGCAGCATGTTGTGCGCCAGCAGATAGCCGTCCTTTTCCCCCTTCATGTCGATGCGCGGGAACTTCTTCCACGGACCGCTCTTGGCGTAGTCGTCCATGTACTCCTTGGCATCGACCGGAAGACCGCCATAGGCGGGCCCCATCTGGTACATGAGGCCGCCCTTGGCGAAGAGCGAGCCGACAAGCGCATTGAGCGAATGGATGGCCATCGCATTATAGATGCCGTTCGAGTGCGCATGGGCGCCGCGCTCGAAGATGGCCATGGCAGGACGCGTCGTGCCGAACTCACGCGCCGTGGCCAGAATGTCGCGCTCGCGCAGATCCGTCACGCCGGCCGCCCACTTCGGCGTCCTGTCTTTCAACTCGATGTTCCACCACTCGACGAGCCCTTTCACCCACTTCTCGTCAAATGCGGTCGGACCGACGGTCTGCCCGGCCTTGAAGAGGTTCTCGCCATTCCTGAAGTCCCCGACAAAGGACCTCTCCCAGAGACCTTCCACGAGGATCGTGTGGGCGATGGCGAGCGCAAGCGCGCCGTCCGTGCCGGGCTTGATGAGAAGGCCGCGATCGGAAGCCGCGAGTGTCGTGTTGATGTGCACATCGACGGCGGTGACGCGTGTCTTTGGCGTCTTCTCGCCGCGAATGTAGCCCCACACCTGCATATTGTTGTTGTATGGGCGGAACGCCTCGAGGAAACCGCAGCCGAACATCAGGATATAGTTCGTGTTGCGGTAGTCGTATGCGTTGTAGCTTCCGTTGCCGTCGGTGAACTTCTTGGCGATGACGGAGCCGTCCGAGCACATCGACGAGTGACCAATGGCCACGTTTGGGGAGCCATAAAGCTCGCCGAATGTGCCCTGCAGGCCGGCGCAGGAGGCGCCCCATCCGCGGCCGTAGCAAAGCGCGAAACGATGGCTCTCGCCTTTGTCGCGCAGCGCGTTGAGACGGTCGGCAACAGTCTGCAGCGCCTCATCCCACGTGATCTGGACGAACTTCGGATCCTCGTTCCGGCCCTTCTTCGGGTTGGTCCGCTTCATCGGACCTTTCCAGCGATCCGGGTCGTAGAGGACGTAGATGCCGAGCGGGCCCTTGGGACAGAGCTTGCCATTCGAGATGGGATGATCGCTGGTCCCGTAGATCGCGTGCACCCGCCCGTTCGTGGTGTAGACGTCGATGCCGCAGCGCGCCGGACACTGGTGGCAGATGTTCTTGGTGATCCGGGTCGCCGCGCCGGCCGCTGCCTGCGCCTGAGCCTCGGGCGGCTCGAAGCCGGTTCCAGGCACACCGACCGTGGTCCCCGTCGCCACCAGCGCGCCCGTGGCGCCCGTTGCCTGAAGGAAACGGCGCCTCGATGGCTTCAAGTTGGACTCCTGCATGAGCTTCTCCTCCTGCACTGCTGTTCCCTGCAAGCCTCGCCGAGTGAGCCCCGCCGAGACCCGCGCCTTAGCTTTCCCGATGCTCTTCGAATACCTGAGGCCTGCGTCGGAACAGGCCGTGGCCGAGCCGCATCATCTCGGCATCCTTCCGGCAAGCGGGACACGCGCGCTCACCCTGCCGAGGCACGAAGTCGGCCGCACAGCGCTCGCATGTGGCCCCCTTGCTGCGGCGAACGACGACGGGCCCGATGTAGGGCCCGCTGCCGCGCTCGGTGATGGTTATGGATCGGGTCGGGCAAGCTTCGCTGCACGCGCGGCAGGCGATGCACAGTGCCGGGTCGAACGAGGTGGCATGCAAGTCTGCTTCACTTGGCGCGGCAAGTGCGCCTGTCGGGCAGACCCGAACACACACCTGATGGTCGCAGCATGTGTCGGCAATGCTTGCCGAGGCAAATACGGACGCAGGCACGGTCGGCTTGGCCGACAGCCCCCTGAGCCATTCCAGCCGCCGACGGAGTGCGAGAACATCGACACGAGCCGGGGCAACATGATCCGCAGCGGCACGCAGCGCCTCGACAGATCGTGGCTGCGGCCGGGTCATGCGGGTGAAAAACTGCCGCCGCGAGATCGGCGCCGGTGGCGTGCGCCCTGATGGCGCAGGGGGCGGCCCGGCGAGCTCCACGGGCAGCTCCCTTCGTTCGACGCGAAGCTGGCGCGGAGAGCGCCCGATGGCGTGCAGATCCGCCGTGACACGTTCGACCGTGTCGCCCCAGGGCGCGGTCGAACCGCCAAGGGTGCAGGTGCCGCACCATCCACGATCGACGATCACCACCTGCGCATCGGGGTCCGACAGCCGCTCCCTCAGAGCATCGGCAGCGAGCCCGCCCAAGCACGGGACAACAACGTCAGCCGGCGTCCGTTCACCGGACGGCACGCGGCTGCAGTCGAGCCAGACCGCCCGTGACGGCGGCAGCTCGAAGCCGTCGACGGCTATGGCCCCGGTCGGGCAAGCAGCCTCGCAGCGACCGCAGCCGACGCAATCCGCCGCGGCGATCTCGATGGCGCGCTCGCCGATGCGGATGGCATCGACGGGGCAGGTGCTCGCACACGAAGAGCACGGGCGGCCGGGCCTCTGAACCGAGACACAGGCACTGGCGCGAAGGCGCACAAGAGGTGCGCCGCCCGCTACGGCATCGCCCCCGACAGCGTGTTCGTTTCCCAATCCCTGTTCTGGCATTGTCTGCCTCGCGCCGCCGCTCGCGGTCTATGGACTGGGCATTGCAACCGGAGTGCCAGAACCGGACGCTGCCTAACCACCTGACAGTGCGCCAATAAATCGCCACCCACTGGGGTGGATGTTCGAACCTCCTAATAATGAGGCCGCGAACCTGTCCGGTTTTCCGAACATCGCATTCAGATGTCGTCCTGCACGACGATCCCGTGACGCTTGATTTTCTCCCAGAGCGTCGTGCGTGACACCTGCAGGATCCGGGCCGCCTCGCCGAGATGACCGCCGGTCTCGGCGACGACACGCTCGATCTGGCGGCGCTCGGCATTATCGCGGATCGCGCGGAGGGACTCGTCTTTCGGCGCCGAGGTGCGTGCGCCGGCGCGCTCGGGAAAGAGGTCCCCGGCGTGCAGCGTGCGCGACCTTGCCATGAGTACGGCGCGCTCGATGCGATTTCTGAGCTCTCTGACGTTTCCCTGCCAACTGTGCTCAAGCAGGGCGCGCTCCGCGCCCGCATCGAGCGCGACCGGCTTACCGCTCTCGCCGTCGGCAAACTCGGCGAGGAAACGGCGCGCGAGCCAGCGAATGTCCTCATCGCGCCCCGCGAGCGGTGGTACGGTAATGGAAATCACGTTGATGCGATAAAAGAGGTCCTCGCGGAACCGGCCGTCGGCGATGGCGGCCTCGAGCTTCGCGTTGGTCGCGCAGACGATCCTGCCACTGAAGGCCACGGGCTTCTCGCCGCCGACCCGCGTGAACGCGCGCTCCTCGATCAGCCGGAGAAGCTTCGCCTGCATCGGCATTGGCAGGTCGGCGATCTCGTCCAGGAACAACGTGCCGTCCTCGGCGCGCTCGGCATAGCCGCGATGAAGCGAGACCGCACCGGAGAAGGCCCCTTTCTCGTGGCCGAACAGTTCGCTCTCCATGAGCTCTGACGGGATCGCAGCGCAATTCACCGCCATGAACGGCCGGCCTGCGGCCGCAGCGTGGCGGTGCAGATAGCGCGCGCACACCTCCTTCCCGACGCCGGTCTCGCCCAATATCAGAACCGGGGTGGGCCGCATTGCGACGCGCCGCAGGGTGCTTTCAACTTGGCGCATGGCCTCGGACACACCGAGGGCGTACTCAGCCGCACTCGGCGGTGTCACCAGGAGCGCGCTCGCACGGTCGAGGAACTCCTGCATGCCAAAGGGCTTGGTCACGTAGTCGCCGCCACCCGCGCGGATCAGCCCGACAGCCTCGTCAATGGATCCATAAGCCGTCATGAAGAGGAACGGTGGCAGCGGCCCCTTCGTGCCCAGCTCGCGGTATAGGGCACCTCCATCGCCGTCCGGCAGGCGGATGTCGCAAACCACGAGATCGGGTGCGCACGTCAGGACGTGCGCCTTGGCTTCACGGCCCGATCTCCACCAATGGACATGGGAACCCGCCAGTCCGAGACTCTGCACCAGCGACTCCCCCATGATGGGATCGTCCTCGATGAGGCCGATTGTACGCCCTTCAAGCGACATGCTGCATCTCCACGTCCGCTCCGAGCGGCAGGCTCACCACCACCTCCGTGCCGCCTCTCGGTGGCCGCAGCACGGCGATCTCCGCACCGAGGTCATCGGCCAGCCGGCGCACCATCCAGAGCCCGAGACCGGACTGCTCCTCGATGGGCGCATTGCCTGCGCCGCGCCGCGCGAGATAGCGGGCGTGCGCCTCCGACATTCCAGGTCCTTGGTCGCGGACGGTCAAGCAGAGCGCACGGTCCCGCCGCGCGAGGTTAAGCGCGATCGTCCCATTTTCAGGTGATGCAGCGCAAGCATTGAGGAGAAGGTTGAGGGCGATGTCGCGGACGGCCGCTGCTCCGACCGGCCAGCTATGGCCGGCCTCGATGGACTTCTCGAGCGTCTGGCGCTTACGCTTCAGCTCCGGCCCGATGAGCAAGGCGAGGTCATCGATATCGGCCGCGCTCAGCACGCGCGTGTCTTTTTGCGTCCGATAAACGAGAAGGGCGGCACGAACGACATCGCGAATTCCCGACAGCCCGCGCTCGAGGAGGCTGATCGATCTCGAGCGCACGCTCTCGACATCGCCGTGCCTCTTCAACGCATCGATGGCATTGAAGAGGCCCCCCAGCGGATTGTTGATCTCGTGGGCGATGCCCGATGTAAGCCGGCCGAGACTGGCGAGCTTCTCCTCCTCGGCGAGCTTCGTTGCGAGCCGCTCGCGCTCCCGCTGAGCCTCGGCCATCGCGTTGTAACGCTCGAAGAGGCGCCCGAACTCGGTTTCGCCGGACGGCATGAGGTGCGCAGGAATTGGCTCTGCCCGCTCCGTCCGCGCCCGGCCCAGGTACTGAGAGAGCACCTTGATAGGCCGCAGCATCCAGCGGACCAGGATGTAGCCGAGGCTCGCCAGCAGCAGCGTCAGCAGCGCATTCGTGAGCACGAGTGTCGCCAGAACCTCGCGACGCTCTCTCAGCAAGCGCTCGATCCCGACATCGGCGTAGATTGTGCCGATCGACTTGCCCTGATAGACGAGGGAACGGCGCAGATGGGCCCGCGCCTCATCGGTCGCCAGAACGAGCTGCTCGGTCCTGCGAAACGGTTCGACGATTTTTGCCGGAATCCGGGTATCGGACGGGAAGGCCGACGGCAGGCTCGATGCCACGACGGTCCCCGTCGGCGTCACCACGGTGGTCCAAATGAGATTGAGGCCTGTGTACACGCCTGCTGCGCGCTCCAGCCCGTCATAGACCTCCCAGATGTCGTGGTGGAGCACGTGCGGCGAGACCAACGCGGCGAGCCCGTCAAGATAAGCCCCGGCGAGCTGCCTCAGGTGCTCCTCCTGGCTGACCTCGAGGCGGCGAAGCACACGGTCGGTGACGAGGGCGCTGACGATCAGCACCAGCAACGACACGATCAATGGCACCTTGACGGCAATCGGCCAGGAGCGCGGATCGATCGATCGACGGTGGGCCACTTCGCGCGTCATCCGAACTGCCTCACAATCCGCAGCTTCTCCGCGATAGAGTCATAGAGCGTCGGCTCTCCGGCGACGAAGCCGTCGAGCCGCAGCAGCCGCAGCACATCGCGCCCGTCGCCATCATCCTGCATCGAGAGCAATGCCTCTCTGAGCCTTACGGTATCGCTCCAGTCCGCCCGCCCGCGTGCGCAAGCGAATGGAGGGAAGCCCATGGGCTCTGAGCGGCGGACGACGTATGTCTTTGCCGCGAGCGAAGGCTCGGTCTCGATCATCACGTCGTAGACATAGCCGTCGACACTGCCACTCGTCGCCAGACCGCTCCCGACGGCACGCACGACATTTCTGTGCCCCCAAGTGAACATCGTACGGCGGAAGAAGTCCTCCGGGCGCCGACGCATCTCCGCGAGTACGGCCCGCGTGACGAGATAGCCGGAGTTGCTGTCGGGGTCCGAGAAAGCGTGAATATCGCCCTCGAGCTCGGCAATGCTGCCGACGGCGCGACCGGCCGTCGCGATGAGGTACGAGGAATAGAGCGGCTGGCCCTGCCACAAGGGCACGGCGACGAGAGCCAGGTGCTCCCGAAAGGCGACGAACGGATACCCACAGATCCACGCGGCATCCAGTTGCCCTGAGATCAGCAGGGAGGTGATCTCCTGGTAGGTGCGGCGCCGGACGAGATCAACCTCGAACCCGAGACGGCGCGAAAGATAGGCGCGGAGCTTGGTGAGCAGCTCGAGATCGCTCGTCAGAAACACGGGCGTGAGGCCAATTCGGAGCGACTGAGCCGCACGCGCGCCGCGCCCTCGCGTGCCGAGCGCCGCCAGAAGTACAGCTGAAGCCGCGCTGGCGGTGACATTTCGGCGCGTAGGCTTCGGGAGCATCGTCATGGCGCGCACCGGTCCCTGAAGAGGCCGCCCTCAGCCTAGCAAATCCCGAGGCTGCGCGAAAACCCACCCGCCACCGGTGCGCCCAGCGGGCTTGCGAGATGCAGTCTCCCGACCGATTTCCAGCGCCGTTCTGGCGATCGCTGGCGCGCGGCCTCAACTGATTTCCACCTCCGTCATCATGCCGGTAGCCATATGGTAGAGGTGATGGCAGTGCAGGTACCAGGAGCCCTTGTGAATGGCGTCAAAGGCGATGGTCACGGGCGTGTGCGCCGGCACGATCACCGTATCTCGGATCGGCCCCGGCAAGCGGCGGCCAGCGATCGCCACGACCTGGAAATGATGCCCGTGCAAATGCATGGGATGCATCATGGTCGTGGAGTTCATGAACGTGATCTCGACGCGATCTCCCTGGCGGACCTTGAACGCCTCGTGCTCACCGTGGATGGCGCCGTTGATGGTCCAGCGATAGCCGGGCTCCTCACCGAGCACCGCGACGAAAGAGGCTTGAGGCCGTCGGGCAGGAAGTCCCGTCACGGCACGGAGCTCGGCTTCGAATGCGAGGTCCGCAAAACCTTCCTTCCGGCCCGCCACGGTTTCCAGCCGTGCAATGGTTGCGCCGGAGGTCGCCAGAACAATCCCGGTTCGAAATTCCGCATCCTCCACCTGCGCCAGAACCGGATAGGCGCCACCTCCCCGCGGGATGTCGACCGTAAGATCGATCCGCTGGCCCTGGGCAAGTGGATAGGACGATCGCTGCACGGGCTGGCAGGCCACGCCGTCGACCGCTACGGTGCGGCTGACCAATCCAGGCGTCGAGACGAAGAAGGCTGTCGCCGTCCCGCCGTTGATGATGCGGAGGCGCACGCGCCCCCCTTTCTCCACGCTTACGACCTGCGGATCGTCAAGCGTGCGGTCATTGGCGAGGTAGGCGTCGTAGCGGACATCATTGGCGTGCATCATGCCCATCATGTGCCCGCCATGCCCACCCCCGTGTCCTCCGCCGGGTCCGCCCATCCCATGCATGGTGTGACCGCCACCGTGGTCGCGATGCCTCGGTGCCGGGGCGCGCTGCGCCGGGCCGTGCATCGGCGCCCGCCCCGTTCCATGGCCCGCATGGGCATCCGAACCGCCGAGCTCAGCGAGGATTTCCGCCGGTGACCGGAACGCGAAGTCGTGGAGCATGACCACCACGTCCTGCACGTCGCCGGCATCCTTCTCGCGCGTGACCATGGGCGCCGCCAGAAGCCGCTGCTCCGACAGGGTGTGAGCGTGCATCCAATGCGTGCCGGGCGTGAGCTCGAAGTCATGCATGTCGGACTGACCCGGCGGCAAGGCACCGCCGCCCGGGCGGGCTCGGTCCTGGTCGGCGGGCGCCTTGACCTGGCCGTGCCAGTGCATCTGTAGGGGTTCGTCGGACGCATTCAGCAGCGCGCCGGAGAGACGGTCGCCCTCATGGGCGAATATTCCGCTTGCGCTGCCCGGGCCCTCGATGTGGAACACCTTCGCAGGCTTCCCGTTCACCTCGAGCATTCGCGTGCCGACCTTGAGCAGCGGCTTCGGCGCCTGCGCGGCGCCACGTGGGATGCCGGCCAGAAGGGCGCCGCCGGTGAGAGCCGCGGACTTCAGGAATGTGCGACGGTCGAGGCGGGACGACATCAGGGGGTGGGCGCGTTTCATGACTGAACCCGTGGGCTGCGTGCTGCCGATCAGAACTTGCCTTGCGCGGTGGATCCGTCCGGTGCGGTGAGCTGGACGACGCCCTTGACACCGCGCTTGACTGGAGCGGGCGCGGTCCCGACCAATTTCGATCCTTCCGCAGGCGCGAGGGCAAAGCGCTGCGACTTGCCGTCAATGATGAAGATGGCGGTTGCCTTGAAGCCGGCAGCCGGGATCGGCTTGTCATCACCATCGCTGAGGTAGACGATCACATTCGGCGTGCCGTCGGCTACGAGCTCCGCGTGGTACTTGCCGGCATCGACGCGCCAGCCGCCGTGGCGGCCTTTGGCAGCCTCATGCGCGTGCGTCATGGCCGGCAAGATAAGGGCGAGGCCAAGGGCCAGCGCGGCGATGAGACGATTGGGCATGGCTCGAACTCCTTGGATGACGGGATCAGTACGCTTGTGAGAGATGGGGTGCGCCTTGCGCGCGGCCGGCGTCCGCGTCAGTGCGCGCATGGGCAACGAGGCGGGCCAGAGACGTTTCACCGAAACGCAGGAAGAGGACGGGGGTGAGCAGCGTATCGAGCAGCGTCGCGCTCAAAAGGCCCCCGAAGATGGTGATCGCGACCGGATAAAGGATCTCCTTGCCGGGCGCATGGGCATCAATCATGAGGGGAATGAGCGCGACGCCCGCCGACAGGGCCGTCATCAATACCGGCGTCATGCGCTCGAGGCTCCCACGCATCACCAGATCCGGGCCGAAGGGCATCCGCTCGTGAATGGCGAGATTGATGTAGTGACTGATCTTCAGGATGCCGTTCCGGGTCGCGATGCCAGTCAGCGTAATGAAGCCGATCATGCTCGCGACCGAGAGCGGCTGGCCGGCCCACCAGAGTGCCATCACGGAGCCGATGAGCGCCAACGGCACGCTGCCCATGATGATGAGGACGAACAATACGGAGCGGTAGCGACTATAGAGGAGTGTGGCCACCATCGAGAGCGAGACGAGCGAGAGTGCGCCGATCATGCGCATGCTCTCCTCCTGTGCCTGGAAGGTGCCCTCCAGGCTCACGAAGAATCCGGCCGGAAGATCGACGGCTGCAATCTCGCGACGGATGTCGGACACGATGGCCGTCATGTCCCGCGCGCCATCGGAGTTGGCGAGCACGACAATGCGACGTTTGGTGTTCTCGCGAAGGATCTGGTTTGGCCCATCTGTCTCCTTCACCTCTGCAACCTGCCGCAGTGGCACCCAGCCCGACGGGGTCTCGATCAGAAGATCAGCCAGCCCCTGCGTCGTGCGCGCGCGCTCGTTCAGCCGCACGACCAGATCGTAGCGCCGATTGCCATCAACGAGACGAGAGACGAGCCGCCCGTTGGACAGGCGCTCGAGCTGCTCGGTGATCTGCGCGGGCTGCAGGCCGTAGAGCGCTGCCCTGCGGTAGTCGACACTGATCTCGAGCTGCGGAATGCGGACCTGACGCTCGACCTGCAGATCGACGAGCCCCGGCACCTTGGCGAGCCGCTCGCGCAGCGTCTCGGCCAGGCTGCGCAGCGCATCGAGATCTTCCCCGAAGAGCTTGAGCGCAATCTCTGCACGCACGCCCGTCAGCATGTGGTCAAGCCGATGCGAAATCGGCTGGCCGACATTCGTCGCGACGGGCAATACGGCGAGACGACCGCGGATGTCGTTGATGATCTCGAATTTGGAACGCGCTGATGGCTTGAGATCCACCTCGATTTCAGATGAGTGTACGCCTTCGGCGTGCTCATCGAGCTCCGCACGGCCCGTCCGTCGCGCAACCAGCTTGGCCTCCGGCACCTCGAGAATGAGCTTCTCGGCGATGAAGCCGACCCGGTGGCTTTCCGCGAGCGAGATCCCGGGCTGGAAGAGCAGGTTGATGGTCAGCGTGCCCTCATTGAACGGCGGCAGGAACGCACGCGGCAGCGCGGACGCAGCCACGACGGCAAGCAGGACGGCGGCCAGCGAGCCGGCCATCAGCGCACGCGAACGACGGAAGGCCCAGTTGAGCATCGCCCGGTTGCCGCGCTTCAGCACGCGCACGAGCGGGCTCTCACGCGCGTGCAGTCGCTTGAGGCTGGGGAGCAGGTAGTAGGCCATCACCGGCGTCAGGGTGATGGACACGAGCAGACTGATCAGAATGGACGTAATGTAGGCTTGGCCCAGGGGCGCAAAGAGGCGACCTTCGATGCCGGACAGGGCAAACAGCGGCACGAAGACCAGGACAATGATCATCGTCGCATAGACGATGCCCGACCGTACCTCCTGGCTCGCGGACACGACAACGTCGAATGTCGAGCGCGGGCTGCCGACCTCCCGGTTCTCGCGCAGCCGCCGGAAGATGTTCTCGACGTCAACCACGGCATCATCGACGAGCTCGCCGATCGCAATGGCAATTCCGCCGAGCGTCATCGTATTGATCGAGAGACCAAAGATATGGAAGACGATGGCGGTCGACAGAATCGAGACGGGGATGGCGGTCAAGGAAATGAAAGTCGTGCGGAAATTGAGCAGGAAGAGAAACAGGACGATCGCCACAGCAGCGACGGCCTCGAGCAGGACCTTCTTGACGTTGCCGATGGAGGTCTCGATGAAGTTCGCCTGCCGGAAAACAACCGTATCGACTTTAATGCCGTGCGGCATGGTCTGATTGAGCGCCGTCATCGCTCGCTCGACCTCGGCCGACAGCTTGATGGTGTCGACCGCCGGCTGCTTTTCGACGGATACAATGACGGCGGGGCGCCCCATGAAGCCGGCGTCGCCACGCTTCAGACGGGCGCCGTAGCTCACGTCGGCAATCTGGTGCAGATAGATTGAGTGCCCGCCCTCGGCGCGCACGATGATGTCCCGCAGGTCCGCGAGCTTGAGCGTGCGGCCGATGTTGCGGATGAGGAATTCACGGTTGTACTGGTCGGTGAAGCCGCCTCCGGTATTCGTGCCAAAGTGCTGAAGGGCGCGCTCCAGCTCGGCGAGCGAGACGCCAAGGGCACGCATGGCCGGCAGATTGGGTGCGACGCGGTACTGGCGCACCTCGCCGCCGATGGGGGTGACTTGGGCGACGCCCGGGATTGTGAGGAGACGCGGGCGCACCACGAAGTCTGCGATCTCGCGCAGCTCCATCGGGCTCACCGTCTCGGAGGTGAGCGCGAACATGAGGATCTGGCCCATGATCGAGTTGATCGGGCCCATCTGTGGTGTGACATTCGCAGGGAGCTGGTCGCGGACGAGGCCAAGTCGCTCGGCGATTTGCTGGCGATTGCGGTAGATGTCCGTGCCCCACTCGAACTCGACATAGATGATCGACAGACCGATGCCGGAGATCGACCGCACACGCGTCACGCCCGGGAGCCCGTTCATCTGGGTTTCAATGGGAAAGGTGACGAGCTGCTCGACCTCGGCCGGCGCCAAACCCTCTGCCTCCGTCATGATGGTGACGGTCGGGCGATTGAGGTCAGGAAATACATCCACCGGCAGGCGCGTGAGCGAGAACGCACCGTAGACCACGAGCACGACCGAGAGCGCGAGCACCAGCAGTCGATTGCGCAGCGATTGCGTGACAAGGAACGTGAACATACCCGAGCCTCAGCGGATCTGATTGAGGAGCTCGGCGCCCTGGGTCACGATGCGGCGCCCGGCCTCGATGCCGGCCACCACAAGCACATGCGCGCCGTCGAGAGGCTCAACGCGCACCTCGCGCGCCAGGAAACGTTCGGCATTCGTGTGATCGTAGACAATGCTTTGGCCATTTGCGGCGCGCAGGACGGCTCCTCGGGGCAGCGCAATGCCGCGGCGCTCTTCCAGAGTTGAGGCAACGACTGTGACGAGCTGCCCGGGCCGGAGCCCGGCCATAGTGCCCCTGATCGCAAACTGATGCGGCACGGCCTGATTGCGGTCGGCGAAGCCGGTGCCAAGGTAGTCGAGTTCGAGTGCCCGGCCATCGGGCAGAACAGCTTTGGCAGCGCCGTTCATGGCGTGTGCTTCGTAGCTCAGGGCCTCGATCCAAAGTACTCGCGGATCGATGATCTGAAAGATGATGGCATTCGGCTCTGCCATCTGCCCGGCAACCGCGCTGGCAGCGGCGATGATCCCGTCGACCGGCGCGATCAGAGCCTCCGCCTCGCGTTGAACGCGGTCGAGATTGGCGCGCCGCGTCCGCAGGCCCAGAAGCTCAAGCTCGGCATCCTCGAGCTGGCTCTTCGCGATGACCTGCTCAATGGTCCGCAGCCGTTCGACTTTGCGCGTGACGATCGAGATCTGCTGGTCGAGCTCGCGCGCCTGCTGCTGCTGGGCCGTCGCGTCGGCCAGCGGCAGAGGTGGACGCACATAGGCAAGAACGGTGCCGGCTTTCACGGCCGTGCCGAGCGGCTTGAAGCCACCTTCGGGCGGCGACAGGCGTCCGCCGACAGAGGCCTGCACGTAGCCGCTCGCGTTCGGACTGGGAATGATGCGCCCCGGCAGCTCGATGGAGCGGCGATACGTTCCCTGCTCGGTAACCTGTGTCCGGATGGCCAGGATGTGCTGGGTGGGTTTCGGCACGAACAGAGCGCCATCGGCCAGCCGCTGAGCGATGTCACGCGGCGCGGCGATCGCTGCCGTATCGGCGCGCGCCGGGCTGGCGAGAGACAGGCCCGAGGCCAGCACGGCCGCGACAGCCGTGCCTGCAACGCCTCGGCCCCGCCCGACCCGCGTGACAAGTGCTCCCGCCACGAAGCCCGCCAAGAGAGCCAACCAAAGCGAGCCCATACCATTGCCGATATGATCACGGAGCTCCTCTGCGAACGCCCTGTTGGTGAACGACAGGCCCGTCCTCGCGGGCGCGGAGCCAGGAGTGCTTTCGGGAATTGTCAGTGTCGCAGCGAGGATATCAACGCTACCTTGAGCCGTGATGGTGATCGCAAGATCATATGATCCGGGTGTGCTCAGGAAAGGTGCATCGGTTGTGTAGACGCCATCACCATTTGCGATCGGCGCGAGCTGCCCGGAGGGCGTGTCGATCTCGATCGTGGCACCAGAAACCGGCGCGTTGGTGCGGAAGGTGTCCAGATGGATCACGAGCTCGCGACCGCGGGCGATCAGGACGACCTCGAAATCCGAAGAGGATGCTTCCGCGCGTGGCGCTATGGTGCTCGACACCGGTGGGAGCGGAGCGCCGTGGTCATGTCCTTCGTGAGCCTGTCCGTTATTGGCGCCCACAAGGAGCGCGATCGCCAGCAGCAGTCCTTTGCGGAGATCGATATTGAATTGACGCATTATATCCTCGCGCCTGGCCCCAGCCCGCGCGACTGCGTAGCCCGAGCCGCGTGACGGCGCGTTGCGGCTTCGTAACAAATTGTTTCAAGGCATTGAGGTGAAGAGTAAATAGTTCCCGTCGGCCGGGGCCTAAGAGCCCACCTCAGACTCGGCTGCGACTGGCGCGGCCGACGGGCTTGCGGCTACTTGTCCCGCTACAGATCGAACGGGCAGACGGACCACGGCGCTGAGGCCCCCCTCCGGACGATTCCGCAATCTCAGCGTACCGCCATCAGCTTCGATGTTGGTCTTTGCGATCGCCAGGCCCAACCCGACGCCGCCGGTCTCACTGTTGCGCGAAGCCTCGAGCCGCACGAACGGTTCAAGAACGGCAGCGAGCTGATCCTCTGGGATGCCCGGCCCATTGTCATTGATTGTGACGCTGACGTTGTCACCCTCGACGCCCACCAACACAGTGACGCGCGAGCCAAAACGCAGCGCATTCGCGACGAGATTCGATAGGGCGCGCTTCAGCGCAATGTGGCGCGCGTTGACCACGACGTGGCCGCTTGAGACGAAGGCTGCATCGTGCCCCGCATCCTTCGCATCATCGATGATGGTCTGAAGCAAGGCCGTCAGGTCGATGGCACGTTGCGGCTCGGACGCTTCCTCTCCCCTCAGATAGGACAGTGTCGAGTCGATCATCTGCTCCATCTCGGCGATATCCGCCGCCATGGCGCGCTGCAGCTGGGGACTGCCCACATCATTCACGCGCAGCTTCAAGCGCGTGAGCGGCGTTCTGAGATCGTGAGACACGGCAGCGAGAGAGCGCGTGCGTCGTACAATGAGGCCGGCAATTCTGCGCCTCATCTCGTTGAATGCCGCGGCAAGCTGCCGCACTTCCAGGGGGCCGCGCTCGGGAACCTCCGACCGGGGGTTGTCGGGCGAGAGCGCCGTTACGGCCTCTGCCATGTCGCGCAAAGGCTGTGTGAGCCAGCGCGCAATCAGAAGCGATACGATGACAACGCCGATCGCCATGAGACTGGTCGAGAGCAGAGTGCCGTGTCGCCCGCTGCCGGAAGGCGACGCGGCGAACAGGTTGACGTTGAGCCATGAGCTGTCGGGAAGCCTTATGGAGAGCAGCGCCACGTGGGCATCCGTGCTCGTGCCGACCACAAGCTCCTCCGGACCGAGTTCCGGCGCGAGCGCCTTGATCCGCGATGTCAGCCCGAGCCAGGCCTCGGCGCCGGGACCGCCGGGCGTGGCTCCTCGTGTCGTGCTCCAATGCGCGTCGATCTGGCCACTCGAGAGATCGTGGGCCAAGGCTTCACGCTGCGTTTCCGGTACCAGGATAAGGCTGTGCTTGATTGAGATGAGGCGCTCGGCGAGGCGTGATTCATGCGCCAGAACCAGCTCCTGGTCGAGCGCGTGCTCGTACGTCCAGAGGCTGGCAATGTGGACAAGTGTGATGCCGACCAGCGAAACAAGGATGAGGCGCGCAACGAGCGTGTCGAGCAGCCTGATCATGCCCGTGTCACGGCAGGGACGAACATGTAGCCAATGCCCCGTATCGTCTTGATCATCGCCTGACCGTCCTCGCTGATGTCGAGCTTCTTGCGGAGCCGACTCACCTGGATATCAATTGCGCGATCGAAGCCTGTCGCAACCCGATGCTTGGCGCTGTCCATGAGAAGATCACGGCTCAAGGCGCGCTGCGGATAGTCCAGAAACGTGAGGAGCAGCTCATACTCTCCCGTCGACAAATCGACGATGACGCCGTCCGGGTTCGTGAGCTCACGCCGCCGCGTGTCAAGCGACCAACCCTCGAACTGCAGCCGGTGACCTGAGCCCTGGGAAGCGCCCGCCGTGCCGCGCGCCCGGCGCAGCACGGCATTGATGCGGGCCAGGAGCTCACGCGGGTTGAACGGCTTGACGAGGTAGTCGTCAGCACCGATCTCGAGCCCCACGATCCGGTCGGTGTCCGCGCCCAGTGCCGTGAGCATGATGACCGGGAGGTCTGACCTGGCGCGGATCTCCCGACAGAGATCGAAGCCGTTGCCACCTGGCAGCATGATGTCCAGGATGACGAGATCAATACTCGCATCCTCGAGTATTCCCCACATCTCGCGCCCGTCGCGCGCCACCGACACCCGATGGCCGTGCTCGCGCAAGAGCTTCGCCGCAAGCTGGCGGATTTGAGCGTCGTCGTCGACGACCAGAATATGCGCCTGGGGCGCCACCGCGGGCCGTCCGGCACGGTGATCCATGTTGGTCGGGTTCATGCTGCGCTCGCCGGAGCCTTCTTCCTTCGGACCATAAATATCTTTCAGTATCGCGTCGTTTCTGCCTTGTTTCAAAATGTTTCGGCGCTGCTGTGCCGACCGGTGTGACAGGAGGTCCGACACCCGGTTATCCGCTTTGATCCAAATCAGTCGGGTCGCCCGCCGGATCGTCTACCCAAAGTCCGCGAGCAACCGCCGCCGCCGAATGCTAAGGTCCGGCGAGGCGGCCTGCCCGCCTGCCTGCCCCACCCTCAGCCGTACCGGCACGTCATGAGCAGCACCACTACGAAAGCCGAGCGTGTCCACAGCGGCACTGCCCCATCCTCTGCCCAGCGTCTGCGCGCGCCGCGGCGGTGGCGGCAGTACCTGCTGGCCGCCGGCCTCATCGCCGTCGCGCTTGCGGCCTGGCTGATCATCAGCAGCCGGCCGCTCGTCGTCCGCGTGGCAAGCCTCGAGCACAACGTTCCGGTCCGCGTCTTCGGCCTTGGTACGGTCGAGGCACGCGTACTGTCAAAGATCGGCTTCGAGATTGGCGCGACCCTTGCCGAGCTCAACGTGGATCACGGCGATCGCGTTGCCAAGGGACAGGTGCTGGCGCGCCTCAGTCACGGCGAGCAGGAGGCGAAAGTCGCCAAGGCGCAGGCGGCCCTCCAGACTGCCGAGGTCAACATCAAGAGGGCGGAGGCCAATCTGGAGAAAGCGCGGGCGCTCCTGGCGCAGAAGCAGGAAGCCAACCGGCGCAAGCAGTCCCTGGTCGGGCGCGATATCGTCTCACAACAGGTCGCCGAGGAGGCCGTGCGCGACGAAGCCGTCGCCGCGGCGGATGTTACGGTGGCCCAGAGTGAGATCGCCAGCGCCAAGGCCCAGCTCGATGATGCGAGAGCACAGCTTCGCTTTGAGGAAACCCTCCTCCAGCACCGGACGCTCATCGCTCCCTACGATGCGCTTGTCATCGAACGGCACAAGGAACTGGGCACCGTCGTCAAGGCCGGCGATCCCATCTTCACGCTGATCGCGGTCGGGAGCTACTGGGGCCTCGCGTATGTCGATGAGGCGCGCGCAGGCTTCATCGAGGAAGGCCAGCGGGTCGAAGCGCGGCTCCGCTCCCGCCCCCAGGACAAGTTCACCGGCTCAGTCGTCCGCATCGGCCTTGAGAGCGACCGCGTGACGGAAGAGCGACGCGTCTTCATCAAGGGCGACAATCCGCCGGCGCGCGTATTTCTCGGCGAGCAGGTCGAGTTCTGGATCACGGTCGGAACGCTGGACAAGGCACTCCTTGTCCCCGAAGCGGCAGTTCATGGGTTCAATGGCCGCGAGGGACGCGTGTGGACCGTGGAGGCTGGCCGCTTGCGCCAGCGTCTCGTCGGCTTTGCGCACCGCACCGAAGATGCGCGGCTCGAGATCGTGTCCGGCGTGCCGGAGGGGGCGCGGGTGGTCACCCGGGTCGAGAGCACGTTCCGGGAAGGGCGAGCGGCGCGCATCGGCAATCGGACGAGCCAATGAACCTTGCCTATCGTGACATCCGCCATAACCTTGGGCGCTTTGTGCTGACCTGCATCGGCCTCGGCCTGCTGCTCGGCGTCGTCCTGGCGATGATCGGCATCTATCGCGGCATCGTGGTCGATGCCTTGACCATCGCGCGCGCCCCGGCCATCGATCTGTGGGTCGTGGAAGCGAATACGCGCGGCCCCTTCGCGGAGGCATCCCGCATCCCCGGGGATCTTCGGGAAGCGGTCGCGCGGATTGCCGGTGTGGCGGCCGCAGGGAGCATCACCTACCAGACCATCGAGGCCGAGCATGGCAGCAGGAAGCTCAGGCTCTACGTCATAGGCTACGAGCCGACACGCCCCGGCGGGCCGCCCGAGATCGTCGAGGGTCGCGGTATCGCGCGCAGCCGTCACGAGATGGTCGCCGATCGCAGCACGGGCTTGGTTCCCGGGGACCGCATCCGACTCGG
>JBKBPL010000031.1:0-47058 GCA_046293075.1 Hyphomicrobiaceae bacterium | reverse complement strand
CTAGAAGGCCCCCAAGAGCGAGGTCAGGTCATGAAGCAGGTGCGCATTCCGGCCGTGTTCATGCGCGGCGGGACATCGAAGGCCGTGATGTTCCACGCCCGCGACCTGCCTGCGGACCGCGAGGCCTGGGCCCCCATCTTCCGCGCCGCCATCGGTGCCGGTGACCCGAGCGGGCGCCAGCTCGACGGCATGGGTGGCGGCGTCTCCTCGCTCTCCAAGGTCTGCGTGATCGGACCACCGAGCCGCCCCGATGCCGATGTCGATTACACGTTCGCGCAGATCGGCGTCACCGATGATACCGTCGACTACGCCGGCAACTGCGGAAACATGTCCTCGGCCATTGGGCCTTTTGCCATCGACGAGGGGCTCGTGGCCTTGCCTGCCGATGGGCACGCCGTCGTGCGCATTCACAATACGAACACGCAGAAGATCATCGTCGCACGCTTCGCTCTCGAAGGTGGGCAGGCCGCCGTGGATGGGCCGATGGCCCTCGACGGCGTCGCAGGAACCGGCGCACCAATCCGTCTCGAGTTCATGGCCCCGGGCGGCGCACGTACCGGGAAACTGCTCCCAACAGGCCGGCCCGTGGATGAACTGGCTGTGCCGGGCCTCGGACGGGTCGCGGCAAGCCTCGTCGATGCCGCCAACCCGTGCGTATTCGTGACCGCCGACGCGCTTGGCTGCACCGGCGTCGAAATGCCAGAGGCCCTCGAGCGCCACAGCACGCTCCAGGCGCATCTTGAAGCTGTTCGACGGGCGGCGTCTGTCACCATGGGCATTGCCAGCGACTGGGACGACGCAGCGCGAATCAAGAGCGTCCCCAAGGTCGCCATGGTCACAGCCCCGCGTGAGGCGACGACCCTCGCCGGCGCCAGGCTCGCCCCGGGCGATATGGACATCTGCGTGCGCATGATCTCGGTCGGACAGGCACACCGCGCCGTGCCGCTGACCGGCGCCCTCTGCCTCGCCGTCGCGACACGGCTCGAGGGCACGATCCCGGCGGGCTGCGTGGCCGGTCCTTTCGCGGACACCTCCACAATCCGGATCGCGCACCCCTCCGGGATCACGCTGGTCGATGCCAAGGTCGCCCCCGCGCGCGCAGGCCTCCCCGCACAGGCCGAGTACGCCGCCGTCTATCGCACCGCACGCCGGCTCTTCGAGGGGCACGTGCTCGTGCGCGGATCGGCCGTCAGTTGAGTAACCGGGCGCCTACTTCGCCCATTCGTCCTTTACTTCGTCGCACTTCGGCCCGATGAAGTCGTTGATGTCCTCGACAACGGTCGATTGCAGCACGTTGAAGGTGTTGTCCGTGGCCGTCGCCGTCCACATCGCGCCTTTGACGAGCGTCGGCGCCTCGATTGCACCCCAGTTCAGCGCGGCTTTCGTCGCCTTGCCTCCGGTGAACGTCACTTTCGGCTTGAAGGCGAAGCTGATCTTGGCCGGGCCATCTTTCTCGCGCTCGATCTCGCAGTTGACCTGATGCTGGTCGAGTTCGGCGACATACGTTGCCTCGGTCATGGCCTTGATGAGGTCCACGCGCTTCAGGTGAATGTTGGCGACGCATTTCACCTTGCCCCAGGGCCAGGAGATTTTGGCCCGCTCGACCATCTTCTGAAGGTGCTCTCTCCGCCAGGACTTCAGGACATTGCAGGAGATGTCGCCGCCTTCGCTTTTCTTCAGGTGGAAGGCCGCACAGATGGCGACCTTGCAGGCTTTGCGGCCTTCGCGCTCCGCAGCCTCCTCCGGGGTCAGCACCTCTTCGGCCTTTGAGGTGACCTGCGCCCATGCCGGCCCTGCGCCGGCCAACCCGACCACAACCGCCAACCAAACCGCACGCAGCCTGAGGTTCCGCATATATCGTAGCTCCGAGAGGCGCCCCGGAGCTCCGCGGGGCGCACGGCGGACCTTCTGGCCCGGCGCCGCGGCATTCTGATGGCAGTCGCCCCGTACGTGGCGACCAAAAAGCCACAGGGCGTTGCTTGAAGTCAGCGCTCCTCATCCCATATGATTTGGTGCACGCACAGGCGCCCGGATGAGCGGGGCCGCGCGGAGAGCCGGATGCCCGACAGGGGCCGGCCAAACGCACATGGGCGAGCGGGGCTGCTTCGAGGAAAAGGGCTTGCTGCAATGCCACGGATGTCTCTGCTATCGAGCCCTCTGCTCTTGGGCTTCGACGAGATTGAGCGCCTGGTCGATCGGGTCGCAAAAGGTGGGGCTGATGGCTATCCCCCCTATAACATTGAGAGAATCCCGAAGGACGGGGCCGCCGCCGAAACGCTGAGGATCACTCTTGCGGTCGCCGGGTTCACCCGCGACCAGCTCGAAATCACCCTTGAGGACAACCAGCTCACCATTCGCGGCAAGCAGGACGAGGACAAGACGCGCGAATACCTGCACCGGGGGATCGCGGCGCGCCAGTTCCAGCGCACGTTTGTGCTCGCCGATGGGATCGAGGTCCGCAATGCCGACCTCAGCAACGGGCTCCTGTCGATCGACCTCGTTCGACACGCGCCCGAGCGGTTCATCCGCCGCATCGAGATCGGACGGAAATCGTCCGGGTGAGTCGTTTCAGTCACACGTCATCCAGCCGAATCGTCGGAACATTCGGTTGAGTATGAGCGGACTGGCCCTGTCGGGACCCCCGCAGGTGCCGATTATGGAGGCCAGCCTGCGCCTCTAGCCGTAAGGAGTACCGTCATGGAAGGAAGCAGCAAGAGCGGTCCCCGGCGTCGGTCGTCGAAGAAGATAACCGCCCCGATCATGAGCGAAATCGAGCTCGCCCGCCTCGGCGATGGCGTCGTTGCCTACATCCGCACGATGACCTCGGAGGAGGCCAAGGAGCGCTTTCCCTCGATCGAGAACCTGCCCCGCGGTCTGACGCTCTACGCGCTGCACGCGGCGGATGGCACGCCGATCGCGCTGACCGACACGCGGCAGGCCGCGATGAGCCACGCCCTCGGCGATGACCTCGAAATCGCAACCGTGCACTGAGCCCCAAGCGAAGCGAAAACGACTGAGTTCCAGAACGGCGGAGCGGCCAGGCTCCGCCGTTATGCATATCCGCCCCCCAAAGCGCGCGCGATCGCGTGGCTTGTCGTCTTGCCCTTCGGGCCGCATTGTCCGCCCTGCAAGGGAAACCGGGGACGGAAGTGCCGCATGAAGCTCGATGACCAGCAGAAGGCCATGCTGGCCGGCGCCGAGGGGCGGGCGCGCCAGTACGCCATGGAGCAGATCCTCAAGGTCGGCCGGTTTTTCGACGCCGAGGACTGCGTTCCGATTTCTCAGGTCCACCTGATGGCCGATCCGGAGGCGCTCGGTCCCTCCGGCGTCGATTTCCTCGAGAGTCTCGCCAGGCTGCCGCTGGCCGAGCGCCGTGTGCGCGTACCCTCGATCACCGATCCGCGCGGCGTCGATTTCAGTGCCTACAAGCGCCTCGGCCAGACCGAGGCCATGGCCGACCTTGAGCGCCGTGCAACGGCCGCCTTCGAGGCCCTCGGCTTCATGATGACCAACACCTGCATCAACTACCAGTCGGTCATCCCGCCCGTGCTCGGCGAGCATATCGCGTTCGGCGACACCGGCTCGTCGATCTACGCCAACAGCGTGCTTGGCGCGCGGACCAACTTTGAGGGCGGACCGTCCGCGCTCGCCGCCGCGCTGACCGGCTGCACGCCCCGCTACGGCTATCATCTTGACCGCCACCGCCGCGGCCAGACCCACTTCCGCGTCACCGCGCGTCCGCGCGATCTGGCCGAATGGGG
The DNA here is from genome assembly GCA_046293075.1 of Hyphomicrobiaceae bacterium. Taxonomy (GTDB): domain Bacteria; phylum Pseudomonadota; class Alphaproteobacteria; order Rhizobiales; family Hyphomicrobiaceae. The sequence continues at coordinate 43,297 of JBKBPL010000031.1, read as the reverse complement.
CGCACTCGGCGGCCTCGTCGGCCGCACCATGCGCTCGTACTGGGAAGTGCCAGTGCTGAGCGGCATCGAAGGCCCCGTGACCTCCGACGAGATCAAGCAGTTCGGCGCCGCGCTCGCGAGCTTCGGCTCGACCCCCCTCTTCCACATGGTCGGCATTACGCCGGAAGCCCCAAGCCTCAAGGACGTCTTCGACGGGCCGGTCCCGGCCGCGATGCCGCTCGGCCGCGCCGAGATCGACGGGCTCATGGCCTCCTACCGGCCGAAGGATGACAAGCTCGATGTCGTCGTGTTCGCGGCGCCCCAGCTCTCGCTCTTCGAAATGCGCACGCTCGCCGACCATCTGGAGGGACGCCAGATCAGCAAGGATGTGACGCTGATCGCCACGACCTCCCCCGACATCAAGGCCGCTGCCGACCGCATGGGGATCACGGCGTCGATCGAGAATGCGGGCGGCCTCGTGCTTTCGGGCGTCTGCTTCTATCAGATGTACGCGCGCGACATCGGCGAGGCGAACGGCTGGAAGCGGCTGATGTCGAACTCCGCCAAGCTCGTCAACATCCTCGGCGGCTACGGCTACGAGCCGATCCTCGACAGCATGGCCGCCTGCGTCGAAAGCGCCGTTGCCGGCCGCATTGTCGGAGCCCGCTCATGAGCCTACGCGTCTACAAGGGCCATCCCGGCCCCGGCACCAAGGTCACCGGCGAAGCGCTCGTCGCTTCGGACAATTTCTCCGCGCGTTATGACCTCGATCTCGTCAAAGGCATCGTGTCGCGCCCTTCCCACAAGCTCGCGGGGCAGAGCTATGTCGGCAAAATCTTGATCCTGAACATCGCCAAGGGCGGCGTCGCGTCCGCCTGGATGCTGCGCGATATGGTCCAGAGCGGCCGCACCCCGAAGGCGCTGATCCTCAACTTCGCCAACCCGATCATGGCCCAGGGCGCCGCCTTCGCCGATCTCCCGCTGATCGACCGCTTCGACGTGGACATCACGCAGGCGATCAAGAGCGGGGAGACCGTCACCGTCGATCCGGCGGCGGGGACGCTGACGGTCGGTGTTTGAGGCGGCATCCCGCTGGCCCATGCAGGGAGCGGCGCCACGCCGCGCATTGCTGCGCGGCGCCAAACCAAGTTACTCTCCCGCCAACCACAACGAGCCCCGGGAGGGGACCCCATCGTGACGCGCGCGCGCATTCATTTCCTGTTCCTGAATTTAGGCCATTTCCTCGATCATCTCTTCACGCTGATATTCGCGACGGTCGCGGCGCTGGCGCTCACGCGCGAATGGGGCCTGAGCTATGCCGAGCTCGTTCCCTACGCGACGCCGGGCTTCGTGGCGTTTGGCCTCTTCTCGCTGCCGGCCGGCTGGCTCGCCGACCGCTGGAGCCGCTATGGCATGATGTCCGTCTTCTTTATCGGCATCGGCCTCGCATCCCTCTTCACGTCCGCCGCGACAACACCCTTCCAGATCATGATCCTCTTGTTCTTCGTCGGCGTGCTGGCGGCGATCTACCATCCTGTCGGCCTTGCCATGGTCGTCGAGAGCGCCAAGGCCTCGGGCACGGGGCAGGCGATCGCCATCAACGGCGTGTGGGGCAACCTCGGCGTCGGCAGCGCCGCCCTCATCACCGGCTTCCTGATCGACACCGCCGGCTGGCGCGCGGCCTTCATCCTGCCGGGCCTCCTCTCGATCGCGATCGGGATCGCGTATTATCTGTTCTCGCGCCCGGAGATGGCTGCCGAGCAGGCCGCCAGGGTGGCCAAACGCGCAGCAGCAAGCGGCGCTGCGGCCAATCCTGCGTCATCGCGCGGAGACGCCAGCGCCGATCGGCGCCTGCGACAGATCCTGCTGCGCCTCACCATCATCATCTTCTTTACTGCCGCGGTCTCGAGCATCGTCTTCCAGTCGACGACGTTCGCCTTGCCGAAGGTTCTCGATGAGCGCATGGGTGGCATCGCGGGATCGGCGACCGTGGTCGGCTGGCTTGCGTTCGTTGTCTTTGCCGTCGCCTCCATGGCTCAGCTCATCGTCGGCCGCCTGCTTGACACGCTCGGCCCACGCACCGTCTTCATGGGCGTCGCCGCGCTGCAGATCGTCTTCTTCAGCATCATGCCCGGGCTCACGGACTGGACCGCCCTGGCCGTCGCGGTCGGCTTCATGCTCGGCGCCTTTGGCCAGATCCCGATCAACGACTACATGATCGGCCGCATGGCGCGCTCGGAGTTCCGCGCCTCCGTTTTCGGGGCCCGCTACGTCGTGTCGTTCGTTGCGCTCGCCGCCGCGCTGCCGCTCATTGCCTGGGTGCACGGCACCTGGGGCTTCGACATGCTCTTCCGCATTCTCGCCGTCGCGGCTGCTGTAATCTTCCTCGCCGTCTCGATGATCCCGCGCACGCTCCCCGTGCCCGATGAGGTTCCAGCCAAGGCGTGAGCGCTTCTCACGCGCCGCGGCGAGAGCGCAGCCTACAGCGCCTTAAGGAACACCGCGATGGCATCGGCGGCTCCTTCGAGGTTGCCGCGGCGCGTCGTCCCGGAGCCCCCGCGCGGCCCAAGGTCATGATCGCCGTCATGGGCCCAATGGATGCGGATCGCCGGCGGCAGGGTGAGGGCCTCGACCTCCGCGCGGCTGCCGAAGGGATCGCGCTCGCCCTGCACAATCAGCGTCGGACAGGTGAGCGTTTCGAGATGCGCGATGCGGAGCCGCTCGGGGGTATTGGGCGGGTGAAAGGGGTAGCCGAGACAAACGAGGCCCGCGACCGTACCCGCCCCGTGCAAGCCCTCGGCAACGTGGCTCGCGACACGCCCACCCATGGACTTGCCGCCGATCGCGAGCTTGCCCGCCGCAGCTTCTGCCGCTGCGCGCGCCGCCGCGACCATCTCGCCGTCGAGCGCCTCGGCCTTCGGCGGCGGGCGCCGCTTTCCGCCGGCGCGCCGCGCTGCCATATAGGCGAACTCGAAACGGGCGGCCCGGATACCGCGCGCGCCCAGCATCTCACTGATGAGCGTCATGAACGGGCTGTCCATGGGCGCGCCCGCGCCGTGCGCGAGCAGCAGCGTCGCGGCAGCGTCGTCCGGCCCGGTCCAAAGCAGCTCAGTCATCGGCGCCATCTCAAAAACGCCGCAGGGATGGCGCTTGTGCCACGCACACACAGCGTCGGTCACCAATCTGACGGCGCCTCATTGACCCATGCGCACCAGAGCGTCAAGATCGCTGGTGGCATCAATTTGGGCTGCGGGATGCGCACGAACCGCCGAAACGGAGCTGCGGGCTGGACATTGATCGTTCTGGCCGCCCTGATGTTGTGCCTCGGGTCGGCGAACGCCTCGCCCGAGGAGAAGCGCCGGCTCGTGCTCGGAACAGCGACGACCTACGGCACATTCGATCCGCACACGATCGACGATCCCGGCCAGAACCTCATTCGGCTGAACTTCTACGACAGCCTGCTGCGCTGGACCGGCGCACCGCCGCGCCTCCATCTCTGGCTTGCCGCCCGGCACGAGATGTCGCCGGACGGGCAGGTTCACACGTTTCACTTGCGCGAGGACGCGCGGTTCCACGACGGCAGCCCTGTGCGCGCGGTCGATGTGGTCTATTCCGTGGAGCGGCTGCTGGCGCTGAAGCAAGGGCCCTACCCGCTCTTTGCCGGCGTCATCGCCCCTGGCGGCACCCGCGCCGTCGGCGAGGCGACGGTGGTCTTCAATCTCACCTCTCCCATGCAGGGCTTTGCAACGCTTCTGCCGGAGCTGGCGATTGTCAACCGCGCGCTTGTCGTCGCCAACGAGAAGAACAACGATTGGGGGCAGGAATGGCTGCAGCGCAATAGCGCCGGGTCGGGCTCCTACATTCCATTCCGGCGCGAGCGCGAAGGCGCCTTCATAGCCTCGCGCAACGTCGAGCACTTCATCCCCGACTGGGGCCCCAACGCTATCGAGGAGTTCGAGGTCTATCCGGTTGCCGATGCGGGTGAGCGGGTCGCGGCGCTGCTCAAGGGCGAGCTCGGCGGCATCCTCGGGCATCTCGCCATCGACCAGATCACGCAGCTGCGCACCGCGCCCGGCTTCCAGGTCGTCGAGCAGCCGACGTTGCGCCTCGTACGCGGCGTCCTGCACAATCGCCGGGCGCCGACCAGCCATATCGACTTCCGCCGCGCGCTGTCGCACGCCTTCGACTATGAAGGACTGACGCAGGGCCTGCTCGCCGGAACCATGGTGCGGAACGGGTCGCCGCTGCCTGACCTCATCTGGGGGGACACGAGCACGACGCGCGGCTATCGCTTCGACCCCGTCCGGGCCCGCGAGTATATCGAGAAGGTGCCAGGTCCGCTGCCCGAGATCACGATCGGGGCCGTTGCCGGGCAGGTGCATGCCGAGATGGCCGCCGCCATGCTCAAGCAGGGCCTCGACCAGCTTGGGGTCAGATCGCGCGTCGTCGCCGAGCCGGCGGAGGCCATCTTCGCCCGCTCGCATGACGAGAAGCAGATGTTCCACGTACTGTTCATGGCCGAGACCCGCCTCCCGCCCGATCCTGACCCATGGATCGGTGCCCGCTTCAGCTGCAAGGCGGTCGGGCGAACGAACTACAGCTGGTACTGCAACGAGGCGGTCGAGGCCCTCATTGCCGAGGCGCGCCGCAGCACAGACCCCGGCGCCCGCTGGCGCAACTACACGGCCGCCGCAACGCTCATCGAGGCTGACGCGGCAGAGCTATGGATCGGCACGGCCGTTCGCTTCGGGGTGTTCCGCGCAGGGATCTCGGGACTGCTCTTCAGCCCGCTCAATGAGGGGCTCGACCTGCGCTGGACATCGATCGACCGGCGCCCATCCCAGTAACTCCCGCGCTCACACGCACTCCAGCCTTGTTTCCTCGCTCGCTGGCTCGTTGGACCCACGGGCGAGTTGTAGCCGCGGCGATCCGGAGGCGACCCGCTCATCACCTCGCGCATTTTTGACCAAGAGGGCTCGATTCCGGTTCGCAAGCACCCCGGCCGCACTTGAAGGGCTTGCCAAGTCGGGCCATATGCGTTTAACGCATAGCTTGTTGACGAGCAAAAAGCGCCCGGAAAGCGACCCCATGACCACGCCCCGTCATGCCAGAGTGATTATCCTCGGTTCCGGCCCGGCCGGCTACACGGCGGCCATCTATGCCGCGCGTGCGATGCTCAAGCCGCTCGTCATCCAGGGGAACCAGCCGGGCGGTCAGCTCACCATCACGACGGACGTCGAGAACTATCCGGGCTTCGCCAAGGTCATCCAGGGGCCCTGGCTGATGGAGGAAATGCGGGCCCAGGCCGAGCACGTCGGGGCCGAAGTCATCATGGACCACGTGGTCAAGGTGACCCTCTCGAAACGCCCCTTCTTGCTCGAATGCGACTCCGGCGACAGCTACACCTGCGATGCCTTGATCATCTGTACGGGCGCCCAGGCGCGCTGGATCGGACTGCCGAGCGAGGCCGCCTTCCAGGGCCATGGCGTCTCCGCCTGCGCCACCTGCGACGGTTTTTTCTATCGCGACAAGGACGTGATCGTGGTCGGGGGCGGCAATACCGCGGTCGAGGAGGCGATCTTTCTCACCAAGTTCGCGCGCAAGGTCACCGTCGTGCATCGCCGCGACAGCTTTCGCGCCGAGCGCATCCTGCAGGACCGCCTCTTCAATAACCCAAAGATTGAGGTTCTCTGGGACACCACCCTCGACGAGATCACGGGTACGACCGACCCGAAGAGCGTCACCGGTGTTCGCCTGCGCAATGTCCGGACCGGGATGGTCGAGAGCCGGCCCGTCGACGGCGTTTTTATCGCCATCGGGCACGCGCCTGCCACCGCGCTCTTCACTGGCCAGCTCGCCATGACCAAGGGCGGCTACCTGGTCACAAAGCCAGACTCGACCGCCACCGACATCCCCGGTGTCTTTGCCGCCGGCGACGTCAAGGACGAGGTCTATCGCCAGGCGGTCACCGCCGCGGGCATGGGCTGCATGGCGGCACTCGAAGCCGAGCGATTCCTCGCCCATGCCGGCGAGCACCTCGAAGCCGCTCAATAGCCATCGACGGAGGAAACAGTCGCGTGCCGGGGCATATGGACTGGGATAAGTTGCGTATTTTCCATTCGGCGGCTGAAGCTGGAAGCTTCACCCATGCCGGCGAGAGCCTCAGGATGAGCCAGTCGGCGGTCAGCCGACAGGTCTCGGCGCTCGAGAAGGAACTCGGCGTCTCGCTCTTTCACCGCCACGCGCGCGGCCTCGTGCTCACCGAGCAGGGAGAGATGCTCTTCCGCACGGCCAGCGAGGTGATGAACAAGCTGCAGACTGCAGAATCGCTCCTCTCGGACTCGACGACCAAGCCGGCCGGCGATCTGCGCGTGACGGCGACCGTCGGCCTCGGCTCGGTCTGGATTACCCAGCGCCTGCGCGAGTTTCTCGAGCTCTATCCGGACATCCGGGTCGAGCTGATCCTCAATGACGAGCCGGTCGACCTCTCCATGCGTGTGGCCGACGTCGCCATCTGGGCCCGCGAGCCCTCGCAGGGCGACCTCATCCGCCGGCCGCTCTTCACCATGCAGACGCACTGCTACGCCTCGAGCCAGTACATCCGCAAGTTCGGGACGCCGCAGAGCATTGCCGACCTCGACCGCCACCGGATCGTCTCGTTCGTGGGCAATCCGGCGCCGCATCTCACGCACATCAACATGCTTGAGTCGATCGGGCGCGAGGGACGCGCCCCGCGGGTCCCGGTGATGCGCGCCAGCGCAATTCTGGCGCTCAAGTACGCAATCCGCTCAGGCATCGGCATCGGCATGATCCCCGACTACCTCACCCAAGAGGAAGCCGACCTCGTGCCTGTCCTGTCCGATCTCGAGCTGCCGAAGCTGCCCGTCTACTTCGTCTACCCGGAGGAACTGAAGACGGCCAAGAAAGTCCAGGTTTTCAGGGACTTCATGGTCGCCAAGGGGCGGCAGTGGAAGTACTGAGCCTCATGATCCGTATGCCGCGCGAGACATGCGGTCTCTGCATGGCCGCCTGCTGCGGTGCCCAATTGTGCGAAGCGGCAATCGCCCACATATACCTCTGAGCTGTGACGGACAGCTACTGAAGGCAGTTCCCTCCCTTTGACGCCTTCAACCGTTTCGCTACGGCGATACGGGCCAAACTTCAAGCCGGGCCGCGTGCCCGGCTTTTCTTTTATTCCGGCGCCTCAATGGCTTGGCTTGTTGCTGCCGCTCAGGTTGCAAGCACACTCTCGTGCGCGACCTCAAGATTGAGGGCGGCCGCGAGCAGCGCCTGGGTATAGGCTTCGCGGGGCCGCTCGAAGATCTCCGCCGTCGGACCTTCCTCCACCACGATACCATTGCGCAGCACCACCACATAGTTGCTCAGTGCCCTGACGACACGCAGGTCGTGGCTGATGAACAGATACGAGAGATCGTGCTTGCGCTGCAGGTCGCGCAGGAGATCGACGATCTGTGCCTGCACGCTCATATCGAGGGCGCTCGTCGGCTCGTCGAGCATGACGAAGTGGGGCTCAAGGACCATGGCCCGCGCGATGGCGATGCGCTGGCGCTGGCCGCCCGAGAATTCGTGCGGGTAGCGGTCCTGCGCGGATGGATCGATGCCGACCTCAGCCAGGGCCTGGCTCACGCGCGCTCGGCGCTGCTCGAACGTCAGGCCCGGGTCCTGGATGATGAGCCCCTCCTCGACGATCTGGCTCACCGAGAGGCGCGGGGAGAGCGAGCCGTAGGGATCCTGGAAAACGATCTGCATCTCGCGACGCATCGGCCGCATGGCCTTTGTGCTGAGCCCGTCGATGCGCTTGCCCATATAGACAATGGGGCCTTTCGAGCTGATCAGCCGCAGGATTGCCAGGCCGAGCGAGGTCTTGCCGGAACCGGACTCGCCGACGACCCCGATCGTCTCGCCCGCGCGGAGCTTGAGCGACACGCCATCCACGGCGCGCACGTGATCGACCGTCCGCCGCAGGAGGCCGCGCTTGATCGGGAACCAGACCTTGAGGTTGTCGGTCTCGACAACGACAGGACCGTGCGGATTGCCGGCCGGCGGCTCGCCTTTCGGCTCGGCGGCGAGCAGATGGCGCGTATAGGCGTGCTGCGGCGCCTCGAAGATCTGTCGCACGCTACCGCGCTCGACGATCGCGCCGGCGTTCATGACATAGACGCGGTCCGCCATCTTGCGCACGATGCCGAGATCGTGCGTGATCAGCAGCATCGCCATGCCGAGCTCGCGCTGGAGATCCTTCAGAAGCGCGAGGATCTGCGCCTGGATCGTCACGTCGAGCGCGGTGGTCGGCTCGTCGGCGATCAGCAGGTCGGGCTCGTTGGCGAGCGCCATCGCGATCATCACGCGCTGGCGCTGGCCACCGGATAGCTGATGCGGGTAGGCGCCGAGGCGCTTCTCGGCGTCGCGGATACCGACCTTGCGGAGAAGATCGAGCGTGCGCGCCTTGGCATCGGCCTCGCTCAGTCCCTTGTGCAGGCGCAGGATCTCGCCCACCTGCTGCTCGATCGTGTGCAGCGGGTTCAGCGAGGTCATGGGCTCCTGGAAGATGATCGAGATGCGTCCGCCACGAATATCCCGCATCACGGCATCGGGCACCTTCAGAAGGTCCTTGCCCTCGAAGAAGATCTCGCCCGTCGGATGGCGCGCCGCCGGGTAGGGCAGCAGGCGCATGATGGAGAGGGCGGAAACGCTCTTGCCCGAGCCCGACTCGCCGACGAGTGCCACCGTCTCGCCTTTGCCGATCGAGAAATCAATGCCGCGAACGGCAAGATGGTGGCTCTCGCCCGAGCGGAACTCGACCGAAAGCTTGCGGACGGTGACGAGCGTCTGGGAGGGTGCGGCGGACGGCACGCTCATCGGAAGGTCTTCCTCGGATCGAGCGCATCGCGAACCGCCTCGCCGATGAAGATCAGGAGCGAGAGCGTGATTGCGATCGAAAAGAACCCGGCGAGCCCGAGCCATGGTGCCTGCAGGTTGGCTTTGCCTTGCGAGAGCAGCTCGCCGAGCGACGGCGAACCCGGCGGCAGTCCAAGCCCCAGAAAGTCGAGCGCGGTGAGCGCCGTAATGGACCCGGACAGCTTGAATGGGAGGAACGTCAGCGTGGCCACCATCGCGTTCGGCAGCAGATGCTTGAACATGATCTTGACGTTCGAGAGACCGAGCGCGCGCGCCGCCGTGATGTACTCGAAATTGCGCCCGCGCAGGAACTCCGCGCGCACGACGCCGACGAGATAGACCCAGTGAAAGAGCAGGAGGATGAAGAGCAGCGTCCAGAAGCCCGGGACGAGGACGGCCGAGATGATGATCAGCACGTAGAGCGAGGGGATCGACGACCAGACCTCCAGGATGCGCTGGAAGACGAGATCCACGCGCCCACCGAAGTAGCCCTGCACGGCGCCTGCCGTGATCCCGATCACTGCCGAGAGGACCGTCAGGATCAGCCCGAAGAGCACGGATATTCGAAAGCCGTAGATGACGCGCGCCACGACATCACGACCCTGGTCATCCGTGCCTAGCCAGTTACGGTTCCCGATCGCCTGAAAGCGCGCCATTTGCGCGGGATCGGCCTCGCAGAGCTCAGCGCGCGTCGCCCAGGGCGGCGGCGCAGGATAGCCGAGGCAACGCCCCTCGGGCCCCTTCACGCGCGGGTAGTCCTTGTTGATCGAGTTGTAGGAGTACCGGATCGGCGGCCACAGGATCCAGCCGTGGCTCTCGATCTCCTCGAGGATGACGGGATCCTTGTAGTCGGTCACGGCGAGGAAGCCGCCGAACTTCTCCTCCGGATAGTCGACCAGGATGGGAATGAGCGTCTCGCCCTTGTAGCGCACGAGGATCGGGCGATCATTGGCGATCACCTCGGCGAACAGGCTCACGATAAAGAGCCCGAGGAAGATCCACAGGCTCCAGTAGCCGCGGCGGTTGGCCTTGAAGTTGCGCCAGCGGCGCTCGTTGATCGGCGAGAGACCGAAGAAGCCATGGCGACGGCGCTGCGCACCGTCGGGCCCTGGCTCGGGGGGCGGCTCCTGCGCCTCGGCCACGGGCAGAACCGGCGGGCCAATCTCCGGCGCAGCCGCGGGCGCCTCCCGTTTCAGCTCAAGCGTATCGTCGCGCCGTGCGTCCACCGTCTCAGACCTCCCGAGACTCGAAATCGATGCGCGGGTCGACGAGCGTATAGACGAAGTCCGATATCAGGTTCACGACGAGCCCGAGCAGAGAGAAGATGAAGAGCGTGGCAAAGACCACCGGGTAGTCGCGGTTGATGATCGATTCGAAGCTGAGCAGCCCGAGCCCATCGAGCGAGAAAATGGTTTCGATAAGCAGCGCGCCGCTGAAGAATGCGCCGATGAATGCGCCCGGAAAGCCGGCGATAATCAGCAGCATGGCATTGCGGAAGACGTGGCCGTAGAGCACCTGGCGCTCGGCGAGGCCCTTGGCACGCGCCGTCATCACGTACTGCTTGCGGATCTCGTCGAGGAAGGAGTTCTTGGTCAGAAAGGCCATGGTCGTGAAGGCGCCAAGCGCGAGCGCGATCAGCGGCAGGGTCAGGTGCCAGAAGTAGTCGACGATCTTTCCCCAGAGCGATAGCTGCGCCCAATTGTCAGATGTGAGCCCGCGCGAAGGGAACCACTGCACGAACGAGCCGCCGGCGAAGAGGATGAGCAGCAGCACCGCGATCAGAAAGCCTGGGATGGCGTAGCCGATCACCAGCAGGCCCGAGGTCCAGGTATCGAACGGCTCGCCGTCATGCACAGCCTTGCGGATGCCAAGCGGGATCGAGATGAGATAGGTCAGCAGCATCATCCAGACGCCGAGCGAGATCGAGACCGGAAGCTTCTCCTTGATCAGCTCGAGGACGCTGATGTCGCGGAAGTAGCTCTTGCCAAAATCGAACGTGAGGTAGCTCTTCATCATGAGAATGAAGCGCTCGTGCGCCGGCTTGTCGAAGCCGAACTGTTTTTCAAGCTGCTTGATGAACTCAGGATCCAGGCCCTGGGCGCCGCGATAGCGCGACGCGCCGGCATCCGCAGCACCACCCTGCTGGACGGCCGCCGGCCCCTGCGCGCCGTCGCCGCCGCCGCCACCGATGCGCGCGGTTGCGGCAACGTCCGTGCCTGTGAGCTGCGCGATGACGCGCTCGACGGGTCCGCCGGGGGCGAACTGGATGATCGTAAAGCTGATCAGCATGATTCCGAACAAGGTCGGGATCATGAGTAGAACGCGCTTCAGTAGATAGGCGCCCATGGCGTCCGCACGCTTCCGTAAGTTCCGGCCGTCAGTCCTATTTCACCTTCGCAGCTTTCTCAGCGTCGTACCACCACGTATCGGGGGCGCCGCGGCTGTACTTGGGCTTCGTTGCCGGGAACGAGAATTTATCCCAAAAGGCAATATGATGCGCGGCCTTGTACCACTGCGGCACCCAGTAGTGGCCCGCGCGCAGGACACGATCTATGACGCGCGTCGCCGTGACCAGCTCCTTGCGGCTCTTGGCCTCGGCGACCTTGTCCAAGAGCGCATCGATGACAGGATCCTTGATGCCGGCAAGGTTCACGCTGCCCTCGACATCGGCATTCTCGCTGGCCCAGTAGTTGCGCATCTCGATGCCCGGCGTCAGTCGCATGACGAACCGGGACGTGACCACGTCGAAGTCGAAGGCCTTCACGCGACGCTGATACTGCGCGCTGTCGACGCGGCGGATCGTGGCGCTGACGCCGATCGCCTGGAGGTTCTTGATGTACGGCGCGATGACGCGCTCGAATGTCGGCTCGAATATCAGGAACTCTATATCAAGCACGTCCCCGGACGGGCATAAGCGAGCACGGTCTTTGAGCTTGCAGCCGGCCTCATCGAGCAGCCGTGCGGCCTCGCGCAGCAGCCGGCGATCCGTCCCTGACCCATCCGACACCGGCGAGGTGTAGGGCTCCTCGAACACGGCCTTCGGCAGCTTGTCACGGAAGGGCTCGAGCAGCGCCAGCTCCTCGGGCGAAGGCTTGCCCTCCGCCTTCATGTCGGAATTCTCGAAGTAGCTGTTCGTGCGCTTATAGAGCCCGTAGAAGAGGTTCTTGTTGGTGAACTCGAAGTCGAAGGCATAGTCGAGGGCCTTACGTACGCGCGCGTCGGAGAACTTCGCGCGCCGCGTATTGAAGAAGAAGCCCTGGGCCCCGGACGGGTTTTCATCCGGCAGGGTCAGACGCTTGATGCGGCCATCTCTGACGGGCGGCACGTTGTAGGCCGTCGTCCAATCGCGAGCTGTGAACTCTTCTCGGAAATCGAACGTTCCGGACTTCAGGCCCTCCAGCTCAGCCGTACGATCGCGGTAGTATTCGAAGCGGATCTCGTCGAAGTTGTTCATGCCGCGATTGACCGGCAGGTCCTTGGCCCAGTAGTCCTCGCGACGCCTGTAGGTGACCTGCGTGCCGGGCCGGAAATCGCTGATGAGATATGGGCCGGAGCCGAGCGGGGGTTCGAGAGTCGTCTGATCGAACTCACGCGTCGCATAATAGGCTTTCGACAGCACCGGCAGGCCGGCGACGGCCGCCGGCAGGTCGCGCGTGAGTTCGCCCTTGAAGGTGAAGCGCACGGTGTGGGTGTCGAGCGCTTCAGCCGTCACGACATCGCGCATCGTGATGCGATAGCCCGGATGGCCCTTCGACTTCAGTATGTCGAAGGTGAACACGACGTCCTCGGCCGTGACCGCCGAGCCGTCCGAGAATTTCGCCTCGGGCCTCAGGCGGAAGGTGACGGACTTGCCATCCGCGGCGACCGACACCTCCTTGGCGACGAGCCCGTACATGGCATCGGGCTCGTCACCCGAGCGCTCCATCAGTGTGTCGAAGAGCAAGCTGAGGCCAGTGGCAGAGTCGCCTTTCAGGATGAAGGGGTTGAAGTTGTCAAAGCTGACGGGCCCGCCGTTGGTCGAGAAGCGGCCGCCCTTCGGTGCATCCGGGTTGACGTAGTCGAAGTGCTTGAAATCCGCCGGGTACTTGAGATCGCCGAAGGTCGAGAGGCCATGGCGGAATTGCTCTGCCGCGAGCTGCGCGGGGCCACCGACGAGGGCAAGCGCGGCGATGCCGACTGCAAAGCACTTCTTGGAGAGCCAGCGCGTCATCGTTTCATCCTCTCATGATCCGGTCGTCGACCGATCTCTTGATGCTGCCGCTATCGCCGGCGAGCTTCCGCCAGCTTGGCTGCGGCAGCCGCATCGTGCCACCACACCTGCAGAAAGCGCGACGTCGCCGGGACGTGCGTCGGCATCCGTGCTGGCCCGCTGAACATGTCCCACATGGCCACGCGCTCCTTTGGAACATACCACTGCGGAACGAGGTAATGGTTCCACAGCAGGACCCGGTCGAGCGCGCGGGAGGCAGCGACGAGCTCGCTGCGGTCCTTGGCGAAAATCAACGTCTCGATGATCTGGTCGACCGCGGGGTTCTTGATGCCGATCAGATTGCGGCTCCCCTCGCTATCCGCTGCTGCCGAGCCCCAATAGTCACGCTGCTCGTTGCCCGGCGTAACCGACTGACGGAAGCTTGCGACGACAATATCAAAGTCGAACGTATTGAGGCGCCGACGGTACTGGGCGCTGTCAACAATGCGGATCGATGTCTTGATGCCGAGGCGGCCAAGGGCCGTACTGTAGGGATGGATGATACGCTCGAACTCCGGCGACACGATCAGGAACTCGGCCGTGAACGTCTCGCCCGCATCATTGCGCAGCTCGCCCTGCTGCTGCCTCCACCCTGCCGCCGCGAGCAGTCGCGCGGCATCGCCCATATGCCGGCGCGCATCCTCGGGCCCGCGGTTGAACGGATTCGTATACGGCTTGGTGAAGACTTCGGGCGGCACCAGCGGACGTACGCTTTCGAGCAGCTCGAGCTCACGGCCCGTTGGCAGGCCGGTCGCTTTGAGCTCCGAGTTTTCGAAGTAGCTGCCGACACGCCTGTACTGGTCGAAGAGAATATTCTTGCTCGCCCACTCGAAATCGAAGGCGAGATTGAACGCGCGGCGCACACGCGGATCCCGGAACTGCGGCCGGCGGATGTTGAAGGCAAAGCCCTGCATGGGCGTCACCAGATCAATCTGCCATTCGTCACGTCTGACAAGGCCGCGCCGCAGCGCCTCGAAATCGTACGCCGTGGCCCATGACTTTGCACTCGACTCTGCCCAGAAATCGAGCTGGCCGGCCTTGAACGCCTCGAAGGCAGGGACTGAATCGCGAAAATACTCGAAGCGCACTTCGCCGAAGTTCCACTGCCCGCGGGCGACCGGCAGATCGCGCGCCCACCAGTCGTCGACGCGCTCATAAGTGATCGAGCGGCCCATGTCGGCGTGCTTGATGCGGTACGGCCCCGAGCCGAGCGGGATCTCGCTCGTACCGCGGGAAACGTCGCGCGGCTCGCCGTTCGCGTCCTTGCCCTCCCAGTAGTGTCGCGCAAGAACCGGCAGGCTGCCGACGATCATCGGCAGCTCGCGGTTTCCCTTGACGTCGAACTCGAACGTGACCATGCGCTCACCTGCGACCACGGCGCGCGCGACATTCTTGAAATAGATCTGGTAGCGCGGGTTCGATTTTTTGAGCGCCCCGAGCGAGAAGACCACGTCATCGGGTGTGATCGGACGCCCGTCGTGGAAACGCGCCTCGGGCCGCAAACCGAAGGTCGCCGAGCTGAAGTCTGCTGCATGGGCGACCCACTCGGCCACGAGACCATACTCGGTCGCGGGCTCGTCAAGGCTCGCCGCCATCAGCGTGTCGTGGATCACGGTGGACCACACTGCCGCCAGGCCCTTCTGGGCGAAAGGATTGAGCGAATCGTATGTGCCCGTAGCGCGCAGCCGCGCCCGGCCGCCTTTCGGCGCCTCTGGATTAACCCAGTCGAAATGCTTGAAGTCCGGACCATGGCGCACCGCGCCAAGGAGCGAAAGCGCGTGCTGGCGTGGCGCCGCCGGGTCGCAGAGACCGGCCGCCGGAAAGCTGACGGCGCCAACGACGATGATGAGCGCCGCTGCGAGAATGCCGCCCACGCGGTCCCTGCGGCTCTCCCTCACAAGAATCCGCCCCATGCATCACGCCTCATTGTACGCGCCGCGGGCGGACGGACGCGCCGGGCCCGCCCAGATTACACTGGACGGCCTGAAAATGAGAAAGCTGTGGCTTTCTGCCAAGTTAACAATTGTCCATCCACGGCTGCAGGGTGCAATTCAGGATTCTCCTGCCGCGTCAGCGCGTATGCAGCAGAAAGCCGGGACGCGGCGCAACGCGCCTAGTTGGGCAGCGGCACGGGCGAATCTGCGAGCGTGCGCAGGTAGGCGAGCAGGTCGGCCAGCTCGGCGTTGTCCCTTATGCCAGGGAATGCCATGCGGTTGTTCGGCACGGCCTGGCGGGGGTTGTGCAGGTAAGCCGCGAGCCGCTCCCAGTCCCAGTTCCCGCCCTTGGCCTGCATGGCCGGAGAGAAATTGAAGTTCGGGGCCTTCCCGACCTCACGCCCGACCACGCCGTAAAGATTGGGGCCGTTCCTGCTCGGCCCGCCCTTTTCCACCGTATGGCAGGAAACGCATTTCTTGAACGATTCCTGGCCGGCCTCGACGCTGGCCTTGGCGAGGAGAGGCGCGACCTCTTTCGCGAAGTCGAAAGCCGCTGCCGCCGGCGCCGCGACGCCCGCCGGTCCGCCTTTCGGCATCGGCAGCGTGTAGCCAGCCGTCTCGACCTTGCGGGGCTTGTCGACGATTTCGAGGAACGTCCGGCCCCCGAAGATGATCAGCAGGGCAAATAGCACTGCACCGGCAATCTTGTTGAGCTCGAAAGCGTTCATATCAGTCGCGCTGCCCCATCATTCCCGGCGTGCTGCCGGGGCCCGGCTCCCTCGAACGGGCGCCAATATAGGCGTTCCCCCGATGCTTGCAACCTGATCAGGTGCTGTTCTACGAGGACAAGGCGAGACCAATTGTCACTTCTTGAAGATCGCTCTCAATGGAGGCCCGAAGCACATGGGCGGCGCGCTGATCGTCATTCCCTCCCGCATGGCCTCGACCCGACTGCCCGGCAAGCCGCTTGCCGATATCCATGGTGTCCCGATGATCGTGCACGTCTGGCGGCGGGCCATCGAAGCCCGGATCGGCCGCGTCATCGTCGCGACCGACAGCACGGAGATCGCCGCGGCGATCCGGTCCGCGGGCGGCGAGGCTCAAATGACGCGGTCCGACCACCAGAACGGCACCGACCGGATCTTCGAGGCCGTGCAGAGCCTCGATCCCGAGCGGAAATCAGGCTTCATCATCAACGTTCAAGGCGACCTGCCGACCATTGAGCCGCGCCTCATCCGGACCTGCCTGGAGGTGCTCACCGCCGAGCCCAAAGCCGACATGGCAACCCTGGCTTGCGAGATTGCGCTCGAGGAAGAGCGCACCAACCCGAACGTGGTCAAGGCCGTGGGCACCCCGATCGGGCCCAACCGCTTGCGCGCGCTGTACTTCACGCGCGCAACCGCCCCGAGCGGCAAGGGCCCGCTCTATCACCACATCGGCATGTATGCCTATACCCGTACGGCCCTAGAACGGTTCGTGGCCCTTCCCCCTGCCCCCCTCGAACAGCGCGAGCGCCTCGAACAGCTCAGGGCGCTTGAGGCGGGCATGCGCATCGATGTGGGCCTCGTTGACACGGTCCCCCTCGGTGTCGATACTCCGGCCGACCTTGAGCGGGCCCGTCGCCTGCTCACCCCGGCCTGAACCTTCTTTTCTGGCTCATCCATGTCGCCCAAGAAGTCCTCCACCGCGGCGGGCCCGACGGCCCGGCGGCCGGGGCAACCGTCCGCCACCGCCCCGCGCCACCGCATCGCCTACCAGGGCGAGCCCGGCGCCAACTCGCATTTGGCCTGCAACGAGGTCTTCCCGGGGCAGGAGCCACTGCCCTGCCCGACTTTCGAGGATGCGATCGGGGCTGTGAAGGCCGGCGAAGCGCGCTACGCCATGATCCCGATCGAGAACTCGCTCGCCGGACGCGTTGCCGACATTCACCACCTGCTGCCGCAGTCGGGCCTCTACATCGTCGGCGAGCACTTCCTGCCGATCCATTTCCAGCTCATGGGCCTCAAGGGGGCGAAGCTCAGCGAGATCACCGACGTCTACAGTCACGTCCATGCGCTGGGCCAGTGCCGCAATATCATCCGCAAATATGGCCTCAGGGCGCATATCGCTGGCGACACCGCTGGCGCCGCCCGACAGATCGCGGAATGGGGTAATCGCTCACGGGCGGCCCTCGCGCCACGGATCGCGGCCGAGATCTATGGCCTCGACATCCTCGCCGAGGATGTCGAGGACGCCAAGCACAACACGACGCGCTTCGTCATCCTGTCGAGTGAACCCGAGGATGCCGAGCCCGGCAACGGCCCGGTCGTGACGACATTCATCTTCAACGTGCGTAACGTGCCGGCGGCGCTCTACAAGGCCCTGGGCGGATTCGCGACCAACGGCGTGAACATGACGAAGCTCGAGTCCTATCAGGTCAACGGGGAGTTCGTGGCGACCATGTTCTATGCCGACATCGAAGGCCATCCGAACGACCGGCCCGTGCGCCTCGCGCTGGAGGAGCTTTCGTTCTTCTCGACCGAGCTGCGCATTCTCGGCACCTACCCGGCGAGCCCTTATCGCATCGAGATCGCCCGCAAGGCAGCAGCGCGCCAGACAGCGGCGTCGCGCTGACGCGGATATGGAAAGGGCGGAACCCATGCTGCCCGATGATGCCTTCCGCGCCAAGCGTGACCGCACGATAGGCGCCCTCCGGCAATGGCAGCGGGCCATCGCCGATTGCGCGCACGGCGAAGAAGAAGCCGGCGCGACCTATTGGCGCCTCACCATCTCACCCTTGGCCGATGGCGCGTGTCCCTTCGAGGTGATCCTGCACGACCGCCAGACCTGCGATCTCGCCATTGGCCCCGAAAGCTACGAGGGCCGCTCGAGCGATGAGCTCGACCGTCTCCCGGCCATGGCCGAAGCGATCGCCGCGGGGCGCGTCCTGACGCGGACCCGGAGGAGCGCACTCACAGGCCTCGTGCTCGCCATTGAGACTGAGCTGCAGCTCGCCAACGGGGAGACCTGGAAGGCGGAGCGCTGGCTCGTACCCGGCATCAACGCCGGCGCGATGGTGCGCGAGGACCGCTGGTATCTTCCCTACCGGCGGGGGTGAGAAGGTTGCGCCGCAAGCGCAGCCGGGTGCGCAAAGAGGCAAGATCTACGGTCGCCTCACGGCGATGATCTCGCTGCCGGCCCCTTTGATCCGTGCGACGGCCTCCGCGAGCGGCTCGATCACCACGCGCATGTGATGCGCATTGGCGTGCAGCAGGTGCGCGCCATCGGCCATGATGCCGACATGGCCGCGCCAGAACACGAGGTCGCCGCGCTGCAGTCCACTCACGTCGTCGCGGATCTCGAGCGCACGGCCGACCTCCGCCTGCTGCATGTCCGTGTCACGCGGTGCGGCGATGCCGGCCGCCTGCAGGGCGATCTGGACGAGCCCTGAGCAGTCGAGGCCGGCGCGCGTGCGCCCGCCCCAGAGATACGGCGATCCAAGGAGCTGCTCGGCAACGGCGACAGGATCGCTCGCGTGGGTCCCGACCGGCACGAGGTGCTGCATGGGCACGAATGCCCCGATCGCGAGCACGGCAAAGCCCGCCTCCTCGCGCTCGACCCTGAGCCGCGCGCCCATGGGTAGATCGACGAGCGGCGGCGACTTGAGCTCCGGCCGCACCAGCGCCGGCGCGGAGAGGGCAGCGACGCGATGCGTCGGCGCGCTGATGTCGCGACCGATGGCGGCGGCGGGCGCATAGCCGACGTAGCCATCGGCCTCGCCCTGAAGCCACGCCCAGCCCGCCTGCTCCTCGAAGACGCGCACGCTCTCGCCGAACAGAAGCTGCGTCGTCAGCGCCGCACCCGCGTCGGGCGTGCTGAATACCGGCGCGACCGCAACGCGCACCTGTCCGGGCCGGCCCTCGATGAAGCGCGTCGCCGCCGCGCGTCCCATGAGGCGGGCGTCCGCCAGATCCTCGCGAACGGCATGGCGGCGCGGATCAATGGGCGGTTGATCCATCGTGCGCTCAGCCTCCGGCAATGCGGCGCACGACCTCGAAGACGGCGCGTGCGGCCTGCGGCTCGCCGCCCTTCGGCCCG
Organism: Hyphomicrobiaceae bacterium; assembly: GCA_046293075.1. Classification (GTDB taxonomy): domain Bacteria; phylum Pseudomonadota; class Alphaproteobacteria; order Rhizobiales; family Hyphomicrobiaceae. The sequence goes on along the minus strand of JBKBPL010000031.1, from coordinate 24,139 downwards.
AGCGCACGCGGCGCCGGACGCCAGCCGTAGATGTCGAAATGCGCGAACGTACGTGTCTGCTTCACGAAGCGTTTGAGGAAGATCGCGGCGACCACCGCGCCGGCAAAGCCGCTCTCGGCGACGTTGTTCATGTCGGCGACGCTGCTGTCGAGCCAGCTGTCGTAGGGCGTGGTCAATGGCAGGCGCCAGACCGGATCGGCGACCGCGGCCCCGGCCGCACCAATCTCGCTGGCGAGCCCTTCGTCGTCGCAGAAGAAGGGTGGCAGATCGGGCCCGAGCGCCACACGCGCCGCTCCCGTGAGCGTGGCGAAGGTGAAGAGATGATCGGGCGCCTCCTCATCGGCGAGCGCCAGCGCATCGGCGAGCACCAGGCGGCCTTCGGCGTCCGTATTGCCGATCTCGACGGTCGTTCCGGCACGCGAACGGATCACGTCGCCCGGCCGGAAGGCGGCGCCGGCGATCGCGTTCTCGGCCGCCGGGATCAGCACCCTGAGGCGGACGTCGAGCTCGGCACTCATGATCATGTGCGCCAGCGCCAGCGCCGTCGCCGCCCCGCCCATATCCTTCTTCATGAGCAGCATGCCGGCCGCGGTCTTGACGTCGAGCCCGCCCGTATCGAAGCAGATGCCCTTACCGATCAGCGTGATCTTGACGGCGTCGGCGCGGCCCCACGTGAGATCAATGAGACGCGGCGCCCGAGCGCTGGCCCGGCCGACCGCATGGATGAGCGGGAAATTCTTCTCGATGAGATCGTCGCCGATCACGGCCGTGACCGTGGCGTCGTGGCGCGCGCCACGCGCGCGCGCGGCGAGTTCCAGCTCGGCCGGGCCCATGTCGTTCGCCGGGGTATTGATGAGGTCGCGACCGAGCCAGACGCCTTCGACGGTGGCCATGACCTGTTGCGCGTCGGCCGTCTCGGGCATGACCAACGCGGGCCCCTTGCGTGGCCCATTCGCCTTGTAGCGGCGGAAGGCGTACGCGCCGAGGCCCCAGGCGATTGCCGCCATGGCGGGATCGCAGGCCGAGGGATCGCCGAGGCGGTAGGTGCCTGCCGGCAGCACGGGCGGCAGTGCGCCGACAAGCGTCGCGGTGGTCACGCCTGCATTGGCGCCGTCGGGCGTGCCAATGCCCAGCACAACGCCCTCAACGGTTCCCGCCGCGCCCGGCAACAGCACGTGCTTGCGCGGGCTCCCGTCGAAACCATTGGCCTCGAGCCAGGCAATCTGCGCGCGGGGGAGTTGTGCGAGCGCCGCCTGCCAGTCGCCCTGCGGCGCCAGCCAGATCGGCACCCCCGCGACCGCCGCGCCCGGCACAATCAGGACTTCATCCGGCCGCCGATCCGAAATGTTCATGGGGTCCCCGTCCTAGGCGCCGATCCAGGTCGACGCGCTCAGTCAAATGAAATGCGCTTCTGGCGCGCGCGCTTTGTCTCACCACGCACCTCCTTGGCCTTGAGGCGCCGCTCGCGGCTGGCCTTGGTCGGCTTGGTCGCGATGCGCGGCTTGGGCGGCGTTGCGGCTTCTCGGATCAACGCAGCCAGACGCTCGCGCGCCTCGGCACGGTTCAGTTCCTGAGTGCGGAAGCGGTCGGCCCGGATGACGATCACGCCGTCCTTGGTAAGGCGCCGGCCCGCAAGCCGCTCAAGGCGACGCCGCACGGGCGGTGCGAGGCTCGGGCTGCCACGCACATCGAACCTCAGCTCCACGGCCGTCGCGACCTTGTTGACGTTCTGCCCGCCGGGGCCGGAGGCACGGATGAAGCTCTCGCTCAGCTCCGCGCCGGGAATATGGATGCGGGCATCGACGCGCAAGCCCTCATGAAGCTCATCGCTCATCGCGCCTTGTCCATAAGCATGTCGCGGGCCGTGCTCAGCCCTCGCCTTTCACGACCGAGATATCAGGGGCATCCTCGTTCTTCATGCCCTGGATGTGGTAGCCGGCATCGACGTGGTGCACCTCGCCGGTCACCGCACGGCCCAGATCGGAAAGGAGGTAAAGTGCCGAGCCGCCGACCTCCTCGATGGTCACGTTGCGCCGCAGCGCCGAGTTGTACTCGTTCCAGCGCAGGATGTAGCGGAAGTCGGCGATACCGGACGCCGCGAGGGTCTTGATTGGCCCGGCCGAAATGGCATTGACCCGAATGCCCTGCTTGCCGAGATCCGCTGCCAGATAGCGCACGCTTGCTTCAAGAGCGGCCTTGGCTACACCCATCACATTGTAATGCGGCATCACCTTCTCGGCGCCGTAGTATGTCAGGGTCAGCAGGGAGCCGCCCTCGGTCATGAGTTTCTCGGCCCGCTGGGCGAGCGCCGTGAAGGAGTAGCAGGAGATCAGCATGGACTGGACGAAGTTGCGCTCGCTCGTATCGACATAGCGCCCGTCGAGCTCCGCCTTGTCCGAGAAGGCAATGGCATGGACGAGGAAATCGAGACGGCCCCATTCCGACTTGAGCGCCTCGAACACGGCGTCCATGGAGGCATAATCTGTCACGTCGCAGGGGAGCACGATCCTCGAGCCGACCTCGGCCGCCAGCGGCTCGACGCGCTTCTTGAGTGCATCGCCCTGATAAGTGAAGGCCAGCTCAGCGCCCTCGGCCGCGCAAGCCTTTGATATGCCCCAGGCAATCGAGCGGCTGTTGGCCAGCCCCATGATGAGGCCACGCTTGCCGGCCATCAGACCTGCGGCCGACCTTGCCACATCGCCACCTGCAGTTGCCATCTCTCCGTTGCCCCCGAAAATGCCGCTTCTACATGGGCCTAGCTTGTGGCCGCGCTCACTGGGCCGAATTTCGAGTGATCCTACACAAAAGCACGCCTCGGTCCAGTGACCCGCGGCACGGGCCCGCTAGGCGGGCACTCGGTGGATCCCCCCGGGGGCGAGAGCTTCCTCGTCCAGCCGCGGGCGCGAAGGCTGAGACCCGTCCACATCGAATTCATCAGGCATCGGCGCACGCCCACCTACCACACGCAAAGCGTGTATGCATGGAGCCCGGGACAAGCCAAGCGCGCCCGCCTTGCCCACTCCGGTGACGACCGCCTGACCTCAGCATGGGGACCGCCGACACCCGTACCACCCGCTCGGGTGCTGGCAGGCGCTAGGCTGAACGAGGCCGCCTGCCTCACGGCGAGGCTGGCGCGCGACGTCGCCCCCAACGCCGAACAGATGTTCCGGAAGGACGCGCGTTACGGCACAATGTTTTTTTCCGCAGTCGCGTCGCCCGCAAAAGGATCGAGCTGCCATGCGCAAAGAACTTCCTCGTACCGGACGCACCAAGGAAGCTCTCCTCGACGAGATGCGTGCGATGAAGGCGGGCGACATCGACTGGCAGCGCGGCCGTGCGCCGCTGTTCGTCTTCAAGGCGACGGATGCGCTCTATGAGGCCAATCGCGCGGCGTTCTTCGAGTTCTTCACCGAGAACGCCCTGGGCGGGCGCCGGGCCTTTCCGAGCGTGAAGCGCATGGAGGACGAGGTCATCGAGATGGCGCTCAGCCTCTTCAATGCGCCCGCTGGTGCCCAGGGCTTCATGACCACGGGAGGCACGGAGAGCATCATTCAGGCAATCCAGGCCTGTCGTGACTGGACACGCGAGCAGCGCAAATCCCCGAGCTTCCGCGGCAACATCGTCGCCCCGGAAACCGTGCACCCAGCCTTCAACAAGGGCGCCAAGCTCATGGATCTCGACGTGCGCCGCGCCCCCGTCGGCCCGGATCTGAGAGCCGATCCGGCTGCCATGGAGGCGCTCATCGATGATGCGACCATGATGATCGTCGGCTCGGCGCCGTGTTTCCCTTACGGCGTGATCGACCCGATCGATGCGCTCGGCGCGCTGGCCGAGCGCCGCGGCCTCTGGCTGCACGTGGACGCCTGCGTCGGCGGCTATCTGGCCCCATTCGTCAGGATGAACGGGCTCGACATCCCGGATTTCGATTTCTCGGTGCACGGCGTCAGCTCGATCTCGGCCGATCTGCACAAATTCGGATTCGCGCCGAAGCCCGCTTCAACCGTCTTCTACCGCACGCCCGACAAGGCCGAGCACAACAACTTCGACTTCGCCGACTGGCCCAACGGCCGCTTTCTGACCTCGACCATCGTCGGCACGCGGCCCGCCGGCGGCGTCGCGGCGGCATGGGCGACATTCGAGTTCCTGGGCGTCGAGGGCTACCGGCAGATTGCAGGGGACCTGATGGCATTCATCGACGCCTACAAGGCCGGGATCCGTGCGATCGACGGGCTCGAGATCATCGCAGAGCCGCATCTGTCGATCGTGGCCTTCGGATCGCGCGTGATCGACGTGTTTCGCGTCGCCGAGATCATGCAGACCAAGGGCTGGCTGCCGGGCCTCGTGCAGAAGCCGAAAGCGATCCACCGCATGATGTCGATGTTTCACGCGGCGTCGCTTGATGAATACCTTGCCGATGTGCGCGCTGCGGTCAGTGCTGTGCGGGCGCAGGATGCCGGGCCAGCGTCGATCAAAGCCACGTACTGATCGGGCAGCTTCCACCGGCCAGCATTCGGCGATGCGCAGCATCCCTGACAGGCGCCCCTGCCAGGCGGCGGTCGCGTGCCTCACCACCTGAGCAAACGCGCACCGATGACGGCCCCAGCGGCCGACACGATGAGTATCGCCGCTGAATACCAGACCGCGACGAACAGCGGCGAGTCATCGAAGCAGTGCAGCGCATAAAGGGCCGCGCCCATCGCTGCCGCCAGCCGTCCGACGGCCGCGCCAGCCCAAACCGGCGATGCCGGCGCGCCACGCCGCATTGCCCACATCAGCAGCACGAACGGCGCCAGCGCGAGCGTTGGAACGGCTATCAAGCACAACAGTTGGTTTGTGCCGATGAGCCGCGCGCCCCACTCTGCACGTGGCGTCACCGCGAGCTCGAAGACCACGGCCACAGCCAGCAGCAGCGCTGACATTACCGTGGACCAATGCAGGGAGGGGGGCACTTCGGGCCTCAGAAGCCGGGCACAGTCGATCATTGCCGCAATGAGGGCACCACTGACCAGCACAAGTTTCAGGTCGAACCGCCACGTCAGCAACGCTGCCGCAATGTCGGCCCTCGCGCCCATCGTCATCGAGAACGTGACGACAGCCAAACACATGCCGAGGCACAAGGCGAGCCACAGTCCGCGTCTCGCGTCCAAGCGAGGCCCCTTCGCGTCTGCGGCCAATGCGACGATCAACTGGTCTGTTTTCATTTGTCGTCCTCGCCCGCCCGACCAGCCATCATTTTCAATGCGCGATGGAGCGCGACCCGCACGGCACCTTCCGTCATGCCGAGCTCATCGGCGATCTCGCGCGCCGAAAGACCCTGGATCGATATGGCCTCGACGATGCGCCTCGGCCGATCAGGCAGAACGGACAGCAGGCGATCGCGATCGATGACGTCCGTCACGTCCTGACCTGCCTCCGCCCGCAGGTCGTCGGCGAGATCGTCGATGTCGAGGTGCCCATGGTGTCCGCGCCGACGCAGGAAATCGATCAGCTTGTGGCTGGCGATTGCGCGCGCCCACGGCTCCACTGGCTGGGTCTCGTCCCAAGTCTGTCGCTTGAGATGGATCGCGATCAAGGTCTCCTGCACGATGTCTTCGCTTTCATCCGGACTGCGACCGGCTCGGACGAGGCCCTTGCGCACAAGCGCGCGAAGCCAGGGGGTGAGACCTGTGAGCAGCCTCCGGTACGCGGTGCTGTCACCATTGTTGGCTTGCCGAAACAGTGCTGCGAAATCATCGGGTTCGCCCGCCACACAGCCCCCTACGACAGTTGTTCGCGGCAAAGCACGGAAACATTACATCGCGTGTTCTGGGCAATCGCCTCGAGCAGGCACTTACACGAATTCGTGACCGCCGTAACGATTGGCTCGGCAGGCCCGAACTCTTTCGTGTGAGCCACCAAAGGCCGCATCAAGCAAGGGATCCTTCAAGGAGAACCGTCGAATGTCCAACCGCACTTTGAGCCTCGCCCTCATCACTGCCGTCTCCGCCGCCATGAGCATGTCCTCCGTCGCAAATGCCCAGCAAGCCGCCGGCGACAAGGAGAAATGCTACGGAATTTCACTCGCCGGCAAGAACGATTGCGCGGCCACGGGCAACAATTCGTGCGCCGGGACTGCCAAGGTCGACTACGACAAGGGCGCCTGGAAGTACGTGGCCAAGGGCACCTGCATGTCGACCGAAGTCACGCTGAAAGACGGCAGCAAGCGCAAGGGCTCGCTTGCGCCGATCAAGGGCTGATCAAAGAGCCGATCATGAGCACGGACCACCCGCCAGCCTCTCGAGCTGCTCCGCTCATCCCCCACCGGACGGGTGTCGGCCTGAAGCCCGAGCACTACCGGGATATTCTCGACAGCCCTCCTTCGGTCGGCTGGTTCGAGGTGCATCCTGAGAACTATATGGGCGCGGGTGGTCCACCCCATCACTACCTGGAGCGCATCCGCTCGCTCTATCCGATCTCGCTGCATGGGGTCGGATTGTCGATCGGCGGCGCGGGCAGACTCTCCACCGTGCATCTGCGCCGCCTCAAGCATCTCGTCGATCGATACGATCCAGGTCTGTTTTCCGAACATCTTGCCTGGTCGACCCACGAGACGACCTTTCTCAACGATCTCCTGCCTTTGCCCTACACACGCGAGAGCCTCGCTCATGTTGCGGCGCATGTCGACGAGGTGCAGGAAGCGATCGGTCGCAGCATCCTGATCGAGAACCCGTCGACCTACGTGACGTTTCCATCGAGCGAAATGTCGGAGATCGAATTCCTGTCAGAGCTGGCGGCGCGCACGGGATGCGGCCTCCTTCTCGACGTCAACAACGCGTTTGCATCGGCGACCAACCACGGGATCGACGCGGCCGCCTATATCGATGCATTCCCAGCGCATATCGTCGGAGAAGTGCATCTTGCCGGCCATGCCGAGATCGATGGCGGCGACGCCACGCGCCTCCTGGTCGATGCGCATGATCGACACGTCGCCGATCCGGTCTGGTCGCTCTATAGGCGTCTCATCCAGCGGAGCGGTCCGCTGCCCACGCTGATCGAGTGGGATAATGACATTCCGGATTGGCCCACCCTGGCAGCCGAAGCACGGCTGGCGGACGACATCATGCAGGCGCGGAGGCGCAATCATGCCCATACCGCACCCTAACGTTCAAACCGCCGGCTTGGCCGGTGTGCAGCAGCGCTTTGCCGAGGCACTCATGCGCCCGCAAGCGCCAGTGCCGACCGATATCGCCGGCACCAGCAACGCGCAGCTCAATAAGCGCTTCGCGGTCTACCGCAACAACGTGCATGCTAGCCTCGCCGCCGCCATCTCCGCTCGGTTTCCGGTGATCGAGCGCCTCGTCGGCGCCGAGTTCTTTCGTGCCATGGCGCTCGTATTCATCGAGCGGCATCCGCCGACGTCCCCCGTGCTCGCGGAGTACGGTGCCACGTTCGCTGCCTTCCTCGAGCGCTTCGAACCAGGGCAAGAATTTCCGTATCTTGCCGACATTGCGCGGCTCGAGTGGGCGCGCACGGTGGCCTACCACGCGGCCGACGCCGAGCCGATAGCGGTCACAGCGCTCGCCGCCGTGCCAGCGGATGCGCTCGGCCACGCTCGACTGACCCTGCATCCTGCCGCGGCCCTGATCGCATCGCCCTATCCAATCGTTTCGATCTGGCGCACCAACACACACGACGACGACGTCCGGCATATTGGCCCCGAGCATTGGGGGGAAGTTGCTCTGGTGACGCGCCCGCAGCTCGATGTGCTCGTGACGGAGCTCCCACCAGCGAGCGCCGCATTCGTCGAGGCATTGATTGGTGGCGGCACTCTCGGCGAAGCAACCCATGCGGCCACCGCGGCCTCCGACGCCTTTGACCTGCCAGTCGCGCTCGCCGCCATATTCTCCAGCGGCGCGATTATCGGCATCGATCTCCCACCGACCACCGATACGACCAGGAGCGCCCCGTGATTCACACCTTGCAACGCCTCAAAGCGCTCTTCGAGCGCATCCCACATGATCTGATCGCGCTGATCGCACGCATCTCGGCCGGGACCGTATTTCTGCGATCCGGCCTTCTCAAGATCGAGGGGTGGAAGGAGGGCAATACGCTCGCGTTGTTCCGCGACGAATACACGCTCCCGCTCATTCCGCCGGAACTGGCGGCCTACATGGCGACCGCCGCCGAGCTCGCGCTGCCACCGCTGCTCATCGCCGGTCTGCTCACACGCTATGCGGCCTCGGCGCTTCTGATCATGACGCTGGTCATCCAAATTTTTGTCTATCCGAATGCCTTCGATACGCATGGCGTCTGGGCGGTCTGCTTGCTGTACCTCATGAAGCATGGTGCCGGAGCGCTATCACTCGACCGATTCTTCGAGCGCTCCATTGCGCAGACCCGTTCAGCCTGAGCAAGGCCGACTGCAGGCCCCGGCGCGTGCCGTGAGCCTGACGCTGACGATCAGCATCACGCCCTCACGCTCGGCGCGTTCGGCATCATGGCGTTCGCCGGCTGGCACGAATGGGTGTCACGGGTGCCGTTCGCCACGTTCGCGGGCGCGCTGCCTCTGAGGATCGTCCAGAACGTGTCAGTGAGCGGCTGGCGAAGCGCGGCGCGGCTTACCACCTGCGGCATCGCAGAAGTGGCCCTCAATCTCGCGCTGAACCTCGCTCGTGGCTGCTTGCCTTCTGAATAGCTCGGGGCCTGAGGCGTTTCCTCAGGCTCGCCATGCCCGGCGGAGCCCGGCGGCGCGCCCTCAATGCTCCGTGAACAACAGTCTCACGGGCGGGCGTCCGCAGAAGCCTCGCGTCCCGCTCGCGTTCCCGGCGCCGCGGAATAACCTATTGATATTCTGAATCAATGTGGTGGGCGATGAAGGACTCGAACCTTCGACCCGCTGATTAAGAGGCACCCGGAAATCCAGCAACATCAACAGCGTTTACCAATCCGACTGCTCGGAATCGCTGGTCGCAGACCACGGCACGCCAATGACTTACGTCGCCAGTGGTAAAGATCGCGCCCCGGGGGCATGGCCGAATCACTCGACGCGAAAACGGATCATGTCCCAGCTGGTGCTCGCGTCCCAGCAGGTGGTTTGAGAGCGTCGATCATGGCCTGAGCTCGCCTGCCGAGCGAGCGAAAAGAGACTAATCTCGGGACTGAAGCCTTCCCCATGCAAGCGGTATGCGTGGGAAGGCCGCATAGCCGCGCACGATGCGCACATAGCAGTTCCGGGTAATGCTCCCAATGCTGGCGCTGCCCGCTTTGCTGCTTGCGCGGTAATCAAGTTGCCGCCCGCAGAGGCTTGCGCGGCTGGCTCTTGCGTCGAGGCGGCTGCGCGGCCTCTCTAGAATACTCGACCAATCAGTGGCGGCGCGGCAAGGCCCAGCAGGAAGAAGGCGGCGTTCTGCACCCATCCCCACCAGAAGTTCGCGCGGTTCTCCCTTTGCAGCATGGTCTCGAAGGCGCCGATGAGCGCGACATGCTCTTCCTGGCGCCGCCGCTCTGATCGACGACTACGACCGGTTCGCCTCCCCGACCGCATGGCCACTTCGCCGTCAGGCCCGGTGGCAAATCCCGCACTATCACCGTCATCAGGCGGTGAAATCTCTGAGGTTAGCGGTTGATCTTCGCTGGTAGAGGGTTGCCCTCGCAGAGTGGTCTCCACCGCCCTCGCCAGGTCCTCTGCCCGCTTTTTTGTGGCTCGGCGCTGCTGAACAAGGCGCCAATGGCTGAGGGCCGCGGCAACTGCGCCGAGACTGCCCGCGCTTAGCGCGAGGATGTCGAGATAACCTTGAAACATTTCAGCCCCCGAGTGCGATGCGCGTCAGAAAACACGATCGAACCAGGGACGTCCAGCCCCGCCCGGCGGGCTCATGCCGCGCTACGCCGCTGGCTCACCTCCAGCATCACGCCACGCCCCCGGACGGCCACCAGAAATGGGCCGTCGATGCAGTGGAACACGCAGGTCACTTTGTGGCGCGTTGACTGCACGGCGACAAGCGAAACGGGCGGAAGGCCATGCTCCCGCCCGCTTCCTGCACAGTCAGGGCCGGCTCAGAGCCAGCCATATTTCCAGACTTGCCTGGGATCAGTACCGGTAGCCGAGCCCAAAGGTCAGACGATGGCTGGCATGATCGATCTTCGCCGCAACTGAATCAAGCGGCGCGCCGCCGATGAACGTATGCGTGAACGAGCCCAGATCCGTGTAGCGATACTCGCCACGGGTGAACCAGCCGCCGGCAAACTGGCTCTCGTATCCGACACCGGCCGTCCAGCCCACCAGAACCTTGCGCGCCTCCTCGTAATATGAGCCGGTAAGACACCAAGACGGAAAGGCGATGTCCCCCGGGCAGCTGAGCGCCGCCTCGACTTGACCGATCGCGACGCCACCGGTCGCGTAGATCTGCAGCCAAGGCGCGAGCAGCGCGCCGACGCGCAAGCGCACGCTGCCGTCGAGTCCGGACGTTACGGTCGTCGCATCCACCAAGCCCGGAAGTATCGCGGAGGCCGCCGTGCCCGGGATACCGAGTTGCATCGCGCTTGCGTTGGAGTAACCGATCTCGCCCTCGATGCCCCAGATCATGCTGCCGTGCTGCCAGCCGTAGCCCGCGAACAGGCCCACCCGCTGGCCGTCGTCGTCGAACGGCAAGCTGGCGGACGAGGCATCGGGCGTGACCAAGCCGCTCGCAAGGCTGGTGGTCCGCCAGTCCGCGCGCTGCCAATCGAAGCCGCCAAGCACGCCGATGTGCCAGCCTGACCACTGCGGCGGCATGGCGATCGGGCCGTCCTTGATGCTGCCGACGGTCTCGTGCGGCCGCTGCAGCGCCACCTTCAGGCCGAGGGAGAGCATATGGCTCTCCTGGTTCGCGCCGGCACTGTCAACGAACACGGCTGAGCCGCCCAGCAGAAGGTCGGTCGCGGTCGTGTCGCCGCGCCCCGTGCCCCAGCGCTGATACTTGTAGTCGGCAGTGATCGAGACCTGTGGGGATACCTGGTAGGCGACGCCGACGTCGGCTGCGACCATGTCGGTGCGCTCGACCTTGTCGACGAACAGCAGCGACCGGTAGTGGTGATTGTCGCGACCTTCGCCGGTCGCCCACCACGAGCCGATGACGCGTCCTGAGAGTGTCCAGGGGCCGTGCTGCATGGCGACGGCGAGCCCGACGAACGGCGTCTCCCAGGTCTGCTCGTAGGAAATGCCGTTGCCGACGAACGGCACCGGGAAGTAGTTCGCCGTGCCGCCGATGGCGTTCCAGCGGTAGAAGTCGTGCTTGTAGCCGGCGAGGGCAGAAAGCGTGAAGCCGGTGCGGCGGATCACGTCGAGGGCACCGAACAGCTCAAGCTGGCGCGCTTGCCGGAGACGGGTGTCGGGATGGTTCGAGTGGCAATTGAAGTCTGGCGGCGGGCAGCCGAGCAGGTTGAAATCGTAATCGTCCATCGTGGACGAGCCGGTAATATTGAAGGCGCCACGCCAGCCGAGCTTCAGCCAGGGCAAGAGCTTGATGGTCGTCTGCGTGTTGAACATCGCCACGCCATCGAAGGTCCAATCGAGCTTGCTCAACAGCGTGCCGCTGCCAGGCGCAACGTAGACCAGCTCCTGCGACTTGCCCCACATCGCGCCGATGCCAATCTGCGTCTCGACGGCCGACCAAATCGGTGGCAGCGTGGCGCTCTTGTAGTCCTGCGCTGATACGGAATCCGCCCGCACCGCCAACAGCGCACTCGCGGCGAGAACGAGTGTGTGGACAGGGATTTTCATGATGGCTCCCGACGATTGAGGTTTTCGACGCAACCTTCAAATCCAACGCCGGAACTACAACACCCTGATACGAATAATCCGTTTAAGTTTGCTTATCTTTTACCATAGGCGTAGGGGGTGCTGTCCGTGGCGACGCAGTCACACTTCATGGCAAATCTCAATGGCCTCTGGCTGCAGCACCTCGCCTCGGCGGCAGCGCGGGCGGCACGTGAGCTGGAGCAGGAAACCATGTCGCGATTGGCGCGGGAGCGTCACCTGACTCGGAGACCCATCGTCCGGACTTGATTGCCGCAAGGCGCGCGATCGACGGTCGCCAGAATTTTGTTGTATCCGCATTGCGACCAGTTGGACGTCTGCGACGCCTGAAGCCGCTTGGCCGCCTGTATTGCAGGCAGTGGGCTTGGCATCGCTGATAGGTCTAGTCGCGAGGCTGCCCTTAAGCTAACAATTTGGATTTGAGCCACTCGATAGGAGCTGGTCACTGCGAGTTCGTTGCAGCTCGCAGCGGCGCCTGAATGTGTCTGGTTGCTCTGGTACTACCGCATTGCAGTTCATGCTTTCGCGATATTTTACAGATCCGGACACGATCGCTCCTGCCGAGACTCTGGCGATGCGAAGCATCTCCGTCGCTGCTGGGGGGGTGACATGATGATGGTGCATTGGCGACAGCTTGTTCGCTTTCTCTCCATTGTCATCGCGACTGCAACTTTGGCTGGATTACCAGCTAAGGGGCACGCGGGTGAACAGTCGGGTGATCTGCCGCGACGCCTCTCACAACTTCCTAATCGCACCGTGGCGACCGAGACTGCACCCGTCACGATCCACCGTCCGGGTGACGCGGTGGTGACAGGATTTTCGGGAACGCGAGCTCTGGGCGGAGCCACATTAGGGGTAGACCCGCACGACACGACTTTCATTGATCTCGATGGCCCGTCGCTTCAGGTAATCGACCTGAGCAATCGCGGTGCGCCGGCATTAAGTCGGGTCATGGCAGCGCGCAAGCCCTACTCGGTCACCTCACGGCAAATCGGCCAAGTGTTTGCCATTGCTCACGACGACGCTACGCCGCCCAACATCTATGTCGCGGCAACAGCGCTATACGGCCTGCCAATCGTCGCTGCCAAGCCTGATCCCCAAGGTCTGCTGCGCCGCCTGCGGCGCGGCGAGCCAGGAGCCCGCTTTATGCCCGGGCTTTTTGGGCCACCGGCATCCGACGGCGGACCTGGTTCGATCTGGCGCATCGACGGGCGTAGTGGCGCAGTCAGCCTGTTCGCCAACATACCGAACAACGGCGCTGCGCTTGGCGACATCGCCTTTGATGCCGCGCACCGGCAGTTCTTCGTCTCGGATCGCGGCAGTGGTCTGATTCATCGCATCGGCCTCGACGGCGTTGTGCGCGACAGCTACGATCACGGCACGACCGGCCGCAGTAGCGTTGGCCTCGTGCCAGTGCCGGATGCGCCCGAGCGCCGCCTCAACATTGAGAGCCCAGCCTTCGATCCCGGCGACGTCCGGACATGGAACTTGCCACCGCCCGCTCGGCGTCCTTTCGCCCTAGCAGTGCACAAGGGCAGGCTGTTCTACGCGATCGCCGACGGTCCGCAGGTGTGGTCCGTACCCCTCGCCCAAAATGGCGGATTTGGAACCGGCGCCACTTGGGAGCTTAGTGCGTCACCAAGCCCGTGGCCCGTCGAAATTGCATCATTGCTGTTCGACGATTTTGGCCGCCTTTACCTCGCAGAGCGCGCGCCGCCAACCGGCGCTTATGACTTCAATGCGCTGGCGGCTGCGGGCGAGGCGCGTGTGCTCCGCTATCGCTTGCGTCAGCCGGATGACCCGCCTGGTCCGGGCAGATGGTTGCCGGCGCCCGATGAATATGCCGTCGGAGTTCGCCCCAATCACCGCAATGCGAACGGCGGCATCGCATTGGGATATCAATACACCGAAGACGGCGCCCTAGGCCGCTGCGGCGGCACGCTATGGGCGACTGGCGAACATTTGCGTGCAGCCAGGAATGCTGCACAAGTGCGCGAGCTTGCAGCGACCGGTCCGCTTGCCCTCCACGGCCTCCAGGGAACTCCGATCGATTTTGTGCGTCCGCTCAACGCTCCGCCATGGGCAAGCTGGTTCGTGAGTTACGACGATCACGTACCGGAGACGGCCGCGCGCGGGCGCTCCGGCCATGTCGGCGACGTGGCGATCTGGCAGAGTTGTGGCACACCGCCACCGTTGCTCGTTTTGACGTGCCCAGCTGGTTATTACTGGAACGGCTTCGTGCAGCAATGCGAAGCGCCGTTCGCCAGGGTCGCAGCTTGCTCGCCCAGGCAATATTGGGACGGCCGCCGCTGCCGACCAATTCTCTGCGTAGGCGGTCAACTCTGGGATGAGCGCCGTTGCGTCTGCCCGCCCAATGCTCGTTGGGACGGGCGGCGTTGCGTTCCACCGTCCTCGCCGTGCCCGGACGACCAGGCCTGGGATGGTCAACGATGCGTGCCGGCGCAGTGCCCGACCGGGCAACGCTGGAGCGGTGGAGCCTGCGTCTGCCCCGGCAATATGGAAGTCACGCCTGACGGCTGCAGCTGCCGGCCAGGGGACTTTTGGGATGGCGCATCTTGCCGTCCGATGAATGGAATGGGACCCAATCCACCGGATGACGCGGGCCGCCAATGTCCGCCTGGGCAGGTTCGACGCGGCGACATTTGCACCGTGGTCGACCCGGAGCCGGATACGCCAGTATTCGAATGTCCCCCTCATAACCCGATCAGGATGGGAGACATCTGTGTGGCCGAATGTCCCCCCGGAAATAGAAGGGCGGGCGACACATGCGTTCCCGATTCAACGCCCGAACCGCCGCCCGGCTCTGGTCAACCTACGCCGCCGGGGGATCAGCCGACGGGATGCCCGCCAGGGCAGATCGCTTGGGGCAATGTCTGCGTCGATCCGAGAGGACCAGGCGGCTCAGTACCGCCGCCGGCCGATCGGCCTCCACCATTCGGTGACTTCACGCGGCCGGACATTGGCATTGTAAAGCCGCCGCCGTTCTGTCAGGGCGGGCCGTTCAAACTGATCGGCGGGACGTGTTGCGCCGGCCAAAACTACACATGCACCATGAAGCCCGCGACCGGATCCTGCCCAAGCGGAACCGAAGCCGAATTCGGTCAGCCCTGGTCGGCGTATCCAGTCTGTTGCCAAACTGATCGCAGCGGTATCTGTCGCCCACAACAAGAGCGCAAAGGTCCGCGCTGCGAGCCGGTTGGGGAGACCAGAGAGGAAAGGTGCTGGCGATGGTACGGACCAAATCCTGTCGGTGTTGGGATCTGCATAGCTCAAGCCCGTGTCGGTGGCACTTTGCTATGTTTCTCTAATCGCGAATGTGGCGAGGGGGCCTGCTGCAATCGTGATGGCGTTTGTCTTGCGGCCCCCGCCACCGGCGCTCCTCGATCCTCGGCGGAAGATGACTCCTGTCAGCCGCCCGCCGTGCGTGTTTCCGGACGATGCACATGTCCCGAGGGGCAGAGCATGGAAGGCAACCGTTGTGTGCCCGCCTGCACTGGCGGACGCGTTTGGAGTGGCGAATCCTGCGTCTGCTCGGGTGACGCGGCGTGGAACGGCCAAGCTTGCGTGCCTCCGGAAAAGAAGCCTCCGCGCTGCCGTAAAGGTACCCGATGGGACGGCAAGAAATGCGTTCCGGTCAGCACAAAGCCCAAATGCAAGAGCGGCGAGCGTTGGGACGGCAAGCGCTGTCGGCCGATTTCGCAACCCCAGTCAACGCCACGCGACACGCCGAAAACACCCGGCTTCGGCATCGAGATCGGTATCGGAGGCGGCTTTGGACCGCGTGGTCCGCGTGGCCCCAGCCGGCCAAGCCCACCGCCATTTAGGCCTAATTAGTGCGAGGTAGCGCATAGTGTCTCTGGGATGCCTGGGAAAGCCGCGATCTTCAGCTATCGGTATGTTTCTTCGACCCTGAAACTGGGCACCGCGCTGTCCGCTTCTGGGAATTGACCGACCGCTGGGAGACACCCATCCGCATCCCTCGGATGTGTCATGGGCGCCGTCTCGTACATGGTGTGATCCGGCAGAGCATCGACCCGACTCGAAGGGTTCGAGCGCAGGCCGATCGTGGAACATTCGTTTCCTTCGGCCGGCGACGACAACAGTACGACCTTTGGCGTTAGCCCCATGCTCTCCGTGTGATGGCTCGCGGCCCGCCCCGCGGCAGCTCCTTTCGAGGGTTTTGGCCGACGGGCGTCACTCAGCGTGAAGCATCAGAACGTCTCATGGTGAAACCAAGTAGCGTGAGCGTGGGAATCGCACCGCCGATTGCGCCAGTTCATGGGAGACGTCGCAAGTTCGTTCTCGAAGGCGCGCCGAAACCCCTGCTCGAATTCGCCCCCGACCATGAGAACGATCTGGGTGACGCTTAAACCCATCTCAATGCAGGTACTGCTTGGCCCGCTCGATTCGTCAGGCCGTCAGCTAACGGATCGGGACGATCACCGCAGCCTACTTCGCGAGATGCCCTTGATCGCCGCGCTGATTCAGGCAATCGTGACGTTGAGCGGCCGGCATCTTGGGGCATGTCGGCTGAAGCGGCCCGACGAGACCAAGCTACAAACCATCGAGGAGCACTGCCGACAGCACCTCAACGCAGCAGCATGAGATGTAACCAGATCGGCAGAACCCTCCCTTGTTGCATGGGCTCTGACGCACCCTGATAATTCTGAAGACGCACAGTCGCCTGCTCTAGTTTCCTGAAGCGGAACATCTCCCGGGGCACCATGATCGGGCTACTCAACGCCGTGGCTAGTCTACTGGGGGCGATCAACCGGGTGGCGTTGGAACTTTGCCGGGTGGCGGTCATTCTTCTGGTGGCCGGGATTGCCGGCGTGGTCGCGATAGGCGTGCTGTGGCGATACGGCTTCAGCAACTCGCTCTCGTGGACCGAAGAGGCGTCCAAGGCGATGATGCTTTGGATGGTGTTCACGGGGGCGCCGATTGCGCTCCGCTTCAACGACCACATCGCCATCGAAATTGTACCTAATCTGCTGCCGCCCCGCCTCAGAGCTGCGCTCCAGGTGCTTATCACGGCGCTGGTGGTCGCGTTTCTTTGGATCCTCACCCGTCGCAGCATCGACCTCACCATCAACAGCATGAGCCAGATCGCGGTCATGCTCGGCGACATCTCGATGGCATGGATCATCGGTGCGGTGCCGTTCGGCGCCGCCGTCATGCTCCTCGTCGCTGTGCAGGTGCTCGTCGAGCGGATCGTCGTGCTCCTCGGCGGCGAGCCGCGGCTCGATCCCTTTCTGCGCCACCGTGGCGCCCAAATGCGCGAGAGCGGCACGGCATGATCTCGATCACCTTCATTTGGATACTGTTCGGCCTCATCGGCATCGGCGTACCGATCGTCTTCGCGCTCGGCCTGGCGCCAATTGCCGGCTTCATGATGGCCGACCGTTCGGCATTTCTCGCGCTGCTCGCGCAGAAGCTCTACCTCGGAATCGACCAGTTCCCATTAGTCGCGATCCCGCTGTTCATTCTCGCCGGCGAGATCATGAATGTTGGTGGCATCACCGAGCGGCTGGTGCGGCTTGCCAATGTCCTAGTCGGGCATTTTCGTGCCGGTCTCGCGCACGTGAACATCCTCGCATCGATCTTCTTCGCAGGGCTATCTGGGAGCGCCGTCGCCGACACTTCGGCGCTCGGCTCGATGCTGATTCCGGCCATGGAGAAGCAGGGCTACACGCGCCGTTTCGCGGCCGCCGTGACGGCCGCCTCCTCGGTGATCGGACCAATCATCCCGCCGAGCATCATCATGGTGATCTACGCCTACATCATGCAGGTCTCCGTCGGTGGACTGTTTCTCGCGGGCTTCGTGCCGGGGCTCCTGACGGGGCTCGGTCTCATGCTGATGACCGCACTAATCGCAAACCGGCGCAATCTCCCGGAGGCGCGCAAGCGAGCGAGCGTGGCCGAGGTCGGAAGCTCGTTCGGCGCCGCCTTCCTGCCGCTGCTGACGCCGATCATCATCCTCGGCGGCATTCTCGGCGGCGTCTTCACACCGACTGAGGCGGCTGGCGTGGCCGTCGTCTACGCACTCTTCCTGTCGCTGCTCGTCCTGCGCACAATGTCCATTCGGGATTTGCCGCTGCTGCTGCTGCGCACCGGCCTGTCGAGCGCCATCATCCTGCTTGCAGTGGGCACTGCGGGCATCTTTGGCTGGGCGGCGACCATGTCCGGCGCCCCCAGCCAGCTCGCAACGCTTGTGCGCTCCATCAGCACCGACCCTTACGTGGTGTTGCTCGCGGTCAACGTGCTGCTCCTTATCGTCGGCATGTTTCTCGATGCGGGTCCCGCGATCCTTATCCTCGGGCCGATCCTTGGCCCCGCGATGGCGCAGCTCGGGGTCGATCCCCTGCACTTCGCAATTGTGATGTGCGTGAATCTGACAATCGGGCTCGCGACGCCACCGATGGGGCTCGTGCTGTTCGTTGCATCGACGGTCTCGCGCGAGCGGATTGAGCATATCGCACGCGAGATGCTGCCCTACTACATGGTGCATCTCGGGATCATCGCGCTGGTCACTTATGTGCCGGCGATCTCGCTGACGGTCCCGCGCTATTTCGGCTTCTGAGCGGGATACCCCCGCCAGATGGAAGGAGGACGGCGCTCGTCTCGAAAAAAAAGCCGTCCCATAGGCTGCCACCGAGCCAAGGAGGATGACGACCGATGCTGCGATCGATGATGTCAAAGGTGATGGCGCCGCTCGCGCTGGCGCTGATGGTGAGCCCGTTCGCAACCTCAGCGGACGCGCAACAGACATGGACACTGAAATATGGCCACGTCGGCCCGGCAACGCCTGAGTCCGACGACCAGATCCCCGGCGAGTTCCTGAAGGCGTTCCTCGAGCCGCGCTCGCAGGGCCGCATCAAGGTGGAGATCTACCCCGCCTCCCAGCTCGGCAATTTCCGGGCGCTTATCGAGCAGGTGCAGCTCAACACGCTCGAGCTTACGCACACGACCGTCGGAGGCATGGCAGCATTCTTCCCCGAACTGCAGGTGACCGACATCCCCTACCTGATACCCGATGATCTCGTCGCTGAGCGGCTCGCCGAGCATCCATTCTTCGACAAGGTCCGCGATGCGATCCTCAAGAAGACTGGCAACGTTCGGCTCATTGCGGTTGGCAACACAGGCCGCTGGCGCTCGTTCTTCACTACGAAGAAGCTCGTCAAAACGGCAGCAGATATGCGCGGCGTGAAGATGCGCATTATCGATTCGCCGCTGCACACTGAGTTCATCCGATCCCTCGGCGGAAATCCGACGTTTGTCGCCTGGGGTGAGCTCTACACGGCGCTGCGCACTGGCGTGGTCGAGGGCACCATGAATGCCGCGACCGACATCATCCCCAACAACATGCACGAGGCGACGCGCTTCGTCACCCTCGACGAGCACATGTACCTCTACGGCTTCTGGTGGATCAGCGACAAGTGGCTGCAGGGATTGCCCGCAGACCTCAAGGCGCTGGTGATCGACGGCATCCAGCAGGCCTCGGTCATCCAGTCGTCGTGGAACAAGCAGTACGAGGCGCGCGCACTCGCTGAGTTCCAGGCCAAGGGGGGCACCATCTACGTGCCGACCGCCGAGGAGAAGGCCACCTTCACTGCCGCCCGCGATGCCATGAAGAAGTGGTTCGTGCAGCGCCACGGCGAGACGTGGATGAAGGACTTCGAGACCGCGATCGCCGACGTCCAGGCGGCGATAGCCAAGGATCGCAAGCGCTGGGGCAATTGATAGCGCAGCGATCTCGAAACAATCCACGTCGAACCGGGCCGGCTCGGGTCGGCCCGGCCACTCGTCAACGGCGGCGCAAAAGGGAGCCGGCGGGGCTGCCGCCACGGGAGTTGTGACAGGAGCCCGCCGGGCACCGTGATGGCCACGCATGGACCACGCGAGACGTCTTGCGCGCAGGCGTCGCACGCCGGGCGGCGCGCGTATCTGGCGTCGCCCAGCTCGTTGAGTGCGCGTACGCGGACCGTGCTAAGCTTGGTCCGTCTGCCGAGCCAATTGAAGCGTATCCACGATATGACGGAAGGCTATGACCTTGCCGTCGGCGTTAAATGTCCAAAGGTGCATCTCAAGATCGCGAATGCGTTTTCCATTCGGCTTGAAGATCAGGTCGATGTGGATGGGCACGGCTACCATATTCTCGCCGGCAAGGAAGCCAAACGGCTCGAAACGCACGAACTCGAAGTCTGCGAGCGAGGCAAAGAAAGCGGACACGTCTTCACGTCCCTTGCGGGGCGTGTACCACTTCAAGGTAGCGCCGCCCCAATCGTGCTCCCATGCCACATCGGGATCCAGTAGGGCGAGGATACCTGGGATGTCACCTTTACTGAAGCACGCATATGCGGCCTGCACGGTGGCTATTTGTGCTTGCGTCATGGCACTGTTCCCTATGTTGAAACGTGGCTTCGCGGCCCAGGCGTTGAGCACCGCCACGCGGCACGGAATGAGCCGTTCGCGTATCTCATCGACGTGTCGGTTGTCGCGGTGCAAACAAGGCTGCCGCCAGAGGGCCAGCATCATCCGGTCAATGATCATCCAACCGAAGCGGTGGACCGGGCTCCGACAGCTCACGCGCAGGCACGCCTTCTGAGGACGAGTTACTTCGTTGCGGAGCTTCTCAGTCGCCGCAATGATCTGAAATTTTCTGTCGCACTGCGCATGAGCTTCCTCACAGCTGCGCGCAGCGCGTGAGCCACCTACCAGGCGACTGACGCCAGTGGCGCGAGGTGCGCCACTGATCTTTGCCCGGGTTTCGCGATGCATAAACCGGCCTATCAAAGGCGAGTCTCAGCTGCCCGGCAGGATCGCGATATCGATCACCTTACCCTTAAGCCCGGCAATTGCGCCAACGAACTTCGCGGCACCCGTCGCAATATCGACGGTGTGGAGATTTCCGCCGACGAGCAGCCAGCCGACATTACCGCCCTTGCCGTCAGTCCAGATGTCGAACCCGATCGGGCCATCGAGCGCAATCCCGAGCTTACCGATGCCCGAAACGATGCCGTCATTCGGCGGCGCCTGCTTGAGAAGCATACCGCTGGCGACATCAATGTCGTAAAGCGCCGTCTCCTTGGTGCCCACGACGCTGTTCGTGTAGCCGATGGCGGCCACCTTGGGCATCTTGCCCTTGTTGGGATCGGTCTCTGCATACTTGAGCGAACCGTCGACAATAGCCTTACCGTCATCGACGTTGACACGCAGGCTCATGCCGTTGGACGCGACGATGCGCAGTCGATCTGCTGCGGGATTGAAATCAACCGCAACGGTCGCGCCGGCCGGCAGCTTCTCGCTGAGCTGGCTCTTCTTCTCCCACTTGCCTGTCTTCGCATCGACGATGACGATCGCGCCATCGGGTGTGACGCCATAGAGCCTTCCGTCCGACGGCCTGACGTCGAAACCGACGAGAGTGGCGCCACCATCGAGCGCAACCATGCCTGTTACCTTTTTGGCATCAGTGTCAATCCATGCGATCGAATTGCCATCGACGAGACCCGCAACGGTCGCAGCGGCAGCTGAATGGGTGACGGCCGCCGCAAGGAACGTGGTGGCAACGACACTTGCGGCTCTGACAATGTAACGGATGCTCATGATCATCTCCGTGCTCTTGATCAGCTCATTTCTCTGAGCTGGCGTAGCTACGGAGGAACTCCCGATCGGGTTTCAGTGCGCGAGAACTATTTTCATCTCACGACGGGCAGCAGCTTGGCGTGAAGCGCGGGGCTGGTCGGCCGCCCGGTCGGCGATCCGCCGGAAGGCTCGAGGCTGACACCGAACGTCGCGCGCTGAAGGAGGCTATGATTATACTGCGAAAGCACCTTGGTCGTCGGCGCGAGTGTCTCGTCCATCAGACCGAGAGACTGCGGTGCGGGCCCTAACTGATCCGAGGCAATCCAAAGCTGATAGGTTTTTCCAGGGTGGCGCTGCGCATCGATGGGCCGGATCGTCATCTCACGGCGACCCAAATCGAACGTCATGTAGAAGGCCGGTAGCACATCGTCCTTGGTGAACACCGCGACATAGGTCTGCGGCGCCGGCTTCCAAACGAACTCACGGACCCCGATCGCGAGCAGCAGCGAGGCCGCAATCGCTGAGGCCGAAATGCCGATTCGGCGCCACCTGCGCAACTCGCGGCGCACGTTCGCGAGTTCGCTGAAGCCACTGGCATAGCTGGAAGCAATTCGCCGCTCGATATGACCGAAGAGCTCCGCAGGCGGCACGACGGGCGCCGTCTCGGCGTCGAGCGGCGCCAGACGGCGTTCCCAGTCCCCTATCGCTTTGTCGAGGTCCGGCTCCCTGAGGCGGCGCGCAGCAACGCTCGCGCGCTCACCCGCATCGAGCGTCCCAAGGACGTACTCGCCAGCAAGATTGTCGATGTCATCCCGTGTGGTCATGACGTCAGACACGACTTCAGTTGCTTCAGACTCCGATGCAGCCAAGTCTTTATGGTGCCGGGCGGATGGCCGAACCGGGCACCCAGCTCTTCGCGCGACAGGCCGTCGAGATAGGCGAGACGCACGATGTCACGTCGCTCGGGCTCCAGGGCGTCGAGACATGCGAGAAGCCGAGCGAGGTCGCTGGCCGATTCCAAGCGCTCCGACGCCAGCATCGCACTGTCGGCGACCTCGAGTGCTTCTGGCGTCCCATCGATCGGCAAAGGCACGGCACGGCGCAATTCGTCCAGTGCCCGGTTCCGCGCAATGGTCACCATCCAGGTGATCGGCGAGGCCAGGGTCGCATCGAATGCAGCGGCGTTGTTCCAGATGCGCACATATGTCTCTTGTATCACGTCGTCCGTAAGGTCACGACGCCGTAAGATACGCAGCACGACGCCATAGAGTTTCGCTGACGTTGCCCGGTAGAGCGCGGCAAAGGCCTCCCGATCGCCCGCGGCGACCGCGGACATCAAGCGTTCAAGCTCCGTCGACTTCTGAAGCATGTCCCTCGACACATTCCCAACCCCGCCAATCATGGCGGCTCCGAGATCTCCTGAAAAGATGCTTTCTGCTGCTGTCGAAATGTTTTCTCGGCACTGAAACCGGCGGTCTCTTCGCCCGTATCTGGTAATCAATCAGCCGTCGGGAGACCTCCATGCGCATTCCTCTGAGACTCATCGTCGCCGTCCTGTTAATTGGCCCATCCGGGGGAACATACGCCCAATCCGAGGAGTTCGAGCGCTGGCCGACGTTGAAGAGCACGTTTCCATCGACCGGCGGCGGCGGGATCACGATCAAGGGATACGACCCGGTGATCAGCAAAGGCAAATGCATCACGACATTCATGGCGGTGGAAGGTGGATCGGACCCGGAGGTATACCCGAGCCTGATCGAATTCGACGCCATTCCGGTGGCCGGTGGCATTCTCTGCGCCAACGGCAAATGGCGCGCGTTCGACGGCGGCGCGTCGGGCACGACATCTTATCGCGTCTTCTTTAAGGACGGCATCTTCCGCGGCAGTCCTTGAATACCCTTTCGCGCGGCGACCGCCGACTTCTCTATCAATGCAACGGACGGCTACATCACAGTCAGAGACTTGTTGCGTCCGCACTCGACCTAGGGAGGGTCATCATGGCATCAGCACAAGTAACCATCCCAAATAATGCACGCTCTGTGTGGATCGCGGCGGACCACGTGCGCTTCATGGGCGATCTGCCCGACGACGGGTGGGGCGTCGTAGACGTGACCGTTCCACCCGGTGCGGGCACACCAGCTCATCGCCACGCTTCGCCCGAGGCCTTCCTCGTGACGGAAGGTGAGATCACCTTCGGGTTCTTTGACGATCACTCTTCGCGCTTCGCGGTGGCGCGTGTTGGAACCGTCGTAACGATCCCCTCACGACTTGGCCACAACTACACTAATAACAGCAACGTGCCGGCCCGCTTTACGGCTGTCGTGCAGACTGAGATGCTAAGGTTTTTTGAAGAGGCTGGATCGCCAGAGGCGCCACCGCCAGTGCCACCGTCAGATCAGATCGTGGCTCGCTTGATGGCCGCATGTGCCCGACACGGGATCGAGATCCTGACGCCCCCGTGAACGTAAGGCTCCCTCGATGCATCTGCCCTCTTGATACGCGACGAGTGCAACCCGGCCGACCTCATGGTGCCGTTTCCGAGCGAGCTCATGACGATCTGGCCGGTCTCGATGCGGGTCAACAACGTCCGCAATCAGGAGCCCGACCTGATCGAGCCCATCGATCTCGATGAGCCGGGCCTCTTCTAGGCCCCTGACGCAGCAAGACCCCGGTGGCCGCTGCCACCGGGGTCGCACGCCGTCAGGGAAGTGCGTGGATTGATCAGTGGGCCATCTGCAAGCCGATCGCAAGCCCAAGGCC
>JBKBPL010000030.1:7995-47484 GCA_046293075.1 Hyphomicrobiaceae bacterium | reverse complement strand
GCGTCGGCATCGTCCAGCACGTCGATGCGGCGGCGATGGAGTTCTGGGTCGCCTACAAGAACTACAGCCTGAGCGGTGACTGCTTGATCTGCGGCCCCGTCCCAGCTACCGCGGCCGAGGATCTCCACCTCGTCCAGGTCGGCACCCGCATCCGCTTCTGATGCGCGCCTGATCGAGACATGAGCTACCGTAAGGGCCGCCCCTCGGGCGGCCCTTTCTCACGCCGGGACCCAGGATCGTTATGCGCCATGCACGGACCGCTTCCCGCACGCTGCGTCCGTGCCCGCCGAAGGCCGCCTCGGACCCTTGCGCCGCCCGGCAGCCTGGGCTAACACCCCTCGAGGCGAAGACCTTGCGGCGCACGATTCCGTCGTTGCTCCGCTGAAGCCGCGGCCGCGCACGCCACTCGGAACGGACCGATGCCTGAACTGCTGATGAGCTACCTGCCGATCGCCGTCTTCATCAGCGTCGCGCTGGTGATCGGGCTGGCGCTGATGATCGCGCCCTTCCTGGTCGCCGTCCGCAATCCCGACCCCGAGAAGGTCTCGGCCTACGAGTGCGGCTTCAACGCCTTCGACGACGCGCGCATGAAGTTCGACGTGCGCTTCTATCTGGTCGCCATCCTGTTCATCATCTTCGACCTCGAGGTGGCCTTCCTCTTTCCCTGGGCCGTTGCCTTCAAGGAGACGGGCGCCTTCGGCTTCTGGTCGATGATGGTGTTCCTCGGCGTGCTGACCATCGGTTTCATCTACGAGTGGCGCAAAGGAGCGCTGGAATGGGATTGATCGCGCCGCCAGCTCCGGTTTTCGACAAGCCGCGTGAGGGTGCCGGCAGCCTCGTGAAGCCGGGCGACCGCGGCTTTACCGAGCTTTCCAACGAGCTAGCTGACAAGGGCTTCCTCGTCACGACCACGGACGACCTTATCAACTGGGCGCGCACCGGCTCGCTCATGTGGATGACATTCGGTCTCGCCTGCTGCGCCGTCGAGATGATGCAGGTGTCGATGCCGCGCTACGACGTCGAGCGCTTCGGCTTTGCGCCGCGCGCCTCGCCGCGCCAGTCGGACGTGATGATCGTCGCCGGCACGCTGACCAACAAGATGGCGCCGGCGCTGCGCAAGGTCTACGACCAGATGCCGGAGCCGCGCTACGTAATCTCCATGGGTTCGTGTGCCAACGGCGGCGGCTACTACCACTACAGCTACGCAGTCGTGCGCGGTTGCGATCGCATCGTGCCGGTCGACATCTACGTGCCGGGGTGCCCGCCGACCGCCGAGGCGCTCGTCTACGGCATTCTGCTCCTGCAGAAGAAGATCCGGCGCACCGGAACCATCGAGCGCTAGGCCGAAACATGCTGCCCCCCATCGAGAGCATCGACGAGCTCAAGGAACACGTCATCGCCGGTCTCGGTGACCGGCTGACGGACGCGCAGATCGCCCATGACGAGCTGACGCTTGTCGTCCCGCGCGAGCAGATCGTGCCCGTGCTGACGTACCTGCGCGACAACGGCCGCTGTCAGTTCGAGGTGCTGATCGACATCTGCGGCGTCGACTATCCGGCCCGCGAGCGGCGCTTCGACGTTGTCTATCACCTGCTCTCGGTGCGGCAGAACCAGCGTATCCGCGTCAAGCTCGAGACCGACGAGACGACACCCGTGCCGAGCGTTGTCGGCGTCTTTCCGGCCGCCAACTGGTACGAGCGCGAGGCCTACGACATGTACGGGATGCCCTTCTCCGGGCATCCGGACCTGCGCCGTCTCCTGACCGACTATGGTTTCGAGGGCCACCCGCTGCGGAAGGATTTCCCGCTCACGGGATATGTCGAGGTGCGCTATGACGACGAGCTGAAGCGCGTCGTCTATGACCGCGTGCGGCTGACCCAAGAGTTCCGCGACTTCGACTTCGAGAGCCCCTGGGAAGGTGTGGGCCATGTCCTGCCGGGCGACGAGAAGGCGCCGCCGCCGGCCCCCAAGACCTGATCGCCCATCCGCACTGGATGGCGGCGCCGCGGCGGCTGGTTCTCGGCTCAGGCGCGCGCGTCGACCTTGATCATGTCGGCGGCCTTTTCGGCGATCATGATCGTCGGCGCATTGGTGTTGCCCGAGATCAGGTTCGGCATGATCGAGGCATCGACGACGCGCAAGCCCCCGATGCCGTGCACGCGCAGCCGCGCATCGACGACGGCCATCGGGTCGTTCCCCATCTTGCAGGTGCCGCACGGGTGATACACGGTCGTGCCGCGCTCGATGGCGAACTGCATGAGGTCGTCGTCACTCATGGCCCCAGGGCCGGGAATGGTCTCGCGCCGGATGAGCGGCTTGAACGAGGGCTGTTCGGCGATGCGCCGCGCGAGCTTGAGCCCCGCAAGCGTCACGCGGCGATCGCTTTCCGCCGCGAGGTAGTTCGCAACGATGGCCGGCTTTTCCTTCGGGTCGGCTGAGACGATGTGCTGATGCCCGCGGCTGTCGGGCCTCAGTACGCAGATCGTCGACGAGACCCCGGGGTACTCGTGCAGCCCCTTGCCGGGGCCATCGGCGGAGAGCGGAATGAAGTGGAACTGGATGTCGGGCTCGTCGAGTTCCGGTGAGGATTTCGCAAAGACGCCGGCGACGGCCGCACCGGTCGCCAGGATGCCGCTCCGGCTGAAGGCGTACTCGAGGCCGGTCTTCAGCTGCAGCATCCGGCTGTGCCAGACGGCGTTGAGGCTGTAGGGCAGCGTGACGTCATAGACGAAGCGCACCTGGTAGTGGTCCTGTAGGTTCTCGCCGACGCCCTTGAGCTCGTGACGCACATCGACCCCCGCCTTCTTCAGCACCTCGCCCTGACCGATGCCCGAGAGCTCCAGGATCTGCGGGCTGCCGATGGCGCCTGCTGCCAGCAGCACCTCGCGCCGCGCCTTGACGAAGCGCTTTTCGCCATCGACCGAATAGCGCACGCCCGAGGCACGCTTTTCATCGAGCGTGATCCCTTCGACCTCGGCGTGCGTGATGACGCGCAGGTTCGGGCGCCGCGCCGCATCCCTGAGATAAGTGACCGCGGTCGAGCCGCGCCGGCCGTTGCGGATCGTCAGCTGGTAATAGCCCGCACCTTCTTGGGACTTGCCGTTGAAGTCGTCGGTCGCGGGAATGCCGGCCTCGACACAGGCCGCGACGAACGCGGCGCAGAGCGGATTGTCCATGCGCACGTCGGTGACGGAGAGCGGTCCGTCCGCACCGTGCAACTCGCTTTCGCCGCGCTCCTGGCGCTCGGCCTTCTTGAAGTAGGGGAGCACGTCCTCATAGGCCCAGCCGACATTGCCGAGCTGGCGCCAGACATCATAGTCGCGCGCTTGGCCGCGGATGTAGACGAGGCCGTTGATCGCGCTTGAGCCGCCGAGCACGCGGCCGCGCGGCCATGGCACCATGCGCCCGCCGAGGTGCGGTTCAGGCCCCGCCGCGTACTGCCAGGTCACGTCGGGATTGTACATCGTGCGGAAGTAGCCGCCGGGAATGTGGATCCAGGGGTTGGTGTCCCGGCCGCCGGCCTCAAGCAGCGCGACCGTCACCCCGGCCTGCTCGCTCAGCCTGTTGGCGAGCACGCAGCCCGCCGAGCCGGCTCCAACAATCACGTAGTCGTAGCTGCCCTCGTCCTTGCCAACTGGCATCGTACCTCCCGGCGTCCTCGTTTTGCCTGCCCCGGCCTTCCGACGGCCGCGCATGGCCGGGAATGTACACGGAATGCCGCAAAGTTCGACCCTCATAGGGCCTGCTGCGGCACGAGGGCATGAGACGCAACGAGCCGGCAGCACGGCCCGGGTGTGGCACTGCCCCGGCAGGTACCGGCGGTTCCGAGGCCTGCGGTCGTTCCGGCGCCAGGGCCGCAGCGGCGTAGGTAAACCTTAATATGGCTCGTCTACACTGGCCCTCTGGTTCGGGAAATGGCGCAGGCCAAAGGGGAGGCAAGGTCCCCGGCATGAGGCTTGCAGGACCAGAGGTGTGAGCAGAGGCTCGGGGCGTCAGCCATCGGTGGGGCGCCCGGGGAGTCCGGATATGGCACGGGGCAAGGTCGGCATTGCACTTGGGGGCGGCGCGGCGCGCGGGTGGGCGCATATCGGCGTGCTTCGGGCGCTGGCCCAGGTCGGGGTCGTGCCGGATATCATCGCCGGCACCTCGATCGGCGCCGTCGTCGGGGGCTGTTTCGCGGCCGGCCGCCTCGATGAGCTCGAAGGCTTCGCCCGCGACCTGACCAAGCGCAAGATCTTCGGCTACCTGGATTTCAACCTCTCCGGCTCCGGACTGATCACGGGTCAGCGCGTCGTCGAGCGGCTCGAGGGGCACCTCAAGGGCCTGCAGATCGAGGATATGCAGTCCCGTTTCGCTGCGGTCGCGACCGAGTTCGGCACCGGCCAGGAGGTCTGGATCACGCGTGGAACACTGGTCGAGGCCATGCGGGCTTCTTACGCGCTGCCCGGCATCTTCAAGCCTGTCCGCATTAACAACCGCTGGCTGATGGATGGTGCGCTCTGCAACCCGGTGCCGGCTTCGGTCTGCCGCGCACTTGGCGCCCGCTACGTGATCGCGGTCAACCTCAACTCGGACGCCTGCGGGCGCGGCAACCAGTTCCCCGAGATTGACGGCAGCCTGATCGAGCAGATGCCGCCACCTGAGCCGCCGCCCGCCCGCACGCTCGCGAACGGCTTCGGCGCGCGTAACCTGATCAAGCGCCAGCTCTTCGGCGGGGGCGGCAGCGGTCCCGGAATCTCGACCGTCATGGTCGATGCTTTCAACATCGTCCAGGACCGGATCGCGCGCTCGCGCCTCGCCGGCGACCCGCCGGACGCGATCATCAACCCGCGCCTTGCGGGCATTGGCCTCTTCGACTTCCACGCTGCCGACGCGCTCATCACGCGCGGCATGGCGGCGGCGCAGCGCGAAGCCGAAGACATCCGCCGTGAGATCGCCGCCCGCGAAGCGGCAACCCAGCGCCACCTTGCGCTGGCGTAGGCCCCGCGCCTCCCGCATACGGCCTGCCACGATTGGCGCTGGATCAGGCGCGCCACTCGTGGTCTTGTGCGCCTCCCCGAACAACCAGGCCTAAGCCGGCAAGCGGGCGGAAGTGCCATGCAGGACGGAAGCGCAGATGCGGAGGCAACGCGCCGTGCGGCAATCAAGGTTGCGCACGACCGCCTCGACTTTTTCGCCGTCAGCATTCTGTCGCTGCTGTGCATCTTCCTCGGCATCGGCCAAGTGGCGATGAAGGTCGCGAACGCCGGCATCTCGCCGGTGCTGCAGGCCGGGCTCCGCTCACTGCTCGCGGCTGCGCTCGTCGGGATGCTGTGTGCGGTGCGTGGCATCTCCCTTCGCCTGGACCACGCCACGCTCGTGCCGATGGTCCTCTCGGCACTCTTCTTCACGGCCGAGTTTGCCTTGCTCTACCCCGGTCTTGATCGCACCACCGCGTCGCGCGCGGTGATCTTTCTTTATACGTCGCCCTTCGTCGTGGCGGCAGGCGCGCACTTCCTCATTCCAGGCGACCGCCTGACGTGGACGAAGACCACCGGCCTGCTGGCCGCACTTGCGGGCGTCATGATCGTGCTCGCGGGTCGCGAGACGACGGGCGTCAGCTCGCTCACCGGTGATCTTCTCTGCCTCGCCGGGGGCATTGCCTGGGGCTTTCTCACCCTCACGGTGCGCGCAACGCGCCTTGCCGCCCTGCGCCCCGAGCGCGTCATCTTCATGCAGCTCCTGATCTCGGGAATTTTGCTCTGGCTCATCTCGCTGGCACTTGGCGAGCGCGGGATCACCGATCCCTCGCCACTCGTGCTCGGCGCCTTCGGCTATACCGTCGTGTTCGTCGCCTTCATCACCTTCACGACGAGCCTCTGGCTCATGACGCGCTATCCAGCCTCGCGGGTCATGGCCTTCCTCATGATCACGCCCGTCTTTGGTGTCGCCGCCGGTGTGATCCTGCTCGGCGAGCCGCTGACCATCCACCTCGGTATTGGCTTGGTCGTGGTGGTGATCGGGCTCTGGCTTGTTAACAGACCGGCTCGGCCGCCCCTTTCCCCGCCGGCGGGGAGAGGATCAGGGTAAGGGGCGACCGCTTGGACCGGCCTCAGCGTATGGCGCGCCCCTTGTCCGGACCTTCTCCGCGAAGCCAGCGGGTGAAAGTCGGGTTCAGAACAGCGAGCCCTGGTCGTCCGCGGCGCTGCGCTTCGGCGAGCGCGGCCTTGGGTTTCCGGCAGGCTTTGCGGTCTTGGGCTCGACGGACGTAATGCTGGCGCCGGCGCGCCCATCGGCAAGCTCGATCGCGACGTGCGCACTTGGCATGAGGCTGCTGACAGAGCGCACCGCGCGGCCCTCTGCGTCGCGCACGAGGGCAAAACCACGCTGAAGCACGCGCTGATAGCCGAGCGACGAGAGCATCTGCGCCCGGGCATCGAGCGCGCGGCGTTCGAGCACGATGCGGCTCGCAAAGCTTTGCCGCAGACGGCCCGCAAGTCCGGCGAGCCGCTCATCGAGGCGGACAATGCGGTGCTGGAGTCCGTGCGGCGTGTGGCGCGCCGCAAGGCGCTCAAACCGCGTGCGCAGGGTTGATGTCCCCCGCGCGAGTGCCATCAGCCCGGCGCGCTCGGCGCGGCCGAGTCGCTGGCGATCGCGCTCCAGAAGCTGCGCGAGCAAGCGCGGGTGGAAGCGCGCCGTGACACGGGTGAGGCGCGTGCCGTGGGCGCGCGTGTTTGCATCGAGTGCGCGTGCGAGGCGGCGCTCGACAGCGTCGAAACGCTGGCGCGGCAGCGCGAGCAGATCTTCAAGGCGCGGCAGGCCGCGCGCGGCGGCCTTGAGGTGGGCGCGGGCAGCCTCGACCGTGCGGCGAACGGACTTGCTGAGACGCAGCGCGAGATCGCCAATGGTCTCGACGAGTTCGCCGTGCTTCGGCACGGCCCACTCGGCAGCCTTGGTCGGCGTTGGCGCGCGCGCATCCGCGACGAGATCGATCAGCGTCCAGTCCGTCTCGTGCCCGACGGCTGAGATGAGCGGGATCGCGCTTTCGGCAGCCGCACGGGCGACGATCTCCTCATTAAAGCTCCACAAGTCTTCGAGGCTCCCGCCGCCGCGCGCGACGATCAGCACGTCAGGCCGCGGTACGGGACCACCGGGGGCTAGGGCATTGAACCCGCGGATCGCGGCGGCCACTTCTTTGGCGCTCGTCTCACCCTGCACGCGGACCGGCCATACGATCACATGCGCGGGATAGCGTTCTGCGAAGCCATGGAGCATGTCGCGAATAACGGCGCCGGTCGGCGAGGTGACGATGCCGACGACGCGCGGCAGGAAAGGCAGTGGCCGCTTGCGCTCCTCGGCAAAGAGCCCCTCGGCAGCGAGCTTGCGCCGCCGCTCCTCGAGCAGGGCCATGAGCGCACCGACGCCTGCCGGCTCGAGTGTCTCGATCACGATCTGGTACTTCGACGAGCCTGGATAGCTCGTCACCTTGCCGGTGGCGACAACCTCGAGACCTTCCTCAGGCTTGAAGCGGAGCTTCTGGAAAACGCCGCGCCAGATCACGGCCTCGATCTTGGCCTTATCGTCCTTGAGCGCGAAGTAGCAGTGACCCGAGGCGTGCGGTCCACGGTAGCCGGAAATTTCACCCCTGAGGCGGACGAAGCCGAAATTCTCCTCCAAGGCCCGTTTGATGGCGTTGGAGAGTTCGGAAACCGTCAGTTCCGGGTTGTTGCTGGCGCCGGTACGGCCGGCGCGGACTGGCTCTGCCACGAATCGTACCCGTTTGTTACAACGCCGTTCATGATACACGAAGGTGGCCGCAACAAGAGCCGCGCGGCGGAATATCCTCGCAAGCGCGCGGCGTCGTCGGACCGGCCATTCTGGGGCATGTCGAAGGCGGCCTGATGCCCGGCACCGCAGCGCATTGAGGGGCAGGCGGATGAACGTCCTATTGATCGGTTCCGGCGGTCGGGAGCACGCGCTGGCCTGGGCGCTGGCGGCGAGCCCGCTCTTGTCGCGGCTCTACTGTGCGCCTGGCAACGCCGGCATCGCCGAGCTCGCCGAGTGCGTCGCGCTCAGGGCGGACGATCATTCGGCGATCATCCGCTTTGCCCGGGAGAAAGCGATTGACCTTGTGGTTGTCGGACCCGAGCTGCCGCTCGTGGCCGGCCTCGCTGATGATCTCGCAGGGGCCGGGATCAAGGTCTTCGGGCCTTCGCGGGCAGCGGCTCAGCTTGAGGGCTCCAAGGGCTTCACCAAGGATCTGTGCGCGGAGCTCGGCATTCCTACCGGCGCCTATCGCCGCTTCAGCGAGGCGTCTCGCGCGAAAGCCTATGCAGCCACGCAGGCCCTGCCCATCGTCATCAAGGCCGATGGTCTCGCTGCCGGCAAGGGTGTGACGATCGCGACGACGCGGGCCGAGGCCGATGCCGCCATCGATACCTGCTTCGCCGGCGCCTTTGGCAATGCCGGCCATGAGGTTGTCATTGAGGAGTTCCTGGAAGGCGAGGAGGCGAGCTTTTTCGCCCTCGTCGACGGCAAGAACGCGCTGGCGCTGGCCACAGCGCAGGACCACAAGCGCGCCGGCGACGGCGATACCGGCCCCAACACAGGCGGCATGGGCGCATATTCGCCAGCCCCTGTCATGACGCCGGCGCTTGTCGAGCGCACCATGGACGAGATCATCCTGCCGACCGTGCGCGGCATGGCGGCGCGCGGCACGCCTTTCCGCGGCGTGCTCTTCGCCGGTCTGATGCTCACGGCAGGGAGACCGAAGCTCATCGAGTACAACGTGCGCTTCGGCGATCCCGAGGCGCAGGTGCTCATGATGCGGTTGAAGTCCGATCTGCTGGCGGCTTTGCTTGCGACCGTCGATGGCGTGCTCGACAGTATGGATCTGCGCTGGTCGGACGAGGCGGCGCTTACGGTTGTCATGGCCGCGAAAGGCTATCCCGGCGATTACGCCAAAGGCACTGAGATCAGTGGCCTCGAGGCCGCGGGTGAAATCGAAGGTGTGCAGATCTTCCATGCCGGCACCGAGCGGCGCGATGGCCGGCTGTTCGCTGTGGGTGGCCGCGTGCTCAACGTCACCGCCCGCGGGCGCACCGTCGCCGAGGCGCAGGCGCGCGCCTATGCCGCCGTCGACCGGATCGACTGGCCTGGAGGTTTCTGCCGGCGCGATATCGGCTGGCGCGCCGTCGCGCGCGAGCGGCAGGTAAAGGCGGGCGGATGAGCGCGCTGGCTGAACTGTTTCCGGGGTTCTCCGAGGAACGCGTGACTGTGCGCGGCGTCGAGATCTTTGCGCGCGTCGGTGGCCACGGGCCGCCGCTGCTTCTGCTTCACGGCTATCCCGAGACCCACGCCTGCTGGCACCGTGTGGCGCCGGCGCTGGCCCGGCACTTCACCGTCATTGCGCCCGACCTGCGCGGTTATGGCCGCAGCGGCTGCCCATCGACCGACGGCAACTACCGCGCCTATTCGAAGCGGACGATGGCGCTCGATATGGCCGCCCTCATGACCGCCATGGGGTTCGAGCGCTTCAGAGTCATGGGGCACGATCGCGGCGCCCGGGTCGGCTTTCGCCTCGCTCTCGACGCGGCGAACCGGATCGAACGCCTCGTTCTGCTCGACGTCATCACAATGGGCGACATTGCGCGTCTCAGGGCAGAGGGCTTCAAGTTCGGGATGCTGCACGGCGTTTTCCTCTCGCAGCCGGCGCCGCTTCCCGAGACCCTGATCATCCAGGACCCCCGCGACTGGGTCGAGAGCCGCTTTCGCCGCGCGACGCTGGCGAAATCGCCCGATGTGATCCATCCTGTGGCCATGGCCGACTATATCGACATGCTGTCACAGGCAGATCGCGTCCACGCCACCTGCGAGGACTACCGCTCATCGGAGCGGATTGACCTCGCGCTCGACGATTCGGACCGGGAGGCTGGCGTGCGCATTGCGTGTCCGGTCCAGGTGCTCTGGGCCACCGAAGGCTCGCTCGCCGAAATCGCGGATCCGCTTGCCGTATGGGCGCCGTGGTGCGCGCATCTTGTCGGCTCTCCGATCGAGAGCGGGCATTTCATCCCCGAGGAGAATCCGGCGGCACTGATCGCCCAGTCTCTGCCGTTCCTGCTCGCAAAGGAGGCTTGACCATGGCTGGCCTGCCGGATCTCTTCCCTGGCTTTGAAACGCACGTCGTCGACGTGCCAGGCGCCGAGATCTTCGCCCGCTCCGGTGGCAATGGTCCGCCGCTGTTGCTGCTGCACGGCTATCCCCAGACGCATGTCTGCTGGCACAAGGTTGCGCCGGAGCTGGCACGCCACTTCACGCTCGTTGTGCCTGATCTGCGCGGCTATGGCGCGAGCCGCGGCACGGAGACCGCCGACGAAGTCGATCCTCAGCATCTCGCCTATTCGAAGCGGGCCATGGCCGCGGACTTCGTCGCGCTGATGCGCGCGCTGGGCCACGACCGATTTGCCGTCGTCAGCCACGATCGCGGCGCGCGGGTCGGGTATCGCCTGGCGCTCGATCATCCCGACAGCGTCTCGCGCCTCGCCGTGCTCGATATCGTCACGACGCTTGATGCCTGGGCCGACACGCGCAAGGAAACCGCGATCGGTCGCTTTCACTGGAGTTTTCTCGCCCGTCCGGCACCGTTTCCGGAAACGATGATCGGGCGCGACCCCGTCTACTTCCTCGAGTATCTGCTGGCGCAGTGGACGGCGAGCGGCGACCTTTCGGCCTTCGATCCGGCCGCACTGGCGCACTATCGCGCGGCCTTCAAGAAGCCCGAGGTCATTCATGCAAGCTGCGAGGACTACCGCGCCGGCGCGACGAGCGACGTCGCATTCGACGCCGCGGATCAGGCGGCCGGGCGGAAGATCAGCTGTCCGATGATGGCGCTGTGGGGCGCCGCTCGTGGCCAGGGCGCGATCAACACGCCGCTCAAGGCTTGGGAACCATGGTGCCCGCACATCCAAGGCGGCGGCATCGAGTCGGGCCACTTCCTGCCCGAGGAGCAGCCGGCGTCGACCCTCTCGCACTTGATCCCGTTCCTCCTTGCGACCTAGGGTCCGGATCTGGGTCTGCTTAGAGGCAGGGCACGCAACAGCGACATGGCCAAGAGTATTGTCACGAGCGGACACGGACGGGCGCAGCTGCCGGGTACCGTGCCGCATCGGCCGAGCGTCGCTCTTGCGCTCGGCGGCGGTGGGGCACGAGGCCTCGCGCATATTCTCATCCTCGAGGCCTTCGACGAGCTCGGCATCCGCCCGGCCTATATCACCGGCACATCGATCGGCGCCATGTACGGGGCGGCCTATGCGGCTGGCCTTTCGGCGGCATTGATTCGCGCCCATACCGAGGAAGTGCTCGGCCAGCGTCTCGACCTTGCCCGCAATCTGATCGCGGCACGCTCCGATCCCGTGCAGAAGCTCTTTCGTCTGTTCTCGCTGCGCTCGGCCCTGCTCAAGCCCGAGGCGCTGCTCGAGAATATTCTGCCGACGCGCGTGCCCCGCCGCTTCGAGGATCTGCGCATTCCTCTTGCCGTGGTTGCCACGGACTTCTACGCCCAGGACACTGTGGTATTGGCCGAGGGCGACCTGCGCCAGGCGATCGCCGCGAGCATCGCGCTGCCCGTCCTCTTCCAACCGGTCATCGTCAACAACCGGGCGCTCATGGACGGTGGGCTCGTCGATCCATTACCGTTCGATCTCGCGGCCGCACATGCTGATATCACGGTGGCGGTCGACGTCTCGGGTGCACCGCGCTCGGATCCGCGGGAGATGGGCCCCGGTGCCGTCGAGGCCATCGTTGCCTGCTCGCAGATCCTGCAGCGCTCACTCGTCAGGGAGAAACTCAAGCGCCTGCAACCGGACGTCTACATCGACGTCGACGTTGATGCCTTCCACGTGCTGGAGTTCCATCGCTTCAGGGAAATCCTTGCCGCCGCCACGCCGGCCAAGGATTTGCTCAAGCGCAAGCTTGCCTTGCTCATGGCGAGCCACACCGTTGCAGCGGCGGAGCCGGCGCCCGCGATTGCCGGCCAGAAAACCGAGGCCGAGGGGGCGCGATCGGGACGCCGCCGCCGTCTCTCGCTCGCCTTCAAGCCGCGAAAACGCAAGGGATGAACATGGACGCGCAACCGGTGGCCCGCGCAGGCGATCGTCCAACGGTTGCGCTCGCGCTCGGTGGCGGGGCGGCCCGAGGCATCGCGCATATTGCCATGCTCGAAGCCTTCGATGAGCTCAGCATCCGGCCGAAGGTCATCGCCGGCTGCTCGATCGGCGCCATCGTCGGCGCGTGCTACGCGGCAGGGCTCTCGGCCAGTGAGATTCGCGCTCACTTCGCCTCCATCTTCGCGCGTCGGCGGGCTCTGCTGGCCCATGTGCTCAAGCGTCTGCCGGGACACGTCACCAGGTTGTGGAGCCCGCGCCATCCGACCGCCGTCAATGGCGCAACGGCTCTCGAGATGCTTCTGCCCGAGCAGGTCAACACTGACTTTGCCCATCTTGCGATCCCATTGCGTCTGGTGGCCGTCGACTACGCCACCATGGAGCCGGTGGTGCTCAGCACGGGGCGCGTCATTCCTGCCGTGGCCGCGAGCGCGTCTCTGCCTTCCCTGGCGCGGCCGGTGGAGATCGATGGGCGCGTGCTGTTCGACGGCGGCTTCGCCAATCCAACGCCTTTCGATGTCGTGCAGGGGGCGGCGGATATTACGGTCGCCGTCGATGTCGGCGGCCGGCCCGACTTGCGCAAACCAGTCGCCGCCCACTCGAAAGATGAGCTGTGGGACGGCGCGATCTTTGCCCTCTTCAACGCGGTCGTCCGCGAAAAGGAAGCGCGCCGCGCGCCAGACATATTGCTGCGTCCTGACGTTGGGCTGTACCGCACGCTGGATTTTCCCAAGATGAACGAGATCCTGGCCAGGAGCGCGCCCGAGAAGCAGCGGCTGAGGCAGTTCCTCGCCGCGCGGGTCCTCGGCGCCCCGGCTCAGGGTATATCGAGCACGACATAGTTATCCTCGACGCTCACGTTGAACGTCTCTGCTTGGTAAGGCCCCTCGACGACGCTCGCGCCGGTCTCGACGGCGACCGGGAACTGCATGAGCCGCAGCCGCCGCGGGTCGCAGTAGGAGCGCCCCGTGCGCACGTCGAACTCCCACTGGTGCCACGGGCAGCGCAGGATCTCCCCGGCGCGCTCGTGCTGGTAGTCGCCAGGCGTCGACGAGCGCACGAGACCGGTGAGCACGCCGTTGCACAGGCTTGCGCCCTTGTGCGGGCACTTGTCGGAGAGGGCGAAGAGTTCGCCCCTGATGTTGAGCACCACGATGTCGCGGTTCTCGACGTTGACGCGCTTGCGGGTGCCGGGCGGCAGGTCCGCGGCGCGGGCCACGACATGACGGGTCACGGTCTCGGATGCTCCAGCTTCGAGGTCTCGACGTCGTGCTCAGTTCAGGCGGAAGACCGACTTGCCGTTCTCTGCGCAGATGCGCCGGTGCTGCTCCGCTGTTACGCCTGCCGGGAATGCACGGAACGGATCGTCGAAATCCCAGTGCGGGTAGTCTGATGCAAAGAGCAGCTTGTCCCAGCCAATCCAGTCCATGACCTCGAGCACTTGGCGGCGGTCGTCCGGCTCCTCCATGGGCTGCGTCGTGAAGTAGATGTGGTCGCGGATGTACTCCGAGGGGCGGCGTTTCAGATGCGGCACCTCGCTGCGCATCCGCTCGAAGATCCTGTCGAGACGGAACGCGAGGGCCGGCGCCCAGGCGAAGCCGCCTTCGATCATGACAACCTTGAGCTTGGGGAAGCGCTCGAACACGCCCTCGATAACGAGGCTTGTCACGACCGTCTGGCAGGAGGTCGAATGGCCGGCACCTTCCTCGATGTAGTAGGAAGGCCAGCCGGCGCCCGATACGGGATGCCCGCTGGTGCCGAACACATGGAAACCGATGGGCAGATTGTAGCGCTCTGCGGCTTCGTAGATCGGCCAGTAGCGGCGATTGCCGAGCGGCTCGGCGGAGCGCGTCAGCAGGAACACCTGCCCGAAGTCCGTGTCGGCGCCGCAGCGCTCGATCTCCCTCGCCGAGGCGACGCCGTCCTCATAGGGTACGACGAGACCGCCCTTGAGACGTTTCTCGGGCCGCGTGAACGCATCGCGCTGCCAGTCGTTCGTCGCCGCGCACATGGCGGCCGAAAGCTCGAGGTTCATCTCGCCCTGGCCGGTATTGCCGAGAGGCCCGAGAATGCCGTGCTCGATGCCATAGGCGTCGAGATGCTGCGCCTGCATGAGCTTGAGCGACGACCCCGGGCGGCCGCCGTCCTCCGGCCAGGCATCGCGCCGGCAGGCGAGCGGCGCCGACTTCGGATAGGGCTCGCCATTGGCGCTGCCGTGCTTGCGGCGCAGCCCGTAGGTTTCGTAGTGGTCCCACCAGCGCTTGCTGAGATAGGGCTTGAGGTCGGCCATCGAGCGGACTGCGGGGTGAATGTCGCCGTCGATCACCGCGAGGCGGTTCGGCGCAGGGCTGTTCTTGCCGTTATCCGTCGTGATCGCGGGGCCCATCGGGTCGTCAAGCGGCATGGCTGCCTCCGAGGCGAGGGTAGGTTGAGAGAGGGTTGTCGATCAGGATCTTCCTGCGCAGCGTCGCGTCGATGCCGACTGGGAGCATGTCGTCGTTGTCGAACTGCCAGTGCGGAAAGTCGCTGGCAAAGAGCAGCATCTCATCGGACTGGAGCTGATCCATGAGGCGCCCGACCGTCTCGCCGGAGGGCGGTGCATCGAACGGCTGGATCGTCAGACGGACATGGTCGCGCACGAACTCGACGGGCGAGCGGTCGATCCACGGCACCTCGAGGCGCACGCCGCGCCAGAACTTCGAGAGCCGCCAGAGATAGGGCGCGATCCAGGTGACGCCCGATTCGATGAGGACAAGCTTGAGCCTCGGGAACTTGACGAACACGCCCTCCGAGATGAACGAGCCGAGCTGCGTGTGGAATGCGAGCGATTGCGCGGCGTAGTCCTCGAGATAATAGCTCGGCCAGCCCGAGCCCGTCGTCGCGTGATGATAGCTCGAGCCGGCGTGAATGCCGACCGCCAGGCCATGGCGCTCCGCCGCTTTCCATACCGGCCAGAACAGGCTCTTGCCGAGCGGGTGCTCACCCATGGCCAGCGCCAGCACCTGGACGAAGCGCCTGTCGGGGGCGCAGCGCTCGATCTCCTCGACGGCCAGCTCCGGGTTCTGCAGCGGCAGGACGATCGACGCCCGATAGCGCGGATCGCGGTCGAGCCACTCCGCGCGCATCCAGTCGTTGACCGCCCGGCAGAAGGCGGCCGCCATGTGCTCATCGCGGATGATCTGAACGGCGTAAAGACAATTCAGGATCGAATGCGCGAAGCCGTGGCGATCCATCAGCGCGGCCGCCGCCCGGCCCGCGTCCGTATCCGCTCGCGCGCGGGCCTTGGCCTTGTCGGCTCGCCAGTCCGGCCGGAGCGTGATCGGTGCATTGGGCGGATAAGCAACCGATTCGAATGCCGTGATACCGCGCACCTCGACGGCCTCGCGCCAGTAGTCGTTCATGTGGGCTTTGAGCGCGTCGATGTTCGGCACCTGCGGGTGCACGTCGCAGTCGATGGCGCCCTTCCAGTCGGCGGACACTGTGCTTCTCTCCCGCTCGGCGGCTTTGGCCGCTCTCGCTTATGAACCCGCAGCTAATATTTCACGCACCTGAGGCCCTGGCTAGTGCGCGAGGCGCCCGTTTCTGCCTTCCTGCAATACCTATTCGTTGGGCGTGTCTCCGTGCGATGGGGCGCGCGCAAGTTGCCATCTGACGACGGACTCGCCCGGCGTGGCGCCGCGCAGCACGATCTGCTGGCTGAGCCGCGGCCCGGAATGATGCGCATAGTCGAAGCTTTGCTCGAGGACGAGGGCCGCGCCCTCGGCGCTGAACAGCCAGTGGCCGCCGTCCAGGGTCTCGATGAGGGCGGTCCCGGCGGTCTCTCCAAGCCGGCACAGGGTGTCGGGGTGCAGGTGGAAATGGATGGCAAAGGGCAGGTCGCGGCCGAGGCGCAGCGTGCCGCTCGGCGCGCCGAGCCGATCCTCGCCCTCAATGCGCGCGCCGTCGCCCGAGAGGCGGATCCGCCGCGTGTGGCGCGGGCCGAAGTCCTTGACGTAGCCGTCGTGGCTCGCGCGCACCGCGGACCCCCCCGCACTTGAGTGCACCGCGAAATGGACATCGCCCCGCTGGCGAATGGGCGGTGCGCCGGCCCACTTCTCGAGCAGGCGCGCCCGGACCAGCCGCGATGACGACCGGTCGGCCAGACAGAGGGTGTTATGACTTGCCGTCGCGCGCGAGGCGGCCCGCATGGTCTCATGCGCTTGCCCCGGCGCCCCGCAGTTCACGAACAGCGGGCTGGTTCCGACACTCAGCTCAAAGGCAAGGCAGCCCGCGTGCGCATGTCCGGCCAGCTCCAGCGGTGGCGGCGCCCCCACATCCATGATCAGGATCGTCCCTTCGTGCTCGAGGCGGACGTAACGGGACTGCGTCATGGTCGGCGGTGGCGCGTCGGGCGCGGCATCGTAGGCGATGACGGTCGCCAGCGCGTCGGCTTCTGTTCGTCCCATGCCGTTGAAGCGTGCGAGCGTGCCGTCGCCAAGCCGCATGGCCTTCAGGAAGGCGATCATGCGGTCTATGGCGTCCACCAGCGCGCGCGGCGCCGCGCGCCCGCGGGCGACATAGCATTGGCGCAGCGGCATGAGGTCGAGCAGGATCTCGACGGGCGTGGCCGGGTTGCGGCTGATATGCCCGCCGTCGCGCAGGACCTGGCGGTTGAGCTCGTCGCTGAAGAGGCGCTGCATGCGCCTGAGCTGGCGGTCATGGCCGGCGATGCAGAGGTCGGCGAGTACGAGTGCCGTCAGCGTGAGCAGGCGCTCGTAGCCCGCGGCGGCGTCGCGCCAGGAGGTCGCGAGGAACTGGATCTGCTGCCCGAGGCAGTCGGTCGTCGCCTCGTAAACGCGCGGCGAGACCCCTTCGAGAATGAGGCTCGCATGGCTGATCCAGGAAATGATGCGCCGCGCGATGACGCCGTGGGAATCTGTGCGTGGGAAGGTCAGGGCATTGCGCTGGAGCCACTCGGCGACGAGGCGGCGCGCCATGGCATAAGCCGCGTCGCTGTTCGCCGCGCGCAGGTCCCGCAGCCAGCCAAAGCCATTGAGTTCCCTCGCCCAGGCTGCGGAAGGCGGCAGCAGGGCGAAAGGCGAATGGCCGTTGAGGTCGACGATGGCGCCGCCGAGCCCGAGCTGCCCTGCGGCGAGCTCCTCGAAGAGGCTCGGGTCGGGCGTACGCAGATCAGGCGGAACGATCAGCAGCTCATCGGCGATGGCCGAGCCGGCGAGCCAGCGCAGCGCCCGCATCCGCATGGCCCGGCTCAGCGCCCGGCGGCGGGTCCGCGCCAGGGCAAGGCGCGCGAGGTGCAGGCGCTCGCCCGGCGTCAGCCTGATCATGGACCTCGTTCCAGATGCCATGCTCCCCCCCATCGCTCCGATACCCTTATCACCGCAACAATGGCAAGGCGTGTCAGGATAGGCCGGCAATCTGACGTCGGCGGTGCTTTCAGGCGCTCCGGTGGATGGGGTGTCGGGAAGAGCGAGGCGGACTGCGCTCTGCTTATGTGCGCTCGTGCCTTGTGTGCCTACCTGATGCTCAGGCCTCCGCGCACGGCGCGCGGCACGTGGATCAAGTGTCCGCCGGATCGGCGGTGATGTAGACGGCGAGGTTTGGAGCGGTCGCCGGTGGCATAGCCGAAGCTTCCACCATAGCGGAAGCGCTCCTCCGCCGGCTCCGCTTCCGTGTACTGGTGGTGATGGACGACCACGTTGCGCTCCTCGATGGTCAGGTTCAGCGGCGTCTTGCCATCGGGATTGATGATGACGTGGCGGTGCGGCGGGAGGGGACGATACACCCGCACGCCCTCCTCGACCGTCACGGTGGCGCCATAGAACGGGCGCGTCTCGATGCGGGTGAGCGAGGCCGCGGCGGCAGCGCAGGCGCCGGCAAGCAGCAGGGTGAGGCTGAGCAGCGAGGTCGGGAGCAGGATGCGACGCATGGCGGTACAACTCCGGCAGGAACGCGAATGTCGCTGATACTACCTGAGCCACCCAATGGTTCTTTAAGAATTTGGTAACAATGCTTAACGTTTTGCGCTCAATGCGGGAAGGGCGCGGGTGCCGGCGGGAAGGGCAAAGCCGCGCAGCAGTTCGGCGAGCGCCATGGGTCGTTTGCCGGCGCGCTGGACCTCGACAAGGCGAATGGCGCCCTCGCCACAGGCAATGGTGCCGGCATCGTCGAGGATCGCGCCGGCCGGCCCGGTCCCGCTTGCGGGCACGGCGCGTAGCACCTTGAGGCGCTCGATGCGGCCCTCGCTCTCGAACTCGAAGTAGGCCCCGGGCCACGGCGAGAGCCCGCGGATCTGGTTGAGGACGTGATCGGCAGGGCGCGTCCAGTCGATGCGGGCCTCGGCCTTCTCGATCTTGGCGGCATAGGTGACGCCCTCCGCCGGCTGCGGCGTGCACACCAGCGCGCCCTTCTCCAGTGCCGCGAGTGCCTCCACCATGAGCGCGGCGCCGCGCTCCGCCATGAGGTCGTGGAGCGCGCCGGCCGTCATCTCAGGATCGATGGCGATCGGTACGCTGGCGCAGACGGGGCCTGTATCGAGACCATCGTCCATGCGCATGATGCTGGCGGCCGTCTCTTTGTCGCCGGCCATGATGGCGCGCTGGATGGGCGCCGCGCCGCGCCAGCGCGGCAGGGCCGAGGCATGGAGATTAAAGCAGCCGAAGCGCGGCGCCTCGAGGATTGCGCGCGGTAGGATGAGGCCGTAGGCGACGACAACGGCGGCGTCGGCGCCATGCGCTCTGAAGGTCTCCTGGGCCGCCGGATCGCGGAGTGTGCGCGGCGTCAGGACCGGGATGCCGGCGTTGTCGGCAAAGATGTGGACCGGCGATTTTTGCTCATGCATCCCGCGCCCGGCTGGCCGCGGCGGCCGGGTATAGGCGGCGACAATGTCGTGGCCGGCGTGTGCGACTGCAGCAAGCGTCGGTACGGCGAAGTCAGGCGTGCCCATGAAGACGATGCGCAGCATGTCCATCGAACTCCAGGGCTCCGCCCCCGCTCATCAGGCCGGGGAGCCTTCTTTCGCCTGCTTGCGGAAGCGGCGGATGATCATGTCCCGCTTGAGCCGGGTCAGAAAGTCGATGATGAGCTTGCCGTCGAGGTGGTCAATCTCGTGCTGGATGGCGGTCGCCAAGAGGCCATCGGCCGTGAGTTCCTGGCGTGCACCAGCACGGTCCGTGTAGCGCACAGTCACCGCGGCGGGCCGCTCGATCTCGATCCGCACGTCCGGAATGGAAAGGCAGCCTTCCTCGTGCATCCGCATCTCACCGCCAAGCGACACAATCTCCGGATTGATCATGGCGATCGGCTGCTTTTCTTCGTCCTTGTCACTCACGTCGAGCACCAGGAGGCGGCGCGGCACGCCCACCTGCACCGCCGCAAGCCCCACGCCGGGCGCCGCATACATAGTTTCCAGCATGTCGTCGATGAGCCGGTTCAGCGCGTCGTCGACGCGCTCCACGGGCGCGGACGCCTGGCGGAGTATGGGATCGGGCAGGATGATGATCGGAAGCTTGGCCATGCCGCTCAGATAGGGAACGGGGCCCGCCTGGTCAATTGTCATTC
This sequence comes from Hyphomicrobiaceae bacterium, assembly GCA_046293075.1. Lineage (GTDB taxonomy): Bacteria > Pseudomonadota > Alphaproteobacteria > Rhizobiales > Hyphomicrobiaceae. Next base: position 27,787 of record JBKBPL010000030.1, on the reverse strand, counting down.
CGGTTGCATGGCCGGTGCCGAGAGTGCATTGCGCTCGCCCCCCGGGTGGGGTACCTGCTCGCCAGGTCGCTCAGGGAACGGTCAATGTGAGGAAGGAGACGTGTCTGAGGTGTTCGTGCTCGGCTGGGAGGAATGGGTTGCGCTGCCGGATCTCGACCTTCCTGCGATCAAGGCGAAGGTCGACACCGGGGCCAAGACCTCGGCGCTGCACGCGTTCTTCGTCGAGCCTTTCGGCCCACCCTCGCGGCGCATGGTGCGCTTCGGCGTGCATCCCATTCCGGGCCGCAACGACGTCGAGGTCATCTGCACGGCCGACGTGATCGATCACCGCGAGGTCACGAGCTCCAATGGCGAGAGCGAGATGCGCTACGTCATCCGCACGTCGCTCAAGCTCGGCGAGCGCACATGGCCGATCGAGCTCACCCTCGCCAATCGCGAGACCATGAGCTACCGCATGCTGATCGGCCGCCAGGCCATCCGGGATGACATGCTCGTCGATCCTGCCACGTCCTTCCGCCAGCCGCGCCTCAGCTATCGCCGCTATGACATCCCGCCGCGCACGGCCGAGGATCGCCGCCCTTTGACCATCGGCCTGCTCACGCGCCGCCCCGATAACGCTACCAACCGGCGCATCCAGCGCGTTGCCGAGCGGCGCGGGCACAAGCTCGTAATGATCGATCGCGACCGCGTATCCCTCTTCATCGACACGAGCGACCCAGCAATCCTGCTGGATGGCACCTCGGCCCCGCAATGCGATGCGCTGATTGTCCGACCAGGGCGCGGAACGCCCACCTTCTCGGCCGCGGTGGCGCGCCAGTTCGAGACGCTCGGGGCCGTGGTGATCAATGGGCCTGATGCCTTGCTGCGCGTGGCCGATCCTCTTGCGACGCGTCAGCTCCTCGCACGCGCCGGCATCCCGGTTCCGGCGGCGGCGGTGAGCAGCGCCGCGAGCCACCCCGATGCCGCCGACCGGCACCTCCTCGCCGATGGTTTCAGCAGTCATGCCCTGGGGCTGCTCGTTCGGCATACGATCGTCGGCAGCCGCGCGGTGGCGGCCATGGTGCGCAGCGCGCGTGGGCATGATGATATTGATGCCGAAGCGGCGTGGCACAGCGATGATCCGGCGCCGATCGACGCGACGCGCGCGGTCGCGGAGCAGGCGGCGCGGGTGCTCGGGCTCGAGTTCGCAGGCGTGGATGTGGTGGCGGCGCCGCAGGGCCCGATCGTCGTCGGTGTGACGGTATCCCCGGCGATCTCGCTCGCCGAGCGCGTCACCGGTGCCGCGATCTGCGAGGCGATCGTCGTCTACATCGAGCAGACGGCGCGTCCGCTGGCGCGGTAGGCAGCATGACCGAACGCTCCACCCCGGCGGATGATCAGCGCACCCGATAGCGCTCGATCGCGTCGGTATCGAACGTGAAGCCCAGGCCCGGGCGGTCGGGAACGGCGACGTGGCCATCCTCGATGGTGAGGCGCTCGCGATAGAGCATGGCCGTCCAGGGCATGTACTCGAGCCATGTTGCGTTGGCGAAGGCGCCAAGTAGCGAGAGGCTCTGCTCGGTGAAGAGGTGGTTCGAGATCGCGATGTCGTGGCTGGCGGCGAGATGCGCGACCTTGATGAACTCACTGACGCCGCCGACGCGGGCAAGATCGGCCATCCAGATGTCGGCCGATCCATGCGCGAGCATTTCGCGGAAACCGTAGCGCGTCGCCTCGGTTTCGCCACTGGCGATGGGCGTGTCGATGGCAGCGGCCACCCGACCCGAACCACGGTAGTCATAGGGCGGCACGGGCTCCTCGAACCATGCGAGACCGAAGGCTTCAAGCTTGCGGCAAAGGCGGACGGCGTGCTCGGGTGTGAAGCCGCGGCTGGCATCGCACATGAGCGCGACCTTCGGCCCGATCGCCTTGCGCACCGCCGCGACGCGCTCGACATCCTCCTCGATGTGCTTCTTGCCGACACGCATCTTAACGCCCGCAAAGCCCTGCGCGACATATCCAGCAGCTTCCGAGGCCAGCTCGTCGATGGTGGCGGAGAGCCAGAGACCGGTGCTGGCATAGACGGGAATACGGTCGTGGGCCCTGCCGATCAGGCGCGTGAGCGAGGCGCCGAGCGCCTTGCCCTTGGCATCCCACAGGGCCGTGTCGATCGCTGCGAGCCCGAAGATGGTGACGCCTTTGTGGCCGAGGAAGTAGAGCTCGCGCCAAAGGCGGTCCCACAGGCGCTCGGTATCACGGAGCTCGGTGCCGACGACGGCGGGCTTGAGACTCATGACCATCGCCTCGAGCACTTCGATGCGCCGGCCGCCGTTGGTGAAGAGGAAGCTCTCGCCAGTGACGCCAACATCAGTGTCGAGGAAGACGAGCACGCAGCGGATGCGGTCATGGCCCATCCCGCTCGCATTGAGCGTCGGCCGTGGCAGCGGCAGTTCAACGGTGATCGTGCGCAGATCCGTGACGCGCATGGCGGTCCACCTCAGGCAAATGTCACTCCATGCCTTAGGTTCGCGCGGCGCGCTGGCCGGGTGCAAGGCTCATTGCGCGGAGAGAAGCTCACCGTCGGTCCCCTCGGCGCGGCCAAAGAATACGCGGCCATCGGGCGCCCGGGTTCGGACGGCGCGCCCGCGGCCAACGAGATAATTGGCATGGGCGAGCGTTTCTGCGAGCGCAAGCCGGCCCTGGCCCTCCTGGACGGCGCGGGCAAAAAGGCCGTGCGCGAGCTCCATGGCCACACGCGGCCTGTCCATGAGGCGGGCGAGATCGTCGAGGCGCAGCTCGTGATGGCGTGCGAGCTGATCGGCGCGCGCGTGCAGGCCGTAGAAGGGCAGCCCGTGCGAAGGGAGCACCAGGGCATCGGCGGGCAGCGCCTTGAAGCGCGGAAGGGAGTCGAGATAGTCGGCGAGCGGGTCGGCCTCGGGCATGGCCGGGAAGACACCGATCATCGGCGAGATGCGCGAGAGGATCTGGTCGCCGGCGATCAGGATGCGGTCCTCCGCGCACCAGAATGAGGCGTGCTCGATGGCATGGCCGCCGGCCACCAGCACCTCCCAGTCGCGCTCGCCGAAGCGGATGACGTCGCCATCGCGCAGGCGCGTGAGCGTGGTCGGAAGCGGCCCGAGCAGCGCGTGCGTGCGATCGCGGTCGGCGCGGTAGGAGGCAAGCGTGTCGGCGTCGCAGCCGTGCATGGTCAGGAAGCGCTGGGCGCCGTCGGTCGCTGATTTCGACTGCGCGTCCCAGATTCGCACCTGCGCGGACATCCATTCACCGAGTGTCGATACGAAAGGTACCTCGCCGGCGCGCTCGGTGAGCCAGCCCGAAAGGCCGACGTGATCCGTGTGGCCGTGGGTTGCGATCACGCGGTTGATGCGCGCATCTGCAAGGGGGCCCGCAAACAGCGCCTCCCAGACGGCGCGCGCCTCACGCGTGTCGGCGCCGGTGTCGATGATCGTCCAGCCATCGGCGTCGCGCAGCAGCCACACGTTCACGTGATTGAGGCGGAAGGGAAGCGGCAGACGGGCCCAGAGCATGCCGGGGGCGATCTGGAAGGTCTCGGCGCCCTCGGGGTGGCTCTCGTGGAGATAGCGGATTTCAGCTGCCGCTGCTGTCATGGGCAAACACGCTCCTGATCGCTTTGTCCCTCGCCCCTGCAAACGAAGGAGGTAGCGCACGCGTGTGACAGCCACCAGCGTGCGCCTTGCATGGCGACCGCCCGGGAACGGAGAGCTACCAGCGCCATTGCACGGGTTCGGCGCCGGCGATGGGCGAGCGGAAGGAGACGACGCCGGTGCCGTTGAGACAGCCAAGGTAGACCGTCTTGAGGTCGGGCCCACCGAAGGCGACACTGGCGATGTTCTTGAGGGAGCGCGTGGCGCCGCCCTCGAGGCCGTCGCGGCCGCCGAGCCCGCGTTGATACTGCGCCTCCGCGCGGTCGATGACGTCAGGATCGGAGTCGTCGAGGATGAGCGTGCGCCGGCCGTTCGCTTCGATGCGGATCACGCGGTTCGAGACCACGCAGGCCACCCAGGCGGCACCTTCTGCGTCGAACGCGAAGCCATCGGGGAACTCGCCGGGGCCGAACTCGTGCATGACCTCGCGCCGCCCGAGCCCGTGCTTCGTCACGGCGAAGCGCGTGATGCGGCGGCCGAAGGTCTCGTTCACCCACAGCCATTGACCGCTCGGATCGACGTGGCACTCGTTGGTGTAGGCGAGTCCGCCGGCGACGATGCGCGCGCCATCCTTGTCGCGACGGACGATGAAGCCGTCGCCGAAATCGGGCTTCATGGCGCGTTCGCGCGGATACTGCCGCGTCGAGACGGAGATCCACACGTTGTGGTCCGCATCGAGGCCGACGAAGTTGCACACGCGCAGCGCCTCACCCTCGACCTCGAACAGCTCGGGCCACAGCCGCCACTCATGATCGAGCCGCCACACGCCACCACCCGGCCCCAGGTTAGCGATGAGAAACTGGCGGTCCGGCCGCATGGCGACGCCGTTTGGCACGAAACCCGGCGGCGCGCCGACAAGCGCGCGCTTTGGCTTGCCGATCTCGGCGATGCCCGCCTCATGATCGCTGGCGAAAACCTCCCCCTTGGCGGTCGTCAACACGCATTCCGGCCGCTTGAGGCCGGTGCCGACCCAGGTGATGGCCGACAGCGGGACGAGAGGTTTCTCAGACATCGCGTCGCGCTCCCGCTCAGCCCGTTTCGATCGGCAGATCGGCGCGCGCGCCCCATTCGGTCCACGAGCCGTCATAGACAGCGGTATCTGGCCGGCCGAGCTGCGCAAGTGCGAAAGCGATGACGCCAGCCGTCACACCGGAGCCGCAACTCGCGACCACAGGCCGGTTGATGTCCACGCCTGCGGCGGCGAACGCCGCACGGAGCGCCGCCTCGTCTTTTAATGTGCCGTCTTTGTTCAGCAGATTAGTGAAAGGCACATTGCGCGCGCTCGGGATATGGCCCGAGCGCAGGCCCGCGCGCGGCTCCGGTGCCGTGCCGGCAAAGCGCGGCGCCGCACGCGCATCGACGATCTGGGTCGTCGGATGGCCGATCAGCGCCTTTACGTCGTCAGCATCACGTATGAGCGCCGAGTTGAAGCGCGGCGTGAAATGGCGTGGCTGGCGTGGGCGTGGCGGCTCGTCCGTGACGGGGCGTCCTTCGGCCTTCCACTTCTTGAGGCCGCCGTTGAGGACGGCGACGTCGTCGTGGCCCATGGTTCGGAACATCCACCACACGCGCGCCGCCGAGTAGAGGCCCTCGGTGTCGTAGACGACGATTTGCGCGCCATCGCCAATGCCCATCTTCTTCACTTGCGAGGCGAACTGCACGGTTGAGGGCAGCATATGCGGCAGCGGATTGGACTTGTCCGCGATGACGTCGATGTCGAAAAAGAGCGCCTCGGGGATGTGCTCGGCCTTGTACTCGGCGTGCGCATTCCGGCCCGAGGTCGGCAGGTGCATGGAGCCGTCGAGGATCACGAGATCGGGCGAGCCGAGGCGGTCGGCGAGCCACTGCGTCTCGACGATCCATTTGGACGGGCTGCTGGGCATGGGGGTTCCTTTGCGGATGGGGCTGTGAGCCTAGGCGAGCGCGAGGCGGATGCGCCGGTTCTGCTTGCCCTTGTTCTCGATCTTGACGACGGCGAGGCGACCGATTTCGCCAGTGCGGGCAACGTGCGTGCCGCCACAGGGCTGAAGGTCAACGGTGCCCTCCTCGCCGATGGCGACGAGCCGCACCTTGCCCGAGCCCATAGGCGGCTTCACGCTCATGGTGCGCACGAGTTGGGGTTGGGCCTCGAGCTCTGCATCCGTGATCCAGCGCGTGGTGACGGGATGATCCGCTGCGACGAGCGCATTAAGCGCAGCCGTGAGCGTCTCCTTGTCGATGCCGGTCATATCGGCGATGTCGAAGTCGAGGCGGCCTTCCTCGGCGCCGATCTGGCCGCCGGTGACAGGCCATTTCACGAGCGAGCAGAGAAGATGGAGCGCGGTGTGCACGCGCATGTGGCGGTGGCGCGTCTCCCAGTCGAGGGTGACCAGCACCGGCAGCCCGGGCGCTGGCAGCGTCGAGCCCTCGGCAGGGACGTGCACAATGGTGGTCTTGTCGGCATCATAGACGGTCGTAGCGATGCGGCAGACGCCACCTTCCCAGGTCAGGGCGCCGAGGTCTCCCGGCTGGCCGCCTGCAGTCGCATAGAGGACGGTGCGGTCGAGGATGATACCGCCACGGTCGTTCACCGCCGTAACATAGGCCTCGCACGTGCGCGCATACGCATCCGAGCGGAACAGTGCCTCGGTCATCCGCTCAGCTTTCCTCGACGGGCTCGAACACCGTGGGCACGGGCGGACGCGGGCTTGCGAGCCAGCGCGGCACTGGCAGGTTCTTCGAGCGCAGGAACTCCGGATTGAACAGCTTGGACTGGTAGCGCGTGCCGTAATCACAGAGCGGCGTCACGATGGTGTGGCCCGGCCCCATCTCGCGCGCGAGCCGCACGGATCCCGCAATATTCACGCCCGACGACGAGCCGACGCAAAGTCCCTCTTCTTCCAGGAGCTGGAAGACGATCGACACGCTTTCAGAGTCCGGGATCAGATACGAGTGATCCACCACGGCGCCCTCGAGGTTCGCCGTAATCCGGCCTTGCCCGATGCCCTCGGTGATCGAGGACCCCTCAGCCTTGAGCACGCCCGTCGTGTAATAGCTGTGCAGCGCCGCACCCGGCACGTCGGCAAGCGCGATCTGGACCTTCGAATTTTTCACCTTGAGGCCCATGGAGACCCCGGCCAGCGTGCCGCCGGAGCCGACGGCGGAGACGAAGGCATCGACCTTGCCGTCCGTATCGGCCCAGATCTCCTCGGCGGTCGTCTCGATATGGGCCTGGCGGTTGGCGATGTTGTCGAACTGGTTGGCCCAGATGGCGCCGTTGGGCTCGGTCCTGTTCAGGGCTTCGGCGAGGCGCGCGGAGTATTTCACATAGTTGTTGGGGTTCTTGTACGGGACCGCGGGGACTTCTACGAGTTCGGCGCCGAGTAGGCGCAGGGCGTCCTTCTTTTCCTGCGCCTGTGTCTCGGGGATGACGATCACTGAACGGTAGCCGAGGGCGTTGCCGATCACGGTGAGCCCGATGCCGGTGTTCCCGGCCGTGCCCTCGACGATGGTGCCGCCGGGGCGGAGGCGGCCCTTCGCCACGGCATCCTGGATGATGTAGAGCGCGGCGCGGTCCTTGACCGACTGGCCCGGATTCATGAACTCGGCCTTGCCGAGGATGGTGCAGCCGGTCTCCTCGGAGGCGCGGCGCAACTTGATGAGCGGGGTGCGGCCGACTGCGGCGGCGACGCCTTCAGCGAAGATCACGGTGGCTTCGGGCTCCTCGATTCGTGTCAGGGCACCTCGCCCAAGCTTTGCGGCCAAGGTAGTTCGCACCTCTTCCGGCCGCAAGGTGCGGGCCGATGCATGGGCGCTATGCGCCTGATCCGTAATTTCTATTTGCTCGTACCGGCCCTGAAGTCGAAGACGCGGCCGGTTTCCTTGAGGCCTGCATCGACGAGATCAAGGAAGAGCGGCACCAGAGCCTCGGGTTCGGGCAGTGTCGCCGGGTTCTCGCCGGGGAAGGCGCGGGCCCGCATCGTCGTGCGCACGGGGCCCGGGTTGATGAGGTTGACCTTGATCGGCGTGCTGGCGACCTCGTGCGCGTAGGTCTTCGCCAGCGCCTCGAGCCCTGCCTTCGAGACGGCATAGGGCCCCCAGTAGGCATTCTTGGCGGCGGCGGCGCCCGAGGAGACGAATACGGCACGGGCTGCCTCCGCCCGCCTGAGCACCGGATCGAGCGAGCGGATGAGGCGCCAGTTGGCCGTGAGGTTAACCTCGATCACTTCGTTCCACGCATCGGCCGTAATGTGTGCGAGCGGTGAGAGCGGCCCAAGCACGCCGGCATTGGCCACGAGAATGTCGAGCTTGCCCCAGCGCTGGTAGATCGTCGGCCCGAGCGCATCGACCTTCTCGCCCTGGCGCAGGTCCAGATTGACGAGCGTCGCCGTGCCGCCGAACGCGCGGATCTCGTCGTCCACCTCCTCGAGACCGCCGACCGTGCGCGCGAGCAGGATGACATGCGCCCCCTCGCGGGCGAGGCCGACCGCCACCGCGCGCCCGATGCCGCGCGAGGCGCCGGTGACGAGCGCAATGCGGTTCGCAAGACGGGAGCCCTTTTCCATGCAAGCCTCGTTTGGGATGGCAGCCGGCCCGTTCTAGAGAAAGTCCGGTGCCGAGGGAAGCGGTGGGCGCCTCATAGGAGCGAGACCACTTCAGCCGCAGGCAACGCGGATGCGCCGCCCGGCTGCAGATTCCAGTCTGCGCGGTTGCGCATCTCGCCCGATACGGCGAGGTGGGCCAGTGCGGCGAGATCGACCGTGGCGTGCACCCAGCCCGGTGCATTGAGGGGGCCTTCCGCGAGCACGCCGGTATCGGAGAGGCCGGCCTCGGCGGGGACATAGATGCCGGCCGCGCCGATGTTGTGGTCGACGGCCGGGGACCAGGTGGAGTCGCCCACAGTCGGCGAGACAACCGACGCACACGTCCCCTCGAGCGCCCGCGCCATGGCCGCGGTTCGGATACGGTGATAGCCGGAGATGAACTCCGTGCAGGCTGGGACGAGTATGACGCGCGCGCCAGCCTCGACCATCGCGCGCACGAGCAGGGGAAACTCGCTGTCATAGCAGATGGCGATGCCGATCCGCCCGAGCGCCGTCTCGAAGACGCGCGTGCCTTCGCCCGGCACGATACCCCACTCATGCTCGAATGGCGTCATGATGAGCTTGTCCTGCGCGCCGGACCTGCCGGAGGGCGCAAAGAACCGGGCACTGTTGCGATAGCGGCCATCAGCGTCGCGGCGCGGGCCGCTCCCAGCGAGGATATGCACGCGGTGGCGCGCTGCGAGATCGGCATGCACGGCATCGATGCGGGCGCGCGCCGCCGAGACCGCCTCGAGTGAGGCATCGAGGCGAGCGCAGACCAGCTCTCCTGCAGGCGCCGCCAGTTCCATCGCGCCGTATTCGGGAAAGACGAGCACTTCGGCACCGGCCCCTGCGGCCTCTGCAACCCAGCGTGCGATCTTGTCCTCGACCGCGCCGAGCGTCGCCAGCGCATCGAGTGGATAGGCGGCGGCAGCAACCCGGACCAGGCTTGCGGCTGCGCTCATGTCAAAGCGCCTTGATCCAGAACTGCATGAGCTTCTCCGTCTCGCCCGGCTGGTCGATATCCTTCCAGGCGAACGTGGTCGTGAGGCCGTCGGCCTTGGCATAGCCGCGCTTCATCCAGAAGGCATCGAGCGGGCGGTAATCCTTGGGTTTCAGCGGGTGATCGTCGGGCCTGACGACGCCGCAGAACGTGACGTGGGTGAAGCGGCCGAGCGCACAGGCGTGCGCCTCGCGGCCATCGAAGAAAGCGTGTCCCAGCCCGAGCCCTCGAAATTCCGAAAGCAGCACCGATTCGCCGCAATAGAAGATCCGGTCGATATCGAGCCCGCGATCGGTGAAGGCCTTGCCAAAGGCCTCGGCATGATCGCTGAGCGGCGCGCCGGTCGCCACGCCGACGACGGCATCACCATCGTATGCGGCGACGACCACCGCGTCCTTGGATGCCGCGAAGCGGCGCAGATAGGCCGTTTCGTAGGCGATCGTGCCGTCATAGAGATACGGCCACTCGCGGAAGACGATGACGCGCAGGCGGGCAAGCTCAGGTATCGCCGCTCGCACCGCGGCACCGGTCAGGCTTTCCACCCGCAGCGTCATGGCGCCGCCACCCTCAGCTCTTTCCCTGCGCGAGCTCTTTCGCCAGGGCCTCGCCGGCAACCTGGAGCAGCCAGTCCGTGAGGTTGTAGTACGTCGTCACCCGCGTAATGCGGCCATCAGCCACGGCGAAGAAGGTCCCGGCAGGAAGCTGGTACTTCTGGCCGGTGGCGGGCGGCAGACCCTCGTCGGTCTTGAGGTACGTGCCGTGCACGTTGAACTCGGCAGCGGCGCGGGCGCCATCGGCGCTGGTCATGACCGCGATGTCGGTCAGCCGCTCCTGGTAGGTCGCGCTCATGTGACGGCAGAAATCGGCGAACGCTGCCTTGCCGACGCGGCGCCCGCCCTGGTTCACGTCATGCACGACGTCCTCGGCGAGGCAGGCGAGCATCCCCTCGGCATCGCCGCGGTTGAAGGCGTCGTAGTAGCGGCGGATCAGGGCTTCGGTCGCGGCTTGGGGCATGGAGATTGGCCTGGACTGTGGGACATGCTGGAGTGCCGGAATCGCACAGCACAGCCCTGAGGTCCAGGGTGGTCTTGCCGCCTGTCTGCCTGTACTGGGGCCTGAGCTTGAAGGAGCAGCGGCTCGAGCCTTCCGGCTCGCCCCAAGGCTTCGCTTGGTGTAAATCGCGGCCATGACGCAGCATCTGCGCAATCCGGCCGGCGTTCGGTCCGCTGTGGGCTGGCGCGTGAGCCCCGATCCGGTGGCCTATCCGGAGGCCGTCGCCTTCATGGAGGCGCGCGCGAAGGCGATCGCGGATGGCGAGGCCGGCGAGCTCGTGTGGCTGCTCGAGCACCCGTCGCTCTACACGGCCGGCACCAGCGCCAAGTCGGCCGACCTTGTCGCGCCGGACCGCTTCCCAGTCTACGCCGCCGGGCGGGGCGGCCAGTACACCTATCACGGCCCGGGCCAGCGCGTGGCGTATGTCATGCTCGATGTGCGCCGGCGCGGCGGCGATGTGCGTGCTTTCGTGCACGGCCTCGAGGCCTGGCTGATCGATGCGCTCGCTGCGTTCGGCGTTGCGGGCGAAACGCGGAGCGATCGGGTCGGCGTGTGGGTGCGCCGCCCGGAGCGCGGGCCTGGCGTCGAGGACAAGATCGCCGCCATCGGCATTCGGCTCAGGCGCTGGGTCAGCTTTCACGGCGTCAGCCTGAACGTCGCGCCCGATCTCGAGCACTTCTCAGGCATCGTGCCCTGCGGCGTGCGCGCGCACGGCGTCACCTCGCTCGCCGATCTCGGCGTCGCCGCGACGATGGACGAGGTGGACGCCGCCTTGCGCGCCGCATTCGAGCAGCGCTTCGGCCCGACGGCAGTGGACTAGTGTGGTGATTACGAAGTCCGCCGCCACTTCGCGGAGGGTGTCGGAGGCGCACTTCGGAATCTGAACCACACTAGAGACATAGGCTTGCTCGTGTCCTTTCGATCGCGAAGTTCGTTCGAGAGCCCGCTGCAGATGGTGGCGAACTTCACGATCGGGACACGAGCAGCGTCCGCTACTGCTTGGGTGCCGGTACGGGCTTTATAGTGCGCTCCTGGTCGATCTGAGCCTTGATGGCGGGATCGATGTACTCAAGCTGGGCTTTCGCGCGCAGGTCTGCTGCGACCTCCTGCGCCTTGCGGTGGATCAACGAGGCGATGAGGCGCTCCTTGATGGCCTCGAAAGGCGGGGCGCCCCGCTGGCGGCGATCCTCCACCTTCACGATGTGCCAGCCGAACTGGCTCTTCACCGGCGCCGAGACCTGGCCCGCCTTCAGGGCGAAAGCCGCCTCCTCGAACACGGGCACCATCTGTCCGCGGCCGAAGTAGCCAAGATCGCCGCCCTCATCCTTGCTGCCCGGATCCTTCGAGTGCGCCTTGGCGAGCGCAACGAAATCCTCGCCCTTGCCGATGCGGTCCTGCAGTTCCTTCGCCTGGGCCTCGGTCTCGACGAGGATGTGACGGGCGCGCACTTCCTCCTGCGGCTTGGCGCTGCCCACCTGCTGATCGTAGAACTTCTTGGCATCGGCATCGCTCACGGCGTTCTTGAGCTGTGCCTCGAAGTAGTATTCGCGCAGCGCCCGGCGCCGCCAGTAGTGCATGCGCTCGTCAAAGGCTGCGCCGCTGCCGAGCTTGGCGGCCTCCGCCGCGTCGGCAAAGAGCTGGTTCTCAATGACGTACTCAAGGACGACCCGACGGCGTGCCTCGGGCGGGATGCTGCCGAGCTCGCTCCCGATTTCGGCCTCAGCGAGCTGCATGTCCGCTTCCGTAATGGACTTGCCATTGACCTTGGCGACGACCTTCTCCTGGGCCAGGCTCTCGCCTGCGAGGTGGATCGCGACTGGAAGGGGCGCTGTGAGCAGCGCAGCGGCGAATACGGCTCTCATGAGCTTGTTCACGGGGGCGATCCTTGGTTGGGGCTGAAACCGGCTCCGGCCGTTGCTTCTAGCACGAATGCTGTCAAGTCGGGCGGCACAGCCAGCGCTGTACGCCCGATCCACGCCAAGCCAAGCTGGAGCGATATGGCGCGATTGTGACCGGCGGCACCTTAACCTGCCCGGCGACGCCGCGCCGGAGCAACTTGTCGCAAGCCCGCATGTTGCCGGGCGGGTGGACCTCACCAATGCCGATACCACCCCTTCAAGCCGCGATCGACTTACGAAAGCGCAATCTTCACGTATTCGAAGTCGCCGGGCTTGTTGTCGATGCCGACCTTGGGCGGTGCGATCCAGCTCGCGTAGCGGCCGCGGTCCCAGCAGGGCTGCATAAGGCTCTCGATGAAGGCGCCATCGTCCTTCGAGGGGAGCCACTCATCCTTGCGTGCGGCCCATTCGCCATCCGAAAGGAGCTGCCCCTCAGGCGAGGCATGGACGTTGCGGAACTCGCCGATCGCCCGGTTGAAGGCGACCGAAGGCAGCGTGAGCTCGAACCTGATCCCCGCCTTGGCAATGATCCGGTTCCAGCGTGAGACGCCGCCCTGACAGTCCTTCACGTAGTCGTCCCTGAGCCGCATGTTGATCGCCGTCAGCGCCGGCTCGTCCACGGTTTTGATGACCCCATCGACCAGCTTGAGGACCGGGTAGGTTGCGTTCGTGAGCCGGTGGTCGTCGTCGATACGGGTCTCGTTGAATCGGCCCTTGAGGCCGGAGTTGTAGAAGTTCGCCGCGTTCGTCGAGACTTCCGAGCCGAAGAGGTCCAGCGAGAGCGAGAAGTGGAGGTTCGCCTTCTTCTGCACCGTCGGCAGGTCCACGACGCCGAGCGCGCGCACGCGGGCAACGTCGTAGGGGTCCTCGATGCCCGCGGCTTTCATGGCCTCGCAGGTGCGCTCGATCGTCCGCCCCACGCCGGTTTCGCCGACGAACATGTGGTGCGCTTCCTCGGTGAGCATGAAGCGGCACGTGCGCGACAGCGGATCGAAACCGGATTGGGCGAGGCTCTCGAGCTGCATCTTGCCGTCACGATCGGTGAAGAACGTGAACATGAAGAACGAGAGCCAGTCCGGCGTTGCCTCGTTGAAGGCGCCGAGCATGCGCGGCTTGTCGGCGTCGCCCGAGCGCCGCTGCAGGAGACCTTCCGCTTCCTCTCGGCCGTCACGGCCGAAATACTTGTGCAGCAGGTAGACCATGGCCCACAGGTGCCGGCCTTCCTCGACGTTCACCTGGAAGAGGTTGCGCATGTCGTAGAGCGAGGGTGCGGTCTTGCCGAGGTGGCGCTGCTGCTCGACGCTCGCGGGCTCCGTGTCCCCCTGGATGACGATGAGGCGGCGCAGCATGGCGCGGTATTCGCCGGGCACTTCCTGCCACGCCTTCTCGCCCTTGTGGCCGCCGAAGTTCACGAGTCGGTTCTCGTCCTGGTGTGCTAGGAGGATGCCCCAGCGGTATTCCGGCATCTTTACGTATCCGAACTTGGCCCAGCCCTTGGGATCGATCGAGACGGCCGTGCGGAGATAGACGTCGGACGTCTGGAAGCCCTCCGGCCCCATGGTCATCCACCAGTCGATATAGCCGGGGTGCCACTGCTCCAGCGCCTTCAGCACGCGCTGATCGTCATTGAGGCCGACGTTGTTCGGGATCTTCGTCGAGTAGTCGACGGCGCCCTGGGCGTTTGCAATCATCGCGTTTCCTCCTGTTTTCATCCCCCTCTCCCCGCTTGCGGGGAGAGGGTTAGGGTGAGGGGCAGCGGCATACGAAGACGTCGGCGCGTGTGGCCGCCCCTCATCCCGACCTTCTCCCCGTAAGCTAAGGGGAGAAGGAGAATGGGCTACACCCGCTCGGGATCGAAATCAGCCTTCACGCCGCTGCCGTAGCGCTTGAGGGCGCCATCGGGGCCGATGGCATTCGGGCGTTGGAAAATCCAGTTCTGCCATGCCGTGAGGCGGCCGAACACCTTGGTCTCCATGGTCTCCGGGCCGGCGAAGCGCAAGTTCGCCTCGAGGCCGGTGAGCCCGTCGGCCGAGAAGCTGGCGCGCTCCTCGAGGAAGATGCGCACCTCGTCGGCATAATCGATCGGATCGTAGGCGATTGTGACGAGGCCCGCCTCCTCGCAAGCTTCGCCATCCAGTGCCGTGCCGATGCTGGCTCGGGCAGCCTCCACACTCTCGGGCTCGCCGAGGAAGCGCGTCTGAAGGCGCGTCAGGCCATTGCTCATGGGATAGGCACCGAAGTTGAGCGGCGAGAGCGCCATCGTCGCGGGGGCGCGGTTGTCGCCCTTGTCGCCGCCGCTCAGCATGAAGGAGCGGTCACACGCGAGCACGACCTCTGCAAGCGTGCCGGCGAAACAGGCGCCGGGCTCCACCAGGGCCACAAGCGAACGCGAAGTGAGGTCGATGCGCTTCAGGACGCGCTTCCACTGCTGGAGGATCTCGCGGGCGAGCCAGTGCGCGCGGTTTGTCTCGAGAAATGCGTCGTAGGCGAGCACGCGCGCCGGGTCGCCAGACGACTTGAAGACGAGTGTGCCGATGTCGCGCGCGTTCGCGCGCAGATCGAGGAGCGCGTCATCGAGCTCGCGTGACAGCCGCAGCGGCCAGAAGTCCGCGCCGAGCTGCTGCAACTCAGCGACGTCCGACGGCGGGGCGGCGTCTGGTCCCGCGATCAGCAGCGTCGCGCGCCGTGCGGGCCGGTCGATCTCGACGCGGAGGCTCGAATAGTGGACGGCATCGCCGTCGCGCGAGCGCTGGAGCGGCGTCAGCGTGATGCCTTCCGCGGCATCTGGCCGATCCGAGAGGGCGGCGAGCCGCATCGCCGCCGCCTGCACGGCCGCCGCCATCCGCGACCTCGGCACGACCTGATCAACAACACGCCACTCGGCCGCACGCTTGCCCTTCAGGCCTTCTTCCAGTGTGCAGAAGAGATCGGCGCGATCTCGGCGCACCTTGCGCTTGTCGGTCACGCGCGTGAGACCGCCAGTGCCCGGCAGCACCGCCAGCAGCGGCAGCTCGGGCAATGACACGCTCGAGTTGCCGTCATCGGCGAGGATGATCTCATCACAGGCGAGGGCCAGTTCGTACCCGCCCCCTGCTGCCGAGCCCTCGATGGCACAGAGGTAGCGCTGACCCGACGCCGCGCTCGCGTCCTCGATGGCGAAGCGCGTCTCGTTCGTGAACTTGCAGAAATTGACCTTGTGGGCGTGGCTTGCGCCGGCGAGCATGCGGATATTGGCACCGGCGCAGAACACACGCTCCTTGCCCGAGCGCAGCACCACGACCTTGACGCCCGGGTGTTCGAACCGCAGCCGCTGCACGGCATCGGCGAGCTCGATATCCACGCCGAGGTCATAGGAGTTCAGCTTGAGCTGGTAGCCGGGCCGCAAGGTGGCGTTCTCGTCAACGTCGAGGATCAGCTCGGCCATGGGGCCGTTGACCACAATACGCCAGTGCCGGTAGCGCTCGGGCGCCGTCTCGAAGTCGATCCGGCTGGGCGCCTCGGCCTGCTCCGTCGTGTCGCTCACGTCGTCCTCCCTCGGTCCTCCCCAACGGCGTCACCCTCTTCGGGGCAGTTCGATCTGGCCATTTCGGGGCGTGTCGCCGCGCTTGTCGCAGAGTCCACCGATGCGACCTCCGACGCAATGGGAATCGTCCGACCCGGCACGCTGCAGGCTGCTGGGCTACACGTGCGCCCCGGTGAGCTGCAAAGGGGCTTGCCCCGGGGGCGGCGGAGCGCCAGATAACAGCAGGGGCGGCGCCGTCCGGGTGGCCGCAGCACGAGGTAGTCACTGAATGACCAATTTCTCCCCCCGTGAAATCGTCTCCGAGCTCGATCGCTATATCGTCGGCCAGCAGGACGCCAAGCGGGCGGTCGCGATCGCGCTCCGGAACCGTTGGCGGCGCCAGCAGCTTGAAGGCGAGCTGCGCGAGGAGGTCCAGCCGAAAAACATCCTGATGATCGGCCCGACGGGCTGCGGCAAGACCGAGATCTCACGCCGCCTTGCGCGGCTGGCGGGTGCGCCTTTCCTCAAGGTCGAGGCGACGAAATTCACCGAGGTCGGGTACGTGGGGCGCGACGTCGACAGCATCGTGCGCGATCTCGTGGAAGTCGGCCTCGCGCTCGTGCGCGACGCGAAGCGGCGGGAGGTGAAGGCGCTCGCCGAGAAGAACGCCGAGGAGCGCGTGCTCGACGCGCTTGTGGGCGCGGGTGCGCAGCCGACGACGCGCGAGGCCTTCCGCAAGCGCCTCAGGGCGAACGAGCTCAACGACAAGGAGATCGAGATCCAGGTGGCGGACAGTGGACCGGCTTTCCCAACCTTCGATATCCCGGGCGGCCAGGTCGGTATGGTCAATATCAGCGAGATGCTCGGCAAGGCCTTTGGCCAGCGCATGAAGACGCGGCGCCTGACGGTCGGGCAGAGCTACGAGCAGCTTATCAGTCAGGAGAGCGACAAGCTGATCGACAGCGACCAGATCGCGGTGGAGGCCGTAAAGCTCGTCGAGAACAACGGCATTGTATTCCTGGACGAGATCGACAAGATCTGCTCGCGCAGCGATGTCGCCGGCCGCGGCGGCGCGGATGTCAGCCGCGAGGGCGTTCAGCGCGATCTGCTGCCGCTGATCGAGGGGACGACGGTTGCGACCAAGTATGGTCCCGTCAAGACCGATCACATACTCTTCATTGCTTCGGGTGCTTTCCATCTCGCCAAGCCATCGGACCTGCTCCCCGAGCTGCAAGGCCGTCTCCCGATCCGCGTCGAACTGAAACCGCTAACGCGCGAGGACTTCCGCCGCATTCTCACGGAGCCCCAGGCAAGCCTCATCAAGCAGTACATCGCGCTGATGGCGACCGAGGGCCTGACCCTCAATTTCACGGATGACGCCATCGATGCGATCGCGGATATCGCCGTGGCGGTGAACGCCACCATCGAGAATATCGGGGCACGGCGGCTGCACACCGTCGTCGAGCGCGTGCTCGACGAAATCTCGTTCGATGCGTCCGATCGCGGCGGCACCTCGGTTACGGTCGACGGGGCTTACGTGCGTGCGCGCGTTGGCGATCTTGCCCGCAACACCGATCTCTCGAAGTTCATTCTCTAGCACGGTCGCGCACGATCTCGATGCCGACGGTCCGGCACCCGGGGACGATGTCGGGCTTCTCCAGGCGCACGACGGCGCGCTCGACCCGCGGATCGCCGAGGCAGCGCGCGGCAATCCGTTCGGCCAGGGTCTCGAGCAGGTTCGTGTGGCCGCCTTCCACGATCGTGCGAATGCCGGAGATGACGGAGCCGTAGTCGAGCACGGCGCTCAAGTTGTCCGATTGACCATCGTAGTCGTCGACGACCAGTAGATCGACCGAGACGATGATGCGCTGCTCGTAGCGCTTCTCGAGCTCGTAGACGCCGATCGACGCCATGAGCTCGAGATCGCGCACGAAGACGCGCCGGAGCGGTCGGCCGGCTGAGGGGCCCTGAGGTGCGAGCGGCTCGGTCATGGGGCGCTCATGCGGCGATCACGGGGTCGGGCTCTCGCACAATCTTCGGCTTGCCAGAGCCGCGGCGGCCCTTGAGGTGCAGCATCCGTCAATCCGTTCCATGCGCCGGCCATGGCACCGGCCAAGGGAGGTGCTGGCCCGCATCGAGGGCGATCATCTGGCCGGTCATCGACGGTGCGTCAAGGATGAAGCGGACGGCGGCGGCGATCTCTTCGGGCGGGGTCGCGCGCCGGAGCGGCGTGTTGGCGACCTCGGCGGCGAAGGCCTCGGGCGTCTGATGCACGCTGGCCAGCACGGGGCCCGGACCGATCGCGTTCACCCGGATGCGCGGCGCCAGCGCCTGGGCGAGCGTGCGGGTCGCGGCATAGAGCCCGGCCTTGGCGATCGTGTAGGAGAAGAACTCGGGCGTCAGGCGCCACACGCGCTGATCGATAATGTTGACGATCACGCCTTGATCGCCGCTGGGCAGGTGCGCAGCGAAAGCCTTGGCGAGCAGGATGGGGGCCCGCAGGTTCACGGCGTGCTGACGATCCCACTGGCCGGGATCGAGGGTTTCAAGGCGGTCATCGAGGAAAAGAGCGGCGCTGTTGACCAGCAATTGGGGCGCCCCGAGCGCTTCGGCGCACCGTGGCAGCAGGGATTCGGCCTCGGCGGCGCGGGCAAGGTCCGCGCTGAGCGGGGCTGCCTGACCGCCGCTGGTCCGGATTTCGGCCACCACGGCCTCGGCTTCAGAACGCGAGGCGGCATAGTGAACGCCGACGCGCCAGCCGTTCCTGGCGAGATCGAGCGCAATCGCCCGGCCAATGCGGCGGGCGGCGCCCGTCACAAGTGCCGTTCGAGGGCCTTTGATCTGTGCTCCTGCCACCGTCTGCTCTGCCCAACGTGACGTCTTGGCGCCGGCCCACCCGGGGCGGCTGGGCAGCGACTGAGTCGCCGCCTTTGACGCTACGCGCAGTGGGGCAAGGGATCATCGCGCGCATGTGGCCGTCGGACAAGGGCTCCGGCTGCAGGCAACAGGGAACTATCCAGCGATCAATTGCCCCGAAATGAGGCATCGGGCGCAAGGATTATGACTAGTTTGGAGGCACTTTGGGCCCGGCAAATGGCTATAAGCGCCAAAGTGTTACGGATACGCCACGGTCGGCCTGCAACGTTGCAAAATCAGCAAAGCTCAGCTTGCGTCGGACAGGGCCGATCCGCAACATTCGTGTCACATGCAGGGAATTTTCGGGGACTTCCTACGGGACACGAAGGGACGATTGCCATGATCACGACGACCGGGACAGGGGCGAGGAGCATCGCGGGGGCGTTGGCGCTTGCGTTTCTCGTCGGGCCGGCTGCAGCCGGCGGTCTGAAGGACGATCCGGCGCCGACCGGCAGAATGCTTGAGTGGTCCGCGAGCTTCGCGGTTACGAACGATTACGTGTTCCGTGGCATGAGCCAGTCGAACAAGAACCCCGCCGTGCAAGCTGGGCTCGATCTCACCTATGGCATCCTCTACGCTGGCGTCTGGGCCTCGACCATTGATTTCGGCGAGACGATCGCCGGGCGCAGTATCGCCACTTCCGAAGTCGACATCGTCGCCGGCATCAAGCCCAAGCTCGGCCCGGTCTCGTTCGATTTCGGCGTCATCTACTACACGTACCCGGGCGCTCGCGACGCGGGCGCGGAGTTGAACTATTGGGAGGTGAAGGCGGGTGCCAGCGTGGAGCCCTGGAAGGGTGGCACGATCGGCGTGACCGGCTTCTACTCTCCGGATTACACGGGTGAGACGGGCGACGTCTGGACTGTTGAGGGCTCGATCTCTCAGGAACTTCCGAAGGTCCACAATATCGCGCTCACGTTCAGCGCACTCGTCGGTCACCAGTGGGGTGACGATGCGGCATACTTTGGAGCCTTCGGCACCGACGAGTACACGTACTGGAATGCGGGCCTGACGCTCGGCTTCCATGAGCGCTTCTCGCTTGATCTGCGCTACTGGGATTCGGATCTGGATTTCTGCCAGAGCACCCGGCTCTTCCACTGCGGCGCCCGCTTTGTGGGAACGGCCAAGGCCACTTTCTGATCATCATTGCTTCCCGGCAGTCAGAGACGTGAAGCGGGGCTCCTAGGAGCCCC
>JBKBPL010000030.1:0-7985 GCA_046293075.1 Hyphomicrobiaceae bacterium | reverse complement strand
GGGGTCACCGCCCACCCCCATTTTCTTATAATCTTGGCTTCCCGCCCTTCTGATTTGTGTCGGGGGCCCCCTCGCCCCCCCGCTTCTGTTTCGCGCGCATCGATGCGCGGTGCATTGACGCGCGTCGGGTTGGCCCAATCAGGAGGGCCAGTCAGAAAGGAAAGCCGAGGTCACCAAGTCACAGCAGCCTTGAGCTTGCCCGTCCAGTCCGGCTGCGCCTCCTTGATGTCGGCGAGTGCGCCCAGTTCGAGCGAGAACCTGGACGCGTTCAAGGCGGGAATCGGCTGAGGGAGGAGCCCGAGACCGACGTAGATGCCCGAACTCGTGCGGTGCGTTTGCAGGGCCGTGCCGGGGACCGTGGCGATATCCGACGTCGCGCCAAAAGCCTCGATGCCGAGGGCGACGCCCGATGTGATCTCGCTCTTCAGCCCGGCTGTGTAGGCCAGTGCGACTTCGCTCTCGTCATGGGCGCCGAAGCTGTGCGCCAGCTTCGGGTTGATCGTCAGCGCGAGACGATCCCCGCCAACTTTGAACTGTGGCCCGGCCTCGATCGCGTTTCTGCCGCTGGCCTCCAGGGCCATATCGAGGCCGACATGCCAGCCCCAGGAGATTGCCGGCCCCAGTTGCCCGAGCGATAGCTCGGTCTCGGCGCCGGCAGCCGTCAATCGCATCTCGTCGCCGACCGGGGCGTTGAAGCCTGCGCGGATGCCGGCCCTGAGCCGGTCCGTGATGACGTATCCTCTGTTCAGCTCGGCAGGGAAATGCTCGGGCTCTGTGGCAACTGAATAGCCGGACTTGATGGCACGGGCGATCGCACTCTGTGCCTCCGGCTTGGGGAAGGTCGCCGGTGCCACGCCGGATTGAGCGGCAGGCGCCGTGCCGAGGCCGCCGAACGGCTCGCCGCTCAGATCAGGGATCTGCCACGTCAGGTCGAGATCCAAGCGCAGCTCAGTGGGGGCATCGCTCTCGGGACCCTCGATGGCCGGAACGGCCGGAACGGCCTTATCCAGCGGCTCCCCCAGGGCAACCGCGGCCGTGCCGGCAAGCAGTGCCGATACCAAAAGTGCAAGCGAGATATTGGACGTACGCATGATCTCCTCGCCTGTTTGTCACGCTGGTGCGACAGTGGCAGGCGAGCTTGGCAGCACGACGACGCGATTGCGAGCCGGGGCATCGTGACGCGTGGTTCAAGGGAAACATGTGCGTGAACGGCAACGATATTCAGAGCGCGTCAGCGAGCGTGCGTCCCGGGCTACCAAGTCAGGGCAGCCTTGATCTTCCCTGTCCAGTCCGGCGTGGCATCAGTGAGCCCGGCGAAGGCCCCGATCTCGAGCGCGAGCTTGGTTGCGCCATCTCCGCCTCGGGCCGGGATTACTTCGCGGTCGATGTACACGACCGGACCGATGCGGTGTTCCTGGAAATCTACGCCCGGGGCATTGCCGATGTCGGGGATAGAGCCGTGCGCCTCAATGCCAATGGCGAGACCTTCGCGCAGCTCCGTCTTGAGACCTGCTGCATAGACAAAGGCGAGGCCGTCCTCGCGGTTACGCCCGAATGTGTGCTCGAAGAGCGGGTTGAGCGTGAGCGAAAGCGCATCGCTGCCGAACTTGACCACCGGGCCAAAGACAAGCGTGTTGGTCTCGTCGCGGTGAACGCGCATGTCGAGTCCGGTGAACCAGGCGAGGCAAATCGCGGGCCCGAGCTTGCCAATATAGACTTGGGCCTCGATGCCCGCGGTGGAGAGCTGCGTGTCGTCGCCGATCGGGCGATCGAAGTTCAATTTTGCCCCGGCCTTGAAGCGGTCGGAGAAGGCATAGCCGGCAGCGAATTCGAAACTGTGCCGGACGCGATCGGCATTTGGCGGAAAGCCGGATTGAAACGAATGATTGGTCGAGATCTCCGTCTCGCCCGCCTCGATCTCAGGGCCTTTGACATCGAGCGGCCCGGCCAATCCGGGGGAGGCGGACGTAGCAAGAAACACGGCTCCGGCGAGGGCTGCTGTGGCGGTGCGGAAGCGCATTGGGTCGTTGCTCAAACGGATCGTCTGCAAGTAAAAACCATCTGCGTTGCCGGAGCGATCTGGCAAGTGCGAAGTCAAGCGAGCGACAGATATGGCGCCCGGGAAGATGCTAAAGGGCCACGGTGCGAGCCTCACGGAAGGCTGTTGCAACCCTCTGGTCACGCTTGGCAAAGTTGCTTAGAGGCAAGGGGTGCAATGTAGAAAGCGGAGCGGGATCAGGCGCGCCAAGCGGTCGGGGTCCTGCCGTGGCGCACAAACTGGGGAGGCCAACGTCGTGACACTCACCTACATGCCGGGCTTCGGCAACGATTTTGAGACGGAGTGCCTGCCGGGGGCGCTCCCGCAGGGGCAGAATTCGCCGCAGCGGTGCGCCTACGGGCTCTATGCCGAGCAATTGTCGGGCTCGCCCTTCACGGCGCCGCGCGGCACCAACGAGCGCTCGTGGCTCTATCGCATCCGCCCGTCCGTGCGCCACGCGAGCCACTTCAAGAGGATCGCCGTGCCCTACTGGAAGACGGCGCCGGCTATCGATGAGCACGAGCTGCCGATCGGGCAGCTGCGCTGGGGGCCTGTGCCCATTCCGACCGAGCCGCTCTCGTTTGTTGATGGGATGCGCACCATGACCACCGCCGGCGACGTCAATACGCAGGCCGGCATGGCGGCCCACGTCATGCTCATGACGCGGCCCATGGAGGATGAATACTTCTACAATGCCGACGGTGAGATGCTGATCCTGCCCCAGCAGGGACGAGCGCGCTTCTTCACAGAGTTCGGCATCATGGAGGTCGGCCCCGGCGAGGTCTGCGTCATCCCGCGCGGCGTCAAATTCAAGGCCCTGCCGATCGATGGCCCGGTTCGCGGCTATGTCTGCGAGAACTACGGTGCCAAGTTCACGCTGCCTGATCGCGGTCCCATCGGCGCCAACTGCCTCGCCAATCCGCGTGACTTCAAGACGCCCGTTGCGGCCTTCGAGGACAAGGAAAAGCCCTGCCGGCTCACCGTGAAGTGGGCTGGCAAGTTCTATGTCACCGAGATCGGCCATTCCCCGCTCGATGTCGTCGCCTGGCACGGCAACTACGCGCCCTGCAAGTATGACCTCAGGACCTACTCGCCGGTCGGTGCCATCCTCTTCGATCACCCCGATCCGTCGATCTTCACCGTGCTGACCGCGCCATCGGAAACGGCCGGTACGGCCAACGTCGACTTCGTCATCTTCCCCGAGCGCTGGCTCGTGGCCGAGCATTCCTTCCGCCCGCCCTGGTACCACATGAACATCATGTCGGAGTTCATGGGACTCATCTACGGCGTCTACGACGCCAAGCCGCAGGGCTTCGTCCCGGGCGGCATGAGCCTGCACAATTGCATGCTGCCGCACGGCCCCGATACTGAGGCCTTCGAGCACGCGAGCACGGTCGAGCTGAAGCCCGTGAAGCTGACCGGCACCATGGCCTTCATGTTCGAGACGCGCTTTCCCCAGCACTTGACGCGCTTCGCCGCCGAGCTCGAGACATTGCAGCTGGACTATGCTGCCTGCTGGGACGGCCTTGAGAAACGGTTCAATGGCAAGCCTTGATTACATACCACGAGAACAGCGGCGGGAGGCCTCATGAGCGGTAAGGCGTTCGCATCGGTCGGCGACATGACCGAGAAAAAGATCTCGTTCACCGAGATCGGGCGCAATCTTTTCGCCTTCACGGCCGAGGGTGACCCGAACACCGGCGTCATCATCGGTGACAACGCCGTGATGATCGTTGACGCGCAAGCGACGCCGCGCCTTGCCGGCAAGGTCATCGAGCACATCCGCAAGGTCACCGATCGGCCCATCAAGTACGTCGTGCTCTCGCACTATCACGCTGTGCGCGTGCTCGGTGCCTCGGCCTTCAACGCGAGCGAGATCATTGCTTCTGAAAAGTGCCATGCCATGATCCACGAGCGCGGACAGGAAGACTGGGACTCCGAGTTCGGCCGCTTCCCGCGCCTCTTTCAGGGTCATGAGTCCATTCCCGGGCTCACCTGGCCGACCATGACCTTCCGTCAGCGCATGAGCGTCGATCTCGGCAAGCGTCCGGTCGAGCTCATGTTCCTCGGCCGGGCGCACACCGCCGGTGATATCGTCGCCTATGTGCCAGATGCCAACGTCATGATGACCGGCGACATCGTCGAGTATCACTCCGCCTGCTACTGCGGCGACGCCCATTTCAATGACTGGCCCGCCACGCTCGAAGCCATTCGCGCTTACGGACTGGATTCGATCGCGCCGGGGCGCGGCGGCGCGCTCGTCGGCACCGCGCAGGTCAACGAGGCGCTCGACCTCACCGCTGACTTCGTCCGCTCGACCTATCGCCCTGTTGCCCGGGTGGCGCGGCGTGGTGGCTCGCTCAAGGAGGCGTGGGATGCCTGCCGCGCCGAATGTGATCCGAAGTTCTCGAGCTACGCGATCTATGAGCATTGTCTGCCCTTCAATGTTGCGCGTGCGTACGATGAGGCGCTCGGCATCGACACGCCGCGCATCTGGACGGCGGAGCGGGACCGCCAGATGTGGGCCGCGCTGCAGGGCTAGTGTGGTGATTCCGAGGTCCGCCACCACGTTGCGGTAGGCGTCGGAGGCGGACTTCGGAATCTGAACCACACTGGAAGCGTGTCCTTTCGATCGCGAACTTCGATTGAGAGCCCGCAGCAGATGGTGACGGACTTCGCGATCGGGACACTAGGGTGGGGCCGACGATAGAAGTCCAAGACCCGACACGGCCCTTCTCCCCGTAAGGACGGGAAGAGGGGCAAGTTGAGCTCTCCCCGCGCGCTGCGGAATGCCGACATGCCACGCTATTGCTCACCCATCTTTCCGTTCGTGCGGCCAGCGGAACTGAATGGCCGCGCAGGACGGCGTTGGCCTGTTGCGATCATCGGCGCCGGGCCGGTAGGGCTTGCGGCCGCGATCGACCTGGCGCTTCACGGCATTGCGTCGGTCGTGATCGACGAAAGCAATGTCGTGTCCACGGGCTCGCGGGCGATCTGCTGGTCCAAGCGCACGCTCGAGATCTTCGATCGTCTGGGCGTTGGCGACCGCATGGTGGCGAAGGGCGTCACCTGGAAAGTCGGCCGGCTCTTTCATCGTGAGCGTGAGGTCTACGCCTTCGATCTGCTGCCCGAGCCGGGACACAAGCGACCGGCTTTCATCAATCTCCAGCAGTACTACGTCGAAGAATATCTGATCGACCGTGCGCGCGACTTTCCCGATCTGATCGAGCTGCGGTTCATGAGCCGGGTGGCCGCTGTCGGGCAGGAGAACGACCATGCCTGGGCGGAAGTCGAAACGCCGGAAGGGCGCTATCGCCTGACCGCCGATTATCTCGTCGCCTGCGATGGGGTGCGCAGCACGGTGCGTCGCTGCCTGGACCTCGACTTCATCGGTCGCGCCTTCGAGGAGCGCTTCCTCATTACCGACGTTGAGATGACGGCCGAGTTTCCTCCCGAGCGGTGGTTCTGGTTCGAGCCGCCGTTCCATGACGGCCAGTCGGCGCTCCTGCACAAGCAGCCCGACAACCTCTACCGGATTGATCTGCAACTTGGCCCCGGCGCAGATCCCGAAGAGGAGCGCCGTCCTGAGCGCGTCATCCCGCGCATCAAGGCCGTGGTCGGCGATCGTCCTTTCGAACTCGACTGGATCTCCGTCTACAGCTTCCAGTGCCGGAGGCTCGAACGCTTCATCCATGGCCGCGTGATCTTCGCCGGAGACAGCGCACACATTGTCTCGCCTTTCGGTGCACGAGGGGGCAACGGCGGCATCCAGGACGTGGACAATCTCTGCTGGAAGCTCGCCGCTGTGCTGAAGGGGGAGGCGCCGCGGGCGCTGCTTGAGACCTACAATGCCGAGCGCATCCACGGTGCCGACGAGAACATCCTCAACTCCGCCCGCGCCACGGGCTTCATGACGCCGAAGTCGCGCATGGAGCGTCTCTTCCGTGACGAGGTGCTGGCGCTCGCCGGCCCGTATCCGTTCGCACGTCACCTCGTCAACTCGGGGCGCCTGTCGCGGCCGTGCTCGCTCGCCGGTTTTCCGCTCGAGACGCCCGACGCGTCGGGTCTCGGCGGAGAGATGGTCCCCGGGGCCCCTTGCCTCGATGCGCCGATCCGCACAGGGCGCGCGGATGGCTGGCTCCTCAATCACCTTGGCGGCAGCTTCGTCGCGCTGGGGTTCGAGACGCTGCCGGGGACGCCGCCCGGCGTTCGTCGCGTGATCGTCGGCGCCTCAGGCGACGTGCAGGATGCGAACGGCCTGGTCGCGGACCGCTACGACGGCCGACCGGGCGTCGCCTATCTTATCCGGCCGGACCAACATGTTGCCGCGCGCTTCCGGGATCCCTCCGCCGCCGACATCGCGCACGCGCTCACGCGCGCCAAAGGGGACCTCCTCGGATGATCAAGATCTGCGCCGGAGTGCGCGCCCCAGCGCGGAGTGAACTTGTCGCTCTGCATCACGCGAGGAGATCCATGGGCCTCCCGCCCCCGTCGCTGCCAATGTTCGCGCGGGGCCGCAGCATCGAGGACCAGTGAACACCAGAACCGGGACACCAAGCGCATGACAGATACGCCGCTGACGACCACCTGGAACCTCGGCACGGGCGGGGATGACCTCTATGCTCTGCTGATGGCGGCCCACGAGGGATTGTCGGAAGATGAAAGTGCGCGGCTTAATGTCCGCCTCGTGCTGTTGTTGAAGAACCATATCGGGGATCGGGTGGTTCTCGAGGCGGCCATAGCGGCGGCACGGTCACGCGCAGGGCGCTGAACGGTCCGGCCCGCACGTACGGCAGCAGGGAGAGCGGCTGAATGAACATATCACTCAAGGGGCGGCGCGCGGTCGTCGCCGGCGGCAGCCGCGGCATCGGGCGCTCGATCGCGCTCGCATTCGCAGCGGCGGGGGCCAGCGTGTCGATTTGCGCGCGCGGCGCGGAAGGGCTCAAGGCGGCCGCCGCCGACATCGGCCAGAAAGGTGGCCAGGTCCACTGGCAGGCATGTGATCTCGCGGATGTCGGCGCGATAGCGCGCTATGTGGAGAGCGCCGCGGCCGCGCTCGGCGGCATCGACATCCTGGTCAACAACGCCTCCGGCTTTGGTATGGCCGACGACGAGGCGGGCTGGGCCGCGAGCCTCACGATCGACGTGCTGGCGACCGTGCGCGCCTCGCATGCAGCAATCCCGCACATCGAGAAGGCTGGTGGCGGCGCGATTGTCAACATCTCGTCGATTTCCGGCTACCGGGCGAGCGCGCGCTCGGCCCCCTATGCGGCAGTGAAGGCGGCCGTGATCAATTACACGCAGTCACAGGCGCTCATGCTCGCCGGCAAGCGCATCCGCGTGAACGCGATCGCGCCCGGTTCGATCGAGTTCCCGGGCGGGGTGTGGGACCAGCGCAAGACAGCCAACCCCGCGCTCTATCAGGCAACGCTCAAGTCCATTCCCTGGGGCCGCTTCGGCGCGCCCGAGGAGATTGCAGCCGTCGCGCTGTTCCTGGTCAGCGACCTCGCGAGCTGGGTCACGGGCCAGACCATAACGGTCGATGGTGGCCAGCTTCTGAGCTGATGTGCGGGCCATGGCGGCGCGCTCGGCAGGCCGGGAGCGGGCCAGGATGAGGCCGCCTCAGGCCACTGCCGCGGCTGGCTTGCACTTCCCGGCGCGAGCGTGTAATAGGGCGAGCCTCGACGGCGGGCTTCGCCCGCGCCTGTCGATCCGCGTCCCGATGCCGGCCCCGGGACGCCGCGCGCCGGTAGCTCAGTTGGATAGAGCACCAGACTACGAATCTGGGGGTCGTGGGTTCGAATCCTTCCCGGCGCGCCATTTGTGAACGGTCCATTCTGGACACATAGGTTACGTTTTATACCGGAGACATGGGTAACACTTTTGGTCCGAACGGGTTTTCGACCGGTTCGAGCCTGCATGTCTCGTCGTCGAAGTAGCCCAGATC